>JBJTQF010000133.1:0-12880 GCA_046075485.1 Myxococcota bacterium | reverse complement strand
CTGAGCCTTTCAATGTTGGGCCTCACGCTGCTGTTCGGAGCGTGTGCATCAACACCTGCTCCACAGGCATCCGCACCGGCATCAGCTCCCGCCAACCAGCTTGGAGATCCCATTCCTGCGGATGCCCGTCGTGTTCCCGTGGCCGACGTACTGGCTCAGCCGGATCAGTTTAATGGCCAGACGGTGGCGGTTGAAGGGGTCATCACCAAGCTGTGCAAGAAAAAAGGCTGCTGGTTTGAGATCGCAGCGCAGGCTGGCGCGCCCGGTGTGCTGATCACCGCGCCGAAATACCACATCTTCCTGGCCCAAGGCTCCGAAGGCAAAAAGATCGTGGCATATGGAATGTTCAAGAAGGAAGTGCAGGATCTGGAAGAAGCCAAACATTTGGCACAAGATGCCGGTGAGCCAGAACCCACGGAAGCCCCCGTCAAGCTGCGACTTTTGGCCGATGGCGCTCAGTTCAACTGAGTGGCAGGTCGATTTACCCATGCGTGGTCGTCGTAAAATGTGCATAGGAGCGTGAAAAAAACCACGCTCCCGCTGCTCAGGCTCCCCCCACCGAACGATGCTCTGCAAGCGGCGATTGCCTTTCAAATGCAGTTTGGAATGGAACGTCCGCAGGTACAAGGGTCAAGACTCGCGCTAACCCCTGGAAATAGCTGCCTTCTTCCATCGATCCATAGAGCGCCTCAGCTTCAGCCAATGCCGTTTCTGTCACAAGCATTCGGAGCGCACACGCCTCCGCACTGGTGCCACCTCGAGCGCCTTCTTCGGCCAAAACACCCGCCAGACCCTCTCGTGGCAAGTTCAGCTCCCGGTAACGGGCCACGTAAGAGCAAGCCGCCACCGGATCGGAGGCACGCAGACCTTCACGCACCCCATGCAAAAGCCGGGTGGGATTCTGATCCTGCAAAGTGGTGAGGGGCGCCGGATCGGTCACGGCAAAGCGAAGCCAGCCAATATAGGCCGCGAGCTGAAGCAGGGCCTTCAATGCACCCGGTGACGGATGGTGGGTCATCAGCCAACGCACGGCCCGCACTTGGGCCATCGCCTCCAAAACTTGGTGCAAACCGGTGTGACTCTCGAGCCGAGATGGAGCCGCCAACATCAGCCGCTCCGCCGCCACCAAGCTTAAGGTGTCCAGAATCGAACGCCACGAAGCCTTCTTGCGCAGCGCGTCGAGCACCGCTTGCCACGCATCCGCACCTTCTAAGCGCACACGCATGCGCAGGCGCGAGAGCTCAACGACACCACCCGTTTGAACTTGCGCCGCCAGTAGAAAAGGCAATTCTTCGTCCAATGAAGGGGGCAAGTGAGCACGCGGTGGCAAGTCTCCCGGCGGTGCTTTGAGCTGAACTGCAATGGTGCCTCGAACGACCGCTTGCAGAAGCTCGGTCACTTCTTCGCCCCCCAAGCGCGCAGAAAGCTGAAGTGCAGAGGACAAAAGCAGCAGCGGGCGATAATCAGTCGAACACTCGGTCACGACACGGGCGAGCAGTCCCACCAGCCGATCATACTCTAGGTGACGTCCCACCAGACGCTCCACCACTTCAGAGGCTTGGGGTGCATCGTGCTCCCGCACGAAGGTAAAGAGGGCGTGGGAAAGGGCAAAGGTGTCTTGTGGCAAGTCTCCAATCAGCAACATCTCTGGAAGCTCAGTGCGATAAGGTCGCGCGCCACGCAAACACCACAGGGACTGAGCCGAAGCAAGCTGGGCTGCACTGGTCTTGGCAAAAGGGGCCAGAGGTCCGGCAAGACGATCCGAGAGCATCACACCATAGGTAAACCCCGCCAAGGAGAGGCTGCTAAACCCATAATCGTCCGGCAACACCTGAAGCGCCGCGTAACGGGTGCTGTCGATCCGGAGGGCGTGACGGCTGGCCGTGGTCCGACCCGCTCGGGCATAAGCCGTCAGAAATAACTCCAGCGACGAGGTCTGGAGGGCGCGAAATAGGGGCTGTGCCTCAAGCATACGCCTCAACTCCAAAGCGAAAGAATTGTGAGGACTTTACATACCTGATCCTTCATGCGGGTTGCAACTGCGGAGGCGACGACGGCGCACAAATCCTCCATGACGGGCGAAAAGGGCTCAAGCGATGACAAAAGGCTGCCGTCCTATTGGTCGGCAACCTAACTTCCAGTATTTGGGAGTATTGCCGCGAGCATCTGCTCAGTTGACGATAATCCGTGGAGTACGACCATGAAAAAGAAAAATATCTCCAAGCTGATCTTGCTCGGAGGACTGTGCGCATTGCCAGCGTCCGTGCAGGCCGCTACGATGAAAGTCGGCGGAACATCCAGCTCCTGCGGTGGACCTTCCACTTGTACTCATACCACCATTCAAAGTGCCGTGGATGCCGCTCAAGTAGGCGATGTCATCGAGGTCTATCCAGGCACCTATCAAGAGAATGTGGTCATCGATTCAACCGTTCCAGAGATTGAGCTGAAACGAGCTCCTGGAAGCACCGCAGCAGTCATCATCGATGGCAACAACAGCAATCCCCCCCTCTATGTTGATGGGGAACAGGGCGAAGGTCTCAAAATTCGGGGCCTGACACTCCGCAATGGACGGGGTAAAGAAGGCTCCACGGTGGGCCTCACCGCTGGCCGATACTTTGGTGGAGGTGCCTTCATCAGCGGCGCATCTCCTGTGCTCGAAGATTTGGTGATCGAAGACAATACCGCCAATGCTGGCGCGGGCCTGTATCTGTTCAAAGCATCTCCTGTGATCCGCAATACTCGGATCGATGGCAATATCATCTCGGCCAGCAATGCGGGTGGTGGTGGTGGCATCTTCTTGTACTTGGGATCTCATCCTCAGATCGAAGACTCGGTGATCAGTAATAACACGGGTGCGATGAGAGGAGGGGCCATCTTCGGTATGAGTGGGGTGATGCCCACCCTGATTGGAACCTCCATCAGAGGAAACTCCGCTGGATACGGAGGTGGACTCTATTTCCTCTCCGGTGCCCGTCCCTCGATGATCAGCAGCTTGATCTCGGGCAATAGCAGCACCGCGACGACCACCACAAGCGGTACACCCGCAGGCGGCGGTGGTGTCTATCTGTATGAGGGTGTTCAGGCATACTTTGAGAACGTCACCCTGGCAGATAACAGCGTACCAACCGGGATCACCAGCGGCGTTGAGCTCTTCAGTGCCGGCTCCATGCCACGATTCATCAACAGCGTGATTCATAATGCAGTGGCCTCACAAGCAGGAAAAAATCTGCTGTTTGGCTATTCCATTGGAACAACCGACGGACGACCCGCGCTTGCAGGTGCGGAGCTGAGGTACTCGAATGTGTATGCGGCGTCTGGCTCGAGCCTGGGTGGCACGTACTCTGCCAGCAACATCAGCAGCAGCAATACGGCCAACAGTGACTCGAGCTTTGAAGGCGGCGGCGCAGTGGCTGGATCCGCCAGCTACAGCTATCGTCCAGCCGTCGCGTCGCCCCTGATCGACGCAGGTGATCCCGAAGCCCTGTACAATGATGTGGACGGCTCTCGCAATGACATGGGTGCTTTTGGTGGTAACATGCCCATGCTGGAGCTGCCCACGGGCTACAACGATGCCGATGGAGATGGCATCGCAGATGCCTGGGAGGAGCAATACTTTGGGGATGCGTCGATCATCGACAGCACCACCAACAGCGATGGTGATACGTTGACCGATGCGGAGGAATTTGCAGCGGGCACCAATCCCCAAGTCAGTGACACGGATCGGGATGGCTGGAATGATGATGTAGAGCTCGACGCCGGAACAGATCCTTCAAATGCCGCCGATCATCGTCCGACTTTGGTGGCTACTCGAGACAGAGTGGTGGTGGCAGGCAGCGAGGGTGTGACCCTCTCGGCAGCCAATAGTGTGGACCCAGATGGCACGGCCCTGAGTTATGCCTGGAGCCTGGTCAGCAAACCTAATGACTCCACGTTATCGGTGAGTGGCTCTGCATCCAGTATGACCTTCACTCCCGATGTGGCGGGTGTATATGAAGTGCGCGTGACCGTGACGGATGCGGGCACTGCACCGGCTGCAGCAGCAGCTTCCTCCAGCACCGTGATTAAGGTCTATGCTGGAGCAGAAATCAGCCACAGCACGGGGGCGCTGCAAGCCGTCATCGACGCCGCTGCCAGCTATTCGACCATTACAGTGGCACCCGGTACTTATATTGGAACCGTGGATTTTGGTGGAAAGATCCTGCGCATTCGTTCTTCGGGAGGTGCCGGTACAACCACCCTCCAAGGTCCGCTGGCGGGTGGCGTGGTGGTGCGCTTTGATAACGGAGAAGGTGCAGCCTCTTCGCTCGAAGGATTCACGGTTACGGGAGGTGTCGGCTCCACCGTGGATGGATATAATGTGGGTGGTGGTGTGCTGATTCAAAACAGCTCACCCTCGCTCAAAAATGTGGTGATTTCCAACAACCGAGCCAAGTTTGGCGCGGGCGTGGCCATCTTCAATGGCTCACCTTTGTTTGAGAGTGTCACCATCTCTGGCAATAAAGTAAACAACAGCACGACGACGCCTGGAGCGGGTGCGGGTGTGTATGTGTTTGGGGGTGCGCCTGAGTTCCGAAACTGCACCCTGTTTTTGAATGATGTGGCCAGCTCACAGGATCAAGTGTTCGGCGCGGGTCTGTATGCCCATGCCGCACGCATCACCTACGTGGGCAGTGCCACGACCTCCCGGGCGATGGTGGACAACAACCGCGCTAAGACGGGAGCAGGTATGTATCTCTCCACCGGCTCCAGCATCACGCTGAAGTATGTCACCTTCCAAAACAATGTGGCAAATGAGACGGGAGGTGCGCTGGTTGCATACGCACGTTCTCAGGTGGTGGCCGATGATGTGCTCGTGTTGAAGAACTCTGCCATTACCTCTGGTGGTGGATTTTACCTGTCCGACAACAGCGTGCTGAAGGTCAAAAATTCCGAGTTTGGACGCAGCAGCAATGTCAATATGTCTGGTAACGGTGGTGCGATTGCAACCAACAACGCATCGGTCCTCCAGGTGGATAATACGCTCTTTACAGCCAACTCTGCTGGCCGTGGAGGTGCGGTGTTGCATGCCTCAGCGGTAGCAGCCAATCAAGAAGACTCATGGATTCGCACGTCCACCTTTATCGGAAATGCTGCCACCTCGAGCGCTTCTGGTGGTGGTGCGGTGGCACTGGACAACGGGGGTGAGCTGGAGATCATTCGATCCAAGTTCCAACAGAACACAGCCACTGGATTTGGTGGCGCTCTTGCCTTAAATGGTGGAGAGAGAGTCGCCGTGAGAAACTGCCTCCTGGTGGGGAACTCGGCGGCAACAGGTGGGGCCATTTATCTGTCAGATGCCACGGCGGTGGGCCAAGTGGTGAACAGCACCTTGGTCAGCAGCACCGGTGGAGATGGCAGCGCCATTGCGGTCCTGCTGGGCGGACAGCTCAGCGTGACCAACAGCATTCTGTCATCGAACTCTGGGCCGTATGCCATCTCTGGAAGCAGCTCCGTCAGCGTGACCTACAGCAGCTTCTGGCAGAACGCAGCGGGCACCATCGCCTCGGGGGTAGTGGGATCCAATAACCTCAGCGCGGATCCATCGTTTGTCTCTTATGATGGAAATCCAGCCACTTCGAGCAATAACTTTCAACTGCGTTATCTGAGCAGCTTGATCAATGCGGGTGATCCCAGCGCCAATCAGAACGATGTGAATGGCACACGCAATGACCTGGGTTGGGAAGGAGGTCCGCTGGGCATCAACGTGGACTACGACGCGGATGATGATGGTCTGGCCGATGAACAGGAGCAGGCACTGGGATCCAATCCCAATAGCTCCGACTCTGATGGAGATGGTCTGAGTGACTTGGCAGAATACAACGCGGGAACCTCCCCGATCATGGCCGATACAGACTCGGATGGACTGTCTGATGCACAGGAGCAGACGGAAGGCACGGATCCCCTCGACGCTGACACCGACTCGGATGGGTTGACGGATGGAGACGAAGTAGACTTGGGAATCGATCCCAATGACAGCGACAGTGATGATGATGGCTCCGCCGATGCAGCCGAGGTGGCAGCGGGTACTAATCCGCTCAATGCAGACTCCGATGCCGATGGGGTTTCCGATGGAGCGGAGGCCACAGCAGGCACCAATCCGCTGGACTCCGACACCGATGACGATGGTCAAACCGATGGTCAAGAGGCGATGGGTGGCACCAACCCACTGGATGCGGATTCGGATGATGATGGCCGCTCGGATGGTCAGGAAGTGACCGCCGGAACAAACCCATTGGATGCAGACTCGGATGACGATACCTTGTCGGATGGGGCAGAAGCCACGGCGGGCACCAATCCACTTCAGCCGGATACGGATACGGACGGACGCACGGATGCACAGGAGCTGGCTGCTGGCACCAATCCGCTGGATTCTGACTCCGATGATGATGGTCTGAATGATGGACAGGAAGCGATTGCTGGAACCAATCCATTGCAGGCAGATTCGGACTCCGATGGACGCACGGATGGTCAGGAGGTAACCGCAGGCACCAATGCATTGGATGCGGACTCCGATGATGATGGGCGCACGGACGGTCAAGAAGCGACGGCAGGCACGAACCCATTGAATCCGGATTCGGATGCGGATGGCTTGACGGATGGGGAAGAAGCAACTGCTGGCACAAATCCGCTGGCAAGTGACTCAGATGCCGATGGACTCAACGACTGGGATGAGCTGGATGCGGGGCTGAATCCTAATGCGGCGGACACAGACTCGGATGGAATGTCCGATGCCGTGGCGGCCTCATCGGCTCAGCGTCCGGTGGCCAGCGCGATGGTGGATGCGGCATGTGCAGTGAGCTTGCCGTGCAGTCTGGACGGTGCTTCTGGCAGCGATCCAAATGGTGATTCCCTGAGCTACAACTGGGCCTTTGTATCGATTCCAGAGGGGGCGACCGAGCCCACCTTGACGAATGCCAACCGTTTCCGCGCCAGCTTTACTGCGACGGTGCCGGGGACGTATGTGGTGGCCTTGCGCAGCTTGGATGGAAAAGTCCAGTCTGCGGCAGATGAAGTGACCATTCATGTGCAGACTCCCAAGACGGTGAATGCCAGCGGCGGAGACTACAGCACCATTGCCAGCGCCCTCTCGGCGGTCTCTTCGGGGAGCTTGGGAAGTTATCCGGTGATTGTGGTGGCTCCGGGAACCTATCGTGAGACCCTCACGATTCCAGCGGTGCCCTTTACCCTGATGTCTCAGGACGGTGCGACCGATACCATCATCGATGCCGACACCGATGCCAATGGTACGGGTAATGGGGTGACGGCGACCTTCACAAATACCCCCTCGGGTGTTCGAGTGAAGGGCTTCACCTTTAAGAATGGTGTGAACACCAACAGCACGGGTGGAAACATTCGTCTGATCAACAGCTACGCTCGCTTGGAAGACAACATCATTCGGAAGGGGTCTGCCAAGTGGGGTGGAGGTCTGTACGTGGCGGGGGGGGCGCCTGAGCTGGTGCGGAACTATATCGTCCACAATGACTCGAGCAGCCACGGAGGTGGTGTCTACGTCAGTGGTGGAACGGCCCGCTTCATGAACAACCACTTTGTGAAGAATCGTTCAACCGGAGGTGTTGGAGGTGCTGTCTACGGAGACTTGGGCTCTCCAGCCTTCTACTTCAACGCCTTTGCGGGTAATGAAGCTGCTCAAGGTGTCTCCAGCTTGTGGTTCAAGCTGTCGGCGGTGGACATTCGGAATAACGTGATTGTGAACAACGATGTCTCGACAGGTGCGGTGGCCATCTATTCGGATGCGGGTACCGTGATCAAGTCGAACGTGTTCTTCAACAACCGTGGTTATAACGCGTATGGAACCTACACCGACTCGGGTAACTTTGCAAATGACAATCGCACCACCGATCCGAAGGTGCGTCTGTGGACGAAGGGCGTCAGCAACAGTGGTATGAAAGATGACCTGCGCTTGTCCAGCGGGTCGTCGGGTCTGGATTATGCCAATGCAATGGCCGCGACCTATCGAGATATTGACGGGAGTTTGCCAGATGCCGGTGCCTTTGGTGGTCCGTTCTCTGCGTCTTGGCAGCGTGTGAACCGGGTAAAGGTGGGCTCCACCAATGAGAATGACTACCTCACGATCTCGTCGGCCATTCCGAACCTGGCGACCAACGATCAGGTGCATGTATACGCAGGTACGTACAACGAAGTGGTGAACTTCGGCGGACGGAATGTCACGGTTCAGGGTGGTTTTGGAGGTGAGACCATCATCGATGGAAATGGCAAGAATGACGCAGCGGTGCGCATTCACACGGGTGAGACCTCGCAGGCTCTGCTGAGTGACTTTACCATCATCAATGGTGTGGGTCTGCTCGGTGGTTCGAACCGCTATGGAGGTGGTATCTTCATCAGCAGCGCCAGCCCCACGATTGAAAACTGTACACTCTACAACAACAGTGCTGCATGCGGTGGCGCTGTGTACGCCGCAACTTCGGACTCGACGATGTCAGGGCTGGTGGTGCGGAATAACAATGCGACGGCGCAGGGAGGGGGTCTGTACTTCTCGAACTTCACAGGTATGCTGGAGCAATCGAGGATTTATAGCAACACCTCGACGGGTAATGGCGCCGGTGTGATGATTCAGAGTTCTCCGATGGATATTGCCAACAGTCTCTTTGAGCTGAACGTGTCAGGGGCTGCGGGAGGTGGTATCGCTACCAGCAACTCCGCAGCGGTCTTCACCAACCTTATTGTGGCGGAAAATGACGCGGCCAGCCGCTCTGGTGGTGGTATGTATCTGAACAACGGGAATGCCATCGTGCAGAACTCTTACTTCGGTTACAATCAAGATCGCGGTATTCTGGCCAACGGAAACCATACGATCCGGTACTGTAACTTCCAATCGAACGCGAGCGCAGACTTCATTACCTTCAACGGAACCTTCACAACGACGGGCATTGTGTATGTCCTGCCGGGATTTGTGAACTATACGGTGGATGGTGCTGTGAACGACAACTTTGCCCTGGTCACTGTTTCCGCGATGAAAGATAAGGGTGCTCCTGAGATCTTGGATACGGATGGTTCTCGAAGTGATATCGGAATGTATGGGGGCCCGGCTGGCAGCTTCTAAGCCGTGTGACTCGAACCGCAGAAGGAGGAGGTAGACCTTACCTCCTCCCCTTTTTAAGTCCCGCTCACCCCACCCACGCGGATCCCCTCCTCGACCCTCCTCGACCCTCCTCGATATTTCACAAAAAATACACCTCTTTGCTCACACCTCCTGCCGCGCAACGTTTTACTCCGCAAGAACAGCCTCGGCAGCTCCGCGAGCCTGGAGAGAGACTGCTGGGGTTGAGTGGGCGTGAGCGCCCGTTCGCCGAGCGTTCAACGTCATCAGGGCCCTCAGCGTTTTTGGGTGTCCGATGGTGTCCGAAATCACTTAAAGCACTCTGCTGGTATGGATCATGCCGTGTACGATGCTGGGTAATGCGAGAAGTTGACGGGGAGAGCGGAGAGCGGGGCAAGAAGTGGCAGTCTCGTGAGGTCACATATGCCAGGGGTGGGTGTGTCCGAGCAGGAGAAAATTCGGAGAAAGTTGTAGCATCTTATGAAAGCCATCGTTTCACACAAGGGTGGCGTGTCTTGTGGGAAATTTGGTTGACGGGGTGGTGGGTGCTTGCTACGCTGGAGTCTTGACGCCAGCCGTGGGAAAGCAGCACCAGTGGGTGCGAGAAGTGGCAGTACCTGTCGTGAAGGGGTTCAGAAGCCCCGTCTTTCTGTCGGGAGTTGTATCAGACTTTTGAACTCCCGTTTCCAATATATTTGAACATCCGAGAGGTTTCTCACGCACGTAAGCGTAGGAACATGCCGACCAAACCAATCAGGGGGTCAGAATGGGAAGAAGAAGGACCTTCACCGAGCGCAAAGGGCTGACGAAGACTTTGGCGCTGGGAGCTGGACTGCTGGTAGCGGGCACTGCCTTGGCTACAGCAGGGGGCTCTCCATTCGGCGGACAAGAGACTCGAGGACAGCAGGTCACTCAACGGGGAGATGTCATCATCTCCGAGCTTATGGTGGAAGGCAACGGCGGAACCGGCCAGTTCATTGAGCTGCATAACACCACCGGTTCAAACATCGACATCAAGAACTGGGTACTCAAGGGAAATCGTACCATCTCGATCACGATTCTTCGCTCGGTGGTGATTCCAGCCGGTGGAGACGTGGTGCTGGGACCAGATCGGCGAACGGGTTCTGGAATTCCGTTGGATTATGCGTACAGCCAGACGCTGTACCTGTCTCAGAGTGGTCCCTATACGCTCCAGCTCCAGCAGGGCTCTACGGTGATCGACACCGTGACGTATGATCCGGCGACGTGGCCGATCTCGGCGGGCGCTTCGATGCAGCTCGACCCAGATTTTTTGACCTCAACGGCCAACGATAGTTTGGACAACTGGTGTGCTTCCAGCTCTCCCATCCCGAACTTTGAGCCCATCCTCGGAACACCAGGAGAGCCAAACGATCTCTGCAACGAGGGCGCTCCTGACAACGATGGTGACGGCTTCTCCACCATTGATGGTGACTGCGACGACAACGACGCCAGCGTGCATCCGGGTGCCGAAGAGCTCTGCGACGGACTCGACAACGACTGTAACGACTTGGTCGATGATGGTGCCACCACCCTCTATTATGCCGACCGAGACAAGGACGGTTATGGTGACGCGGGTTCATCCGTGGATGCCTGTAGCCCCCCCGCTGGTTACGTCAGCAACAGCTCAGACTGTAATGACAACGACGCCACCGTGAAGCCCGGTGCAGCAGAGGCCTGCGACGGCATTGACAATAACTGTAACAGCCAGATCGACGAAGGCTTGGCTAGAAC
Source organism: Myxococcota bacterium (assembly GCA_046075485.1). Lineage (GTDB taxonomy): Bacteria > Myxococcota_A > UBA796 > JAJRTE01 > JBJTQF01 > JBJTQF01. The sequence continues at coordinate 2,010 of JBJTQF010000133.1, read as the reverse complement.
CCGTTATTATGCCGACTTGGACGGTGACACCTATGGCGACAGCAGCAACTTCGTGGACGCCTGCGTGGCGCCCTTCGGGTATGTGACACGCGGTGGTGACTGTAACGATGGGAATCCTGCGGTCAATCCCGGGGCGACCGAGAAGTGCGACACCATCGACAACGACTGCGATGGTGCTGTGGATGAAGGGGTCACCAACACTTATTATGTGGACAATGACCTCGACACCTACGGATCCAGCACGACCGTTCAGGCTTGTTCGCAGCCCAACGGGACTGCAACCCGCTCTGGTGACTGCGACGACAACGCCAACGGCGTCAATCCGGGTGCTGCGGAGTCCTGCAACGGCAAGGACGACAACTGCAACGGAGCCATTGACGACGGTGTGACCACCCAGACCTTCTACGCGGACAAAGACAAGGACGGGTTTGGTGATCCGGCCTCGACCACCACCGCCTGCTCCGCGCCCACGGGTTATGTGTCAAACAATACCGATTGTAACGACAACAACCCCAGCGTAAAGCCGGGTGCCACCGAGACCTGCAACGGGATCGATGATAACTGCTCTGGCGCCATCGATGAAGGCGTGCAGAACACCTATTATCAGGATGCCGACGGCGACACCTACGGCAACCCGAACAAGACCGCTCAGGGCTGTACCGCTCCGACCGGTTATGTCTCCAACAAGACCGACTGCGACGATACGAGCGCCACCGTCAATCCGGGTGCAACGGAGCTTTGCAACAGCAAGGACGACAACTGCAACGGCTTGGTGGACGACAATGTGGGCTCCACCACCTATTATCAGGACGCTGACGGCGATACCTTTGGTAATCCGGCGGTGAGAACCACGGCCTGCGCCGCTCCGACCGGTTATGTGACCAACAACAAAGACTGTAACGATGCCAGCGCCTCGGTGAATCCGAATGCCACGGAAGTGTGCAACGGCGTGGATGACAACTGCTCCGGCTCCATCGACGAAGGGGTGAAGACCAACTTCTACGTGGACGGCGACAAGGACGGCTTTGGCAAGGCGGGGAGCACCCCGACTGCTGCCTGTACCGCTCCGACGGGCTATGTGAACAACAACTCCGACTGCGACGACGCCAGCGCGTCCGTGAACCCGGCAGCGGTTGAGCAGTGCAACAGCGTGGACGATAACTGCAACGGCCAGATCGACGAAGGCGTGACCAATACCACGTGGTATCAGGATGCCGACGGCGACGGCTACGGCAATGCCGCCGTCACCAAGTCTGCCTGCGCCAAGCCTGCGGGTTATGTGTCGAACAGCACCGACTGTAATGACGCCGACGCCACCATCAAGCCGGGTGCCACCGAGACCTGCAACAGCAAGGACGACAACTGCAACGGCAGCGTGGACGAAGGCGTAGGCACGACCTACTACCAAGACAACGACGCGGACGGTTATGGTTCGACCACCACCACGGTGGCCTGTACCAAGCCGACGGGTTATGCGACGGTGGGCGGAGACTGTAACGATGCCAGCGCGACCGTGAAGCCCGGAGCGACCGAGCTCTGCAACGGCGTGGACGACAACTGTAACGGGACCATCGACGACGGCGTGACGAACAGCACCTGGTATCAGGACAGCGACGGTGACGGGTATGGAAACGCAGCAGTGACCAAGTCTGCTTGTTCTCAGCCTGCTGGGTACGTGTCGAACAGCACGGATTGTAACGACACCAACTCAGCGGTGAAGCCGGGCGCGACGGAGACCTGTAACGGGATCGATGACAACTGCTCTGGCGCCATCGACGAAGGCGTGAAGACCACCTACTATCAGGACAACGACGCAGACGGTTACGGCTCGACGACGACGACCCAGGCCTGTACCAAGCCGACGGGTTATGCGACGGTGGGCGGAGACTGTAACGATGCCAGCGCGACCGTGAAGCCCGGAGCGACCGAGCTCTGCAACGGCGTGGACGACAACTGCAACGGGACCATCGACGACGGCGTGACGAACAGCACCTGGTATCAGGACAGCGA
>JBJTQF010000132.1:0-34126 GCA_046075485.1 Myxococcota bacterium | reverse complement strand
GCAGGGTGTCTATATGGAGCAGCCCACTGGAAAGCGTGGCACCGACTTTTATTATGTACGTGTCACCCGCGAGGATGGCAGCATGGGCTGGTCGAGTCCTCTGTGGATTGAATGGAGCAAGTAGCACCTCTCTCTCGTGTGCTGAGCCTGCCGCTGAACGCTTGCAGAAGAGACTTGCCCCACCCCTGAGAATGGCACTATCCTCCCTACTTGATTGAAGCCACATCGACTCAACACGAGCAGAGCCGATGGCATCTCTCGCGATCAAACCATGCGCTTATGATGAAGGAGCCGTCGATGCCAGTCCGTCGTTCTTCGCGCGCGAGTATGCCCGAGCAGGGCGAGCTGTTTGCAGCACTGCGTCCGGTCTCAGCCCCCGGCGTGCAAGAGGAGGCCACGTTAGAGTCTCCCAGCGGGGCGTCGAGGCGTGAAGCATCGCTGTCCTTACCGACTTGGGAAGGGCTTCCGCCTCCCATTCAAGGGCTTACCTTTGGCACCTCTAGCTGGACTTATCCGGGCTGGAGAGGCCAGATTTATAGCCGTGCCTACAAAGAAAACGGTGATGCATTGCCCATGCTCAAGGAGTATGTGCGCTGTCCTCTCTTTGGATGTGTCGGCATTGATGCCACATTCTATCGGCCTCCTTCTCGAAAGACCCTGCAATCCTATCGTGAGGTCTTACCCCCTGGTTTTGAGGCGGTGGGGAAGGTATATGATCGCATCACCATTCGTCAGTTTGGTCATGATCCACGGGCCGGCTCTGACGCTGGAAAGCTCAACCCTGACTTTTTGAGTGTGCAAAAGTGTGTCGATGAAGTGATCGGACCCTGGCTCGAAGAGCTGCAAGATCGAGCAGGTCCGCTGATGTTTGAGTTTCAGACCATGCATCCACCCCATCGACCCACCGCTCAGCAGTGGGCCGACGAGCTTTACGAGTTTTTCTCGCGCTTGCCAAAAGAAGGACGCTACGCGGTGGAGCTGCGTAACCCGGATCTCTTTGCACCCGTGTATCTTGAAGCACTCACGTCGGTAGGAGTCGCCCACGTCTTCAACAGTTGGACCCGTATGCCTCCCATCGGCTCACAGCTTCGGATGCGTGGGGTGATGACGGCTCCCTTCATCGTATCACGCGCACTCTTACGTCCTGGACGCAGCTATGAGCAAGCGGTGGACAAATTCCAACCGTATTCCCACATTCAAGAAGTGCAAGAGGAAGTGCGAGCTGATCTGGTACGACTGATCGAAGAGGGACTGCAAAACCATCGCCGCATCTATGTGCTCGTCAACAATCGACTGGAAGGAAACTCACCGCAGACCATCGCCGCCATTCGAGAGATCCTCGCCACACGCCAGCAGCAGCGACTCCAGAGTGGAAGCTGAAGCATGTGTCTCATGATGGCATCGCCCGATATTGGCATGTGTTCCATGATGACATCGCCCGATATTGGCATGTGTCCCATGATGGCATCGCCTCAGACCGGGTGAGCCTCGCTCGACGAGCGGTCCACCTGAGCGGGAGCAGTACGAGAGAAAAGTTTCGGCCACTGTTCCACCAAGAGCGCTCCGGCCAGCTCCGCATCGGTGCGCAGCTTGAGCAGCAGCTCCGGCGCGTGTTCTCGGGCTGCCAGCAGCTTCTGGAACTGAACGGGTGCCAGCCGAGCGGTCTCTCTGAGCCCTCGCATCCCGCGCTCCACTTGGTGCAGCACACGCTCCATGCGAGACTGCTTTATAAACGGGGCCAGCTCATGCACCAGATTGGCCGCCGTTCCCGCCACCCGATGAGAAGGCCAATACAGCGGTGATGCATACTTCGGATTGGCCTTTAAGAACTGCTCCAGCTCCTCCTGCGTGATTCCTTCTGTCTTGAGCGTGGCTTGCAGCTCTTCCTCGGCTACTTGGCGGGCTTTGTACATGAACATCTGCACCCGCGAGTAGAAATTAGCAGCACCATCACCGCTGGTTTCCACGGCACAGAAGAGCGCACCCGGCAGCTTTTGAGTGATCACCGACTGTACACCATCGGAGACACCACTGGAGGGCATACAACCAAAAGGCTTGACACTCAAGGTCATATGCGCCTTGAGAAGCAAGGTGTTGAGAATAAACTTGCCAACCTCCATGTGTCCTTCACCGCCGCGCAGGTCATTGTGGTAATAGTCTGCCGAGACCTCGGCAATCTGATCCATGTCTGGCAGGTGATAGTCATAGAGACCCGCTGCATTGGCAAAGGTCTGAAATCCAGAGCGGAGGGCCAGCTCTGCCACCTTAAAAGCCATCATACGTTTGCCGTGATCGAACCCTTCAACGCCCTCGAGTCCTCGGAAACCTTTATCTGTTCCCCGCAGCGCCTCCCGCACCTGTGTATCTCGCTGGAATTCCCAGAGGGTATACAAAATCCAAGCCGTGGTGAGCTGGATATCACACTCACCCCCTTCTTGCTCCACAAATCGCTGAAGCCCATAGTTGCCATCCCCTTCGGTGGTCATCGCCCAGAACTCACCGATGATCGACACTTTGGCCTTCGGCTGGAGCCGATTGACGGGTACTTTCATCAACACTTCCCGGCATTTCTGAAGTGCCAGCAAGATGTTGGTATGGTGCTCAAGGGCCTCATACACCAGCCGTTTGCAGCTCTCGAGCGCCCGATCTGTGTCTCCTGGTGTGACCTCATAAGGGCGAATACGATATCCCAGCGCGTTGAGGACGTCTCCACACACCACCGACTTGCCCACTTCCCAAAAGAACTGTGGCGTGATGGGCAATCCGGCGTCTTCCATTGTCTGACCGAGGCCCCCTTCCTGCTCATAGACGATCACCCGGAAGCCTTCAAATCCGGCATCTCGAAGGGCCTTTCGGTACTCTGTCAGGTACATACCAAAACGGCAGGGACCACACGCACCAGCGGTCAGATAGACATAGTTTTCGAGGATCTCTTGCGTCGAGAGTCCATGTTTATCGCGGAGCTGACATAAAAAGTGAACCAGATGACCCACGGTAAAATAGGTGGGATTACATTGGCCCTTATTGCCGAACTCCTTCCCCGCTCGGAAGCCATCATTGGTCTGCTGGCCAAAATAGAAGACGTTGTATCCCAGCCCTTTGAGAGCAGCTTCCATCAGCGAGTCTTGCATCACCGTGAGGGCTGCAATCAAGATGGTGACCTTTTTCTTTTCACCGGCGCGAAACTTGAGATTGAGCATGGAATCCTGCCAGTGCTGGGTCGTATCCGTCAAGCCCAGCCGCTGACGCTCCTGCTCTTCAAACGCGCGCAGCTCCGCTTCCATGTCTGCATCAAGCTGAGACAGGGGAGGCGATGCATCCAGCCGTTCCTCCAGACCATGTGTTGGGCTGTGTGTGGGTTTGGGCATGGTCATAAGCACAATCCTTTCATTCAATCGAGCGAGAGAGGGTAAAGTCAAGTCCAATACGAAACGGCCAAGAGTGGCTCAGGTGTGAGCACCTGTTCCAGAACGAGGTGAAGAGAGCCTATACTTGAAATGAAGCATGGGTGGCCGAATGCCCACCCTGAGCATGCTCACCCCCCACGCTGGAGAGGTCCGCGCGTGTGGGTGTGTGAGCGCCCGTGTGTGCGTGGTGTGCGCCCGTGTGTGCGCTTGTGTGTGCGCTTGTGTGTGCGCCCGTGTGTGCGCCTGTCGGTGCGCCCGTGTGTGCCGACGGAGCGGCTTCTCGTTCTCGTTGCTGTTGCAAGAGCTCCGCTCTCTTGAGCTGAAGACGATGTGCCAGCTCTTGCTCTCGTCTTGAGCGATCCTGGAGCGCCTCAATGGTGCGCGTTAAGCTATAGTGGAAGGTCTTCACCCGAATCTTGAGAGAGCCTCCCGGCTTATTGGCGTCGATGTCATGCAGCGTCAGATGAGGTGTCTTGCTGGCCCCTAAGATGGAATCTATGAGGGCATACGTGGGTGCGTCATGCCCACACTTAAAGCTGGAGAGATCCAGTGCAACCACATTTGCATGGCGCGCCGCAAATTTTGCAGCCCACACCTTCTGACAGCTATTTGCCGAATAGTTTTCTGGCCAGACATCGTTGACATCCAGCGGGTCTTGACCGCGTGCCAGCTCTTCTTTAAACAGTCTCCCCAGGGTGTGGGCATCACGAGGAAGACTTCGAATGCTCAATACTGGATACCCAAGTACTTGAAATTCTTTGGGAATATCATGATGCAGCCCGGCATCTGAATGATAAGGTCTCGCCAATTGGAGAATGGCCACCCGATTTTCTGCTTCCACGGTGGAGAGAATGGCCCGTCCCTTCTCTTGAAGGTCTTCGTCAAAGGCTTGCAGTGCTTTCAGTCCCTCTCGATGGGCAAAGTCTGACTCATCTTCAGTGACCTGGAGCAGTGTCCCCAGGGCCTCAAACATGCGCCGTGCGGTCAACGTGGGCTCCGTAAAGTTGAGCGCTGGAGTCAGATACTGAATGCCCCGCAGGGCAAAGAAGTCCTGCTCTTTGGTGAAGGCCGCCTTGAGCACCTCTGGCGCACCTGCCACGATGGGACAGCTTGCTGTATCCATCACTTTGGTGTTAAAACTTGGCACATGTGTCAAGATCGGAAACAGGATCGCATGGAGTGGGTGCTTCGCATTGTGATGATGAAAGAGCAGGTTATGGATATGCGCTTGTCCCACCTTCGACGGATAACAGGGATCAATGGAGCCGTATTTGCCGCCTTCGGTCCAGAGCTCCTCGGTCGTCTCATCGCTGAAGATGATGTGTGACTTTGGAATGCCCAGGGTCTCCAAGTAGGTGCGAAAGTAGGGCGCGGTTGAGTACATATTGAGCACACGCGGCAGGCCAATCCGAAGCTGCTCTCGATGCGCTTGAGCCTTTGCACTTGAGCGTTCAAACCCGCGTGCGATCTTGAGGCGACGCAGCCCCAAAAAGCCCCGCTTGACCTGCACATCAGCGGTGGGAGATCCTGCCATTGGAAGGGGAGCAGGGGTGTAGAAGTGGCGGAATGCCAGCCGTGCCTCATATTCCACCAAGTTCGGATACTGTCGCGCAATCTTTTTACGCTCTGCCAGGAGCTGCTTCATGGCATCTTCAGATTCGACCGTCCCTTTTTCGCAAGAGAAGCCCGAGATATAACGGGCCGTCGAACCATCGGGACGCTCGGCATCCACAAAGGTGCGGCTGCAATTGTTGGCGCAGAAGTGACAGCGGGTGCTCTCGTCATTGCGCGTCTGGTATTGCAGAGAGATGGCGGCATCCAAGCCGATAAACCGTGAAGTCTTTCGACGTTGCACCACCCGCAGGGTCTCCAATGCGGCACCGATAGCACCTGCTTCACCCGTGTGCGGATGCACATGGACCTCCGCGCCCGGTACGCGCTCACAGATGTAGTCCACCTGAGCCTTCACAGCCGCCAGATTGTATTGGGTGCCACCTTGTAATACGTAACGGGTTCCCAAAGCAGACATGCGGGGAATCTGAACCACATACTGCCAGACATTTTTGGGCAATACTTGCGCCAATCCTGCCAGCAGCTCTTCTTTACTGAACCCTTGTTTTTGGAAGGTGACGCGATCTGTATCCAAAAACACCGCACAGCCATAGCTGAACTTGGGCGCGAGCGTCGCTTCAAAGGCTGTGTCCGCATACTGTGTCAATGGCACTCCAAACTGATCCGCCATTGCTTGTAATAACATGCCATTGCCTGCGGAGCAGCTATTGGACAAGCGAAAGCTGGAGATGTCCCCATTTTTCATGAACAAGACCTTGATGTCTTGACCGCCAATATCGCAGATCACATCCACATCACCAAAGAAGTGAACCGCACTTACCATGTGCGCGACCGTCTCCACCACATTGGCATCGGCCAGCAGACATTCTTCTAACACATCGGCTGCATATCCGGTGGCCCCAAAGCCGAGGATTTCCAGCGTTGCCCCTTGCGCGTGGACGTGATCCCGCAGGCGGGTGAGCAGCTCCTTCATATCTTGGATCGGATTGCCTTTGGAGAGCTGATATGCCTTTGCAATGAGCTGCTGCTCCTCATCGATCAGGACTGCTTTGGAGGAGGTGGAGCCACCATCCAGCCCAATCACCGCCCGAACCTTTTGCCCGGGCTCCAATCGAGGTGCTTTCCAGGGGGGGATGCTGTAGCGAGAGCGCAGTGGCGCAAGCTCCGCCTTATCCTTCAGCAGTGGTGGCCCCGCCGATTCACCGAGACGTTCCTTTCGGCCAAACTGAGTATACGCAATCAGCGCCTCCACCCCTCGATACAATCCGACCTCTGAAGACTCTGCTGCTCCAAACGTCGCCGCCCCAAAAGCAGCATAATATTGGGCGTTTTCGGGTACAAAGATCAGCTCCTCTAAGGGCATCTCTTGGGGCCACACATAACCACGTTGATCCCAAGTCTCGGGAATTCGTTTGCGCCAGCAGTCTTGCAGGAAGGGCAGGAAGGTATTGGGGCCACCCAGCAACAAGACCCGATGCCTCAGCGTTGAGCCACGGGTCAGCACCGAGAGATTCTGCAACACAATGGCATCCGCCAACGAGCATAAGACCTCATTGGATGGAATACCACTCTTGATCAGATTCACGATATCTGTCTCGGCAAACACCCCACACTTAGCGGCCACATGATGCAGACGACTGTCATCAAAGCGGAGCTGGGAGCATTGCTCCGCTGGCAGACCGACCTTGATCATACACTTGTCGATGGTGGCACCCGTACCCGAGGCACACTTATCATTCATCGAGGCTTGACCGGTCTTTCTCCCGGTGCGCTCATCGACTTGAAAGATGATGATCTTGGCATCCTGCCCGCCAAGCTCGATCACCGAGCCCACATCGGGATGCAGTGACTCCACCGCCAGCATCACCGCATTCACTTCTTGAACGAAGCGAGCCCCCAGCGGCTCACACAGCGGCATCGCCCCGGAGCCGGTCATAAAAATGCGCCAACGCTCGCGTGGTAAGCTCGGAAAGCCTGCCTCAATGGCATGCAGCAGCTCGATCACCTTCTCCGGCTGGCGCGTATTGTGTCGCTGATAGTCCGACCAGAGAATCGCTCGAGTTTCAGGATGAAGCACCACCGCTTTCACTGTGGTGGAGCCGACATCCATGCCAATCAACAGGGAAGTGGGAAGAGAGGCCGTGATTTCCATGAGAATGTCGCCTGTTTGTGTGGTGAGAGGGAGCCCAAAGATTCCCGGAGGCACATGTTTCGTCCCTGCCGCGAATGTTCATATGCTAACCAGCCTCCTCATGAGCGTCGAGTGTCATCTTTGAGGCACGGTTGGAGTGTAATGTAGCTCACAAAATGAAGGATGCCGTAGATTTTAAAGCGGGGATCCCCTTCCCCCTTCGAGCCTCTTGCCCCCTGCGCAAGAGGTGATAAGATGGCCCACATTCCGAAACCTTTGCATACTGCGCAGAAGATGAGGTCACGATGTCTGTAGAACTGCATGATTTTATGAATGAAATCCCCCAATTGGCTCAGCGAGCTCGGAGCGCATCACGGCAGCTCAGCCAGTGCTCAACGGAGCAGCGGGATCACGTACTCGCACGGCTGGCGGAGCGGCTGGAGGGGGTGCCGGATGCCCTCCTGGAGGCCAATGCGCGTGATTTGGCGGTGGCGGAAGCAAAAGGCGTTCGAGGGGCCTTGCTGGATCGCTTGCGCCTGACCCCCGAGCGGGTGCGAGCCTTGGCCCAGAGTGTGCGTGAAATTCAAGCGTTGCAAGATCCCACCGGGGAAACCGTGGCAGGCTGGAGGCGTCCTGATGGCATTGAAATCCGTGAAGTGCGCGTGCCTCTCGGTGTGGTGTGTGTGATCTACGAATCACGTCCCAACGTGACCATCGACGTGGCTGCACTTTGCCTAAAATCGGGCAACGCGGTGCTGCTTAAGGGGGGATCCGACGCCCTTCAGACCAATCGGGAGCTCAGCGCCATGATTCAAGCTTCGCTGGAGCAGGCCGCTGTGCCGGTGGAGAGTGTGCAGCTCATCAACACCCCCAGCCGAGAGGCTGTGCAGGTGCTTCTCCAGCAGGACCGGTGGATTGACGTGGTGATTCCGCGAGGCGGTGAGTCCTTGATCCGCGAAGTCGTGGCACACTCCCGCATTCCGGTGATCAAGCAGTACAAAGGCGTCTGTCATATCTATGTGGCCCCAGACGCCGATCTTGATGCCTCCATCCCCTTGATTCTGAACGCAAAATGCCAACGACCGGGCACCTGTAATGCCCTCGAGACCTTGCTGGTAGATGAGACCCTTGCGGCTGAGTTTTTGCCGCGTGTGGGTGCGCAGCTCCGCGCGCGAGGGGTCAGGCTGCGAGGTTGTGAGCATACCTGTCGGCTGCTGAGTGAGGCAGAACCGGCTACACCGGAGGATTGGGATGAAGAATACCTGGATCTGATCCTCTCCATTCGGGTGGTGCCCAGCTTGGAAGGGGCCATTGAGCATATTCATCGGCACGGTACGGGGCACTCGGAGGCCATCTTGACCCAATCCTTGACGCGAGCGCGGCAGTTTCAGCAGCAAGTGGATGCGGCCTGTGTTTACGTCAACGCCTCCACCCGCCTGACCGATGGGGGGCAGTTTGGTTTTGGTGCCGAGGTGGGGATCTCCACCGACAAGCTGCATGCGCGGGGACCGATGGGCCTGAGAGATCTGACCACCCGTAAATACTTGATCGACGGTGAATATACCCTCCGCCGCTGAGCCTACGGATCTGCTGAAGATGCTTGATAAGACATCGTTTTAAGGCATGTTTGGATTTCAAGCTCCAAGCCCTGTGTGAGCCTCGTGCTGGGGCGCTGCTTAAAGTCCTTGGCAACTCGCCGCTGAGTCTGACCCCCACACGTTTGCCGCACACGCCCTCCACTGAGCGCGCTAACCCGCGAAAGATTCTCATCTTTTTTTGGCTGCCCCCTCTAAATTCTGCACCACATGATCCCGAAGGTATGGGTAGTGATGTCCTCGTGCAAGCTGGTGTCACCTCTTGGTTGAGGTCGCTGGGGCGCAGGTGCTGACATCCGGGAGGCATTATGGAGGCAAACTTAAAAAACCTCCTGAACTCTGTGGAGATCTTCCGCGATCTTTCGGAGCAGGATTTATTAGATATTGTGAGCAGTGCCCGTCGTCGAGAGTATGCGCCAGCGGAGATCATCTTTGACATGGGAGAGCCCGGCGATGCCATGTATGTGATTGAGAAGGGCAGGGTGCGGATTGTGCAGATCTTTCCAGACGGCAGCCGAGAGATTCTTGCCAACTTGGATTCAGGTCAGGTTTTTGGAGAGATGGCGGTCTTGGATAGCTTGCCACGAACCGGGCGAGCCATCGCCGTGTCTCCGGTGACGGTCTTTCGCCTGGATCGGCAGGAGTTTAACCAGATGCGTGCCAACGGGGTGCCTGCGGCCTACAAGGTCATTCGTAATCTGGCCCGCTCGCTCTCCAAGCGTCTGCGGGATACCAATCGAAAGCTGGTGCAGTTCTTCGGTGACCCGGAGGGATCGCTGGAGTATCTGCGCACCCGTCGGCCCCGGCTGCACTGAGGGAGGTGCGTCATGGCAGATCTGCGTGTGGTTCGATTTTTGGAGACCGTTCGACTTTGTCGAGGGCTCACCGAGGCACAACTTGAGACGCTGGCCAGCCTGCTGCATCCGCAGCTCATCCCTCCGAGGGGCCAGCTCTTTAAGGAGGGGGATCCGGGCGACAGCTTTTATTTCATTCAGGAAGGCGAGCTGGGGGTTTATCAGAAGATCCCGGGTGCAGGACAGGAGCGTCTGGCGACCCTGGGGGTGGGGGCTCCGGTAGGGCACTTGTGCCTGATCGACGGCGAAGCGCGCTCCGCAACCTGTATTGCCCATTCGCGCACCGTGGTACTGAAGGGAGATCGAAAAGCCTTCGAGCGCCTGTTTAACCTCGGGGATGCGCTGGCCTTTAAGTTTGTGGATGCCATTGCCAGAGATCTGTGTGAGAAGCTCCGCATGACCAACCAGCGCCTCTATGACCTGTACGCACGCCCGGATGAGACCACCCATCGTCTGAAGCAGGTGGCCCGTCAGGTCGCCGAGACGATGGAGCGTGAGACCGAGCGGGTTGAGTTTGTCAAACACGAACATCGAGATCCTTCCCCTCTGCGGCGGGTGGTGCTCAACGTCTTTCGCTGAGGCTACTTCAACGATGTGCGAGTGGCTCACCTCCTGAGTGGGTGGTGGGCCTTTTTGATGGGGGGTGGGCCTTTTTAGAGGGCCGATGAAATCCCGTGCTGAATCCGCGCTTGCCATCCAGCCACCTCTTGAATCCTGACGCCGCCTGCGTTATACACCTCCCGACATACTGCTTCTTCAGCGCTCGCCTGAATGTTTTGGAGCGTCGCGCGTCAGAGCAGTGCTTGCCCGTTGGGATCGAGCAGGTTTTTGGCCATTGTTTGGCGCTTTCGAGCAAAAGGAGCATCAGCGCATGGGAACTCGTCGTGGTTTTTTGGGTGGCCTGCTGGCAGCAGGCGCAATGATGTGGGCCTCTCCCGTTCTGGCAGGAGCCGCAGATAAGCCGGTGGTGGTGATTGAGACCAGTCTCGGCACCATCAAGGCAGAGCTGTATCCAGACAAGGCACCTATCACGGTGAAAAACTTCCTCTCCTATGTGGAAGCCAAACATTACGATGGGACCATCTTTCACCGGGTGATCAACGACTTTATGATCCAAGGGGGGGGATACGATGAGCAGCTTCGCGAAAAGAGCACCAAAGCGCCGATTCGTAACGAAGCCGCCAATGGGCTCAAGAACACGGTCGGAACGTTGGCGATGGCACGCACCAGCATTCCCGACAGTGCCACCGCTCAGTTTTTCATCAACGTGAAGGATAATTTCTTCCTGGATTATAAGAATCCAACCCCTCAAGGCATCGGCTATTGTGTCTTTGGAAAGGTGACGGAAGGTCTGGACGTGGTCACGAAGATCAAGGCGGTGCGGACCAGCTCCGGCTCTAATGGCATGGGCGATGTGCCTGTCACCCCGGTGGTGATCAAGTCCGTGCGATTGGATGTGGCAAAACCGGCAGCCAAGGCCGCGACTAAATAATCCCGCCTACGCTCCCCCAAGTGGCAAGACCGGCTGCTCGTGCCTCTTCGATTCCATCCAAGCTCAAATCCTGGCCTGATGTGAGCCCTCGACCGCGCGACGTGTTGGGGCGAATGATGATTCGCCTCTATCGTTGCGTGCGTGCGTCCGCGTGCGTGCGTCCGCGTGCGTGCGTCCGCGTGCGTGCGTGTAAATGTTGGGGAGAATGATGATTCGCCTCTATCGTTGTGTGCGTGCGTGTAATTGTTGGGGCGAATGATGATTCGCCTCTCCCATGCGTGCATCTGGCTGAAGAAATCGATCCAGCGGCTTGGGTTCTTGGTTGTCCACAACGGCGAAGATCATCATCACCAGGGCGAGGGAGGTATAAACCGCGCCAATAAAGCGGGGAAAGACGCGCATGGGTACTCTCCTTGTATGATGGACAGAGGCAAATCCTCTGCTTGGGTTCTGTGGATGGATCGGACAGGCTTAGGAGAAACTTGAGGAACAATCGTGAGGTGGGAGAGAACGAGGGGGAAAATATCCTGCCTTAAAAGAATTTAGGAGTATGCTTCTGCCGTTTCCAGCTCTGGAAGAGGCTTCGGTGCCTCCATCCCCGTCACCAGGCGGCGCAGACCGTAGAACCAGTTGAAGGGTGCTCCAGCGGGACGATACAGCTCCGGTGGGATATTTTTGGCGATATCGGCGTGCAGCTCCGGGAGTTTCGACCAGTGAACGGCCTGACGATAGTGGTGAGCGGTGTGATATCCCAGGTTGAGGGTGGCCAGATTATACCACTTGTCCATAATATTGTAGGACGCCTTAAAGTGGTCTTCGGTCTCCAGCCCAGAGTGATGATCAAAGGTGGCCCATGTGACCATATGCACCGAGATGATCATCGGCAGCAGCCACACGAACAGCGCATTCACCCAGTCGTAATAAAAAAAGGCGGCCAGAATGCTGAGATGCACCAATCCCATCAGCACAAACGTGCGAAAATGTTTGGGATGACGCAGGCCCACTTTAAAGGCCCGAGGATATGCAGTGGCGGCGATCACAAAGGTATATTCGATCTCGCCCATCGTGCGACCACCAGGCGTTTTCCATGCGGACTCATCCTTGCTCTGATCCAGATAGTTCATGTGATGGCCCACCACATGATGCAACATCCAAGCGTGTGTGCTGATGCCGGTGATAAGGGTGTACGGAATCTCTATCAAGCGGTTGAGCAGCGGCTGACGGAAGGTCATCACATGCTGATGATGATGGTTCCAAGCAGAGATCCAACCCTTTGGAATGATACCCGCCAACGTCCACAAGATCAGCAGCCAGATGTTTTGAACGTAAAAGTAGACCAACACGTTGACCGCAAAGTATGAGACCAGAATCAGCACTGGAATCCGGTCTTCGGAGTACCGAAAAAACTGCATTCCTACCCCACTTCAGACAGGTGCGCACCACAGAAGCGGCCCTGCGCCGCTCCCAACTTTTTCCGCTTTTGAAACGCAACTCATTTTTGAGACGCATCACTGTAGCAGCCAACCTCTGTAGCCGCTAGAAAAAAGACACGCGGGAAGGAAATCATCCCCGCTCCAGCGGGCTCAGCAGCCAGCGCAGCTCTTCCAAACTCAAGCGACTCAAGATCGAACGATCCACCGACAGTATATCATTGGCAAGTGTCTGCTTCTGACTTTGTAGCGTCAAAATACGCTCTTCTATCGTTCCTTTGGTCAAAAAACGATAGCTGAAAACAGGACGCTGCTGACCCAGCCGATGCACTCGATCCGTCGCCTGTTGCTCCACCGCCGGATTCCACCAGGGGTCAAAGTGCATGACATAATCTGCACCCGTGAGGTTCAAGCCGGTGCCTCCCGCCCGTAAGCTCAGCAAAAACACCGGAGTAGTGCCCGCATTAAAACGGTTGACCCGCTCCAGCCGATCTGAGGTGCTCCCATCCAGGTATTCATACGCAATGCCTTGTTGGTCCAGCCCCTCACGCAAACGCTCAAGCATTCGTACAAACTGGCTATAGATCAACGTCCGATGTCCACCCGCCAGCACCTCCTCCAGCCGCTCTTCCAGCAGCACCCGCTTTGAGGCTCGCTCTCCCGAAAGCTCCCACTGGCGCAACGCCTCCTGCGCTGCACTTGAGAGCCCACTGGCATGTCTCAACAGCCCAGGATCACAGCAGATCTGCCTCAGTCGGAGCAGCAGAACCAACACCGCCCCCCGCATCGCCACCAGCCCTGACTTCTCTACCTGAGGCAGCAGCTTCTCGTGGGCTTCTCCAATCAGCACCCGATACAGCGCCTGCTGAGCGGGGGAGAGCTCACAAAAGTGGAGGATTTCGGTCTTCGGCGGCAGCTCCTGGGCCACCTCCTGCTTAAGCCGACGCAGAAAGAAGGGTCCGAGGCGCAGCTTGAGCTCTTCCCGGCGTTGTGCGCTCCCCTCTTGCTCAATCGGAATGCTATATCGCTGCCGGAAGCGCTCGCGAGGGCCCAACAGCTCTGGCATCAGAAAGTCGAACTGGCTCCACAGCTCCTCCAGTCGGTTCTCGATGGGAGTGCCCGAGAGGGTCAGCCGCTGGTGAGCGCGTAGGCTTCGTGCTGCTTGTGCGGTTCGGGAGTCGGCATTTTTGATGCGCTGAGCCTCGTCCAACACCACCCGGTGAAAGGTAAACCGCTGAAGCCAGCCAATATCCCGCAGCAGGAGGGCGTAGCTGGTGATCAAGAGTCCCGGTTGATCGAGCGGAAGCCTCCGACGTTGCTCTGGATCTCCGCGCATCTGGAATACCGGCAAGTCCGGCACAAAGTGTCGAGCTTCTTGTTCCCAGTTTTCCACCACCGAGGTCGGCGCCACCACCAGGGTCGGAAGGGTGGGGCCTTCATCCAGCTCCAGGGCCAAGAGCGCCAGCACTTGCAGGGTCTTGCCCAGTCCCATCTCATCGGCCAAGACCCCTCCCGCCTGGGCATCTCGTAGGGCCTTGAGCCAAAACAGCCCTTGCTGCTGATACGGACGCAACACCCCACGCAGGCGCGACGGGGTTGGCAATTTCAGTCGAGCGTCTAGTTGTGCAAACTGTTCCAGTAAAGCCGGAGGAAGCTGCTGCTCCAGCCGTCCGAACGAGCCCAGCAAGGCTTGAAGCCAGGGCAGGCCCGCCACATCGAGCTGAAGCACCCCACCCGCTCGCATGCCGGTGGTGGTGAGCACCGCTTGAAGGGCTTGCTGCATCGGCTCCGAAATGCACACATAACGACCAGACTCCAGCGGTAACAGCCGCTCGCCCTCCAAGATGGCGGTGCGCACGCGCTGGAGGGACACTTGTTCTTGTCCACTCACCAAGTTCATGCGTAAAGAGAGCTGGGGTCGCTCTTGTCCGCGTGTCTGACAGGTGAGCACGCCTTCGAGATCCACCCCCGGCGCATCCCGCCGAAAATGGCGCAGCCGCTCAGCACCGCTCACGCTCCAGCCCTGTTTTTCCAACGTCGGAAGATGTTGAAGCAAAAAACGATAGGCGCGCTCGCCTTGAGCGGCATACTGTCCTTGTTTGACCCCTTTGAGTGACAGTTGGGTGAGCTGCGAAAGCCACTCCGCCTCGGCTTCAAGCTGCCGATGGACATAATAGAGGTCGCCGCGTGTGCGCACGGCGGTGAGTCGAGCGGTATCGGGGGGAAGGGCAGGTAGGCTCGGATCGTAGACAAACCCAACCCGCACTTGAAGTTGGCGGCCTTCTTCGCTGAGCTGCAAGAGCGGGGAAGGTGGATTGCGAAAAATATGCATGCGGGATCTCCAGACAGGCTGGGGCAGTATAACATGTCCGGGTGTGTCTGCGTGCGCTGCGTGTGCGAGAGGCTTCTACTTGAACCTGCAAAGCAGGAGTGTTACGGTGAAGTGTCGGGTTACAATCCCGTGAAAGGACACATCGCCACAGGTGGGTGCTTGGTTTGGTTGGTCCTTTGTCAAGTTGTTCGTGTGTGAAGGGTTTTCCCTGCAAGGAGTCTGCATGGCGAGAGAGCGTTCCACCGCCACCATCATTCCATTTCCGTCGGCTCAGACGGCAAGGCCAGCTTTACAGTTGGTATCGCCAGCCTCACTTCGCACGCTTCCGCCGTGGCCTCCGCATGTATTGGATGGGCTGAGTGTGCCTGAGCGGGAGCCGGTCTTATGGCTGGAGGAGGCGCTGATCAGTGCGCGGGTGCGCTCGCTGGCCTTTGCGCGGGCGCTGGCGCAGCTTCCGCAGACCTGCCTCACGCCCGAGCTGGTGCATGGGAGCCTTCGCCGCTTTCACAAGGCCAGCCGGTTGTTGTTGGTCAGTCTGGAGCTGATCCGGCTCGGCCAGCTCGAGGCGTCGGCCATGTTGGGCCTGCTGCCGGGACTTCGGCGAGCGTGGGCGTTGCTGCGCGCGCTGCGTCAGGAGCTGCTCGAGAGTCTGGAGGCTCGAGAGATGACCCTAGTGCTGGCGGAGGAAACTCGGGGGGTTACGGGACCGCTGGATGTGGAGCGAGAGCTTCAGCAACGCTCACAGCGCCGGATTTCGCCTGACGAGGGAGAGCTGATCTCCCTGGTATTGCCGGGTGGAACCGTGCTCGAAGCACCTTCGGCCTTGAGCATCGAGCAACGCCAGTGGCGCGCGCAGCGGCTGGAGCAAGATTTTCGTCCGGTCAATCTGGAGCAAGACCTGGCGGGCTGGCTGGAGGAGCTGCCGGGAGAGTGGCTGGAAGGTATCGCTCGCCGGGTCGGTTTGACCTCTCTGGAGGAACGCTGGGAGCAGGAGCGTCGGGTGGTGGAGCGTCTGACCCATCCGCGCCTGCTGGAGCAGCACCTGAGCCAGTTTTTGCCCCTCGAGCGGCGGATCTTGGCCCGTGTCTCTGAAGCGGGAGGCATGTTACGCTATGATCTGCTGGTGTTGCACTACGGAGGGGATGACGAGTGTGCCTGGCACTGGGCAGAAGAAGTGCCGACCTCACCGCTGGAGCGGCTGAGGCGCTCGGGGGTGCTGTTTGCGGGTCTGGGCCAGCTCGGGCGAAAGCAGCTCCGGATGGCGGTGATTCCCTCGGATTTGCGGGAGCCGGTGGCGCGGCTGTTGGCTCGCCTGGAGCGGAGCTAAACGCGCATGCGGGTGGGGCTGCTTTCTTCCACGCCGCCGCGTGTGCCAAATGGCCGTGCGGTGTGGGTCCGGTTGACCCGGATGCTGGCGCACGCGCTGGTCGAGTCGGGGGATGTGCTGCTGGGTTCGGTGCAGACCTTGCCGTATGAGCTGGCCTTGTGGGCGGTGCTGGATGCGGGAGGGCGTGCGGAGGTGTTGCTGCATTCTCCGGCATCGCTGGTGAGGTTGCTGGAGATCTTGCCGGAGACGGTGGAGCCGCTCTTGTTGGCCCATAACCCTCTTGTCCTGTCGGTATTGCAAGCGCCGGTGGGCCGCGTGCAGCACACGAGCTGGGCGAGGCTGGTACGAGCCGGGCCGTTTGAGCTGCATCCTCGGGTGGTGGTCTATCCGTTGCCGCTCTCCTCCCCGGGGATGCGGGATCAGGCGCTGCTGGCGCGGGCCGACCGGGTGGTGGCCGTGTGGTTGCGCCGAGGTGGATCGTTGTTGCCTCGGCTGGAGGCTCGAGCGCGGGCAGGGCAGGGGGTGGAAGTGGTCTCGCCGCAGCTCTACGCGGGGGAGCTGGACGGGGCGGAGTCTCTCACTTCTTCAACCAGTGCTTGTGGGAATAGCATTTTGCGCTCTCGGGGCCTGCCGACGGTGCAGGAGATCCTGCCATCCTTGCCGCCGCTGCCACCGCTGAGGCAGGTTTTGCCCCTCCGTGCGTTTGGTGGACAGCTTCCGCTGGAGTGGGCGGCGTCCCCTCTCCCGGGGCCGACGTTGACCCACTTCACCCGCGCGTGTGTGGGCGTGTGGCCGGGCGAGTCTCCCCGTGCATGTCTACAGAGCTTGCTGCGCGGAGACGAAGGCCCTCGTGTTGCGGCGGCCACCTTGCGGCGCATCTTGGAAGAGGGTCGGTTTAGGGCCAGCGGTGAGCTGGTTCGTGGCGCGTCTCCTGTGGTATGTTTTACGGCGTGTGAGCCGGAGACATTGGCCCGCCAGCCGCGTTATCGTCGCCACCTGCTCCGCTGGGATTTTGAACCTTTTGGGCTGGTTTTTGCCCGTGAGGTGTTGGAATCTTGGGGCGCTCGCCCCGTACAATATTTGCCTGCCCGGGATTTTGAGTCCATTCCGAGTGAGGCGCGCTCGTTTTTCCAAAAGCATGAACCACCCCAAACGGACTGGCAACACGAACAAGAATGGCGTCTGAAGGGTGACCTCTCCCTCAGCTCCATTCCGGTGGAGGCTGTACGGGTGTTAAACGGCCCCACTTCCTTGCGTCCGCATTTATAAGGAGTCCTATGAAGATACTCTCCGCCAAAAGATCGCTGCTGGCGCTCTCGAGCGTGCTGCTGCTGAGTGCGCTGCCGGGTTGTGTGTTGACCCAACCCAACGACGATCCCACCAGTCCGACTCCGCCGTGGACCCCCGGCGGAACGGATTACCCCACCTTGCCCCCCTGTCGAGCGGAGCTAGAACCCAACAGCAACCCTGATGAGACGACCTGTGTGTCGCTGGATACGACCCTTTCTGCTCGTCTCGAAAGCGGAGATGAGGACTGGTATCTGCTTGAAATTCCATCGGATTATGCACTCAATAAGGTCTCCATCAAGGCCGAAGATACCCAGAAAGACTGCTTTACCGGGGTGGATCCGTACATTGAAGTGGGCAGCAGCGATCTGATCTTGTTGTATCAGAGTGAAGACTCCTACGAAGACTATTGTCCACGCCTCTCCTTTCCTGTGAAAGCAGGAGATACCTATCTGATCCGCGTGGCCACCCTCTGGAGACTCTACGGCAACTATACCTTGAGCGTGGAGAGTGGCGGTGCGGGCAGCATCTCCGGCACCGTGCCTGTCTCCAGCCAACGACAAGCCCTCCCGAGCACGCACGCACCCTCGAGCACCCGCGCACCCTCGAGCACCCGCGCACCCGCGAGCACGCACGCAGACATGCGCCTCAACAGCCCGTGGCAAGGGCAGCTTCAAGTGCCCTGGTCGATGGCCCATCGGAACAGTCCCACGCGCTTGGGAGTGCCCACCATTCCGGTTGAGCCGGGGGAAGTGCTGGTCCGTCTCCGTGACACGCAGGCGCTCCAGCGGCTGCACACCGATCTGGAGCGGCGAGAAGGGCTGGAGGTGGTGCATGAGCGCCCTCGCCTGGGTGGGCGGTATATGCAGCTTCGCCTGAGTCCACGAGGGCAAGGGCAACGTCCGCTCTCTCAGGCGGAGACCTGGGCGCTGGTCTCCCGGCTGCGGAGCTGGGCAGGGGTGGATGCCGCCGACGTGAACCGCGTGCTTGAGCCGCATCGCACCCCGGACGACTCATATTATGAAGACCAGTGGGATCTCGGACCATTTCCCGGCATGAACCTTCCGCCGGCCTGGGACATCAGCCTGGGCAGCGAAGAGGTGATTGTGGCCGTCATCGACGCGGGCAATGAGTCCACCCACCCCGACCTCAACGGAAAGTGGGTCGTGGGCTACGACTTTATCTCCAACCCGGACAACGCTGGGGATGGAAGCGCCGAAGACGCGGTGCCGGAAGACAACCTGCGCAATGGCCACGGTGCTCACGTCGCGGGCACCATCGCCGCTGAGACCAACAACGGGCTGGGCATTGCGGGCATCGGCTGGAACGTGTCCTATATGCCGTTGCGGGTGTGTGGCAACTACGGCTGCACCGAAGCCGACTTCTCCGAAGCCCTCTGGCATGTGGCCGGATATGAGACGGTGGCCGATAAAGGACAAAGCAGCGCACGAGCTCACGTTGCAAACCTCTCGTTGGGTGGACACGACTTTTGCAGTCCGATGTTGCAGGAAGTGATCACCGCCGCCGAGAGCCGAGGGGTGGTGGTGGTGGTCGCCGCTGGCAACAGCAGCGACGATGCCCGCGAGTACTCACCCGCCGCTTGCGAAGGGGTGATCGCCGTGGGCGCCAGCGACGAGTCCAAACAGCGGGCAAGTTTCTCCAATTATGGCCCTGCGGTGGACATCTCTGCACCGGGCACCAACATCCTCAGCACGGTGGATGGAGGATATGAGTCCTGGCAAGGAACCTCGATGGCCAGCCCTCATATCGCGGGACTGGCGGCCCTGCTCAAGTCGATCAACCCCACATTCTCGACCGACACGGTCTTAGAGCTGATGCAGCAGCATGTCACCGCCATAAACTGCTCCGGGGCGGATAGCTGCGGCGGAGGTGTTCCTGACGCCGCTGAGGTGCTGGAAGCCGCTCAAGCCCGTGCCGATGAGCAAGATGTCTGGCTCGAGAGCCTACTGGTCGAAGCCGTAGACACCAGCGATGCCACCCGCCGGGTCAGCACCTTCAGTCAAGCAGGTGTCTTTTCCCTCGCCCCTGTCCCTGCCGGAACGTGGAGCATCCGAGCAGGGGTGGATCTCAATGCCAACCGTCGTCTGGATGACTCCGGTGAGATCATGACAACCGTGGCAGCGCCCATCACCATCACCCGCTCGGGAGAAACCGTCGAAGGGGTGCAGCTTCCCTGACCTTCCAGCCTTGACGAAGAATTCTGCCGCCTTCTGAAAAAGATCTTCAGCTCTGCCCACCGCCATCCGATTTATATAGTGTAGCGCCCGGATGGTCATGGGTCTCACGGGTTGTTAGGATGGAGCTCTAGCATATGCTAAAGTCTTCTTAACCGGGCGCCTCTTCTCTACCGTGTCTCCCTGCTGCTGGTCTGGTGCTGAAGTGCTGAGCCTCCTGTCGATCACGGAGCGGCTCCAGCACGGTTGCACGACGCAAACGCAGGTCGCCACACCAGCTTTTGGGGCTGGAGCTGACCTCCTCGGCGGAGGCCACACGACGGATCTTTGGCCGGAGCTGCTGTCTCCCGCCTCCCACATATGTGTGCGGCCTGTGAAAGCAGGCTTTGTACGACGCGGAGCCCTCTCTCCTCACAAGCGAGGCTCTGACTCCCATACAAATATAAAATAGAGCATAGAGGTCACCGGCTGCGGCTGTGTGGCCTCTTTGTTTTTTGGGGATCTCAGATCAAGAGGGTACGCTCCAGCACCACCCAAAGGCCCCCACACAAGACCAACGCACCCCCCGCCACCGCCTGATGAAGCGAGTTCAGAGAAGCCCACGGGCTCTGCCACTCCACCGAACGAGGGTTGAGCTCCAAACGCTCCAGCCAAGCCACATAGCGGGTGCCTCGGTGTTGCACACACAGCGCGTACCCATCGGACGAGCTAAAACGGTAATGCCACTCATCGCTGGTGTCCCCCAGCTCTGCCCCACTCTCCACCGGATCCCCAATCAGGTGCGACTCCAGCTCCAGCACCTCCCCCAGCTCCCGTTCCCGCATCAAAGCCCGATAGATCTCATCCCATGACCAGCGCTGCCACAGGGTGCTGTGTCCTCTCAAATGTCGGCTCATGATGATCTCCTCGTAGGCGTCAGGTTGGGGCTCATTCCGAGCCCATCGTTGATGAAAAAGTTGCAGTCACCAGCTTCGAGAGGTAGTCTAGCCACCCAGGTTTAGATTGTCCGGACAAAAAATGGCCGAAAATCGGCGAAGCTCTGGTGTAGTATAGGCGAAGAAAAAGTAGAAGCATACCCTTTCTGGAGGTCCAAATGCCCCTCTCGCCCATCGATACCGTCTCTCATGAGCGGCTCGACGTTGTCCTACGCTGTCTCGAGGAGGACTGGCATTCTTACGACACCTTGTCCGAACTGACCGGAAAGCCCGAGCGCACCCTTCGCCGCGATCTCGAGCGCCTGATCGCGCTGGGGCATCGGCTGGAGCACAAACGCGACGGACGCACCAAATTCTTCCGCTTGGTCCCCGGCTCCCGCAAAAAAGTGATTGAGCCCGGCATTCTGGAAGTCCTGGCGGCCAACCTCGGACGTGGTTTGCTCGGCTTTCTCAACGGCACCGAGCTGAGGGTGGAGATGGAAGGGCTCTATCAGCAGCTCCTGACCAATACCCGCGCCAATGAGCGCCAGCTTAAGGATCTTAATCGTAAGTTTTGGTTTATGGCCGATGCACCCCGAAACTATGCGGGGGTGGATGATCAGCTCAACCAGCTCATCACCTGCATTCTGGATCAGCGGGTAGTCCAGCTCGTGTATCGCTCCCGTGAGCAGGTGGCGCGCGAGCTGGAGCTGCATCCCTACACTCTGATTGTGCGGCGAGAATGTCTGTATGTGCTGGGTGTCGAAGCCAGTGCCGATGGCAAAGTCCTCTCTGCGCCTCGACTTTTTGATGTGACCCGGGTGGAGCACTGCCGAAGATTGAAGCGCACCTTTGAGCTGCCCGAAGACTGGGAGCCCTCCAAGTGTTTCAAGAGCTCCTTCGGTGTTTTTATCCCTCGAGAAGGTGAAGAGCCCCCGCAAAAAGTCAGCATCCGCTTCCGTCCCAGTGTGGCAAGGGCCATCCGCGCCCGTCGATGGCATGAGAGCGAACGCTGGCGTGAGGACCGGCTCGGCCCCATCCTCGAAATGGATGTGCGCCTATGTCCCGAGCTGATCCACTGGCTGATCAGCTTTGGACCCACCGCAGAAGTGCTCGAACCGCCTGCCTTACGCACCGCACTCATTCGAGAGCTGCGTGCCACCCTCGATGTGTATTCTGTCCACACCCCAAACCCCGAGGATAGCCTTTGACCGCTGAGAACACCTGTGTTACCGTGAGGGCATCGATGAGTGGCGGCGCGGAGCCCAAACGTGTACATTGCGGTTGCGGTCTGGAGACATGAAAAAAATCCTTCTGGTGGATGACAGCAAAGCACTACGAACGCTGGTTGCTCGACACCTGCGCGAGCAGAATTGGCAGGTCTTTGAGGCCGATGACGGACAGGCGGGGGTGATGTTGGCCCTCCAGCATCAGCCGGATCTGATCCTGCTCGATGTGGCCATGCCGCACCTCGACGGTACCGGGGCGCTGCTCAAGATCCGCTCCAAACAGAGTGTGCGCAATACCCCCGTGATCATGATGACCGCCGCCAGCGACCGCGAGACGGTGGTCAAGCTTGCCCGCCTCGGCATCCAAGATTATATCGTCAAGCCCTTCACCTTAAAGCTGATGTTGTCCAAGATCTACAAGGTGTTTGCGCAGCAAGCCGAAGCCTCCCTTCAAGAGAGTGCGGTGCCCATTCCCGAGCCGACGTCGCCTTCCGTGGTGCTGATCGCGCCGGAGGGCCAGCCCGCCGATCATCCTGACCGCCCCAACCTCTTGGCGGTGGCCACACGCTCCAGCCTCTCAGACGCACTTCGGCGAGAATATGCCGATATTCTCGATGTTTACGTGGCCCGAGACATCGACGTTGCCCTTCAGCTCTTGGTCTCTTATCCCCCCAACGCCGTGCTGCTCGATCTCAACGCCACCCATACCGACGCCGTGGACGCCTACAAGCGCCTCAAGTTTTTGCCGGCCCTGCTTCAGACACCCTTTATTGTGATCAAGGCCAGCGATCCGCTCATTCAAGAAAAGGGCGAGCGGGTGGGCATGGCCAACTTCATCAGTCCAGAGCTCGAACCCGAGGGGATTGTACGCTTGCTGGAAGCCCTCGAGAAAGAGCGCCAAGCGGGGCGTTACGGCAGCAACTTCGTGCAGACCCAAGCTGGAATGCCCATTCTGCGCTGGCCGGAGGTGATCAAGCTCGACAAGCTCAAAAACCTCACGTACGAAGTAGAAGACAACCTGACTCGAGCGGCGGAGCTGGGCAACCTGCGGCTGGTGGTCTTTGTCGGGGCGGTGAAGCAGTTCCATGACGGCCACTTGCTCCTGCTGCTGGCGGTGCAGCGTAAAGCCGCCGCGTTGGGCATGCAACTGGCCTTTACAACCCAAAATGATATCGCCCGTCAGTTCTTCCAACAGTATGAAGATACACGGGAATTGATCTTCTTTGGCAATCTCGAAGACGCCTGGCAGTCCATCGCCGGATGACCGACGCCGGACTCGAGAAACCCTCAACGGCTCTCTCAGCAGGGTGGAAGCGGTGTTATGAAGTGGATGCGGACCTCGGGACAGCGGGTGGGTTTGTTGTTCCTGATCACCTTTCTCTCGGTGCTCGCCAATTTTGCGGGCAACTACCAGCTCGAGCGCCAACGGGCGAGCCTGCTTCAGAATGACCTCGACTATCTCAAGGGCATCGGTCGAGGCATGGTGGACCTCCAGATGTTGGTGGTGGACCTGCGGCGTCTCATGGGCAACCCCTCTCGACCCTTGACACAACAGGAAGTGCTCGAAGCAAATCAGAAGCTCGAACAATATAAGGAGCACTTGGCCGAGCTGATCGCAGGGCTGGAAGCACAAGGAGAGCGCCTCGACAGCGCCTCACGAGCGCGTTTTCAACAGCCCTTGGTGGATCTGGAAGCCGCTTTGGTCATGACAACCTCTGAAGCATGGATAAATGCAGCCTCTCTCTCTGCCCTCAGCCGTTTAGAAACCCAGAGTGCGGAGCTCAGCGGACGGACCATCGACCAAGTGGTGGAGCAGCATAACCGCATCGGCAACGAAGTGGATGCCCTCAACCCCTGGCTTCAGGGGCTTCAGTGGGTTCTGCCGCTCCTGCTGCTGTTGACGTGGCTGACCGTCCAGACCAGCGCCTTCCAGCCGATGGAGACCCTCAGCCGCCATCTCCGAGAGTCTGCGGGCCGTCGCAGCATGTCATTGCACCTGGATATTTCGGTAGGGCAAGAGTTGGGCGGCATGCGCAGCAGTGTCTCACGTTTTTTGGAGCATCTCAGCACCCTCTTTTCTGGCCTCAACCGCATCAGTCAGAGCATCGTCAAGACCACCGGAGAGCTCACCCGAGGGGCGCAGCAGATGCTTGAGGACGTTAAACGGCAGGGATCGCAGACCGGGCAAGTGGTGCAATCTGCGGCAGATGTGGCAGGCAACCTACAAGATATCACCCGGCAATCCGGTTTAGCACGAGAACGAGCCACGGAAGCGGTCAAACTCGCCCGCTCGAGTCGGGAGACCCTCGAAAATACCGTGTCTGCCATGTCGCGGGTTACGGCGGGGGTGGACGAGATGACCCGCTCCATCGATGCCCTGGGACGCTCCACCGAGCGCATGGCCGAGGTGCTCTCCTTGATCGAAGACATTGCCGATCAGACCAACCTGTTGGCCTTAAATGCCGCCATTGAAGCCGCACGTGCGGGCGAACGTGGGCGAGGTTTTGCAGTGGTGGCCGACGAAATCCGCACCTTGTCCGAGCGCATCAGCCGCTCCGCCCAAGAAATCTCCCGCATTTTGGGGCAAGTGCAGACCGGAACAGGTCGAGCCGTCACCCTGGTACGAGACAATGCGGAACAAGTGGAAAGTGGATTTCATGCAGCGCGTGAAGCAAGCTCTGCCCTCCAGCGCATCTTAGGCAATGCCGAGAATGTCTCCATTGTGATCGACCAGCTCGCTGAGCGAGCCTCCGACGAGTCGGTGGCGGTGGAGCGCATCACCGCGTATCTGAAGAACGTCTCGCGCAGCTTGGAAGAGGTGACGGGCTGGGCCACCCGCTCCATTGACACCACTCAGCTCTTGCAGCAAAACGCCGGTGAGTTTCAGCGTATTCTCGACCGGGTGGAGTTTACCAGCTCGGTGACCCCCGAGGGTGCCTCGTGAGGACCGTGCTGCTCTTTCTGCGGGGTGGGCTGTATTTTGCGGTGGAGCTGCTCCATGTGCGGCGCATCAGTGCGCTGAGTGCCATGCTTCAGCTCCCCTCACCCGCCGAAGGTGTGCTGGGGGTGCTCAACGATGGCAACCATGTGGTGCCGGTGATTGAAGCCCCGCTGCCGACGCCCCTTCCTCAGCCGCGACCCTATCGCATCTTGCTGTTGAACAATGGCGAGAGTCCTTTCGGATTTCAAGTGGAGGCCCTCGAAGGCCCCCGGACCTTACGTTTTGTGCCCGCGGTTCTGCCGGAGCTGCTTCAGCAACGACCGGCTTTGCAGGAAGTGCCCCCGGAAGCCATTCAGCGGGTCCATCGTGCCTCCGGTGTGGTGGGCAGCCCTGACATGGTGGTCCTGGTGACCCCTGCGCCGCTCTATCGTGCTCGCCTGCTTCCCGAGGAGGGGTGAACATGCAATCCCCCGAGATGATGGAAGAATTCCGCATTGAGATGGCCGAGATTGCCCAGGGGCTGGACGAAGCGTTGTTGCGCTGGGAGCGTGACCCGGAAAATCCAGATCTCCCGGAGCGGATCTTTCGCCAGTTGCACACCCTCAAGGGAAGTGCTGGATTTTTAGAGCTTTTTGACGTCGCTGATCTGTGCCATGCCGCAGAAGATATGATCTCGGCGGTGCGTAAAGGAGAGCCACTCGAGCTGCCTGCCGTGCAGACGTTGCTCACGGAAGCGTTGGTGCAGATGCGGGGCATCCTGGATCACGCCCTGACGAGCACAGAGCATGCTCACCTGCGCCTGTGGACTCAGCGGGTGCGAACCTTACTGCGTGGCGAGCTGCGCCATGCACCAGGACACGAGACTGGCATGACCCTCGACCGAGAGGGTGTGCCCCCAGCCGATAAAAATCCCGAGCCCACGGTGCAGCCAGAACCAGAGCTCGAGCCGCTGGGTGGCATTCGTCGGGTGTCTGCGATTGCACCTCGTTATGGGGGGCGCTCTCTCCGTCGTCCCTTACAAGAACCCGCTCGACAGAAAGAGCGGACCCGCAGTGCTGCTCGTATCTCTCAGGTGAACTCTGAGCTCAGTGGCGAGTGGAGCTTGTTGATGGGCTCCAGCCTTTTGGGTGCGCCCAAACGAGAGCCGAGTGAGGGAGGGGCGCTGGGGCCCTGGTCTCCCGAGCGACTGGATGCCCTCAAAGAAGGCCGGACCCCAGCGGAGCTGAGAGCACAAAAGCCCTCCGCACGCGCCGATATGAGCCGCGTGGAGCCGGTGAAGTCGGAGCCGGTGAAGTCGGAGGCGGTGAAGTCGGAGGCGGTGAAGTCGGAGCCGGTGAAGTCGGAGCCAGTGAAGTCGGAGCCAGTGAAGTCGGAGCCAGGACGTCCTGACGCCCTCACGCTGGAGTCTTCCCGGGGAGAGCCTGCAAAATCGGATGCGAACAGTTCCGATGCCCCACGCAGCGAGCCTTTGAAACTGGATCCCGTCAGGCAGGAAGGTGTTCGTCGAGAGCCTGCCACGGGGGAGCGAGCCCTCCGCTCTGCTGGCATCCGCAGCTCGCCGATCCTCAATCCCGGTGACTCTTTGGGGGGCCATGAGGCCACCCTCGAGCGTCTGCGGAATGATCTGGATCGGACGTTGCGTAAGGGAGGTTCCTTTGTGCTGCCTGGGATGGGGGAGCCGTCTCCCGAGCCGCCTCCTGCAACACCGGTGGATCCCCTTGAGCTTCTGCTCTCGCAAGAAGGTTTGATGCAGGAGCTGAGTGAAATCCTGCTGGGGGGAGAGGAGGGTGCCTCTCTTGCGGTGGAGCGAAATCGCACGGGGGAGCACCGGCTTCCAGAAAGTCGAGCGGTCGAAGCACGTTCCTCCGAAGCACGTTCGGGAGAACATCGGCTGGCGGATATTCGTAGCCTTCCGCGTCCGCGCGCAAGTGGGAACTTGCCAACATCGGCTACTCATCCTGCCAGTACCAGTCATTTCTCCGGCAGCGGTCTCTTTGACGACGGTCCATTGACGGGGGAGGTGCCGTCCCCTGTCAGCCTGTCGGGAGCGGCTCGACTCTCAGAGAGCACCCGAGAGCCACGGATGCCCTTCCGACCGGTTCGAGGGGAGCCATTGGGGGGTGTCGCAGGTGGGATACGCGGCGAGTCAGAGCCTTCAACGTCCTATAAACCCCGCTCGGAGGGGCTGGCGGAGCTGAACAGCGGGCTTCCGAGCTTGGAGTTTCAGGAGCCTGAGCGGGCCGTCGAGGGCATTCGGCGGGAAAATCCCCCGACCCTACCGGAAACGGAGAGCCCTGAGCTGCCCACGGTGTCGGGAGGTGCCACACCTCTGGAGTCGGCGTCGCTTCAGACCATCGACGAAGGGGGCCTCTTCATCGAGCGGGCTACCACCGTGCGGGTGGATGTGGCCAAGCTGGACAGCTTGCTGAACCTGATGGGTGATCTGCTTCAAGAAAAACATCGGCACAGTCGGCTGGTGGAGCGTCTGGTCGAGGAGCACCGTGAGAGCCCCGACGTTCAGGCCCTTGTGCAGTCACATCGGAATTTTGATCGCCTGCTGGGGGATCTACAAGATGCAGTGCTCTCCACACGCATGTTGCCAGTGCAAGGCGTTTTTAGACGTTATCCACGTATTGTCAAGGACTTAGCAGCTCGACTGGGCAAAGAGGTGGAGCTGGTCATCGCCGGTGAACAGACAGAGCTGGATCGAGCCTTACTCGAGGGTCTCTTTGATCCGCTGATCCACTTGCTGAGGAACTCCATCGACCACGGCATTGAGGCACCACTTGAGCGGGTACGCCACAACAAGAGCCGACGTGGGATGATCAGCTTGAGCGCCTCTCAAGAAGGCAACCAGATCGTGCTGGAGATCCGGGATGATGGGCGCGGCATTGATCCCGAAGAAATGGTGGATCGGGCGATTAAACTTCGTCTGCTGGATCCAGATCGGGCCAAAGAGCTCAACGAGCAGGACAAGATTGACCTCATCTTCTTGTCAGGATTTACCTCTCGCCCAGATGTGACCGAGACCAGTGGGCGAGGGGTGGGCATGAGTGTGGTGCGCGATCACCTCCGGCGCATCGGAGGGCTGATCACCGTGCAGAGTCGGCAAGGGGAGGGCACCACGCTAAGAATTGCCATGCCACTCACCCTGGCGATCCTCCAGGTGCTGCTGGTGCGGGTGGGG
Organism: Myxococcota bacterium; assembly: GCA_046075485.1. Lineage (GTDB taxonomy): Bacteria > Myxococcota_A > UBA796 > JAJRTE01 > JBJTQF01 > JBJTQF01. Next base: position 6,233 of record JBJTQF010000132.1, on the reverse strand, counting down.
CGAGCGCGTTATGCATTGCCGCTCAGCTCCGTGGTGGGCGCTCACCGGGTGGAGCGGAATCAGCTCACCCTCTACCGGGGAGGCTGGTATCTGCCACGTCCCGGCTCCATGCTCCCGCTCTTTTCGCTGGCCACCTTGCTGGGTGTTGAGCCTCCCCAGCTCCCGCCCGAGCGCTGTTATCTGGCCGAAATCGGTGTGGCGGAGAAACGTTACGGGGTATGGGTGGATGGTTTTGAAGGCATCTTCGAGAGTGTGATCAAGAGCTTGGAGGGCTCCTTGACCCGTCTGCCGGGTGTGGCAGGTGGCACGTTTGTCGGCTCGGGAGAGCTGGTGCTGGTGCTGGATGTGGGCACCCTGCTGGAAGGACAGCTCAGTATGAAACCAGAGTAAGAGAATCGTGCTGTGATAGTCTGTATTGACGATGTCTATTTTAGGTGCCCTGAGCAGCGCAGCGTGCCTCCGTAAGCTCGAAGGCGTGCTCGCTTGCAGAATCAAACTTGCCTCGATCTCTTCTCATCATTTTTGAATCGATTGGCAACTATCGCTTCAGACCGATGATCAGCCGCTCCACCAGCCGATCAAGCTGCGCTTCCGTATGACCCGCCGAGAGCGTCAGCCTCAGCCGACACGTACCCTCCGGAACCGTCGGAGGACGAATGGCGCGCAGATCCAGCCCCTGCTCCAACAGCCAGGCAGAAAGTGCGAGGGCGCGCTGCTCCGTCCCCACCATCACGGGGATGATGTGGGCTACACTCTCTCCCAGTGAGACACCTGCCTGTGTGAGAGATTCACGCACCCGCTGGGTGTGGGCGCGCAGGCGCTCGCGAGGTGTCGGATCGTGCTGCATCACCTCCAGGGCCGCCAACGCAGCCCCCACACTGGCGGGGGCTGGACCAGTGGTAAAGATGAAGGGCCGCGCTCGGTTGATCAGCAGCTCACGCACGCAGGCAGGACCGGCGACAAACGCACCCGCACTGCCAAATGCCTTGCCAAAAGTGCCGACCAGCACGTCGGCGGCACCAAGTGTCCCCGCCCAGGCCAGCCCTCGCCCTCCATCACCCAGACAGCCGAGGGCGTGTGCATCGTCCACCGCCAACAGCGCCCCATGACGGAGCGCCACCGCTCGCACCTGCTCCAGCGGGCTCACGTCTCCGTCCATGCTGAAGAGCCCCTCGGTCAGCACCAGCTTGGGGCCCGGTCCCGCATCTTGTAAGGCTTGTTCCAGCGCCGCCACTTGGTTGTGCGCATACACCCGCGTCTGCGCACGCGAGAGCCGACAACCATCAATCATCGAGGCATGGTTGAGCGCATCCGAACATATCACACCTCCCCGATCCATCAGGCCCGATGCCAGGGCCATGTTGGCGTGATAACCCGAGTTGAACAACAAGGCGTCTTCAAAGCCCAACCACTCCGCCAGTGCCCGCTCGAGGCGACGATAAAGGCTCAGCTCCCCCGCGATCAGCCGCGCGGAACCTGCACCGGCACCATAGGCGTTGAGCGCCTGACGTGCGCCTTCAATGACACGCGGATCGTTGGCCAAGCCCAAATAGTCGTTGGAACAGAACGAAATGGCACCCACTCTCCCTGCCAGGGTGGAGACGGCGGGACGCTCCGAGAGGCTACGATATCGATCCTGGGCCGTAAGGGTGTGAAGGGCGTCTGCGACAAACTGAAGACGCGCATCTGGTACAGCCGGTGCCCTTGAGCGTTCGGGGGGATTCATGGGGAAGGCTCCTTCTTGCCTGGGATGTGCTACCATAAGCACCCGCGCGAGGCAGTGTAGCCGCCCGGATTTACTTGTCATCCCTTTTTTGAGGGGATAACGCCTGCACAACTGGAGCAACACATGGGCGTGTGGTCAAGAGGGATTCCTTCAGCGGTCGAGTGGTGGCGGCAAAGGCCCACTCAGGCTGGACCTATCCGGGTCGGCTGGATCGTGACGCCCCTCTCGCCGTTTGGGGGCACGCTCACCCACCTGCACCGCTGGTACGAGACCCTGGATCTCTCGCGGATAGACCCCACGCTGTTCTACTTCAGCCCCGAGGAGGCACGGGGGCTGCCGCTGCCCCTTCCGGCTGGGCTCAAGCGAGTGTGTCTACCGGCGCTGGATGTGCAGGCGGACGCGCCTCAACAAGCGGTGCCCGCGTTGGTTCGAGCACTTCAGCAGGCGCAGATCGAGGTCTTACATACGATCTATATTGTCAGTGATCTGGTGGGTGCGCTCGCCAGTGTGCTGGTGCAGAAGCCGGTGATTTCATCAGTGGAAGGGGCTCTTTTGGTGTCGTCGCTGTCTCCACTCCGCCGCCGGGCGCTCGAGCTGGCCTATCGAGCTGTGTCTGGCCGGTTTTCGAGGATCTTGACCCTCTCAAATGCCAGTGCCGAAGAGCTGCGTCGCTTTATTCCCACCCACAATCCGCCGATAGAGATTCTCAGGAGCAGTATGCCCTGGATGCCCCTCCGGGAGCCTCCCCTCGAAGGGCTGGAGCTGCTGACGGTGGGACGACTGGCACCGGTGAAAGGACTGCCGCTGCTGGTGGAGGCGCTGGAGCGACTGCGTGGGCGATATCCTGCCCTGCACTGGTCGGTGGTGGGAGACGGTCCAGATCGTGCGCCACTGGAAGCCCTCGTGCGCTCGCGTGGGCTGGAGCGTCAGGTAACGTTTTATGGATGGCAGAGCCCGGCGGAGGTCCAGGCGCACCTGGCGCGGGCGCTGCTGTTGGTGCAGCCTTCTCATGCGGAGGGGCTCCCGTGGTCGGTGCTGGAGGGCATGGCCTGTGGGGTGCCAGTGGTGGCGTCTTCGGTGGGGGGGCTGAGTGAGCTGCTGGTCGAAAAACCAGAAAACCAACGCTGTGGATTCCTGTTTGAGCCAGGACGCTCCGACCGGCTGACGATGGTGCTGGCTCAGGCGCTCGAGGGGGCGGAGGTGCATCGCCGACTGGCGCAGGTGGGGACACTCGCACAAGCACGGGTGCGCGCTCAACATGGGCCTCGGCAGGAGGCGGAGCGGCTGGAGCAGCTCTACCAGGAGCTGGCAGGGCGAAACGTGGAGCCCGTCTCGAGTGCCACCCATGCCTTCGGTCAGGAGGGAGGCAAACATGAAGGCTGAGCACAACACAGACACCACGAAGCAGGCCACGGACGCCACGGAGCGGGCCACGGATGTCACAGGGCAGGAGCTGGGGCCGAATCAGCAACCGCTCGAGGGGGCTGAGCAGCAGCGGAAAGGGCTCAAGCTGCTGATTGTAGGGTTGGATGGGGCCACGTTTCGTTGTCTCAATCCCTGGATGGAGGCAGGGTGGATGCCGACACTCCGCGCCCTGATGGAGAACAGTCGGCGTGGGGTGTTGTACTCGACGGTGCCTCCGGTGACCGCACCCTCGTGGGTGTCGATCTTCTCGGGGGTCAATCCAGGTCGGCACGGCATCTATAACTTTGTGCATTTTGATGCGGAGGGAAAGGCGCAGCCTCACTCCAGCCGCGATGTGAGGGTCGAGCGACTGTGGCATCGGCTGAATCGAGCCGGGCTGAGCACCCATGTGGTGGATGTGCCGCTCACCTTTCCGCCAGAACCGGTGATGGGGACGATGGTCTCTGATCTGATGGTGGCGGGCGAGCAGGAGGCACGCACTTGGCCGCCCAGTCTTCGGTCGGCACTGACGGCGGAAGTCGGTGCAGACTTTTCGTGGGCCATCGGAGACGGACTGGGGGTTACACCAGCTTACTTGGAGCACTTGGCGCAGTCGATCCGCCATAAGATGCGGCTGGATCAGTGGCTCCTGTTGAGACATCCAGTCGATTGTTTTATCACCGTTTTTCAGCATACGGATGTGTTATCTCACTATTTTTGGCACCTGTGGGATACCCAACATCCGGCGCACGATCCGGCGCTCAGCCGTCGGTTGGAGCCGCTGCTGAAGCAGGTGTTGCAGACCCTCGATGAGGCCGTGAAGGCGCTGCTGGAGTCCGCAGGGCCCGAGGCAGCCGTGGCAGTGGTCTCAGATCATGGATTTGGCCCGGTGCGTCAGCGTGTGCGGCTCAACGACTGGCTGTTGAGAGAAGGCTATCTGGAGGTGTCGCGGCGAGATCGCCTCAAGCTGGCGCTGACCCGACGAGGGCTTCATACGGCAGGGCTGGTGGCCACCGTGCGGCGCGTGGATCGGTTGGGCCTGCTCTCGCGGCTGAAGCTCAAGACAGCACGGCACTTGTTGAGCTCGTTGGAGGCCGTGGGGCCGTCTCCCGAGCGTAAACGTTCTCGGGCGTGGCTGGCGCATGGGCTCTCACCGGGCTTAAATTTGTCGGAGCAGGCGCAACACGATGAAGCGTTGATCGAGCGCCTGATGGTGCAGCTTCGAGGACTCCAGACGCCGGAAGGTCAGCAGGTTTTTGAGCGGGTATGTCGTCGTGAGGAGGTGTATCACGGAGAAGCCTTGAGAGAAGCGCCGGAAGTGGTGCTTCAGCTCTCGGAAGGGCTGGTGCTGACCCCGGAGCTGACCGGTGGGGAGTGGCTGGAGTGCTCACGGCCAGGACAGATCAGCGGCTTTCATCGGCCCGAGGGCGTATGGTCGTTGCGCGCGCGAGGGGTTACGCCGGGCGAGGGGCCCGCGCTCCAAGTGGTGGATTTGGTGCCGAGCTGGATGCAGAGTTTGGGGTTGCCGGTGCCGTCGGAGCTGGATGGACGCTGTGCGGAGTGGCTCTTTCCAGTGTCGTCAGAGGCGAGAGAAACATCAGAAGTTCCTGTGCAGAGCACGGAGGGGTTGCCAGAATCGGCAGGCGCTTCGACGAGAGCTTATCCGGGGGAGGCGGTATTTTCGGCGGCAGAAGCGGAAGAGATACGCCGTCGATTGGAAGCACTCGGTTATCAGTAAAAACTTGAGCTAAGTACCTGCCATATCTCTGCTTCTTGCCTTATTCAGATCAAAAAGCGTACCCTACCTCTTAAAAATGTACCAATTTCACATTTTTTGATAGATTGTTTTGACTTTTTTGATGCATTCAGCGCAATATAGAGATGAGAGTAAGTTATGCAGTGTCAATACTGACATAAGCTCAACGCCGACGTTCACCCATAAGGGTGAGGCTATCACCGAGAGGCTAAAGGACTAACGTTTGACAGAGGAGACAGACCATGGTCAAGTTTATCAATGTCCACACCTGCCGTTTTTTCCCTGTTGTTTGCGCAGGACTGCTGGCCATGTGCGTGGGAGGGGTCGCAGAGGCCAACTCATCCACCCCGTCTAATGCCTCCAGCAACCCCGAGCCGCTGTGCTTTAACGAGGGCCAGGGGTTGGGCATCGTGTGTCCGCCGACCACGACCAAAGAAGAGACCCCAGCCGGTGGAAATGTGGTGAATGTGCCCGGACAGTCGCAGACCTCCAGCAGTGATGTGACGGGTTGGGATGCACTGCTTGAGGCACTCTTCGGCAACTGAGCCATGAGCTCCGCATCGCTGCTTTGATCCACCGCTTTTGAGCTGCTGACGGAATGCCGTTGGCAGCAAACCTACTTGCTTCCTGCCGAATCGTTGTGGATCCTGGACTCCCCCGGTTATAATGTCCCCAGATGTTTGAAGGATTGGGAGAGGTGCTTATGCGCTTGTGTTACGTATTTGGTATGGCGCTGACTGGATGTGCGCTCGGCCTGTTGCTGGCATGTGGGCCGATGACGGAGGATGAGGATTTGTCACCGACGCCGACGCCAGAGCCGACGGCTGAACCTGAAACTCCAACCGTTGAGCCCCTTTCTCCAGCCGCTCGACAGGATTGCTCCAATGGGCGGCGCTTGACCGTGGGGTATGTGGTGGATGGGGATACGCTGGAGGTGGAGCAGGGGGAGCGTATTCGGTTGGTGGGGGTGGATACGCCTGAGACCTGGGGAGAGGTGGAGTGTTTTGGCCCCGAGGCGAAGGGGTTTACGGTGTCGCAGGTGGAAGGGCAGGGGATCTGTTTGACGTATGATCCGGCGGTGACAGCGGATTCGAATAATATAGACCTGTATGGGCGGACCCTGGGGTATGTGTTTTATGGGGAGGGTTTTGCACAGTTTTTGAATGGACGTCTGGTGGGGGAGGGGTATGCGTATGATTATCCGTATACCGATGGGGCTTATTATGAGAGATATCTTGCGGAACTGGAGTCGGAGGCTCGGGCAGCGTCACGGGGGCTCTGGGGCACCTGCTACTAAACAACGTTAAGTCAAAAAAACAAATGGGGTGCAGGGGGGAGATCCCCCCC
>JBJTQF010000131.1:0-21038 GCA_046075485.1 Myxococcota bacterium | reverse complement strand
CACCGGTGAGGCACTGCGACACCTACACGCGCTGAGCCCCTAAAAAAACAACAAGGGGTCAAGGGGGCCGCCGCCCCCTTGCAGGAGAGTTTGAGAGGACAGCGCCCTCTCAATAAGGGCTTCGGAAAGGGTGCAGCTTGCTGCACCCTTTTTTGAGCTGAGAGGACGCTGTCCTCTCAGACTCTCCTGCAAGGGATTCCATCCCTTGACCCGTGTTTTGTTTTTTGTTTTAGAGGTGAACATCAATGCGTGCGGGCACCCCTGCCGACACCGGCACCGCTCGCTGCCCCCGAATCCGCTCCTGCCACATCCCCAGCACCAGCAACGTCCACAGCACCATGCCCTGTCTCACCTCTCCCCGCTGATGCCGCTCCAACAACTGCCGGGCTTCCTGTCTCCTCACCAACCCCGCCCTTCTCATGCTCCCCCCCAGCACCACATCATGAAAAAGTGGCACCAACGGCCCCCGAAACCACTCATCCACCGGGATCGTAAACCCATGTTTCGGCCTCTGAAACAACGCCGTCGGCAACCGCTTCTCCAACACCCGCTTCAAAACGGGCTTCCCCTGCCCTTCCTTCAACCTCAGCTCCGCCGGAAGCCCCAGCGCGAACTCAATCACCCGATAGTCCAGTAACGGACAGCGCACCTCCAACGCATGCGCCATGCTCATCCGGTCCACCTTCGTCAAGATATCCCCCGGGAGATACGTCGTGATGTCCACCCACTGCGTCGCCGTCAGCGCATCCCGACTCCGCGCTTCCTCAAACGCCGCCAACGTCACCCGCCCCACATCCTCCCGACTCTGCTCCCACAAAGCCGGCTCCAGCAACCGCAAGACCCACTCCGGCGAAGTAAAACTCTGCGTGCGAAAATACGCCCGCTCAGGAGACGACGCCAACGTTCTCAGATAATTTGCACCGCGTCGCCACGGCTCCACCCCCTCCAACCACCCCATCCCCGCCACCTTCGCCAACGAACGCCACAACGGAGACGGCAACAAGCTCCTCACCCGCCGCTCCTGCTGATCCGCCCAGTATTTGTCGTATCCCGCAAACGCCTCATCCCCCCCATCCCCCGAGAGCGCCACCGTCACCCGCTGCCGCGTCACCTGACACAGCAAATACGTCGGCAACGCCGAGGCATCCGCAAACGGCTCGTCAAAATGCCACAAGAGCCGCTCCAGCAACGCCGTGGCATCCGCCTCCACCCGATGCGTCACATGGTCACACTGAAAATGACGCGCCACCGCATCCGCATAGGGCGACTCGTCCTGACTGGCCACATCAAACCCAATGGCCGTGGTGCGAGGCGGTGCCGTCCCCAAACGCCTCATCTCCGAGACCACCACACTGGAATCCACCCCCCCAGACAAAAACGCCCCCAGCGGCACATCCGCCACCATACGAGACCCCACCACCTCCGCCAGCAACGGCTCAAACGCCTCCGCCGCTTCTTCCAGCGTGCTGGGCCCACCCTCCACGGGCCCCGGAAGCTGCCAGTAACGACGCTCTTTTTTCTCCCGCCCTCGCAAGAACAAGGTGCGCGCCGGAGGCAGCCGCGTAATGCCCTCGTAGATCGTCTGCGGATCCGGGATATATAACGTGTGCATATAGTGCAACAACGCGGACGGACTCAGCCCCGGCGCCGCCGTCGGCTCCACCAGCAACGACTTCAGCTCCGACGCAAACAACAGTCGCTCCCCGTCATCCCACACATACAGCGGCTTTTTTCCCAGCCGATCCCGCGCCAGAAAAAGGGAGTGCTCCACTCGGTCGTATACCGCAAAAGCATACATCCCCACCAGGCGCTCCACACACCGCTCACCCTCTCGGCGATACAGATATAACAACACCTCCGTGTCGGAGGTGGAGCGAAAAACCACCCCCTCCGCCACCAGCATGTCCCGCAACGCTTGGTAGTTGTAGATCTCCCCGTTAAACGTGATCCAGTAACGACCCTCCGGCGTGCTCATCGGCTGATGGCCCAGCGGCGAGAGATCCAGAATGCTCAGCCGCCGATGCCCCAGCGCACAGGGGCCCAATAACGCCACCCCTCCGTCGTCCGGCCCTCGATGGATGAGCCGCTCCGTCATCTCCTGGATCAGCGCCCGTGATGCCGTCGCCGACCGCTCCCGATGAAAGACCCCCGCGATGCCACACATAATGCCGTCACTCCTCTGTTTGAGAACTCCGGTCGAGCCAATTTTAAGCGGCCTGACGACGTAAATCCGCGCCTGCACAGGCATCTGTATACACCTGCGCGTATAGCTCGAGCACCCGTGCGAGGCTGTAGTGAGCCTCCACCAGCTTGCGGCCTGCCTCCCCTTGTGCGCGTGCCTTCGCCCGATCCGCCAGCAGGACGTGAAGCTGAGCTGCCAGCCCTTGATCATCACCCGCTGGCACCAAGTAGCCCGTCTCACCTTCCTTGACGATGTCCACCGTCCCGCCCACCGCCGTGGAGACCACGGGCAGCCGGGTGCTCATCGCCTCCAGGATCGAGCCCGAGACCCCTTCATATAACGAAGGTTGTGCATACACATCCATGCAGTGATACAAAGAAGGCACGTCGAGCTGAGGCCCGGTAAACACCACATGCGACGCCAGCGGCGAGCCCGCCACCTCCGCCTGGAGCTCCGCCTGAAGCGGGCCTCCTCCCACCACCAGCACCTTAAGACGGGGATGCGTTTCGATCAGCCGACCCGCCGCCCGAAACAAGGTCCGATGATCCTTCACCGGGTCGAGCCGGGCCACAATCCCCACCACCTCATCGTCTGGGTGGAGTCCACAGCGTTTGCGCACCGCCGCCCGAGACACCGGACGGTCATAACGCGCCAAGTCGATGCCATCGGCGATGAGCTGGACCTCCGACGGCTTGAGCTTGAGCTGACCACACATGGCTTCTCGCATGGCCTCACTGCGGGCCACCTTACGCTCGACCGCCCGGATGAGCACCCGCTGCGCCCAGATGCGCGATGCCGGCTCCTCCCCCAGATTGTCCGCGTTGAGCCCATCAAAGCTGTGAACACGCCCCGGCACACGAGCGATGAGGGAAGGAATCACCCCTTCCGCCAGCGTGGACCAGTTTCGAGTATGCACCACATCCGGTTTTTCCTCGCGCATGATGCGGGTGATCGTCTGATAGATGCGCGGATCCTGTCCCGGTCCCTTGTCGAGAAAATAGAGCTTTGCAGCCCCCTTTTCGATCTCCGAGACCAGGTCTTGGGCCGGGATCAGCGAGATCACCACATGCTCGAAACGTTCGCGGTCCATGCGGTTGAAGAGCTTGACCGCCAGCGTCTCGATGCCTCCGATGCCCAGTCCGTAGAGGACATGACAGACCTTAATTTTGCGCATAGGTTCTCCATATTTGAGCACGTATTAAGCCGCAGCTCTCAAGAGGAGCTGTTGTTGTTGTTGTCGTCGGTCTACTCGTTTTGCGATCACCACCCGGGTGATGCCCGCGATCATGATGGCCCAGTAAAAGACCTCAACCTCCGCCAGATCTTGAAACACTCCTGTCACCAGGTATGCACCGATGCCCGCTTCCATGCCATAGGTCTGATAGCGCCAATAGTTTTCCATCGGGGAGCTGTTGAGACGACGTCTCAGTCTCATAAACGAGAGGGGCACACTCCCAATTAAAAAGAGCCAGGGAATGAAGGTGATCAGGCCATTGGAGACCATCAGATCCAGAAACATGTTGTGACAGACACGGTAGCGGAGAAAGAGATCGGTATAGAGCTCATCGGGGATCTTTCCATACCAGATATCATAGGCATAGCGGTTGTGGATGAGTCCGAAGTTCTGACGTCCCACCCCCAAGAGAGGATGATCCTCAATCACCACCACCGCCACGGTCCAGACCTTGACCCGCTGATCGGCGGAGCGTTCGCGTACCTCTCCCTCCTGAGTGCCCGAGGTGATGGTCTTCATGCGATCCCAGAACGAGTCCGGCATAAAAGGCATCACCGCCAGAGCAATGGGAATGGCCGCGACGACGTAGCGCATCTTTCGCTTCTCTTGCCAGAACATATAACCCAGCGCCATGATCAGCCCCAAAAACCCTGAGCGTGACTCTGTCATGGTGATCGCCACCAAATACAGCGGCGCTAAGACAATCGCCGAGAGCTTCATCCAGCGGTTGGGGTGATAGAGTCGATACAAGACACAGGGAAAGATCAGCAGAAAGACCGCACACAGTCCTGACGAGTCCGCGAAGTCTCCTCCTCCCACTTGTTCCAGTCGATAGTTGCCTCGAAAGTATTGATCAATCCCCCAGATGACCAGAAAGGAGATGCCCCAAAACATCACCTCTTGCACAATCCGAAGGCGCGCCTCATTGTTGATGATCTGAATCATCAGAAAGAGGAAGATGGCATACTTATAAAATTTTTGCACACTCTCCCAGGCCGCATCCACACTGGCTTCGGCGGTGAGGGTGGTCACACCCATCATCAGAATGACCAGCAGATACAGCCAATACTGCACGGGCATGCCTGCCGTGTGCTGGCGAGGGTCTCGGCGAAGCACCCCATGAAAGAGCCACGACACCAGGGTCAGCAGCGAGGTGGTCAGCGCAAAACGAGCGTCCACCATGTTCCAGGTCAACACCTCGAGCCGCACGAACGCAATCAGGATGAAGAAACAGACCCCGATAAAGGGCTCGAGCAAGATCGAGCCCATGATGAGCGGCAGACCGAGCTTGACGAAGATGATGCGCACGCTTCAACCTCCTCAGACGGAGCGGGTCCGGGTGGCCGCCGTCCCCCACTGTGTCTCCCCCGTGAAGTGGCGAATCAACCCGCGTGCCGCCGCCCAGTTCTCCATCGTGAAGTAGAAGGGCACCTTGAGCGCGGGGCCTCCTTTGCCCTCAAAGGCCCAGCCGAGTCCTGCCAGCAGGTAAAACAGCCCTTGACCCGCTGCCGCCAGTGCCGGAATCCCTCCGCCGGACGCCAGCCCGAGGCTCGACCCCAGCAAGACGGTGAGTGGCACAAACCCCACCCAACGCAGCACTTTGTGCCCGACGAAACAATATCGCGCCAGCGGCTGATCCGCGTTTGGCATGGCCACCCCTGCAAAGAGCGCCTGGAAGTTGCCGTGCTCCACCCGGATCTTTCGGCGCAGCTCATTGGACGCATCCACCGGGGAGTCCTCATACGCCACCACCTCGGGATCGTAGATCAGCCGGAATCCTTGCCGCACCACCCCCATCGAGAGCACAAAGTCGTCGTTGATCAGCCGTCGATCCACCGAACGATAGAGCGCGCGCCGAATGCCATACAGTCCACCATCCGCCCCGATGATGGAGCCGACCTGAGACTCGAGGCGCTGAATCCACCGCTCATACTGATAATAGAGCCCTTGAGAAGCACCCAACGAGAACCCTTCGGGACGCAGCCGCACATCTGCGCTCACCCCACCGAGCTGAGGGTCCGCAAAATGTCGTACCAGCTTTTGCAGCGCATCGGGCTCGAGGAAGACATTGGCATCGGAGAACACCACCACTTCTACCTCGGGCGCTTCGGTCTGGAGCCACTGCATGGCACGCTCGAGGGCCTGGGTTTTGCCACCACGCGGCAGGTCTAGGACCGTGACCCCGTTCCCTTCAAAGCTGCGTGCGATGGACACCGTGGCATCTTGAGAGCCATCGGATGCCACCACCACCTTGAGGCGGTCGCTGGGATAGTCCAGCGCGCGTGTATTCTCGAGCTTGGCTTTGATCACCCCAGCTTCGTTCCACGCGGCGATCACCAGGGCCACCGACGGCATCCGCTCACCCGCAGGCGCACCCGCAGGCTCATGCGCAGGCTCATGCGCAGGCGCGGCGGACTTACGCGGGCGCAGGCGCGTGAGGGCCTCCAAGCTGAGGGGATATCCCAGATAGGTGAAGGCCAGCAGGCCCGCCGATGTCCAAAAAAGCAGTGACAACATGGAAATCCTCTCTGCTGACCGGGAGGTTTTGCCTCACCGTGTGTTGATGGACCTTCACCCTCGGAGCACCGGAGCTTTATTGCGCCAGCAGTCGCCGGAGGGGTGGCCCAACCAGTCGAGTGGCCCACACCGGGAGCTTTTGCCATGCCTGCTCGAGCTGCTCTCGTCGTGCTTCCAGTCCTCCGTCGGATGAAGCGCGCCCGTGTGTGGACGGCCCCTCTGTGGAGGTGGCTTGAGCCTCTGGTCGTTTTCCGAGCTGAGGGGAAATCCCGCTGGACTGGTTCTGGTTGGCTCGAGCTTGCCAGCGGTGCCAGTGGAGCGGGGATTCTTCGGCACCCCATTGTTTTTTGAACTTCCAGGTGCCAGAGTCGGGGGCGGAGCGTCCGAAGTCGAACTGCTCATAGCCTTCGCGCACGGCGTGGCTCAAGATGCCGTGGTAGAGTCCCACATTGGCGCACACGGGGTTGAAGCTGCGCAGGGCGGAGGCCCAGGGGATCTCCAGTGTCTGTTTAAACTGGAAGACAAAACCAGCGGCGGCGGGAAAATGCTGAAGGGAGAGCACAAAGAGCCGGGCACGCTCGGGGAACTGGTACAAAATCCGCTCAAAGAAGCGGCGAGGCCAGACCGGGCTGCCGAGATCCCGCATATTCTGGCTAAAGACCTGATAAAAAGGGTCCAGCCCTGCCATCCCGTGGGCTTGGAGGCGAAGCCCGGTTTTTTCGGCTTTCCGCGCTTGGTTGCGCAGCTTGGTGCCCATGAGCTTCCACAGGGCTTGCTCATCGGAGGGCAGGCGGAGCCGCAGGGTGACGCGGTGCGTGCTGGCGGGCAGGGTGGTCACCATCTCGGCGGAGGTCTGACGCAGCTCCAGCTCGGTGACGGCCAAGCGTCGCGCCAAGCGGATCGCTTCATCCTCGAGCGCCTGAGCAGCGGAGGGGTCATCGGCGAGGATGCCACCGTAGTTGACGAAGGGCAGCGAGACCAGCAGATCTCCGAGCAGGGGCCTGTGGAGGTGGACCAGGGGCAACACGCCGACCCACTTTCCGGCGCGACGTGCGCGGAGGTAGATGCTGGTATGGCGCAGACCTTCTCCGAGACAGGCGCGCCAGCCATAGAGGTGGTAGCTGGTGGCATGAGGATGTTCCAGCACATATCCATCCCAGCGGGAGGCGTCGGCGTCCTTGATTTGTTCTACAAAGGTGCTCATCGTGAGTCTCCAGCCACTCGTTGCCTGCTCCGCTCGAGACGGAGTGTGGCTCGCCTACCGATGCTGATTTTTCGGGTGGCCGCCTACCGTTGCCGATTTTTGTGTGGCCCATACGTGTTGAGGGTGGGGACGTGCTGGAGCACCTCACAGAAGGGTGCAAATGATGCACTCTCGAGCAGGCGCGTGAGGCGTTCTGGTACTTGGGGGATGTTGACGGTGTGTCGCCACCAGCTCAGCTTACGCGATGAGAGCACGGGCTGAGCCTCATCGACTTCCCAGGGATGGACATAGACGAAGGTGGGCTGGTGCTCATGCGCATTGATATAGCGGAGGGCGGACGTGTGCATCGCCAGGGGAAAGAGGCGGAGATATCCACCGCCGAGCACGGGGAGCTGAATCTTGCCGAGCCGGAATGAAGTGGGGGGAATCTCCACCAGCGTGGCACCGCTGGGGGTGAGCAGCCGATGGGGAAAGCGGGGTGCCTCTGGGATGCCGTAACGGTCGTGTCTCACCGGAAAAATGCTCGAGTCGTATTGAAAGCCGAGCTCCACGAGCACATCCAGCGCCCACAATGAGGCATGGGTGATGGAGTAGGTGGGGGCTCGATAGCCTCGCACGGAGGCACCGCTGAGGTCTTCGAGTACCTGCTTGGCGCGGGAGACGTCTTGTCGAAAGACCTCAGGCGACTGTGTATAGATGCGACGATGGGCGTAGCCGTGGCAGGCGAGCTCATGGCCTTGTGCGACGATTTCCCGGATGAGGGCGGGCTGGCGCTCCGCCACCCAGCCGAGGGTGAAGAAGGTGGCTTTGACCCCCTGCTGAGCAAAAATCGCCAGGAGCTTGCGGGTATTTTCGGCGGCCCGCTGAGGCCGAGCTGCCCAACTTTCGGGAGGGCATTCTGACTCGAAGGCGCTGGCATGAAAGGCTTCTTCCACATCGACGCTGAGGCCGTTGAGCATGGTGATTCCTCCGACGGGGGTGCAGTGCTCGGTGAAGTGCTCGGAGCTGTGCTCAGTGATGGGTGCCATTCTGGAACGACTTATCCGTCACGGTGCCTTGAACGGTGGAGGGTGTGAGGCGAAGGGACACCGTTTCTTGTGGAACGCCGTTACGAATGGTGCGGGCGATGCCTCCGAAGAGGATCATCTTGAGGGTCTCTGCCATGATGACCATGTCGGAGCTGAGGCTGAAGTGTTTCACATAATAGAGGTCGAGCCCGAGCTTGATCATGGCATCGTGTGCTTTGGCATCGGGGAACATGATCTGAGCCCAGCCGGTGAGCCCTGGCCGTACCATATGCCGGAGGCTGTAATAGGGGCTCTTCTGCTCAAATTCCTGGACGAAGTGGGGCATCTCGGGACGAGGCCCGACCAAGGACATCTCGCCCCTCAGTACGTTGATGAGCTGGGGCAGCTCGTCGAGTTTGGTTTTGCGGATGAAGTGTCCGACGCGGGTGATCCGGCCTTGTTCATTCATGGAGCGCCACTTATACAGTTTATAGATGCGTCCGTTGCGTCCTACGCGGAGCTGCACAAAGAGGGGGGATTTACGGTCCTCCAGCCAGATGGCCACGGGCACCAGGGCTAAAAACGGCAGGGCCAGGATAAACATCGTCAAGGCCACACCCCACTCGTATACGGCCTTCACCAGAAAACTCAGCCGGTCGATGCGGAAGTGTTCATAAGAGAAAAAGAGCGGATCGTTGGGGGTGCCCACGTAGACCCGTCCGGTCAGTTGTTCGTAGTAGTCCATGCCGCGCATGATGGGCTGACCGCTGAGCTTGAGGGCCACCAGTCCTCTCAGCAGGGTCTCTCGATCCAGCGGCTCTTGGCTGAGGGTCGGCTCCAGCGTGGGCGGTTGAGACAGCGCCTTTTTGCGGCGATGGGCCTGGAGACTGACGACGGTTCGTGTCCCCGGCTCGGCGTTCTCTCGATGCGCGGAGGGATTGAGCCCCCACTCGAGCTCATCCTGGGCCAGCACCAGCAGGTCTACTTGGCTGAAGAAGTGCTCATGCTGGTCAGCGGCGGCGGATTCGTTCCGTCCAAGGGCTCCGATGAGCCCATAGGCTTGTCGCTCCAGGGTCACATCGTTGAGCAGGAGCTGATGATAATCGGCGGAGGTCAGCTCCATGCGCACGGCATCGGCCAGCTTGCCGTCACCGATGACGAGCACACGCTCCAAGAAGCTGGGCCCCAGCAGGATGGGCTTCAGCAGGGTGTGGAGCAGCAGCACTCCGAGGTGGAGCAGCAGGAGGCTGGCGCCAAACACCACGCGCCCTTGGGTCTGATCGGGCACCAGCGCCGACGAGAGGGCGTACACCCCCACCGCGACCGCCGACGCCTTAAACAGACGATTGAGCAGTCGCCGTCGGTTGGCCATCACCTGGACTTGGTAGACATCGTTGAGGAACAGTGCAAAGCTCAGGATCGAGGTATAGAGCAGTCCTTTGAGAAGCAGCTCTTGTTCCAGTGCCTGCTCTTCGAGCATGAGGCGAGTGGACACCCCGAGGGCCACCACTGCCAGGCTCAAGAGACACTGTACCGCCAGAATAAATCGACTTTTTTGTTTCACCACTTTGACCATGTGCGCTCCCTTCCCTCCCCCACAGATGTTGTCAGACATCCTCTCCTCATGATCGTGGACAGTTGAGACGTGGTGTAAAGCCTGGGCCTCGGCCATCCTGAACGCTGGTTGCTTTGGTGACGCTGCACTGCACCCGCTGAGCCTGGGCCAAAGCGCCCGGCTCTTGTGATCCGCTTCTGCTCGGCTCCTGTGAGCTGCTCATACAGGTGTACACGCCTGCCCGCGCAGGGCTGCACACCTGGTACATTTCAAGTGCCCTTTAGGGCGGAGGGGCTTCTCTCCGCCGGGCGTACTCCTCATACTGGAGACTGCGGGCCGTGCCGTTGAAGATCAAACCCAGCAGCTTATCTCGCCTCAGCAGGCTGAGTGCTCGCGAGAGCATCCGGCCAGAGGTATCCCCTGCTCGCACCACAAAGACAATGGCGTCCACCGCCTCTGCTAGAAAGAGCGGATCCGAGACCGGCAAGACGGGAGGCGCATCCACAATCACAAAGTCAAAACGATGGCGAGCGGCATTCAGAACCCGCTCCAGCCGCTGCGCGTTGGAGAGCAGCTTGAGGGGATCTTCCATCGGAGCCACCACCGGTACATACGAAAAGCCCAGGGTCGCCTCTTGATGCAAGGCGTCGTCCAGCTCGGCGGTGCCCTCCAGAAGCTCCTTCATGCCGGGCGCTTGACCTCCCAAGAAGGTGCGCACTTGAGGCCGACGCAGGTCACAGTCCAGCAATAAGACGCGGTGCTCGGAGCGCTCTGCCAACACCGCCGCGAGGTTGAGCGCCACCGTGCTCTTGCCCTCTCCTGCCACAGAGCTTGTCACCATTACGGTCTGAAAGTTATATTTCTGGCGTAAGTGGTTGAGCTTCCAGCTCAAGGTTCGATATCGTTCACCCGCCACCCGATCCGTCTCAAACAGAAAAGGACTGCTGCTGTCTGAGAGGGCACTCGACGGGGGAGGCTCCACCCACCGCAAGAGACGCGCCCACAGGCTGGGCTTGCTCTCCCCTTGAGGACGTGGAGACTTTCCAGAGCGCCACAGGTCCATACCACTGGGTTGTTGTTCTGGCTGCTTTGATGTCGTCATCAGACCTCTCGTACTGGTGAACCGCATCTTCAGGTGCTGTTGTTGCGGCGCTTTATTCTCAGTGCCTAATTTTCAGTGCTGTATACTTGTCAAGCATCAACTCCTAGACGTATGATTCTTCAATCTTTTTCACATCCCATTCGCGGCCAATCGCCATCTTGGTCATTTACCGGCAAGGCTGGGGATCCAGCAGCGTTTTTGTCCAGCCAACAGGCGCACATTCTGACTTTTCAAGATGATTCACAAGCCCCATCGATTTCGTCTCACGCCACGCCGCCTCCGCTCAGGTCCGTCGCCCGGCTCAAGGGCTCAGCCCGGATCCGCCGTCAGGGTCAAGTGCAGGAAAAACGCCTGGAGCCAGACCCGCTCGAAGTCCGCATCCACTTCGAGGCTCGACGAGGGCATCGTCTTTCGACGGGTCAGAGACCAGCCCGCCGCCAACCGCACCCAATAACGAGGGGTCCAGAGCACCTCCGCGCGCCCGGTGAGAGCCCGCATGCCATCCGGCGCGGCAGTATCCTGCCACAACGGAAATACGCGCAGGGCGGAGAGCTGCCCCCTCACACTCCAGATGCTTCCCGGCTCAAAAGCCCCTCCCCCTTCCACCAGGAAGTTGTAGGTCGGGACCGCTTGTCCAGGTAAGCTCAGCACCTCGTTGCGCACGCTGGCTTCCAGCCGCCCCACACCCCAGCGACGATCCACCTGCGCACTAAACACAGGCCGAAGCTCCGGCTGAGCGGTGAGGGCTTCCCCCACCACCTGCTCCACCCCCGCCGTCAGTCCCAAGCCGAGGCCAAGCTGAAAAGCAGACGCCCCCCAGCTTCCACTCACCCCCGGCGTCAGCAAGTAAAAACGTCGCGCCTCCACGGACTCACTGCCCAAGCACCCCTCGAGCGGTGATGAGGTCTCAAATCGCCCCGCCAGCCGCCCGGAAAACCGACGCACCTCACTGGCGGCGTACCCCAGCTCCCCCTGAAGATTGAGGGCATCCTGCTTCACCGGTCGAGCGGTCAGCGCCAAAGCCGGATCCAAGGCGGACTGCTCCGTGCCACACACAAACGGACGCTGCCACCGCTGCGAGAGGCTCATGCCTCCACTCCACGGGCCCCCAAAGCTCGGGTCGAGCGCCAGTCCCACTTCACCCCACCACAGATCCTGCGGCAATCGCGTGAGCTGACGCAACAAGCTGGCATCCAATAAGGTCTCGAGGCTGCTGCTCCAGTCGCTCCCCGGGTCGGTTCCGCTCGGGTCGGTTCCGCTCGGGTCGGTGCCGCTCGGGTCGGTCCCTTCGGAGAGGGCATCGCCGTTTTCGCTCGCGTTCCAGTGCGCTTGAAGTCGGGCGAAGGTCTGCACCCTCAGCCGCTCCGAGACCGCCGCACTGCCAAAGAGCCCGAGCTGAGGCTGAATGCGCAGGGTATACGCCGAACCCTGTGAACCCGCCGTGCCGGATGTGCTGTCGGACTCCCCCAGGTCAGGGTTGAGGGCCACCGAAACTTGACCCAATGCCCCCAGGGTCAAACGAGGACGAAGCTGCACCACCTGACCATCCAGCACCGTCTGCACGGTGAGCGAAGGGGCCTGCGCCGACTGCGCTCCAGCGGCATCTTCGAGCTGGGTGATGGCACCACTCACACTCTGAACCCAGGATGCGCGTGCAGCGGTCTGCCCCTCCGCAAAGAGAGGCTCCACACTCAGGCAGGAGCACAGCAGCAGACTTCCACCCCACACGCCGCGCCAGCGCGGATCTACGTGCCTCCTCATGGCTGCCTCCTCCTGGGCTCAGGGCACCAGAATCCGGTCACCGGGCTCGAGGGGCAGGTCGCCCGCTTGTCCCCGCATCACCGCCTGGAAGTTGAAGGGAACCAGCACATCCTGGCCTCCCACCCGCCGCACAATGCGCACTTTTCGCTCGTCGGCGTAGGGGGTAAAACCTCCCGCCAACGCCAGGGCCTGCAATACCGTCAACTGAGACTGCACACGAAACTCACCCGGCTTGGAGACACGCCCCAGCACATACACCCGAAAGCTGTTCATCTCCTTGAGGCTGACAGACACCTCCGCTTCAGGCACAAAATCTCGATACTTCTCGGTGAGGAGCTGGCGCAAGGTCTGGAGGGTCATGCCTGCGGCGGGCACCTCCCCCACGAGCTTGAGGGCAATCCGTCCGTCGGTGCGCACCGTCTGCTCTTGGCTCAGCGCGTCGTGTTTCCACACGGAGACCTGAATCACGTCTTCGGTGCCGATGATGTAGGCGCTGCTGCTGGCCGAGGGCATCACCCGCGAACCGGCGGGAAGGGTGGAACTCAGCCCTCCACCGCTCAAGATGCTGCACCCGGCAAGCCCGATGCTCAAGGCAAGGAGCATGCAAAGGCTCCGGCCTGAACGCTCCAAAAGGGGCTGGTGACGATGTGGCATGTACACGGCCTCGTGTGAGAAGGGATGAGCGACGTCCGGGGGGCTGCCCCGTGCAACCTGTGTTTGTCTCATCATTATCTTCGTGACATTAGAGGATTATCTCAATATCTTATTCATTCTACAAGCAAAATTTAAGACACATTGGTCAGGAATGTATGAAAGGACTGGCATCATGCTGCTCAATTGTCTGAAAGAAGACATAAAACGGCTCCAGCAAGAATCACCATCTGACCAGTTGACGGACGGTTTAAGACCGGTGCTGAGAGGGCTGCTCTCCCCTGGATTTCAAGCCATCCTGGTATACCGGATCTTGCGGGCGGCCCACTTAAAGGGCATCCCCACTCAGCCCCTCCGCTATGCCGTGGAGCGATATGTGGAGATCACCACAGGGATTTCGATTCCCGTGGAGGCGGATTTTGGCCCCGGCCTGCGCATTCACCACTTCGGAAACGTCATCGTGCATCCGAAGGTAAAAGTCGGGAAAAATTGTACACTCTTCCACGATGTGACACTGGGGACAGATGGCCGCTCAGAAGGTGCCCCCCAGCTCGGGGATGATGTGCTGCTGGGCTCCGGCGCTCGCGTGCTCGGAGAGATCTCCCTCGGCGACCGCTGCCGCGTCGGTGCCAATGCGGTGGTGGTGAAGTCGTTTCCCGAAGACGCCGTGCTGGTCGGTATTCCGGCCCAAAACGTGCGCAAAAAACATGACCCGTCGTAATCATCGGCTCGCGGATGCGCGTGAGCGGAGGCGCGTGAGCGGATGCGCGTGAGCGGAGGCGCGCGGATGCCTCGGGGTCGGGGCGTTTTTCATCTTTATCAGGCGGGGAGGTTCATGGATGAGCGCACTGCGCATTCTCGAGCTTCGGAGCACGTATCGGGACGGAGGCGGCCCCGATAAGACCATCTTACTCTCGGCGGCTCAGCACGACCGTCGAGCGTATGAGGTCCACTGTCTCTATCTCCGGGGCGCTTGGGACGATGCCTTCAACATCGGGAAACGCGCCGCCAAGCTGGGCGTCTCGTTCGAGGAGGTGCTGGAGCAGCGCGCGCTGGATCCACGGGCCTGGACAGAGCTGGTGGCAAGGGCTCGCCACTTCCGGCCCGACATCGTACACACTCACGACTATAAAACGGATGTGCTGGGTTTGCTGCTGCGTCCGTTTATGCGGCACGCGGTGTTGATGGCCACCGCCCACGGCTGGACACAAGATAACAGTCGCATGAACCTCTACAACCAGCTCGACCGCCGAGCCCTCCGGCTCTACGACCATGTGGTGGCGGTCTCGGAAGCCACGGCAGCACATCTGACGGTGGCAGGGATCTCGCCTTCCCGGATGAGCATCTTGTATAACGGCATCGATGTGACAACCTGGTCGCCTCAGCCCTTCGAGCTGGCTCGACAAGGACTGCTGGAGCGCTTTCAGCTCCCGTCGTCGGCGCGGCTGGTGGGGTTCATCGGACGGCTCAGCGCAGAAAAGGATGTGCCGACGGCGCTCTCGGCGATGACGCAGGTGATCAAACAGTGTCCCGAAGCCCACTTGCTGGTGGTCGGAGAAGGGGCCATGCAAGCAGAGCTGCACCGACTGGCGGCAGGACTCGGAATCGCTTCGCAGGTGCATGGGGTGGGACATCAGGTCGTGCATCCAGGGCTCTATGCCGGGCTCGAGGTCTATCTGATGAGCAGTCTCACCGAGGGCCTGCCCAATACGCTCCTGGAGGCGATGGCCTGCGGTCGGCCTTCCGTGGCCACTCGAGTGGGTGGCATCCCCGAGCTGGTCGGGCGCTCCGGGTCGGTGCTGCTCGCCGAAGCCGGGGATGCCAACGGTCTGGCGCAAGCGGTGCTCGAGCTGCTGGGGCATCCCTCTCGAGCGGCTCAGCTCGGTCAGGCGGCACGTACACGCATCGAAGAACAGTTCAGCTTTGCTCAGCGGCTCCGCCTCATCGAAGGGCTCTACTCCCGGCTGGCACAAGAACGCGCATCCACCCGCCGGAGGAGACACGCCCATGTCTGAGAAGCTCCCCCCACATCGGAATAAGAGCGTCTCGCGGCTCACACCTGCTGACACGCCTGATAACACGCCTGCTGACACACCGGGTAACACGCCTGCCGACACGCCTGCCGAGAGGAGGCAGGAGCAGGTCCATACGTCAACGTTGCCGGAAGATCCGCAGTCAGAGGGCACACTCAGAGGCTCAACGGAGGGCGCGGAGCTGCCTCATACGTCGGTGATCATCCCCGTCAAAAATGCACCCGGCAATCTGGAGCGGCTGTTACACTCGCTGGCCGGTCTGAATGCTCCACCCGGAGGCTTCGAGATCGTGGTGTGTGATAACGGCTCCACCGATGAGACGCCGGAGGTGGCACGACGTCTGGGCGCGCGGGTGCTGATCCTGCCAGGGCTCTCGGTGGCCGGGCTCCGCAATGAAGGGGCTCAACAAAGCCGAGGGAAGGTGCTGGCGTTTGTAGACTCGGACTGTGAAGTCGGAGCAGACTGGCTGAGGGTCGGGCTGGCACGGCTGACAGAACCCGGGGTGAAGGCCGCAGGGGCGTATCCGTCTCCGCCAGAGCAGGCGACGTGGGTACAGCAGCTCTTCACGCTGCGGGAGCGGGTGCGCCCTCCCGTACACGATGCTCAGTGGCTGCCGTCGATGAACCTCCTGGTACGCCGACAGGACTTTCAGGCCATCGGAGGTTTTGATGCCAGCCTCAAGACCTGTGAGGACGTAGACTTCTGCTACCGACTGAGGGCCTCCGGAGGGGTGATCCGCTGGGATTCGTCCATCGCGGTGGTGCATCACGGAGAACCGGAGTCACTCAGACGGCTCTTCCAGAAGGAACGCTGGCACGGTCGAGATAATTATCGGGGGGTGCTTCGCCACGGGCTCCGCTGGGAGGAGCTGCCCAGCTTGATCGTGCCGGTGATGGTGCTGGGGTCGGTGGTGCTGCCCATCGGGGCGCTGGTGCTCTCGCCGGTGCTGAGCCCGATGCCCGCACTGCTGACGGCTCCGCTGCTGACGCTCCCGGTGGGGCTGGCGGTGCTGACAGGGGCTCGCGTGGCCCGCGCAGCACGCCGCTGGGACGTCCTGCCTCAGCTCTCGGTGATCTATCTGGTGTATTTTTCCGCTCGTGCAGCCGCCGTGGTGTGGGGCGGATGAAGGGGGAGGATTTGAGGCATAAGCGTGGCGTGAGCGTCCGATCAGGCACTTTTCGTCTCTTTGTTTCGTCTCATGGTGCCGCCTCGCTTCGGAGCAGGCGCGTGGGTCCAAAGCAACCTGCAACCCAGCTTTTCCCCTCTGCTCTCCTGGTCCCACCATCGTGCCCTCATGCGCATTGAAAAGCTCGAACCTCGAGAGTTCTATGAACGTGAAGCCATTGTGGGCGGTTGGGACAAACGCACACTGGAGCGGCAGACTCATTCTTACGACTATGAGCGATTGCTAAAATATCAGCAGCCGCAGAAGATGCTGGCCGAGGGATGAGCGCTCCCTGTCTCTCTCGAGCCCGTCCTGGACACTCTGAAGAGCCCCTACGTGCTGGAGTTCCTTGGGCTGCCGCCGATGGCATCCCTGCGACAATCGGAACTCGAGGCCGCCATCCTCTCCATCCCTCGGGTAGGCCGAATCAAGGCGGAGACTCAACCCGCCATGTTCTCCTTACGCCAACGGGAAGGGGTGACACCCAACCAGCGCACAAAGGCTCGACGAAAAGCCCCCTCCGTTGAATAACCCAACCGCACGGCGATCTCCTCCATACTGAGACTATCATCCCTCAACAACTGACAGGCGTGGAGCTGACGCGCCTCATTCATCAGCGCCTGAAGCGTCATGTTGTGGACCAGCGTCCTGCGCTGAAGAGTCCGAAGACTCATCCCAGACACACGCGCCACGGCCTCGGCAGAAAAACGCCCCTCACTCATACAGCGGGCAATGGCTTGACGGATCTTCTCGAGCCCCTCCTGCTTGGCGGAGGTCAAGAGCTTCTCCTGGGCAATGTCCAAGTGACTCCGGGTGGAGGAAAACCAGCGCGGATCGGCTCGTCGAAGCGGCACGTCCAGCAGCTCCGCATGCAGGATCACCACATTTGAGGGCCGGTTGAACTCCAACGGCACCCCAAAAAATGCCTGATACTCCTCCAGCGCGCCAATGGGTGCATGCGCAAACTCCACCCCCTTCAAAAAACCTGAGAGCCCCATCACCTCCCGGATGAACCGCACGCCGAGGGCCATCGCCGACTGTGAACCCCAGCCATAATCTTCAAGATCAGCAGGATGAAAGACATATACCCGCGCTTCGCCATCACACTCGTGCAAGGAGATCTCCAGCTCAGGAGATAAGAGCACACGATATTGCATCAGGGTCTCGAGGGCCGCTCGCAGAGAAGCCGCATGCTCCCCCGCATGGGCCATCGGACCAAAAAAGGAAGGCGGGATACAGTCCGCCATTCTCAGCGGAATGGCCTGTCCCGGAAAATGCTCCCTCAAAAGCCGCCAGATCGCCGGGGCGCATCGGCTCGGGATCCGTGCTTCGGGGTCCAGCAAGTCGGTCAACACCAAACCCGAGACCTCCGTAATACGCTCCATCGAGATGCCTTGTGCCACCGCAAATGCCACCGTGGCGACCACCATACTCGCCGCCATCGTGCCATCGGCCTGAGTCTTGGTCTGTGCGCGGGTCTCGTTCAGCATACAAAGCGCCTCCTGTGCGTCCACCATGCCTTCGGTCTCGCTGCCGTTTCCCCGCTTCAGCCCCTCCGTGCGCCCCCGCAGCAGAGAGGATGTCGCAAATGGTACGATCTTTGTCGCCTTTGGAGCTGGCAAAAAACCAACATTCATTTTAGTTTGAACGCATAAAAAATGGGTTCTGATTTCTCCCTTTTATCCCGAGCCCGACGGATTCTCACCTCGGGATGAATCTGGCTGTTCAACACAGGAGCTGGCATGCGTCGTCCATTCTATGTGGCATTCTGGATGAGTCTCTTGAGCATCATGTCTCCGGCGGAGGCAGGAAAATCCGATGGCTCCACCACCC
Source organism: Myxococcota bacterium (assembly GCA_046075485.1). GTDB lineage: Bacteria > Myxococcota_A > UBA796 > JAJRTE01 > JBJTQF01 > JBJTQF01. The sequence goes on along the minus strand of JBJTQF010000131.1, from coordinate 2,794 downwards.
TGGAGCAGGCTCGGGCCACCCTCAAAGGCATCAAAGAGCGCGGTGGGCTCGTGTTGGCCAACGATCCCTTCGGAGATCATGCCACCTCGCTCAGATATCTCGAGCAGGGATGGGGTGTGCTGGAAACCCTCTGATATTATCATGCAGACCAGGGCTCGACGCTCATCGCACGCGATATCTTGGTCAACCTGGAGCAGGCGAACAATGAGCAGCTCCTGATCGAACCCGAGCATATGGCCCGCTTCCGCTTTCTCACGCAGCATAAGACACCCAACAACCCAGATGGGCTCCCCATCGGGTTTGCACGCCACAAAGAGGATATCGGCTTGACCTGCGCCGCGTGTCACACCGGTCAAATTGTCTACCAAAACACCGCCATCCGCATCGATGGAGCCCCGGCGCTCATCGACATGATCGGCTTCATCAAGGCCATCCGAGACGCCGAAAAAGCCACCCTCGCCGATCCTCAAAAGCTGGCCCGGTTTGCACAGCGTCTTCCCTCCAAGAAGAAGAAGGGTGATCCGCTCGCGGCTGCACGCACGATGCTCGAGGCGTCATTGGCGTGGTTCGAGAGTTACCTGCAAGCCAACGCCTCCACCACGGTGGAAGGCTATGGGCGGCTCGACGCGGTGGGCCGGATCGTCAATCAAGTGATCCGCTACACCAGCGACCCCAAATACAGCGCAGAACCCAATGCGCCCACCAGCTTTCCGCTCCTGTGGGATGCCCCGCGCCATGACTATGTACAATGGATCGGCTTTGCTGGCAATGCAGGCGCTGGCTCCCTCGGACGTAACGTCGGAGAAGTGGTCGGCGTCTTCGGGCATGTGGAGGTCAAAGGCTACAAAACCAAAGAAGAAGCCCAAAAAGGCTACCGCTCCACCGTCGAAGCGCAAGAGCTGGTCTCGATGGAAGAAGCACTCCATAAGCTGGCGTCACCCGTCTGGCCTCTCGACCTGATGCCCTGTGACTCCAAGGGGAAAGCGGTGCGGGGGAAGGAGCTCTATCAAAAAAACTGCGTCTCGTGTCACGCGCTGATCGACCGAGCAGATCCCAATCGGAAGGTCACAGCGATGATCACCGGCATCAACGTGGTGGGCACCGATCCCACCAGCGCATCAAACCTGCTCCATGCACGCGCGCCCTCGGGAAAACTCGAAGGCTCCCTCGACAGTAAAGGGCAATTGTTTGGGAAAGATGCGACGGCGCTCACCCTGCTCGGCAATGTGGTACAAGGCATTCTCACCGCTCAGAAGCCGGCGGTGGCGCGCACCCTGCTGTACTCAAAAGCCAACGGGCTCGAAAAGACCCCCAAACAAGGAGACCATCCCCGCTCCGAGACGGATCCGACCGTGACGCTGATGTCGTACAAAGCTCGGCCTCTCAACGGGATCTGGGCGTCGTCCCCCTATCTGCACAACGGCTCGGTGCCCACACTCTACGATCTGCTGCTGCCCGTGGAGCAGCGGCCCAAGCAGTTTGCCGTCGGAAGCTGGAAATTTGATCCCCAAAAGGTCGGCTACGTATACGATGGGAAAACGCCCTGGGTGCTGGATACCACGTTCAAAGGAAACTCCAACCAGGGACATGAGTACGGCACGCAGCTCTCCGATGAGGATCGCTGGGCACTCGTGGAATACCTCAAGACGCTGTAATACATCGGTGGCGGCTCCAGCAGGCGCCATCACCCGCCGGGCGAATATACGAGGCGCGCGCGTATGAGGTTCGGGCCGGGCCATACCCACTTCGCCACCCATCCATGTCTTGATCCCAAGCGCATCCCTTCACGCCTCCCTTCACGCCTCCTCATTTTCTCTCACTTGTGTCAGTCTGAGCCCCATCTGACAACGTGATACGCCTTGAGCGAGCCGCCATGACCTCACCTGTCCGCATCTTCATCCGCTATGCCCGCAAAGATCTGGAGCACCTGGAGGCTCTGGAGATACATCTGGCAGGGCTGGTGGGCCTTCGTCTCGTGTAGCTGAAAGAGGTGGGGGTAGGCGATCCAGGCGGCAGGGGAAAAACAGCGGCCCCCCGGAGCCGGGAGACCGCTGGCGTGCTCAGCTCAAGAAGAGGTCACGCAGGAGCTGGGCGAGGTCGCCCATTGTCCAGTAGAACGAGTTCATACGCTCATCCTTCGTTTTGGGATGTAATCACAGTGGATAAGACAAAACAAATTTGTTCTGAATCATCTACCTCTGCGCCAGAAAGTGGCGCTTGCCAACTCTCAATCCACCTCCAAAGGAGTTTCACCGCTTCCAGAGCTGCCCCACGTTTCACAAAAAATCTACCCACCGAAATTTTTCCGCCACCCGCCTTCTCTTTAAATACAGTCATATGCACTTTCAGCAGCTCACGCACGGCAGTTAACACCCTGAGCTCTGCCGCATGTGCGTTCCGTTCATGCCGTGACCCACTGGACAAGAGCCGATATCGACCTCGTCCGAGCCCGATGAGCCGCTCTTGCTCCATACGCTCCAGCTCGCCTCTCAGACGCAGCGGCTCAAATTGAACCAGCTTTGATTCAAGCTCCTCGAGGGTCAGACCCTCGGGGGCGACCTCCAAGAGCCGGATGACCCCATCCCAAAGTGCCAGCCACTGATCAGACATGGAGTCCAACACCCGCTGGACATGCCGTGCGACCTCTGGAATCTCCGCATCGAGCCGCTTGGTCCCCTTCTTCTTCCGCTGGACCGCTCCTTCTGCGTCTGGCAGAAGCATCGGCCCTTTTCCGGTGAAGAGCCAGTTCATGTTGATGCCCAGTGCCGCAATGCGCATCAGAGTATCTGCACTC
>JBJTQF010000130.1:0-14002 GCA_046075485.1 Myxococcota bacterium | reverse complement strand
GCGTTGCTGTGGCTGGTTGAAGGAAAATCGTCGTGTGGCAACCCGGTATGACAAGTACTTGACACACTATCATGCGATGGTTCAGTTGGCCATCCTGAAGAGGTACCTAGCTGCGCTGTCCCGGTAATTTTGTTTAGAGAAGCAGAGCCTAGTGCGGCACTCTCTTTTTTGGGATAGTGTGCCAATGGCATGTCTTGACGAGAACCTATTACAATGAGTCTTTTTCTTCGTTGTGGAGCTCCGTAATCAGCACCATCCAGCAAATGGATTGGCGAATGAATTCTGTACCCGATGCGCTGAAACTCCTTCACCAGCTCAAGCAAGAACTGTCGATGTTCTCCACTCGCAAGGCCCGGAACATTCTCGAAGAAAAAATATTTAGGCCGAAGTTCTCGTACCAATCGGATATATTCAAACAAAAGTGAGTTACGTGGATCCTCAAATTGACGTTTTCCAATTTGGGAAAAACCTTGACATGGTGGTCCACCCGACACCAAATCTACTTCTTCTTTGCGCCCTTGTCTTCGCAGCGACTCCATGATCTCATTCGCCGACACGTATGTGATATCTTTACAAATTGTTTCGCCATAGGGGAAGTTAAAGTGATGCACAGACGCATGTACTGCATCGTATTCAATTGCGACAGCGATATCAAAACCAGCCGCCTCAAGGCCAAGAGACATCCCTCCACAGCCCGCAAACAAATCAACGACAACAGGTCGATTCAAAACAGTTATCTCACTCGAACTGCTTGTTATGGAGTCAATGGCTAGAAATTTGAGTCCTTAATATATACCATCTCAAGTACCTCAACAAGGGCTTTGGACTTCTTCAATGACGCCCGTCTATCTTGTTCCGATGGGCACTTTATCTGAAGTCCTCCCCCATGAAGGAGCCCTTGTCGCCGAGGGTATACGTGTGCCGGGATAGTTGGGGAAATGCTCCCCTCACCTCCCAGCTACACCTTCAACTCTGTTCCACATACATGCCTTTTGCTTCCCCCCGCAGAACGCCTCCCCTCCGCACTCGTGCTCATCATGTCAAACAGAACCCAAGCAAGCGGTAGCTCTTTCCTTAACACCGTTGGGAGATCAACGACAACGGCAGCTTCGAGGGGGAAGGATTCGGAAATGCTTACGTCATCACATGCGCTTGAGACGTGACCTAAACCAAATGAGCGCCGTGAGCCCATCTCCGAGTCACGATGATGGCAGACGCATCACGCCCGCCCGCCCGCGCTCACGCATCACCCGCCCGCGCGCACGAAGGGGAAGGATCAAGGACGGATGGTGCTCGTGCTGTTCTTACGGCGAGGGGCTTCTTCGCTCGTCGGCTGCTCAGGCTCGTGAGCGGGGGAGAGGGCTTGCTCCAGAGCAGCACGGTCGGCCTGCTGTGCTTCACGGCCTCGATCCACCCACCAAAACACCCCAATCACCAGCAGCAGACTGCCCAGCAAAAGCGTCAGCCGATGAGGGGGCGTGCTCGAATGTTCCACCTTCGACGCCGCATTCTTTTGAGACTCCCCGGAGGCGTCCCCCAGTCTGAGCTCCGTGGTCGGCTTCCGCTCGGAGCTCGGCTTCGACTCCACCGCCGTGAGCCGCTCGTTCGCCGGAACCGGCGGAAGGCTCGACCTCACCCCCACCCCCGTCGGCTTCGGAGGAGGCGTCATCTTCACCGTCTGGGCCGTCTGAGCGCGTGGACCCGACCGATCCGGAGCAGAAACCGGCACCGGCTCCACCACCCGCAACGTCGTGGCTTCGGGGGCCGACGCCGTCAAAGGACGCTCCGGCATCGCCTCCAGCTCCTGAATCAACTCCGCCAGCTTTTCAGCCGCACCCGCCTCACGCAACGGCAAGAGCGCCTGATAAAACGACTCCGCCGACTCAAAGCGGTCCTTCGGATTGGCCGCCAACGCACGCGCCAAGATCGCCGTCATGCCCGGATGGGTGGAGTCCAGGGCTCGAGCTTTGTCCTGCACCCCAAAGGCCACCCGAATCTCCAGCTCTCGCCGAGCGGCGGAGCCATCAAACAGAGGCCGTCCCGCCAGCAGCTCATACCCCACGGTGCCCAAGGCGTAAAGATCGGTGGCCGCTTGAGCCTTATACCCGTCGGCGAGCTGCTCCGGTGCCAAATAAGGCAGGGTGTTCATCACCACCAGCCCTCGGTTGCGGTTCTGCGCCGTCGCCTGCGGGTTGAGCACCCCCGCGTCAAGCAGCCGCACCACGCCCGCACGTCCCACATGCAGGTTGGAAGGCTTCACGCTCTGATGAAACACCGGCGGCTGCTGCGTGTGGAGCGCCTGAAGCCCCTCGAGGGCCTGCACCAACACTTCAACCGCCATGCCCGTGCTCAACGGGCGTCCCACCCGCTTGAGCCGTCGCTGCATCTCCAGCACACTCAGGCCCGCATAATAATCGTAGATCAACACCCTTCCGGCGGAGCTGGGCACAAACTCTCGAGGCAGGATCAACTGAGCATGCTCAACGTGACGCAGACGCTCCACCAGCGCCCGAAGGCGTCCCGGCTCGTCTTCGGGATGTTCGGCCAACACCTTCACCACCCCTCGTTTTAAGGAGCCGTCGGCTTGCTGGATCTGCGCCTCATGGGTATCGCCAGTCCCGCCTTTCCCCAGCAGCTTGACCAACGAAAAGCGAGTCTGCTCCGCCGCACCCGAGCTGGGGGCTTGTTTGGGAGCCGCTGGTATCGGAGGCACCGGCGCTGCGGCGCTCACCGCTCCTGCCGGGCTCACCGCTCCAGCCGGGCTCAAAGGAGCTGCGGCGCTCAGCTCTGGTGGCAGGGCGAACACGGTCTCTGGGCTGCGCTCCCCCGCTTTTTCTGGAGGCCGCTCGGTGATTTTTTCGCGCATACGCGCGGAGTCTTTCTCAGGGGGTCTGTGCATGAACGACCTCGTGGCTCGGAGTATGGGCTGAGGGTCTCGACCTGATGAGCTGGTGTCATGAATGTGAGTCGATCTTATCCTTAGCATGTAGGAATAATGTGTCAACAAAAAACGTTTCTACTTCATGATGATAGCAATGTTCTATTTTATGCAGAAAACGCACGTTTTTCTCATAGTGCCCTTGCATCTGTTGGCAAAATGGCATTATCGAGCGTCAATCGCAGGTCAAAAGGACTGATCCAGCAAAAGACTGAATGTTAGCTGCGGGAAAAACGCTCGTCGGCGGGGGTGTCGAGGTTCATCCTGGTTCCAGTGTCGTCGGATTCCCAGCGGAAGTAACAAAAGCCCAGATCGTGGCCAGCAGCACCGGGCTGTGTGCTCAGATGCTGGCTGGCCCTTCGGAGCCGTTCACATGCCAGCTCCGCGAGGGTGAAGAATCCCGCGCGTGAGGCTTCACTCTCTTCCCAGGTGCCGGTGCTGCGGCTTTTGCGGGTGTTTTCGGCACGTTGCACCAGGATAAAACGTCGAGGAGGGCCGCCTTGTACCAGGCTCCGATAGACGGCGTGTCCGGTGGTGGCGGATCCGGCAAAAAAGTCGAGCACCCACCCACCGGTGCCACAGCCGACGGCGAGGATGCGCTCCAGCAGCTCGACCGGCTTGGGAAAGTCCATCACCGGAGCCCCAAACAGCGCCCGAATGGTACGGCGGCCATAGTCGTTGCTGAATTCTTTTTCGGTCCAGACGGAGCGCACCAGGGTGGAGCTGATGCGTCCATCCGCTTGTCTCAGATAGTTCTTACGAAAAATACGCCAGCCCGCGTCGAGCTGATGGGCAACCAGACGCTGATTTTCGACTTCTACTTTTTTTCGGCTCCAGGTCCAGCAGGTTGGAATTCCTTCGGGGGTGTCGGGCCACAGCTCCAGGGTGTGGGTGGCAGTGCGCTCGAGGCTGACCGTTCGGGTCTCGGGGTCTACGTAGAGCGGATAATACAGGTTGGGGCGGGTCTTGGGGTTGAAGCTCTGATTCCGATTCCGCAGGCCCAGCAGTCGATAGGGTCCATGTTCATCGGCTTCTTGGTACTCTTCCTGCATGGCGGGGCTCTTGGTGAGCCCGCTGAGGCTCTCGCGCACGCGCGGATTTTTCACAAAGAGCAGCACATACTCATGGGTCTGGGCGACAAAACGGCTCAGGTGCCGTCCGCGAGGGTTGCTCACCACGGCGATCTGGGCCACAAAGCAGTCTTCGCCGAAGATCTCGCAGGTGAGCAGCTTGAGCTGGGCCACTTCGCCATCGTCGATGCTCATGGCGAGCACGCCGTCTTCTTGGAGCATTTGGTGGGCGAGCAGCAGCCGTGGATACATCATGTTGAGCCAGTCGGTGTGGAATCGTCCGCTGGTCTCGCGTGGCTCGAGCGGCTCGGAGGGCTGGCCAGAAGTTTTTGTCTTCTGGCCGGTGCTGTCCAGATAGCTGTGCAGGGGGGCCTGGAAGTGATCGTCGTAGACGAAATTTTTGCCGGTATTATAAGGCGGATCGAGGTAAATCAGCTTCACCTGTCCGGCGTGGCTGAGCACGAGGTGTCGCAAGACCTCCAGGTTGTCTCCTTCGATGAGCATGTGCTCTGACTGCGCAGGATTTAGCCCCAGCTCCGGGACCGGGCGAAGTGCTCCACGGGCTGGCTGGAGCGCCTGTTGCCGCGCTTCTGCTTTGCCATGCCAAGTGAGTCCATATGATGTGCCAGGGGGTTGTGACATGAGGCTGTTCTACCACGGATGAGGTGAGGGGGTAAAGTCTTCACACGGGTGTGAAAGAGGAAGAAGAGAAGGAAGAGAAAAGGAAGAGAAGACAAGGAGGAAGAGAAGACAAGAAAAGGAGGAGGAGGAAGACAAGGGGCTCCTCGCCCCTTGACCCCCGCCAGGGTCAGAGACCCTGGACCCTTTTTGTTTTTGGGATTTTGGGATGTTGGGATGTTGCGGGGGGAGGGTATTAGTAACGTGTTGCTTCTTTGTTATGTGTTATTTTTTTGTTTTTGTATCTTGAGGAGCATGAGGGGTCATGGACTCCAGGCCGGATTCCTTCCTGAGCGTGCACGGGCTGGCGATTGAAGTTCCGCTGATGTGTATGCAGTCCGCAAAATGGTGAGTCGGCGGTATGGCTACGAGTGGAGGTTCTTGGGTGAGTGAAGGTTCTTGGGTGAGTGAAGGGCCGATTGAAGTGGTGTGAGCCTTACCACCGCCCGATGGTTTTGGGTGTCCAGCCGGGGTGAGGGCCATGAGACGGATCACTCATCAGCCGCAGATCGTCGCTGATCAGCCAGATGGTGATGGCTCCGTTTTCGTGTTGCCATAAGATGTGGTGGCCTTCAAAACCAATGACGTTCCAGCCCGTAAAGGGCCCATACGCCACCCCATCCACCTTATCGCCTTCACTGTTCATGCGCCACAAGCTGATGGCTCCGTTGTCGTGACGCCAGAGCAGCTTGTCGCCCGAACACCCGACCACATTCCAGCCAGGGATGGGTCCATGCTCCCGATACGTCACATGCTCGTTCTGAGGCCCCAGCTTCCACAGGGAGATCCGGCCTGTGGTATGCCTCCAGAGCAACCGACCGGGCGTGAAGTTGACCACGCTCCAGCCTCCATAAGGACCGTGCTCCACATGGGAGACGTATCGCCCTTCTGAGTCCACCTTCCACAACGAAATCTTTCCACTGGCGTTGTACCAGAGGATGTGTCCCTCACAGACGTGTATCGGCAGCCACTCCATATAAGGACCGTGCTCCCGATAAGTGCGCTGAGTTCCGTCATTGTTTAAACATCACAGGCTGATTTGGCTGCCCATGTGCCGCCATAAGGCGTAGCCACTCGAGGCATTGATCGGGAACCAGTTACCGAAAGGCCCATGTTCGGTCCAACCGATCTGATAACCACGCGCATTCACGCACCACAAGGAGATGCGCTGGTTCGGCTGAGTCCACAGCACGGCACTCATCGGCTTGTCGTCGCTGGCCGCAAAACCATGCAGTGAGAACGTACCGTCTTCGGAACCCGTGGCCGGAGACCACATTCGCCCAAAAAATTGAGGTCCACGCTCCAGCTCTTCTTCGGTATACGTCTGAAACAGCGTTCCAATCACATCATCTCGGTTGGAGAGACCATAAAAGAAAGACTTGATCCAAGAGGTATCGGGGGGATCTTCCAAGTTATCTTTGAGGGTCTGTGTCAGCTCTGCTTCCGGGTCCGAGGTGCTGGTGCTGCCATTGGCGCTGCTTGGAGTCTCACTCACGAGCTGCATAATGCTACTGCGGATCTGTAAACGTAGCTTCTCTCTGACTTGGCTTACAAAGGTGGCATAAAGCTCGTCCATCATACTGTCGGGCGGCGCATCGTCTTCTTCGAGCAGTACCGCAATACTTCCGATATATCGAGACTTCGGTGTATTGGCCGTCAGGCCCTTCACCAGGGTGGTGCTCCAGAGTCCCAGCTCCTCCGGGATGCGACGGGCATGGCCTGCGTCCATGTCGCTCCCCAGGTTGCCGTGTCGCCCATTCGACCTGTACAGCCAGTCGCTGTCTTGCAGAGCAGGCGCGTTCATGTCGATAAAGGCCGTCAGCAACCCCACATCGACCTGCTCGCGTACCAGCTCCTGAATAAAGTGCTGAATCACCAAGTGGTCGATCTTAAAAAAAGAGACACCATAAATAAGGTTCGGCGTTGCCGTCCCCATCGGCTTCATCGTGACATCTCAGCTCTCGTAAACGCATACTGACACGCATAAAATCTCCTTTTTAAACGGAAATAAGCGATGACCTGAGAACACGATGATTGTATACCGTAAGCGTTATATTTGGAAATTGTTTTATACTGCCAATTTTGCGGATATGCCATTTTAGCTGAACCTGTCATGGGCGGCGATCCCCCCCCGTTTTTTCATGCCAAGCCCATTTTTGGGTGCCGTCGGAGGAATGACCCCACGATTTGTAAAAAACCCCCCCTTGACGATGCCACAATCCTTCAATACACTCCTAACGCTCATTGGTGCGCGCATACATTGTGCCCGCACCCATCGACTCTTTTAAGGAGACCTCTGCTCATGGCCACCATCAGCGACGTGACCGCCCGTGAAATCCTCGACTCTCGCGGCAATCCCACCCTCGAAGTGGATGTCCGTCTCTCCAACGGCATCCTGGGACGCGCCGCCGTGCCCTCCGGAGCCTCCACCGGTGAGCATGAGGCCGTTGAGCTGCGCGATAACGATAAAAAACGGTATCTCGGAAAAGGGGTTCGCCGCGCCGTTCAAAATGTCAAAGAAAACCTCGGACCCGCCGTCCGAGGCATGGACGTCCAAAACCAAGCCGATGTAGATCAAGTGCTCATCGACCTCGACGGCACTCCCAACAAGAGCAGCCAGGGCGCAAACGCCATCCTCGGTGTCTCCCTCGCCGTCGCCCATGCCGCCGCCAACAGCCTCAACATGCCCCTCTATCGGTACGTCGGAGGCACCAACGCCCGCGACCTCCCCGTTCCCCTCATGAACGTCATCAACGGAGGCGCCCACGCCGATAATAACCTCGACCTGCAAGAGTTTATGATCGTGCCCGCCGGAGCCGCCAGCTTCTCCGAAGCCCTCCGCATGGGCGCAGAGATCTTCCACACCCTCAAGAAGGTGCTCAAAGACCAGGGATCCGCCACCGGCGTCGGCGACGAAGGCGGCTTTGCCCCCAACCTCCGCGCCAATGAAGAAGCCCTCGAGCTGATCATGAGTGCCATCTCCAAAGCAGGTTATAAACCCGGCGTGGATGTCTTCCTGGCCCTCGACTGCGCCGCCAGCGAGTTCTACAGAGAAGGTGCTTACCACCTCAAAGGCGAAAAAGGCGCTCCCCGCACCTCTGAACAGCTTGTGGCGTATTACGCCGACTGGGTGAGCCGTTATCCCATCGTCTCCATCGAAGACGGCTTGGCAGAAGACGACTGGGAAGGCTGGAAGATCATCACCGACCAGCTCGGCGATAAAATCCAGCTCGTCGGTGACGATCTTTTTGTCACCAACGTCTCGCGGCTCCAGCGTGGCATCGAAGAGGGCATCGCCAACAGCATCCTCATCAAAGTGAACCAGATCGGCACGCTCACCGAGACCCTCAACGCCATCGAGCTGGCCCGCAAAGCCCGCTACTCTGGGGTCATGAGCCATCGCTCCGGCGAGACCGAAGATACCACCATCGCTGACCTGGCCGTCGGCACCGGTGTCGGACAGATCAAAACCGGCTCCCTCTCGCGCACCGACCGCATCGCCAAATACAATCAGCTCCTGCGCATCGAAGAAGCCCTCGGTCGCCAAGCACGCTTCCCAGGTTTGGCCGCCATCCGGCAGTCGCGGTTTGTACGTGCCGCTTGAGCTCCGCCGCCAATTCGAGCCTGTCGCTCTCCCCACGCGCCCTCGGCCTGCTCAGCCTCTGCACCGGCTTGAGCCTGTTTTGGTATGGGCCCACCCCTCCGCGCCTGCTCTCCCCTGATACCATCGACTTTTTGAGCTTGGCACAGTGCCTCGAGCAACAAGCGCGGGGTCTGATCCCCACTTGCGAAGGGGCCGGACACTGGGCCCTCGGCCATCCGCTCACCCTGGCGTTGATGCAGCAGCTTCCCCTAGAGCCCATCACAGCGGTGAGACTGCTCTCGTGGGTGCCTGCCGCGCTGCTCTGTTTCCCCCTGTTTTGGCTTGGCCGCGCCCTGGGAGGGCCACTCGCAGGCGCCTTCGCCGCGCTGCTCAGCGTGTCGTTGGTTCCGGTAAGACTGCAAGCCCTCCTGCCCGATGCCCGCACCGGTGCCCTCTTGCTGATCGCCCTGGCTTATGCAGCCCTGGTGAGCTGGCTGCTGGCGCCCTCCCATCCCGGTCAGCACGAAGGGGGCACCACACGGTCTGTCCGAGCCTCACGCGGGTTGTTTGTTGTGGGTCTGCTGCTGGGTGCCGCCGTCTCATTCCGTCCTGAAGCAAAACTCAACACACTTATGGTTTTTTCTGTTGTGTGTCTGACAGAGCTGCTCGGATGGCGCGCTGCGCACCCCTCCGACCTGCCACACAGCTCTGAGTCCACCACCACAGCGGGAGGCTGGCTCGAGCGCGGCTGGCTCGTGTTCGTATGGCATGGGTTTCGGCAGGAATGGCGGATGAGGCTCCGCACCACCGGGCGAGCATGTCTCGAGCTGGGTCTGGGCCTGCTGAGTATCCAGCTTCCCCTCCAGTATATGGTGTATCACCTGACCGGGCGGTTTACCTGGGAGCCTCGCGCCTGGGAAGTGCCCATTGTCGGCTGGATGGCCTACTTGCCGCTCAAGCTCTTTCTGCCCCTGTTTGAGCTGGGAGCTCAAGCCCGTCCGATGCGCACAGCGGTGCAGCAGCACCTGGAGCAACACCCCGAGACATCAAGAGGCGTTGAGCGGCTGTCGATCCTGGTGCAGCAGCTTCCTGAGAATCTCGCCCAGCTTCCAGCGCACCTGGAGGCGGTGCTGAGCCTGCCGCTCCTGGGTTTGGCCCTGCTCGGCGGCTGGACGCTCTGGCATCGAGGGCGACGTGTGGCCCTGGGTCTGTGGAGCCTGTGGCTGCTGCCCCTCGGCCTGCTGATCTTTTTGCCTCAGACCTACAACCTGCGTATGCCCGAGTCGAACCTGCTCTTTGTGCCGGTCTCGTTGAGTGTGCTGGCGGGTGTTGGCTTGGCCTGGCTGGTGCAGGAGGCTCAAGCTCGGCTGGAGCGGGGTTTGCACGGGAGGCTGTGGCTGGGTGTGGGGTTGGTCCTCAGCGGCGTGCTCCTGAGCGCCCACTCGGACATGCGCGAGCGCCTGCGCACACGAGGCGATGCGCCCTTTGAAGCCAGCCTGCCGGTGCAGAGTGCAGCGGCGTGGCTCAAGCAGTCGGGGCCGGTGGAGGTCTTGGCGAGCTTCGGCGCGGCCTGTGTGCCCTATCTGGGAGGCCAACGGCGGCTTGCGGCACCGAGCTTTTGGGAAGTTCCGGTGACGGTGGAGCAGTTTCGTCGAGCCTCCGAGGGGGTGGAACGGCCTCGGCTCTTGGCTTTAACCTCTGTCGATGCGGCGGACGATCCGCTCTTGGTGCGAGAGTGGCTGAGGGTAGAGCCTCCGCTGGAGGTGGTCTTTTTCAGCGAAGCCCAGGGGCAGTGGGTGGCCCTGTTGAAGCTCGAGGGGGCGGCGTCGGCGCGTTAGGGCTCATGGGCCAGGGATGCCCTCCTCCTTGCCATCCCAGCGGCCCTCCCATTATATCGACGGCATCTCTTCCCGTTTGACGCAAACTGCGCGATACTGATGCCAGCCTTTGCGGGAGTTCCCGCGAGAGAATGCGCCACCGAGCCGTCCCATCCCCTGGCCCCGAAGCTGCGTCCGTGGGAGACATACGACCGGCCAGACATCCCCGATGGAAGCGCCATGAAATCCACCCTCATCCTCTTGGCCCTGGGTCTTTTCCTGCTGCTGGAGCCGTTCTTGCGCGTGTGGGCGCGAGCCGGACCCCGTGGTATTTGCCCTATTTGCTCTGGGGCTTGTTGATTGTGGGGACCGCCGCCCTCACCCGGGGAGAGCCTACCCATGACCCTTGACACCTCCCTGCTGTACGTGGCCATTTTTTTGTGGCTGGCGACCCTTTTTTTGGTGGCCTTCCTGGCGGAGCGGAGCCGGGTGCTGGAGCGATGGGTGCAACATCCGCTGGTGCATGCGCTCTCGCTGGGTGTGTATGCCACGTCGTGGTCCTATTATGGCAGCGTGGGGTTTGCAGCGCGGCTGGGTTATCAGTTTTTGGGCATCTACGTCGGAGCGACCCTGGCCTGTCTGAGCATCCCTTTTGTGTGGCTCCCACTTTTTCGCCTCACGCGAGAGCATCAGCTTCGTTCGGTGGCCGATCTGCTGGCCTTTCGATTTCAGAGCCGAGCCACCGGCGGATTTGTCACCCTCTTCTTGTGGATGGGCATCATCCCGTACATCGCCCTTCAGATTCGAGCGGTGGTGCAGTCGATGCATCTGCTGACCCCTCAAGAGTCGAACCCCGCGCCCGGGTTGGGTTTTGTGCTCCTGGTGGTGTTGTTTTTGTGGGCCTTTGCCACCCGGACCTCTTCGACCCACGAGACCAACCGAGGGCTGGTATTTGCGGTGGCCTTTGAGTCGGTGATCAAGCTGGCGGTTCTGCTGGGCATTGCGGCCTACGCCGTCTGGGGGCGTTTTGGAGGCATTGAAGCCCTGAGCCAGTGGTTGAATGCTCATCCCGAGGCGACGGGGCAGCTCTTTGAGCCGCTGCACGATGGTCAGTGGAATGCGTTGATATTGTTGGGGTTTGCGGCGGCATTTCTGTTGCCGCGTCAGTTTCACATGGCTTTTCACGAAGCCAGCGGCCCGGAGGCCCTCAAGACTACAGCCTGGGCCTTTCCGCTTTTTCTGTTGCTGCTCAACGTGGCCATTCCGCCAATCCTATGGGCTGGACAAGCCTTTTTGCCAGCCTCCGCTTCGCCTGACCAATATGTGCTGCTGATCACCACCGATGGAGGCACCTTGTTGCCGTTGGTGGCCTTTCTCGGAGGGGTTTCGGCGGCGAGTGCCATGCTCTTGGTGACGCCGGTGGCGCTCTCGAATATGGCGTTGAATAACTTGGTTTTGCCGTTGGGGTTGCCGCGTGCCTTCAATATTTATCAGTGGCTGGCGTGGGCTCGTCGTGTCTTAACGGCCCTGGTTTTGTTGCTGGGATATGGATTTTATCGGGTGCTCGACGCACACCTCGCGCTGGCCGAGATTGGGTTGATCTCCTTTGTGGCGGTGGTGCAGCTCCTTCCGGGTGTGTTGGCCACCCTCTTCTGGCCGAGAGCCTCCCGGGTGGGTTTTATGCTCGGCTTGGCTGGCGGCATTGGCATGTGGGCCCTGCTCTTGATCCTGCCTTTGTTTCAAGGATACGCGCCGAGCTTCTTCAACAGCGCCCTCGAGGTGATGGTGGGCCGAGGAGACTATGGCCCCTGGACCCTGGCCACCCTCTGGACGCTGGGCGTCAACACCCTGTTAATGCTGGTGGGCTCGCTCCTGACGCGCCAGAGTCGAGCAGAAGAAGAAGTGGCCTTGATCTGCGCACAGCAGGCCCTGCGCACCCCTAGAGGCCATGTGCCGGTGGGCTCCGCTGGAGAGTTTGAAGCCCTTCTCACTCCCATCTTGGGTCCAGAAGCCGCGCGGCAGGAGGTCCATCAGGCGCTGGAGACCCTGACCCTCTCTCGTGATGAGCGACGATTGCCCGCCTTACGCGCGCTGCGAGATCGGCTTGAGCCCCGCAGCGGAGGCGGCACCCGCGCGGTGATGACCCTGCCGATCACGACCTCCGATCCCCCATAAGGAGCATGCATGGCCCGGATTTTGATCATCGACGACGAGCTGGTCATCCGCAAAGAGCTGAGCTCACCCGCCACGGTTACGAAGTGGCCGAAGCGGGCTCCATTCGAGAAGCCACGCAGGACTTGGAGCCTGCGAGTTTTGACCTGATCCTCACCGACCTGCGCTTACCTGGTGCGTTGGGGACGGAGATGATCGGGCTTTATCCCGACGTGCCTGTGCTGATCATGACCAGCTACGCCTCTGTCAAGTCGGCGGTGGAGGCCATGCGGTTGGGGGCGGCGGACTATCTGACCAAACCCTTCGAGCATGATGAGCTCCTGCCTCGGATTGAGCGGGCCCTGGAGCGGCGGCAGCTCTCTCGGCAGAACTCGGCACTCAAACGCGACATGCAGCAGATCTATCCGGTGGGAGGGATGGTGGGAGAGAGTCAGGCCATGCAGGATGTGTTCTCCCGCATTCGGCGTGTGGCACCGACCCACAGCACGGTGTTGATCCTCGGCGAGTCTGGCACGGGCAGGGAGCTGGTGGCGCGCGCCCTTCACGAGCAGAGCCCTCGAGCGGCGGGTCCGTTGATCGCCATCAACTGCGCCGCCATTCCCGAGAATTTGATCGAGAGTGAGCTGTTTGGCTACGAAAAGGGCGCGTTTACCGGTGCCAATGCCGCCCGTGCGGGTCTGATTGAAGCTGCACATGGGGGGACGCTCTTTCTCGATGAGCTGGGGGAGCTGCCCTTGTCTGCCCAAGCCCGCCTCCTGCGCGTGCTGCAAGAGTCGGAGGTGCGACGTCTGGGCGCTTCGAACTCTCGAAAGGTGGATCTCCGTCTGATTGCCGCCACCCACCGGAATCTCAAACAGCTCAGCCGGGAAGGACGCTTTCGAGAAGACCTCTACTTTCGCTTGAAGGTGCTCGAGATCCACCTCCCGCCCCTGCGCGAGCGTGGAGACGATATCATCGTGTTGGCTCAGGTGCTGCTTCAGCGTGCCTGCCAGCGGCTCAAGAAGCCTCCTCAGCGTTTGGCCCCGGAGACCGTGGAGGCCATCCGTCATGATTCTTGGCCCGGCAACGTGCGAGAGCTGGAAAATGCCATCGAACGAGCGGTGATTCTCTCAGACGGTGAGCCGATCACCCTGGACCAGCTTGGCTTGGAGCCGGAAGAGCCGACCCTGGAGGCGCTGGCTCGTCTGCCGGGGGTGCATGCGGGAGAAGGAAACCCCAGCGCACTGTCTCTGGAGGCGTATTTCAAGCAGTTTGTGCTGGAGCATTAAGAGCAGTTAACAGAGACGGAGCTGGCACGGCAGCTTGGCATCAGTCGTAAGGCGCTCTGGGAGCGGCGGCAGCGGCTGGGACTGCCATGCTCGCAGAGGCGACTGGGCTGAGAGGTGTTTGGGTCATGGGGAAGGGGCGCTGGCGGCCTCGCGTCAGGTGGAGAGCTTAGGCAGTACGGCCCGCTGAAGCTCCTCGACCATGCGGGTGAGGTGGGCGAGCTGCTGTGCTTGCAGCTCCAGGGCTCTTTCCTTTTCCTCGAGCTTCTGGTCCTTTGCGTGTAGAGCCTGGGCGGTTTCCTCGAGCTTCTGGTCTTTTGCGTGTAGAGCCTGGGCGGTTTCCTCGAGCTTCTGGTCTTTTGCGTGGAGGGCCTGAGCAGTCTGTACGAGGGCGGTGGTGGTCTCTTCGAGCTTCCTGTCCTGCTCTTCGAGCTTCTTGTCCTGCTCTTTGAGCTTCTTGTCATTCGCTTGGAGGACTT
>JBJTQF010000129.1:0-69382 GCA_046075485.1 Myxococcota bacterium | reverse complement strand
TAGACCGGCACCCCATCCGCTCGTTTGGCCACCATCAGCCCTCCCTGGAGCTGACCATACACGCGGAGCGGATATTTCAACTTGAGCGCCTCCGCCTGCACACCCACCAGCGGAGAGATAAATGCCGTCTGAACGTCCCCTCCCTCGCGCGTGACCGAGCCCACATACGCCCCCACGCCCCCATACCCCACCAGGCGGAGAGAGACCGGCTGAGAGCTCATCGGCAGCCCCGTCAGCGCGGAGATACCAAGCTGAAGGCTGTCTTCTTCCGGCATCACACCAAACTGAGCCTGCACCGCCCACGTCGGCATGAGCTGATACTGTACCCCCACACCTTGAAAGAGGTTGCCCATCCCAAACGATAGCAGCAGCGTCCCCTGTGGAGAGAGAGGCAAACGCTCCTGCACCTCCGCGTCGATCACGCTGCTCTTTTCATCCTGCTGCTTGTTCAGCTTCTGCCCAGCCTCCACGCGGGATGCCTTGTCGCTGACGTGACCCTTTGAGCGGATATCAGGCGCAGCCGTGGCACTTGCCATGTCCGATCCCATGCTCATGAAAAGTAGCATGGCCATATAAACCGTGCGACTTAACGTGGACTGATGCCCGTGTGTGTGTGTCATAGGATGTCCTCATCTGAAGGATTGATGTTCCAACACTTCACAACACATCGCCCCGTTCAGTGCCAGCGTGTCGCACCCTCAAGAGCCAGTGTGTCGCACCCTCAAGAGCCAGTGTGTCGTTTCAGAATGCAGTGTAGTGGAGAAGTGCCGCCGCGTTTGGCCAGAATATTAGACTAAAATGGAAGGTGGAATATGCTTCACGCGCGCCCCCGCAGGTGCGAGCGTTACTCGCGAGCGTTACCCGCAAGCGTTACCCGCGAGCGTTACCCGCGAGCGTTACCCGCAAGCGCGACCCACGAGCGCCACCAAGCAGAGGGCGCTGAGGCCGACGGGATCACCACGACCTCGCCGCTCATCTGTATGAACAGGGATCATGAACAGGGCGCATCAATAGGGATAAAAACGGCGCACATAAGCGGCCACCAGCTCGACCTCCGCCCCTAACCCGTGGAGTCTGTGAGCGGCCTCCATCAGCAACCCCGTCGGCTGAGGCTCCAAAACCACCAGCCGCTCCAACGCAGCCGCCTGCACCACGGGAGCTGCACTCGCCTCAAGCTCCAAGAGCGCCAGACATCGGCGGAGCGGACGTGATCCCTCGCCCAGCGCCTCCTCCAGCCGCTGGAGCACCCCCTCATACCCCCTCGTGCGCCGCGAGACCTCCCCCACTTGAACCCCTCCACGAAACACCTTGTCCAGACCGCGCACCTCTCGCGATTGAACAGAGACGCCCCACCAGCGCCCCGCCGTTGCCCTCACATCCACATCCATGTGCCGGTCAAACAGGATTTCCTTCAGCGTGGCTGCCGCGTCGTCGGCCTGAAGCGACAGCCGAAAGCGCGCCACCGCCCGGCTCAGCCTGAGATACACACTGCCCAGCCCCGGCTGACCACTCAGCACTTCGAGACGGGCGAGCAGGGACTCCGCCTCACCAAACGCAGCCTCATCTTCCAGCGCCCCCGCCAGACGATACCACTCCGACAGAGGATAAGAGACCTCCGTCACACAATGGCGCTCGAGCCACTGACGCGCCGCTTCCATTTGAAAAACAAGGGCTTGCGCTGGATCACCCGTCACCGCATGCAGACGCCCAAGCGCCCCCAACAGCTTGAGGTGCGGCTCAAAAGCATCCAGCCCTCGGACCAAGTGGGCCTTCGCGAGCTGAACCGCCTGTTCCGTCGGCGGAAGCCCCACATCCGCAGCCTGCTGGAGCACATGCGCCAGACACGTCAACCGATGCGGCTGAGGAAGCCGCTCCAACCACTGACCGGGCAAAGGCACCTGACCCCGCTGACCACAGTGTCTTAACGCTACACCCTCCACAAAATCAAGCTGTTCGAGCTGACCCTCACTCAGTGGCCATTCCCGTTTTGCCAGCACCGCCGCCGCCCGAATCGGCTCCCACTGCGGCGAGACTCCCTTGTCACTCAACGCCAGGGTGAAGAGCCCCTTGACCAGCTCCTCCCGCTCCCGTGTACTCGCCCCCGCCCGCATGAACATCTCATGGAGCTGATCCCCCCAGATCCGCTCCAGCGCCTCCCCCAACGACCCCACCTCCACCACTTGCAGCTCCGTCACGCGCTCCGTCACGCGCTCCGCCTTGATCCTCTGCGCCTGAGCCCGACCTCTGAGCAGTCCCTCCAGCAGTCGCTGACACACACTGGCTTGACCCCGTGCCACCAAGAGCCTCCGAATCGAAGGAGCCAGCGTCAGCAGCGCGGTCAGCTTGCCTTCTAAGCCTGCCACCGCACCCGTTCTGCCATCTAAGCTCAAGGTGGCCGATGCCGCCAGATCCGCTGGGAGTGGCACACCGAACAGGCGGGAAGTTAAACTCAACGCCAACGACAGCCCCGTGGATGCACCGTCTAAGCTGGCCTCACGAGGCATGAGCACCGGTCTCAGCGCCACGCCGTTGAGAAAAATCACCGACGGCGGATGACGCGCCAGCACCATAAAAGGCTGCCACAACAACGGAATCGCCCGAGAGACCGCCCCCGCCGCATCATGCCACGCCTGACGCGCCTCCCCCACCAGCGGCGTATGCCCCTGCACGGAGACACCCTCCACATACGGCGTCACCCAGAGAGAAGCCCGCTCCTCCTGATCACTCACCGTCAGCAGCAGTGTCTGTCCCGGCAGCGGCTTCGGAGGCTTCTCCAGCCCACTCACCTCTTGAGCCAGGGAAAAGAGCGCCGAGTGCTCAGCAGAAGGCCAGCCCCAGGGCGAAGTCCGAAGCAGCGACTGCCACTGCGACCGAAACACCGTGCGGAGCAGTCGAGGCTCCAGCTCCAGATCCGCTCTCAGGGTTCTAAACGCAACGGATGAGTCCACCATACCTCCGTGTCATGCTGAGTGGCTCGGCGTAACCACTCGTCTTCGTAGATCGCGGTATAGAAGGGCTTGGGCAGACGTTTGTGGCCCAAAAAGAGAGCCCCCGCCCCATCGAGCTGCTTTAAGGCGTCCTCACACGAGGGGCGAGCGCCCGCCAGTTGAAGGATCAGCTCCACCGATGCCAATACATCCCGCCCGTGCAGCAGAGACAGGAGCGCCAAGCAAGGCACCCCATCCGCTTTTGCCAGCGCCTCCAGAGTGGCATGAAGCTGTCCCACCTCCGCCGTCAACTGGGTGTCGAGGGTGTGTAAGCTGCCCGCCGAGAGCACTTTTGCCCACCGCAAGGGCTCACTTGCCACCTCCACCGGCTCGCCTCGCAGCAGCGCCTGCACACGCCTGCGAACGCTCACACGCGAAGGACGCTGAAGCCGCTGAAGCTGGCCCACCAACAATGCTTGATCCCACACCTTCGTGCTGTCCAGCAGCGAGTCAACATGCTGAGACAACCAGGGATCGTCGATATCCGCCAGCCATGCATGAGCCTCCACCAGCGGGCGCAGTCGAGGCGCAACAGGCCGAACCTGCTGAAGCCGCAACTGTGATGCATGAGATGCCACCAGAAGTCCTTCCTGCGTCTCACTCAGCACCAGGGCCAGTGGAGCCGTGCGGAGATCAAGCCACACCAGGGCCGGCTCTTGGGGATCCTGCTGGACACCGGGGATTGACGGCTGATCCGCTCCCGTGGTGGGGTGCGCTTGAAGTTGGGTGCGCACCCGGAGGGCGGAACCGGACTCCGCCTGAAGCATGAGCAGCTCGGGCGTATCCCCTGCGTACCAAAGCCGGAGGCCCGCCGACTCCGCCGCCTGAGAAGGCAGGGCCTGCCAGGGGTGAAGGCCCAGCGCCTCCCGCCAGTCCCCTGGAGCCAGCCGGTCGGGAGCCAGCCGGTCGGGAGGAGGGGCAAAACCAAAGGCACTTTTCGCTCGAGCCACCACGAGCTGTTCCTGCTCGGCCACTCGTTCCAGCGCCGCTTCCGCCAACAATGCTTCGATTGTCTCCAGCTCTGTCATCATCACTCCCGTCTGATTCAACTTAAGGGGTCTTCGTGTGTGCTTGGACGCAGTGTGACACCATTTTAAGGGCGAATACCGGATTTTCGCGTGCGCAGCAGCTCGCTCAGGCGCAGGAGCTGCTCAACATCGTCCTCCTGGAGCGCATGAGCCTTCACAAGCGCAGCAGCAGAGGCCCCCATTCGACGCTGCTGGGGCGAATGTGCTACGGGCTCCGCAGCCAGCAGGGGCCTTGAGAGCCCAGACTCCGCCTGAACCACCGCTCGAAGCTGCTCCAGATACTGTTGTAACCCAGCGCGTGCGCGTTTGTGCTGCTGATGCAGCCGATTTTTGGCCTGCTGATACATGGGGTCGGGCTCCCGTCTGTGGTAATTCTCCAGCTCCACCGGCGTGGGTGGGGAGGTCTTCAGCCGCTGAAGGGCCAGGCGATGATGGGTTGTCTGCTCCAGGAAGAGGGCAAGCTGCTCTTCAAGGTGGACTCGAAGGCTGTTTGTGGTCCCCTTTTCCCCTTGCACCGCCGCCACTTCGTCGATGAGTGGACCCCAAAATAGGCTCAACATCCGCAACTCGAAGGGCCAGATACAGCAGGCCATCAGCCACTGGACGAGCTGCTGGGGGCCACTCGTCCGGTCATCGGGCCACAGCGTGTGGTGAGGCAGCTTCCGCAGGTCAAACTCGAGCGCCTCTTGCGTGTCGAGGAGCAGTGTCGGCTCATTCTTCGCGGACTTCTCGTCTTCTACGGGGATATATGCTTGCTTCTTTTGTGTGCGAAAGAGATCTACGGTTTTGTTACGTATCATTCTTTTGAGGCAAGCACAGGCTTTCTCATCCGAAGAGAAGGGAAGTGCTCCGGTGAGGGCATAGTCTTCGAGGAGCTTTCGGTAAAAAGCCTCCATAACGTCCATGCATACATCCTCGGCGTCTTGCCGCGTGAGCCTGTATTTGCTGACGCGCTGAAGGCGTTCGATTGTTTTCTGAAGGTGCTCCACACTTTTTTGCCGAGCTGCGGGCTCAGCGTCTTGTTTCGCCAGAATGTCCAGGTCGTCGAGCAGCGAGCGGGAAACATCAGACATGGCGGTATATCCTGTGTGTGGCAGATATCACTGGTTGTAAGTCCTCCAAAACGGGGATGGACTTCAAATCTTGGCGGATGGACCTTCTCATGGACGTCGTGCTCCTGTCTTTTACCTGCTGCTGACCGAGGATAACGTGTGTGTTGGAGACGTTTGGGCCAATATTTTAGCCAAAAACACACCATACGACCTTGTATGATCCACATAGGAATGGGGCTCTACGCTTCAGACCTTACCTCATGAGAAAGGTGAGGGCAAGTGTGTTTGAGGGTTGTCGGCTGTTTTTTAAACCGCTATGCTAACACAGAAGAGACCCTCAACGTTTTGGATCACGTCCGGTTTGGCATCGGCCATCAACAGCTAAAGGAATGCATATGGATAAGTGGCAGAACCTCGAAGAAGCCGCCCGCTCCAACGATATAAGAGCCCGATTTTACGACATTCTAAGCGTCAGGCAGGGCCTTTACGATGTTCTGAAGATGAACGGATATCGGCCAGGGCGTGAGCTGTTTGACTACTGCAAAACACAGGCGCTCAAGAGCGGACATGCCATCCCTGCCATGCTCATGCATGCCGAAGTTGTCAGCCATAGGATCCAGGCAAGAGATGCTCAGGTCAGTCGGCAAGAGGCCATCAGTACAGTACAAGCCTACAAAGAAACAGCCACATTTTTTGAGCAGATCCCATCCTTTTCAAAAAGCAGTCATCGTCAATGGAATGGGGTTTCTGGTCAGCAGGGAGCCTTCCAGCCGAGATGAGTAGCGGTGTGGCGCGCCCGAGTCCGACGCCTTCAGAAGAGAGAGGGGCGAGCGCGGATGTCACAGTCGAAGCCACCCCCGAGCTTCCCCACTGGATGGGCTGGAGCCGCTACGGGGTGGGGGCCCTGCTGCTGGGACACCTCCTCTATTATATGTATCAGATTATGGTGTGGGCGGAGCCGAAGGGAGCCCCGGGTGTGCTCGCGTGGCTGGTGGTAGCCTCCATCGGGGGGGGCGGTGGCGAGCTGGCTCTCCACGGCGGCGGAGCTCCTGCTGCTGATCAGCGTGCTCACCGGCGGCCTTCTCGGAGGCGGTCTGGGGGGATTTGTGGCCGCGCTCATCGGTGAGGGCGCCTCCGTTCAGGAGTTCGCCAGTGCAGGTGCCGCAGCAGGGACGGGACTGGTGGCCTTCGGATGTGTGCTCTTGGGTCAGTTTTTTGTACTGGCAACCCCCGCCATTCCGTTTGTGATGGAGTATGCCCCCCGCTCCGCACCTCCCGTTCGAGAAAAGGCCGTCAAACGGCCACCCGTCTCCCCCTTGACCGGCCATGTGGAAGCAGCTCCACCGAAAAAAGGAGAGCACATCCCCACTTATTTGACGGAAGAGGACTCGGCGAAGTCCTCAGCAGCCCCCCAGAAAGAACATATCCCCGCTTATTTGTCCGAAGAAGACGTCCTGCTGTCTGCTCCGGCAGCGACGGCTTCAGCAGCGATGCCTTCAGCGACGCTGCCCTCAGCGACGGTGGCTCCAGCGACGGTGGCTCCAGCGACGATGCCTTCAGCAGCAACGGAGGCTCCAGCACCCACGGTAACGTCCTTCTTTGGGGCCTCCGCTTGGATGGAGGAAGGCCCCACTCAAATCAGTCACATGGTGGCACCTCCGACGGTAGCACCTCCTGCTCAGGTCCATGCAAATGCCATGACCTTAGACATCGACCTCGATTTTGATCTCGACGGACTTCAGGCCCCGTCGAGTGACAAGCCGTTGTAAAGGGCCCTCCCACATATCATACCATCAGGAGATCTCTGCATCATGCTGGTGAAGCTCTATCGAATTGGACCCTCTCGTCAGCGCCTACGCAAAGGCTGGGTGGTGGTGGCACCTCATTTTCAATTCTTAACCCGCCCGGAGCACCTGCCGAAGTTTCCAGACAACCTCACCCTGCGCGTTCCGCCGGGGCCGCACGAGCTGGCCACTCCCGTATGGCTCGACACCGGCTTACGCTGGCTGCACAGCTATGAGGCGCGGGAGACCTGCTTTCAGGCGCTCCAGGAGGCCACCCGGCTGCTGGCTGCTTGGCTGGAGCAACAAGGCGCTCAGCTCTATCCCGCTGCGGTGGCCCCCCGAGAAGGCATCCCCTGGGCTCGGCTCTGCTGCGAAGATGAGCACGCGCTGGAGGTATACGATGACATCGAGCGGGAGGTCATTCACAATCACATTCGTCAAGAATCAGACCTGCTGATTGCAATCTCTGGGCGCAGTCGAAGTGGTATGGCGGGCGTTCAACCCGCTGGCTCTGTTCGCCTCGAGCAGTCCGGTTTTTCGGCGTCTCCCTATCTGAGCTGCTGCGAGCCTGCCTATCTCGACCGGGTGCTGGCGCACCTCAAACGTCACCGGGGTGTCTCCGACTTGGCAAGCCTCGACCTCCAGCTCCGTCAAGAGCAGGGTGAGCCGCTGCCACAGCTTCGTATTCATCTGACCGATGCACAGACCCTGCTCTCAACCTCTCGTGTCCACAGCATCTTGTATCAGGCCCTGCTGCTGCAAGGGCGACGCATGGCCCGCATGGGCGCGCGCGTGGAAGGCATCTCTCAGCGGACACTGGAGAAAAATCGCACCCAGACCATCGCTCGAGGGGTTCAAGCGCCCCTCATTTCGGTCAACGGCGAGCGGAGTAAGAGCGCGGAGCGGCTGGAGCGCCTGCTGCTCAGCATGGTGGGAGAGCTGCATGTTCTGGGTGTGACCCCGGAGGAGCTGGCCCCGCTGAGCTCCGGGGCGGCCCTCAACAGCTTAGGACTGGAGGGGATCTTGTCGGAAAATGAGCTCTTCCGCCGCCACTTTCATAAGGCTTCTCCCCAGATTCCGGCATGTCTGGCAACCCTGGTGCGCACTCAGCGGCTCGAGCTGGGGCCTTCGACGGATGCACCCGCCGCAGGGGGAGCCGAACCCCTCGGGGCTGCCGCGCGTGTGACGAAGCAAACAGGAGGATGGTCATCCCTGGCCGACTACAACCGGATGAAAAATCCAGCCGCGTATGCCGTGATCATGATGCAGTGGGAGGCACACCTGCAACCCGCCGGAGCCGCCACGACCACACACGAGGGGGCTGCACCTTCCAGCGCCTCAGAGACGCCCGGCGCTGGGGAACGAACATCGTCAGCCCCACAAGACGAAGTGCCGCATCGTCACGGAGGTGGTCATGGACTGCATTGACCTGGTGATGGATCTTCGTCAGTCTCGTGTGCCCGCCCTCGAGCCCGCCTCCTTTCAGCGGCTCTGGACCGCCATTGAGTCCAGCCTGATGGGAAAAACGCTCCAGACCGGACAGCTCATCCAGATGAAGAGCGGCTCCGGGGTGATTCGCTTAGAGATCATTCGGGCCCCGGCCTCTCTCCAGCCGCTCCAGCCGAGTACCCCCCTGGCCCTGCGGTCGATTCTGGAGAGACCTTCACTCACCCACTTCTGCTCCGCCTGTCCGCCAGAGGCCAAGCAGTATGCACCCTTTGAGTGTGTGACCTGCCGGGATGAGCAAAAAGATAACGTGGAGGTGTGTTTTCAGCACGCCACCTTATTGGATGGGGCGCTTGATGCCTTCTGTCCCGCGCATGTGCCCACCTGCCGCACTTGCTCAGGGCGGGCCACGAGCTGGTGTGACGGCCCCTGTCAGCAGGCGATCTGTGTACTGCACGGGACGTCTCATCCCAATGATCCCAGTCGCCGCTATTGCGCAGACTGTTATGATGCGTTATTTCCACGCTGTACGGTGACCCCGTGTCCACAGCTCGGCACCTTCTCGTGTGAGTTTGTGGAGTCCTCCACCCATCAGCCCTGTGGTCAGCGGGTCTGTCCTGATCACGCCCGCCAATGGAAGATCTACGGCCCCGAGCGGGAAGGGCTGATGCTCTGCGCCACACACCGGAACTTGTCCACCTTGAGCCCAGACGCTCTGATCTACCAGCTCGCCGCCGGAACGATCCTGCGTAACCGGCGCATGCCTCCACACGAGCAGCTCAGAATCCCCGGTTATATGGGAACACGCCATGTCATCATCAAGCAGCTCCAACGCACGCCTTCTCAAGCGCAGATTCGAGCCCTCTATGCCGGGTTGCAGCAACGGCTGCTCGGAAAGTCGCCCTTTGAGGTGCAGCTCCGCACCCGGCTGGAGGAGACCCTCAAGCGCATCGATCAGACCCCGGTGGATTCGTCGGAGCTCCGGCGTGTGCGCTTGCAAGAGCAGCTCTCGCAGGCCCTCCAGAGCTTGGGAAAACCTGAGATCGCCCGAGAAATCCAGGCCACGGACTATAAACCGTCGCTGAACCTGCTCTTTATCTCCCTGCCCAAGCCAATGCGGGGCGCCGTGGAGCAGGCCAAACCACGCCTGGAAAGGACGCTGGGTGTGTCGCTGCGCTGGGAGAAGGACAGCTTATGAGACTAAGCTCAAGCGAACAACTGTTATGTGTGATGCATCAGAATGGCATGGTGCAAGGAAATCGCCTCTATCTCTCGCCGCAGGTGCTCCAGGAACAGGTGGTGGGGATTTTGCACAACCTGGACGCGAACCGTGCCGAGCCCGTCCAGATCTTGCCTCATCCCCGCATCCCGCCCGGCTTGGTGGCCCTCAGCGCGCGTCTGGCCGAGACCCTCAGCTTGCAGCAGGAGCGGGTCCGCTGGCAGCTCACCTGGCAAGAAAATCCGGTGGTGATGCTCGAAGAGCTGTGGTTGGAGCCGGTGATCGAGCTGTCCAGCGACAAGGCCCTGGCGTGTCTCAACGAGAGCCGAGAGCTGCCCCACCTGCTCTTTACGACCGATGCGGCGAGCACACGCGAGGGGCTCCTGATCACCCTCGACGATGTGTTGTACCGGGTCAGACAGCAAAAGCCTGCACCAAATGAGATGTCAACAATCTTTCGAGTGGGGACAAACACGCGGGTGAAGCTCTTTACCTCTCGTCAGCATGTGGGCATCGACGTGGTGATCTTGGCGGACTGTAGCGGCTCGATGAACATTCGTGATATGACCCTCGACGAGGGGTACGGGCTGCACGAGGGTCGTCGGCGCATCACCCGGATGGATGCGGTGCAGCGGTCGCTGCTGCGCCTGCTCGAGCAGCGTACCAAAACCCCAGGCAGGGCGTCGAGTTTTGCGCTGGTGGCCTTTACCGATCAATGTCAGCAGGTCTTTCCGCGCACGCGAGGGCTGCTGCCTCTGAATGCGGGGGTCTCGCCGGGGGTGGTGCGTCAGTTTCAGGATGCGGTCAGCCTCTTGAGGGCGGAAAATGGCCGGATGACCCACATCGGGCGGGCCCTGGTTTATGCGGGGGAGCTGCTGGTGCGTCACGGCAACCCTGCGCATGAGCGGCTGGTGGTGCTCATCTCGGACGGTGCCGAAAATGTGCTGAAAACACGCGATGTTCAAGGTGAGGTGATCGAGAGCACCGATGATACCCCCTCCATTGCCGAGCTGATTCATAAACGCCAGGGGGTGCAGGTTCAGGCGCTGGGGGTGAGTCATGCGACGCAGCTCCACGCACGCCTGCGCGAGAAGGGCATCACCACCCCGCCGGAGCCCTATATGATCCCAGACCATGCGCTCCTGAGTGAGATCGCTGCGCGAGCGGGAGGAGATCCCTAACGGTGTGGTGATACCGAAGTGTTGGAGGGATATTTTGCGGGGCTCGCCCAGGGTTCCTGTCGAGATGTGATACTGACTCGAGTGGAGATTCCGCTTCAACCAACGGCGGCGGAGCTGGCGGTCTTTCAGCGGATGGGGCAGCAGCAGGCGCAGCAGCAGGCGCTGGGGATGGCGGCGCAGGAGCTCTGGGTGCTGGCGGATAAGCTGGCGGATCTTTGGTTCGACTGCAACACGGCGGCGAAGGCCCAGGTCGGTCGATATCTGTTTGCGGTGGGTCCGAAGACCACGCGGGTGCTGGCCAGTGTGCTGAGACGGGCGGCCTCCAGCCCTGAAGGATTCCAGGAGTGGATCCTCGGCCTTCATCAAGCCTTCGTGGAGGCGCGGGATAATCGGACCTATCCGCCGAAGAATCCGGCAGCGGGGCAGGGGCCCGGAAATCCGCTGTTTAAGGGGAACTTGGGCAATGGGTATGAGGTGCCCAGGGTGGCCGAGCTGTTTAACACCGATCAGTATATGGACATCAACCGGCTGCGGCTCCACGTCGCACACGATCAGACGGCGCTCTCGGAGGAAAACAAAGTGCAGGCGGAGCGAGACAAGATCAATCGACAGGCTGCCGCCGTGCTTCAGCGTCGGCTGGGGCAGTCGGTGCTTCCACGAACCGATCTCAGGGCGCAGTGTCTGTTACAGCTCTCGTTGATGCGCGATCTGAAACAAGTGCTGAGTGATGTGCTTCAGGCGTACTCCGACTTTCAGCGCAGTAAGCCGCTGCCTGAGCCTGCTGCTGTTCGTTGTGAGGTGGCGTGGTGATGTGTTTCGTCCGTGACTGCTGAGCGCCTGCCCTCGTGAAGCGCGCCGGGGTGCGTGCTTGAAGTGCCTTCCAAAAAAATCACACCTTTTTTCCTCTTTTGGGCCCTGAGCCGTCAGCAAGGCGGGATTTCTCAGATTCATCTCTGTACGCAACACGCGACGGACACGACACGGCCTCCCGGGAGCTGGTGGTGTCGGACGTGGCGAGCGGTGGCTCGGTTCAAGGGCTGCATAAGGCAGTCCTTTCCGCCTGTCGTACATGAGACTGGACCGAATATTCACCCCCAACCTGATGGCTCGAGCCCACGCTGAGGCCCTCCGCACGAACAGCGGACGGGTGCGGGGGAGGTGTTTGCCCGGCGCTAAGCTCCGGCACCTCCGAAGGGGACGGGTCATTGGGACTGGCGAGGACATCTCCCATGCTTGGGAAATCCTCGGTCGCGATGAGAGGCACTGTGATGATCCGAACTTTTAAGCTGACACTTTTCCTGATGATGACCATTGTTGTCATGACCTCCACGCACGCACGGGCGGGCGTTCTCGAGCATGGGCTGCTGGAGTCCGGGGCGGGTGAGGATGGGTTGCTGGAGTCCGGGGCAGGTGAGGATGGGCTGAGCTGCATCGTCTTTTCCTGTCAACCTCTCCCCAGCGTGTCTGACCCACCGTGGATTCTCTTTGACGTTCCTTCAGATCGTGTCAATAATCGCCTGAGTGTAACCTCTGATCCTTCGTAAACGGTGCTCGATGAGGATGTTTTATGCCCAAAGTGCTGACCGATCAACCTTCTACGTATTGGCAGGCGCTCATCATAGAGATCTTGCGGGTTGCGGTGTATGTGGCGCTGCGCTCCAATCAAGGCTCTGGCAAAAACCTGGTGCGCTTGCTTCAGGTGGCGATGTTTCGGGAGCTGGAGGCCGAACATCGCACGCAGCGAGAGATGAGCATTCAGCTTGAATACAGTGAAGGGGCGGTCAAGCTCTTGGCGCAGGCGAGCCGGACCTTACAAAAGGAGGCGGCCAGTGTGCAGCAGGGGGCCATTCTGCGAAAGCTCATCACCGTGCTGGAGTCCGGGGCTCAGACCGAGCGGGCGCTGCTTGAGGCGTTTAACAAAAGCACCGAGCTGGAGGACATCCAGATTGGTCTGACGCTCTTGGAAGCGCGGAGGCTGATTCGGCGAGAGGGCAGTCATCACCTTCGTTACCAGCTTGCCTCTTCTGACTTGAAGGACTGGCAGAAGCCGCTCTCGGAGCTGGAGCAGGAATATCTGCTGCATCTGCACATCATGCAGCGGCTCCACGCGCGCCCGATGAGTGCCGAGCAGCTCCTCAAGTCGCCGGAGCTGAAGGTGCTCGGGCTGGAGCGGCTCCAGGCGCAGCTTGTTTTTCTGCAACGGGCGGGGTACTTGGAGGTGACGGAGGCAAGACGGCGTGTGCCTGCGCGCTGGTCGAGCCGTCCGGGGGTGCATTCTCTGGTGCTGAGCCATCCGAAGGAACGCTTTCGCGCCGGGCACTTGGACCTGTTTCGTAAAATTCGGGACTATATGAAGTCGGTGCTGGATCGTCCTGAGCGGAAGCTTGGGCAGCGAGCGGTGATTGCGCGGATCTCGAAGGCGGACTTGGCGACCTTCATTCCCTGGCATCGAGATGTGACGGTTCAGGAGCTGGATCGGCTGGAGGCTCAGGCGGCAGCGCGTGAGGATGGTGAGGAGGTGGTGATGTTTTGGGGGATCGCACCTTTGCAACAGGTGGAGCAGTAGCAGCCCTCCGCCAGAGCGCGCCTCAGTGTACAGATGGTGTGCGTAAGTGATCACTCAGCAGCGTGTAGAGCCGGTTGTTGAGGAGCATCTTCTCCGTGGTATAGCCGCTCAGCTTCTCTACCAGGAGGCTCTCCCCATCCAGATAGAGATCCGCCCGCTGCCAGTCCGCTGTCTCGTTGAGGCGTTGCCAGATGCCCCACGCGGTGGTGGTCCCGTAATATTCGTACTCCAGCGGGTCATCGATGCGCTTATACGTCCACATCGCCCATGACCACTTGTTGGTATCGAAGGTCGTCAAGTAGTCTCGAAAGGCGCGATATGCCGCGTCTTCATCGTACATGGTGGAGAAGGAACCCACAAAGTATGGAACATTCTGCTTCGCCTGGGCCTTCTTAAAGGCGGTCTCCGTGGCCTTGATCACCGTCTTCCAAGCCGCGTAGGGTTTGGCCCCCCACTCAAAGAGATGGGTGGAGTACAGGACATTTTTCCAACCATATGTGCTGGGCGCAGGCAGCTTGTTCATCCCCTTAAAGCCGTCGTGGATCACCAGCAAGTGGTTGTCGCCCGTCGCTCGGATGGCATCATAGAGCTTGTCGTACATCGCCATCATGGTCTCAACGTCCGGGGCGCTATAAGGTTCCGCGAGCAGGCTGTAGGCGGCCACCACATTCCGGCTCTTGTATCGCCGAGAGAGCTCGAGCCAGAGCTCCACGGTAAGCTGCTGCATCTCGGGGTCCGTGTAGAGGGTGCTGGGCCCCGAGTATTCATTTTGTCCGCCGGGCGCCTCCTGAATATCGAGCACCGCATAGATGCCCGCCTGCTCACACCAGGTTAAGAGCTGGTCGAGCGCCTGGAAGGTTGAAGCCCGAAATCTCAATGGAGCAGAGGGTTTGGCCGCAGCGGGTAGGTCGAGGAGCATACGATAGCCCATTGGCACCCGCACCACATTCATGCCCAACCCAGCGATAAACTGAATGTCAAATTGAGTGATCCAGGACTGAAGGAAAGATGTATAAATGGCCTCTCGTCCATCCAAGCCGTAGGTCTGCTCCAGCATGTCCAGGAGCTTCAGGTCCGCATCGTCGTAAATCACCGGATAATCTAGCGCCTGCTCGGTCAGGGCTTGCGCTTCGGCGACAGAGACCCGAGTGCTCAAGGCGGTCTCAAAGGCGGCCAGATATTCGGCTTCGGAGCCACTCTCGAAGGGGCCAAGCTCGACGAGGGTTTCTTTGACCGGGGCGCTCAGGCCCGTCTGCTCGCCGAGCACCGCCAAGCGGCCATGCAAGGGATAGTCGATGGCGCTGATCCAGGCTTCATTGTAGATCCAGCTCCCCAGGTTGACACCTCGGAGCATCACGGGAGCTCCTGCGGCATCCACGATGGATGTATTGCTGGCGGAAAGTGGGGAAAGTGCCTGAAGCTGCTGCGTGGCCGAAGGACCGGGTGCCGCTTGGCAAGGGGCTGAATCACCCGCACTCAGCAGACCTATCACCAGCGAGCACAAGAGTGGGATCCTCATAAAGCCTCCTGATCACATGACGAACGTGGGGGCCTGCTCCGTGGGGGCCTGCTCCGTGGGGGCTCCTCGAAGCAGGCAGGTGTGAGGCGGTGCTCGGCGTTGGAAAGAACCGAGTGCCTTGGTATGACAGGGGAGGATGTTTAAACACGGGTCGGAAATCAACCTTTTTCGACCGGGGGGAGGCTCCGGCTTTCAGCGAGCGCATCCGCTCGAGCATCCACCGGATGAAAGTCCGGCGAGCGGAGGGTGCGCCTACCACTCGGCTGGAGCGGGAGCTCGGATGCCATCAACCTGTCACGCGGGATTGATTGTTCGCGGGCGAGCTGGTTTGCCTTCACACGGGCAGGTCTGCCGTACACGCCGGAGGACCGGTATGTGGCGACGGCAGGGATGGTGGGAAATAACAGCGCGCTGGCTCGTCACTTTGAGCAGTGTCCCGCCGATAAGCCGCTTCTGGCAGGGGATGTGCTGGTCTACCGGGACGAAGGGCGAGGGGCAGGGCATGTGGTGATGGTGATCGATAAAGACAAACTAATTGCGTTGAGATCTCATAGCTGGGATGGCAACAGTCGAGAGGGGCTGCCAGCGGATCGCGGGGTGGAGTACCAGCGCATCAAGTACAAACAAGACTGGGAGCGTTGGGACCGCCAGACGATGAAACGTGTGGCGTGCTGGCGTCACCGGCTCCTGGCCGAAGAAGCACGCTCTCCGGCAGGGCAGGCAGGGGTGACGGCGCTGAGCCAAGCGTGCAGTGCTCAACGGTGTAAGTGAGGGGGGCTTCCGGCATCCATCCGCTCCTCATACGCCCGAAGCTGTCGGGGAAACACACCCCTGCTTCGGCGTGAGTCTCTAAGCCACCGTAACCAGCCTACGTCTGAGGCAGCCACCTACGTTTTCCCACCTCGCAGCCTGCGCGGAAAGAGTGCGCAGCGTCGATTCTGGCGTCTCCCCCAAAAAAAGTGACGAGCAGGTGTCAGCTTCTTCCGACTCAGCGTGCAATCCCTCCATCGAGATACCCGTCAGGCCACACTGCGGGACCATCACGACCCTCAACAGGAGGAGCATGCTTGAGCTCAGATCTCAAATCCCTCTGCAAGAAGACGGAGGCCAACACACGTAAGGCCATCCAGCAAGCCGGAGCGCGTCCGTGGCTGGTGGCCTACGATGTCAATGGAATTCAGTCTCTCATTGCCGCCAATAGTCGCCCGATTGCCATGTACGGTGCCAGCCAGTGGCTGAAGCAGTTTGACACACAACAACGGAAGAGAGCAGGGGCCATCTTCGCCGCCGGAGGCCGTGGCATGCTGCTCGCTTCGTCAGAGGACAAAGCGAAACAGCTTCAGCATGAGCTCAAGCACACCTTCTTTGAGCAGAGCTTCGGGGGCGTCCTGGCGACAGCCTCGTCCCCCTACGATACGAAAAGCGCCAAATCCTGCCTGGAGCTGTTGCGGACGCGGCTTGAGCTGGCCAAAGATGGAGCCACCGTTCCCGGCGGTGAGCTTCCCACCTCACGAGCAGACGCCTGCGCAGATTGCCATGCCTTCAAAGGGACTGTCCCCTCTCCGCGCCCCGACGCGCGCCATGAGCTCATCTGTCCTCGCTGTGACGCCTTCATTCGGCTCAGCGGGAAGTCCGTCAAACAGGGCTCGCTGATCGAGCTCTCGCCAGATCAGCAGGTGGCTGTGGTCTCAGCGGATGGCAATAACCTGGGACAGTTGTTCTCGAGCCTCTCGACGCTGGAGTTGTGTGCCACGGTGTCCGCGCTTGTCGGAGAGATCTTTGCCGGCGCACAAACAAAAGCGGCTGCCGCCGTTGGGAATGCCCTCATCTCGGTGGCCTCTGGAGGCGACGATGTGAGAGCCTTCCTCGCACCCAAAGACAGTCTGACCTACGTGCTATGTCTGACTCAAACCATTGAAGAAGGACTGACAGACGCAGCAGAGATTCTAAGTTCTGTGGGTAAATACAGCGTCTTGGAAGAGACCGGAGCAAAAAACACACTGAAAGCAGCAGGGCTGGGCGTCGGATTGCTCATCGCCAACGGTGCCTTTCCCGCTTCCCGCCTGCTGAGCTTGGCACATCAGCTCGAGGACCACGCTAAACAAGGATGCCGCGAAGGAGGCTGGCGCAGCGGGTTGGAGGTGGCACTGATGACCGCAGGAGAGCTCCGCATCGAAGCACAAACACTGGACCTCTACCGCAACGGACATCCATTCTCCCTGGATGCCGATGACTGGAAACAGACCCGCATCGGAGCAGAGGCCCTCAAGAGGGTGCAGTCCTCCCAACGGAGCTGGTTGGCAGACATCCATCGAGCAGAGGTGATGGAAGAAGCGCATAACCAATTCCGCTACCAGGTGGCCCGCTCGGAGAGCTGGAAGCACTATTTTGCCAGCATTGGCGCCGACTGGAAGCAGAAAGAGGTGATGATCGACGACATGCCCAAGCCTGGACTGCTCACCCTGGCTCGACTCCTGGAGAAGATCCCATGAAACAGCTTAAGCTCACGCTCACCTTTCCCAGTGGAGGACTGTTGATCGGCGGTGTGTCCGCAGCCCCCGCTGGAGTTCATATCATGCACGCCGCTCAGGATGGAAGGGCCTTTATCCCTGCCACCGCCATCCGAGGAGCCCTCCGCCAATCCCTGGAGGCACTGCTGAGAGGAATGGCCTCACCCGACCAGCCCGCTCCCGTCTGCGCAGGCGGAACCGGTGTCCCCTACGGAAGCCTCCAAGCTGCTCAACCCTGTACCCTCGAGAATGGACGGCCTTGTGTGCCCTGCCGTCTGTTTGGTGGCCAGCGTGAAGATTTACCCGCACAATCCCTCCGTTTTTCTGCCCTTGATCTGCATGATGCACATTGTCAGACAGAGCCCGGCTGGATGACGCGCCCTGGTCTCGGGCGCTCTCGGGCGTCTCGTTCGGCAGAGGAGCAGCGACTCTTCATGCAGCGGGTGCCCTCTCGCCGCCAGCTCCGTTTTGAGGCGACTGGGTGCCTCAAGGATGAGCAGCTTCTGTTTCATCTCAAGGCCGCCGTTCGAGCGACCACCCATATCGGCAGTGGAAGAAGCCGAGGCATGGCACGCGCCGAGCTCCAGCTCGAGCTGTGTTCCCCGCCATCTGAACCGCACCTTACGCTTCCCTCTCCCGACGCCGTGAGTGTGCGCGTGACCCTACGCTCGCCGACTGCATTGGCAGCGCCCGTCAGTGAGCGTAACCTGCTCGAGTGTCGGCTGGATGTGCCTGGCAGCACACTCCGAGGGGCCGTTGGGTTTACCCTCGCGGAGATCCTGAATGCACAAGCGCTTGATCCTAATGCGGATGCTGCATTTCAAGCACTGGTTGCAAATTCTGGTGCTCACTTTGGCTTTCTGCACCCCACCGAGCCGTGTGTTTTTCCGCACAGCGTGCCGGGCCCCCTTCCGATCACCGCCATGCTCTGTAAACAAGCGGGACGAACACATAAACTTCGGGATTCTCTGCTGGAGCTGATGGCGGCAACCCTCATCGAGCAGCCCGAGCAGATGAACCGCCTCAGCCGAATCCGGAGCTTGACGTGTACATGTGGCGCGCCGCTGCGGAACGCACACGGCTGGCGTACCCATCGCAGTGCTCCCTCGACTCAGACCCGTACTCGAGTGTCGCTGGATCGTGGTCGCGATGCCGCAGCCCACGAGCAGCTCTTTTGTCAGGAGCAGCTTCAGCCGGGAGCTGTTTTTGAAGGCTCCATCCGCCAGATTCCTGCGGAGAGCCGCGTTCGACTGGCCCAGGGGTTGAACTCCTTGCGGGCCCTGGGGCGTGGAAGTGCTCACGGCTGGGGGCAGGTTCAGGTGGAGGTGCTCGAGCCACCCCGCTGGAAGCCGCTGGTGGAGCGGCGTCAACAGTTCCAACAAAAGCTGCGTGAGCTGTTGAAGAAGCTCAAGCTGGATGAAAAACAGTCCAGCCGACTGGTGCCCATCACGTTGCTCTCGCCGCTGATCCCGCTGGATGGGGGAGATGGCGCGCAGAGTATTGCTCAAGACCTGGGCGCTGAGCTCTTCCTTTCTCAGCGTCGTTTTAGTCGGGAAGGGAGCTGGGACCAGCGCAGCGGTCAGATGACCTGTGTCCAGGCTGTCGCAGCGGGAGCCGTCTTTGTGGTGCGTTTCCCTGCTCAGCTCGATGAAAAGAACATGCTCGAACGGCTGGCCCACTTGGAGGCGTCTGGAAGTGGTGACAGACGTCATCAAGGTTTTGGTCAGCTCTTGATTTACGATCCGTTTTTTACACAAGGAGACGACATGGACAGCAGACACCTCTCCTCAGACAAGCAGGAGTCCAGCCCGCTGGAAGGCTCAGACTTGGACAGCCGCATCAGACCTTATCGGAAGCACTTGGTCGTGGAGGCCGAGCGGGTCATGGAGGAGGCGTTCAACTCAGAGCGCAAGGGAACCCCCAATAAGAGCCAGTTTAATCATCTCATCGGCATCTGTAGCCAAGCAGAAGTAGAGGCCGAGATTAAAAATTACCTCCGCTATCAGGCAGGACGGGGAGAAAGAACCACCGGCTGGAATCTCAAGCTGGTCCAGTCCGTCATTGGTGGGGCCGAAGCCGCCATGAATAGCATCGCAGAGGACGACGACCCCTTACGAGTCTATGGCTGGAGACTGTATACAACCTTTCTCACACGGGCCTTCACCTACCATCAAGCGGTGGAGAAAGACCGACATTCAGGTGACCGACGCTCCGATCACCCGGCGACACGTCGCGCTGACGCTACCCCGGCTCCACGCTCTCAGGGAGGATCACGCTCATGAGCATCGAGAGGTCAGAGCAGGAGCCACTCACCGCTCCACCATTCCCCCCGAACCGCACTGAGATCTCCGCCGAAGAAGTGGCGAACTTTCATACACTTCGAGAGCGACTGGTGCTCAGGGGCTCGTTGGTCGCTCAGACCGGGCTTCGGATCGGCGGGGGAGACTCCGACGAGCTCAACGCCGTCGATCTGCCCGTCATGCGAGATGCAGATGGGTTCCCATTCATTCCGGGTAGCAGCCTGAAGGGAGCCATTCGTGCCACCCTGGAGGCGCTGGTTCGTGGTGCGGACTTGCCTCCCACCTCGGGGCTGTGGGCCTGCGATCCGCTGCTCGAGGCGGAGTCCGATCAGCGCAACGGCACTGGAAGCTGCGGCTGGCATCGACGAGGCAGGCACGACGCCGTGAAGCTGGAGCAGCATTGCTGCATCTGTCGTATCCTGGGCTCCCGGGCGGTGGCCAGCCATGTACGCTTCTCGGACCTGCTGCTTCAGGAGCGAGCATGGCGAGGCCGTCGTCGCCTTCCCATTGAACTTCGGGATGGTGTGGCCATTGATCGGGATCTGCGTACTGTTCACAACAGCCAGAAGTACGACTTTGAGGTGGTCTCGCCAGGCGCTCGTTTTACCCTGGAGGTCTTTGTTGACAATCCGTCCCCCTGGGCGATGGGACTGCTGACCGTGGGCTTTGACCAGCTCCACGAAGGGTTTACGGCGCTGGGGGGCTTCACCTCGCGAGGGTTGGGGCGTGTCTCTCTGCACTGGGATTCGCTTGAACGACTGGATGCTCGCAGCCTACTGGAAGGGAAAGGTGTCGAAAAACTCAACGGAGATGACCTCTTGGAGCGCCTAGAGAAGTATCGTCAGGCACTGGCGCTTGTGGTAAAGGAGGCTCAACATGTTTCGTAAGAGCTATAATCGGGCGGTGCTCCGCCTTCGTCTCGAGACGGTTTCGCCGCTGCTCATTCGAGCGGGATTTGCAGGCTTGGATCCCACACTGGCGGACTTGGTGTGTGTTCGGACGCGACACCTTCAGCATGGCTCGACCGTTTACATCCCGGGCTCGAGCTTTAAGGGGGTGTTACGTGCGGCGGTGGAAGCGAGCATTCGGGGGTCGTCTTTTGGGACGCGGCAAGGGGCGTGTAATCCATTTGAAAACAAGAAAGAACAGGAACTGTCATGTAGTGTTCGTGTTCACAAGCGCCGTAAGCAGGAGCCTCCCCTCTCCACCTCTGACGTTTACAAAATGCACTGTTCGGCATGTCGTACTTTTGGCTCCACGGTCCTCAAGGGACGAGTCGGAGTGCGAGACTTCTTTCCCTGGCCGAACCAAGAGGAGCCGCTCTCAGCGGCGCAGCTCCACAACCTCCAAGCGGCCAACAAGACGGAACTTCGGCTGAATGTGGCCATTGACCGCATCAAGGGTTCGGTGGCCGATGGTCCGTTTGATCAAGAGCTGGTGCCAGTGGGGGTCTCTTTCTGGGGCGAGCTGAGCTTTGAAAACTATCAGCTCTGGCAGCTTGGGCTGGTCGCCTCGGCCCTTGAAGAGCTCAACCTCGGTTTTGTCCAGCTTGGCTCTGGCAAGAGTCGAGGGCTGGGCTTCGTGCGGGTGCATGTGGAGTCCTTTCTGCATGAGCAGTCTGGGCGAGAGGGTGCTCCAGCAACCGGCGTGGGCAGGCTGGCGACGGAGCGGGAACGGCTGGACTACGGTCTGGAGCCGGACGCTGAGCTGACCGGTGAACCAGGACTTCGCCGAGGGCTGGCAGTTCGCTTTGAGCCCTCACCGGAGCAGCTTCAAACCTGGTTAGAACATGCACGCAACACACTGGGAGGGGCGACATGAGCTCATCGACTCTCTCCAAAAAGCAGATCCCACAGGGCTATGAGTTTGTACAGGTTTCTCCCCATGTGGCGTGTAAACGGCGTCGCGAGGCGAGGCTGGATCGACGCTGCGAAGGCACACTCTCGGGGCGTTTGGAGATCCGTTTCTTGACCGAGCAGCCGGTTCATGTCGGCTCTGGGGGGAAACGTCTGGTCAACGGCGAGGTGGTGCGGAGCTGCATGCGCATCGCAGGCCAGCTTGGTATTCCGGGCTCCAGCTTAAAAGGACTGCTCCGGGCTCGTTATGAAGCCCTCACCAAGAGCTGCGTGAGTGTGACCAAGCTCAAAGCCCATAACAAAGAGAAGATCCGCTCCACCACTCGCGTGGGGTACGCGCAGCTCCTCCCGAGTGCCATACAGGGGGCGGCCTTCCATCGCTGTCAAGTGGATCCGCGCGCCGCAATGATGTGTCCGGCGTGTGCGCTCTTTGGATGTGCAGGCAGAGAGAGTCAACGAGGGCGTCTCACCTGCTCAGACTTGGTCTTAGAAGCGTATGCAGTACCGTCTGGCGAGACCACTGAGCTGGCGGAACTCCCAGCTCAGTTTAGCCCGAACCTCCACCATCTGGGGGTTGCAAGAAAATCGTCACCCAACAGCGACGCCTACTTTGAGGTGAGCACGCTGCACGGGCGTAAATTTGCCCTCTCGAACAGCACCGCCACCGTCTCTGCGCCTGCGCCTGCGCCGAATGCCAAAAAGCCCAAGCCCTTTAAGGTCGAGGTGATCCCAAAAAACGTCTGGCTCACCGGCACGCTGATCTTTCAGAACCTCTTGCCGGAGGAGCTCGGGGGACTGCTGACCGCTCTGGGATGTGAGCCTGCCTCCTATCTCAAGGTCGGCGCAGGTCGTGCGCTCGGCTTCGGTCGTGTCAAGCCGGAGCTGAAGTCCATTGAGCTCTACGATCACCAACGGCACCTTGTATCGATGGAGCGTGCGACGCTTCGTGACCACTTTGTGAGCTGGGAAGATCGATGGAACGAGGGCGAAAAACAACTGATCACGCTGCATCAGGGAGGTTGTTGACGTGCATTCGAAGACCCACACGCTCCAAAAGTTAGAACAGGCCGCCGCCGGTATGAACACGTCAAACCATGAACGTTTTATGCAGGATGCGCTCGAATGTCTGGCACAGGGCGGAAGTGTCCAGGACGCCGTCGAGCTGCTCGAGCGCCTGGAGAACACGGCTTTCACCGCGCGAGAGGAGATCGAAAAGGCTCACAAGGAGGTGTTGGATTGGCTACTGCACACAGTACATCAGTCGCTTGCTCCCACGGAAGCAGACCTGCGCTGGCAGCTTGGCTGGCTCAGGCGTCTGGCCCGCGCCCAGCAATCAACACAGACAGAACGAGCAAGGATTTCGGGAGGTGATGGCGGTGGTGCAGGCACACGAACCGCTTATCCCTCGGGACAGCGGCCCGGGCAGGCTCGGGCGGATCATACCGTCGCGGGTCGAACTGGAGCACCTTCCGCTGCGCCGTACACGGAGGGCACCCCTTCGCAGTCTTTTGGAACGTTGCAGGACAAGCTGGCGGCGATCAAGCTAGAGTCCTCATCCTCCAAAACATGAGTGAGCATAACGCATCAGATGGAGAGTCATTTTTGTATTGATGTACCGTCTGATGCGTCACGCTACTCTTGAGCCTGCGTAGAGCCCGCTGTTCTGTCACCTCTGAGGCGCGTGTGCCCCTCCCCTCTTCCTGCTGGCTTTTACTCCAGCACCCCGGCCTTTTGCAGCGCCAGCCCGTACACCCCATAACTCACCAAATACGAGAGCCCATACGTGGGAAAAGCCTTCTCTGCCTCCGCCGTGATGTTGGCATAGTGCGTCGAGGCTTGCTCCCCCGTCAGCGCCTCCGCCGCATCGGGGAGCGTGTTGACATACGTCTCCACCAGCCCCTCCATCGTCTCCAGGTAGAGCTGCTGAGCCGCGCTCGCCTCCTCCAGCGGTGCCGGCTCACCGCGTCCGGGATACACCTGAGCCGCTGCGTCAGACAGGCGTGTCACCTCATCGAGCATCGCCTGCCAGCTCTCGAGGGTGGGGCGCGGAGCGCCTTCGACGATGCCACCTTCCAGCCAGGCATGCACCTGGTTCGCAAATAGATCCCCTGCGATGACCGCTCCCTGCAAGAGGGCCACCGTCTGCGTGCTGCTGACCCCGGGACCACTCAGCGTATGCAGTGTGATGTCCACATCCGCGTCGAGCTCCAGCCGAAGCGTCCCGTCGAAGGTCATGTCCACTGTGGGCAGGGCAGGGTAAGTGCCTTCCGCGAACATCCCGACCCCGGTAAAGTACGCCTCTTTATACGCATGCACCCCAGGCATGGCAGCAGCGGTCTCCGACGAGGCTACCAGAGTGGCCCCTTCTGCTTGGAAGACACTCGCCCCATTAAACTTGTCCGGATTGGGATGGGTCACCACCACGTACCGCACCGGTGACGCGGTGAGACTGCGGATCTCCGCGCGCATCTGTTCCGCCAGAGCGGGGGTAAACTGAGCATCAAAGACCACCACCTCCCGTCCGGTATCCACCCAGTAGCTGTGGGTATCAAATCCGCTGCCATCGGAGGTAAACGTGTGAACCTCGAGCGCCTGCTCTTCTGCGGGCGAGCAGCTTGCCATAAGCGAGGTCAACATAAACATGCTCAGAGATGAGAGGCTGATGCGCGTAAAGGTCTTCATGATCGATCCTTTTGGATAAAGCGTGACTTGGGAGCTTCGGGGGCTCGGGGAACGTCTGGCCCCGCCCCGGTGAATGTTTCAGAGTATACACGGGAGCCCCTTGACGTGCTTTCGAGGATCTGCCATTTATTTACGATTGGCTGCCATCTTGTGGAGCACCCGATGAAAGAACGGCTCGACCTGGACACTCTCGAACATCCCGCTTTTTCGCTCTGTGAGTCCTTACATGCGGTTCAGACGGACTGGCATCGTCATCAGCACGAGCAGCTTCTCTACGCTTCAGAGGGGATGCTGCACTTGTGGGTGGAGGACGCGCAGTGGCTCCTGCCGCCTCAGAGAGCGGCCTGGATTCCGAGTGGCACGCCACATCGGGTCTTCGCACGGGAAGCGGAGCTGGCCACGGTGTATTTTCAGCCCAGCTTCCTGCCTCGAGTGTTGAGCAGCACCCGGGTCTTTGCGCTGGATACGCTGGGCCGAGAGCTGATGTTGTTTGCCCGCCGGTATGGTCCAGAGCGCCCCCATCGAGAAGCTCACGCCGAACGTTTTCTACTGGTCTTGGGGGAGCTGGCCCTGGCTTGGGCGGAGACGGCAGGGCTGTGGCGTCTCCCGACTGCTCAGTCTCCCGAGCTTCAGAAGGCCATGCAGTTTGCCCTGGAGCACCTGGGAGAGCCCATCGGGATGGAAGAGGGCGCGAAGGCGGCGGGTCTCTCGGTGCGGACGCTCGCGCGACGTTTTGAACAGGAGACCGGCTCCACTTGGCGGCAGTTTCTCCACGATGCCCGGCTGCTGAAGGCGATGGAGCTGCTCTCCCTGCCGGGCGCACGGGTGACGGAGGTGGCCTTTGAGGTCGGCTTTGAGAGTCTGGGGGCTTTTACCGGAGCGTTTGAGCGTTTTGTGGGAGAACTTCCTCGAGACTATCGGCGACGTTTTCAGACGCGCGGGTGAGCCGTGAGGTGTGTGCGGGTGGAAGCTCGGCTGGAGTCCGGCAGGCGGGAGGTGCATCGAAGTAGGTCCGCGCGGAACCTCAGACCCCTCAGTAATACGGCACATACGTCACGGAGTCCGTCGCATTCCCCGTATCAATCGCCCAGAAGTCGAACTCATAATCATAGTAGTATTCGCAGGTCAGATACCCGGAATACTGCTCATAGATGTAGTTGGACCACCAGCCATTCCCGTCATACACCAGATTCCAGCTCTCCACTGGCCCTGTCGGGTCGATGTACGTGTCCACCACGTCCACATAGACCTCATGGACATCCAACGGACCATCTGGATCATCCACAAACGCCTGGAAATCCCAGCGATATTGTTGGTAGTAGCTGTCCCAACCGCAGTTCACATACAGCTCCGTGTCCACAAAATACGGCGCACTGTTATAAGGACCATACGGATCGTTATCATCCACCACCACCAAACAACCCGCCGTGGAAGCACTGATCGCCAGCACGCCCGCCAACGCCATCATTCGAGAAAGAGCCTGCTTCAGAGGATTCATTGCGTTCATGATCGTGACTCCTGATACATCAAGCGGGAAAACACCCGCATCATCTGTGACTGAGAAGCGCCAAGCGGAGGATTTGAGCACCTGGCCTTTGAACGTCGTTGCGTACACTCTCAAGACGCGCCCCCTCGACACTTATTCAGAGACCCTCAAAAAATCTTGCTGCCACCCTTATTCTGCCACCGTGGAGCCACCATCTTGACCCCCCGCGAAGTCTCGCACAAAAAAGTCGAACTCGAAGCGGTCCTTCCGCTCACACGCCCCCAGCCCATTGCCCGCCGAAGGTTGAGCCTCCGCCGTCCACACCCCATCCCCTCCGTTCGACAGATCCAAGCTGCCAATCGATGTGTCCAGGCTGATATCCAAGTCATAAACATCCACATACACCTGCGCGATGTCCTCCGCCCCCGTCGGATCCGACACCTGAGCCTGGAAGCTCCAAGCGTCCTCCCCCGAGCAGCTCACCTGAGCCGAGAGCAACACCGGTCCTCCCTCACTCACCTCCCCACAGCCCTGTGCGAAGCTGAGCCCCACCACCATCAGCAGCCCCTGCGGTATCTTCATCCATGCGTTCATGCGCATATGCTCCTATCTTATTGCGTGAATCATGCCTCAGCGGAAGAGATCCTGCACCAGCCGCCAAGTCATCGAAGGCAGCTCCTCATAACGTTCGGCGCGTGCATACCGGCCTCGCCCGTTGCTGGCCATGCGGCGACTGAGCCCCTTGTCACGAGACTCGACATCTCCCTCCCCCACCTGGATCACATGCAGCCGAGGATAGAGGGTCGCCAGCGGCGCAGGATCCCAGCCTACATTATAGACCCCATCCGACATCAAAACACCACAGCGAACCGCTTGACGGCCTTCCCGGAGCACCTCGAGCCCCTTACGCAGCCCATCCGAGAGGTGTGTGTAGCCCTTCGCCGGAAACTCCAGCAGCCGCCGCACCAGCTCCCGCAACGGCAACACCTCCCCCAGCCGCTTGAGCACATGCGCTTGAGAATCAAAGACCACCAGCCCGAGCCGCTCCGCTGGCAAGGTAAAGGCCAACACCGTTGTTGCCACCGCCACCAGCGCGATCTTCTCACCGGTCATGGACAAGCTCATGTCGAGGATCAGCACCACATCCGCCTCACGCGCCTCTCGTTGTAAGACCCGCAGCCGCTGAGGATCTTCCGGCTCCAGCAGATAACCCGCGTCGAGTGTCTGCTCCAGGTCGATATCCCCCCCCGGCGCTTCCTGCCACGCCTGCTCCCGGATCCGCATCGGACGAGAAGCATGCCGAACACACTCCATCGCCTGCTGGAGCACCGCCGAAATCGCCGCCTCACGCACCCGCGCACGTACACGACCCTCGGGGATGATCCGCTTGAGCCGGTGGTATTCGATGGCCGCCTCCCATCCTTCGGGGAGCATGGCCTCCTCATCACCCGCCTCTGGGTTGGGAATAAAGGGTGAGCTGCGGTCGCGGTCGTCCTCATATTGCATGGAGGCGGTCTTGCTGAGATCCTCCGTGGCCAGTTTTATCTTTTTTTTTTCTCGGGCGCCACCTCGAGCAGCACCCCTTCCATGACCCCCTCTTGAGCCTCACGCAGCTCGATACGACCGGGGAGCGCCACCTGAGCGGCACGCGAGAGCGCCTCGATGCCCCCCAACGCACGCGCGACCTCCACCAGTGCGATGGCTGCGCGGACACTGGCTCCTCGACGAATGCGGGGATGCTGGCGAGTCCGGCGCACGATGGCCACCGCTTCTTCCGCCAGCGCCCGATCCGGTGTGGGCGGACGTGTATGGCGGAGCACGATCTCCAGCTCCTCCGCCTCCGACTGATGGCGGAGCTGAATCAGCTCGAAGCGGTCGAGCAGTGCTTCCGAGAGATGCCCGGTGGCCACAAACTCCCTCGGGTTCATCGTGGCGATGACCGAAAATCCAGGTGCCGCGCGGAGCTGACCCAGATGAGGCACCACCAGCGAGCCCTCGTCGAGCACCGGCAGGAGCACATTCTGGACCCCTTCGGGCATGCGGTTGAGCTCGTTGATGAAGAGAATGGACCCTTGCTCCATCGCT
The DNA here is from genome assembly GCA_046075485.1 of Myxococcota bacterium. Lineage (GTDB taxonomy): Bacteria > Myxococcota_A > UBA796 > JAJRTE01 > JBJTQF01 > JBJTQF01. Next base: position 41,681 of record JBJTQF010000129.1, on the reverse strand, counting down.
TGGACCAGCGGTCCTCGGAGGAACGCACCGGCGTGATACCCTTCGCGCATGACCACGGGCGGGTCAAACTGGCCCACCAGCTTTTGCTCGGTGAAGCGCCCATCCCCATCGACCCGCAGCACCCCACGCTCGAGCACCTCCGCGCAGGCTCGGGCGAGCGCCGTTTTCCCGACGGCCACCGGACCTTCGAGCAGCACATGCCGACCGGCGCTGAGGCAGGCAAAGAGGGCTTCCAGCTCCTGTTGACGTCCGACGATGCCATGTTGCCCTCTGACTTTTTCCAGCGTGTCCACACTGTCTCCTTAGCGGTGTACGAGTTTGAAGCATAGATTTTGCGAGGTTATCATAAAGAATTGACGGAGAAGGCGCAAGTATGCTTGATTATTTGAGCAGGCACTTGAGATTCAAACGCACACAGATGAGCACTGAATGGGACACTCTGCACAATATCCGCCGGGGCCAGAGGCTCCTGAAAATCCACCGCTGAGCTTAGAAGGTGTGCAGACGCCTGAGCTGGGATTGTCTCAGACGCCTGACGAAGAAGAGCTCGAGCCGGATTGGGATAACCCCAGCCCAGACGAACAAGAAGCGGTCTTGGAGCTGTTTCGGGAGCTGGCCCATCGCCTGCGGCCTCAAGCCATGCCGCCTCGTCCCGAGACCCTTGAGAAGCTGGGGCGTAACGATCCGTGTCCGTGTGGCAGCGGCAAAAAGTATAAACGCTGCCACGGGAGCTGATGAGAGGGTCTCTTCGCCCAAGTGGTTTCATCTTCACATTCTATCGGCCCGTGTGATGCGGCCAGCGTGATTGCCTATGCTCACCGACAACCTCCAACGCGAGACCGTCTGCCTGATTTTGGGCGGCGGACAGGGCACCCGTCTTTTTCCGCTGACCCGTGAGCGGTGTAAACCAGCGGTGCCCCTGGGTGGAAAGTTCCGCTTTATTGACGTGGCACTCTCCAATGCCATCAACTCGGGACTGCGGCAGATCTTTGTGCTCACGCAGCATAACTCTGCCTCCCTCAACAATCATGTCGCGCGTACTTATAAATTTGATGCCTTTGCCACCGGCTTTGTCGCCATTCTGGCCGCTGAGCAGCGATATGGATTTGATTCTCCCTCTTGGTTTCAGGGAACTGCGGACGCCATTCGTCAGAATCTACGCTACCTTCAGAATCCGTCTTTTCGGAATGTTTTGATCATGCCGGGTGATCACCTGTGCCGATTGAATCTGCGCCGACTGCTGGAGCTGCATGAGTATCGAAATGCGGATGTCACCTTAGCGGCGGCGGTGGTTCCGCGCTCCGATGCCGCTCGATTTCGAGTGCTTAAGCTCAATGAAAATGGGCGGCTGGTGCAAGTGGTGCGCAAGCCGAATACCCCTGAACAGCTCGACCCTTTACGTTTGACTGAAAAAGAGCGGACCATCTTTGGGGTGCGACAGCCTGCGCCTCACGAAGAGCAGTATCTGGGTTTTATGGGCATCTATTTGTTTCGGCGGGAGGTCTTGGAGCAGCTCATGCGTCATGCCGAAGACCAAGATCTGGGCAAAGATACCTTAAATCGGCTGGTGCGAGATTATTCTACTTGGTGTCATGTCTATAACGATTACTGGCGCGACATTGGCACCATCTCGAGCTATTACGAAGCCAGTGTGGGCTTAACCCTCGACGATCCGGCCTTTCATTTTCATGATGCCGAAGCGCCCATCTATACTCATGCGCGGTTTTTGCCACCTGCTCGCCTGTATCGGTCCAGCCTGGACGGGGCGCTGGTGGCCGATGGTGCGGTGGTGGAGTCTTCCGGGGTGTCCCGCTCGATCATCGGAGTGCGTGCGCATATTCGGGCGGGCTGTGAGGTCTCCCACTCCATCCTGTTTGGCTCAGATGCCTTTGACGGCGAAAATCGACGGGCGGCGGCCTTCAGCAGCGAGAACCTCCCGGGACTCGGACTGGGGCCCGGCTGTGTCATGCGCAGAGCGATCATCGACAAAAACGCACGTATTGGCGCGGGCTGTCGCCTCACCAACGAGCGGAACCTCCAATATGCCGACGGTGAAAACGGGGCTTGGTTCATCCGCGAAGGGGTGATCATCATCCCGAAATACGGGGTGCTCGAGCCTGGAACGGTGATCTGAGCCTGCGCCTGCCTGCTGTCGCCTTCCACGAGCGCCTGCTGCCGTACCTGAGTGATGCGCGTACCTACGTGATGCGCGTACCGGCGTGATGCGCGTACCTACGTGATGCGCGAGTGCTGCACCGTTATCGAGCACCTGCCCCAAAATGATGCACCTCTCCTGCCCTCCGCTGGCGCATGTTGCCCCGACTCGGCACCTTCGGCGGGCGCTGAAGGCATTTTTTCCAGTCCCTCCTGCCTATTTTTTGCTGGCATGACACATGCAATTTTGAGTATGCGCTCCCACAGACGGCGAGCCAAATGCCTCAAACAAGCCCACAATCCGGCCCGCTGCTCTTCTGGCGTGGCAGGATTGAGATAAAACCCCAGGAGCTGTGCATGGTCACTCAAGCCACCAAGTCTTCCCCCAAAGAGTCACGAGAGCGTTATCAGGACGGCTGGCGTGCCGGTAAACCCATCGAAGATCCCGAGAAGATAAAACGTTGGGGATTTATCACCGCCAATCCCAGCGAGTACCTGATCTGTCTCCGGGGAGGCAAGATCGATCCGCGCCGTTCGGGGCAGGGGACCACCGTCTTTAAGTGGCCCTGGCAGTCGGTGGCCATCGTGCCCACCAGCTTGCAGCAGGTAGACTTCAAAGCCGACCAAGTGACCCGCGAGAAGGTCGGGGTGGAGATCTCCGGGGTGGCCGTCTATCGCATCGTCAACCCTCTGCTTGCCTTTCGGGTGCTCAACTTCAGCTTCACCGAACGCGCCAGCGAAAAACTCTCGCACACCATGCGAGAAATGTTCATCGGGGCTTCGCGGCGTTTGATTGCCAACCTGAGCATCGACGAGTGCCTCACCCGTCGCAAAGAGACCATCTCCGATTTTCTGATCCAGGAGATCGCCCCGGTGGTCAGCGGCAAAGGCGCAAAAGACGACGAAACCGACCAGGGCTGGGGCGTGGTGCTCGACTCCATCGAGATCCAAGATGTGGTCATCTTGTCCGAGAAGGTCTTCAAGGACATGCAGGCTCCCTTTCGCGCGACCCTCGCCACTCAAGCCGAAAAAGCGGAGCTGGATCGTCAGCGAGAAGTGGCCGAGCGCCGGGCGGAGACCGAACGCCGAGTCGCCGAAGCCTCCATCCAGGGCCAGCGAGATACCCGGGTACTCAAAGCGGTGGCCGAATCGGAAGCCGCTGAGACCGAATCCCGCGAAGTCCTCAAGGCCGCTGAGACCCAAAATGTGGTGCAGCGGCGCAAGCAAGAGCTGGAGCAAGCCGAAGTTCTCCTGCGCATCGAACGAGACCGCGAACGACAGCTCCAGCTTCTCACCGCTCAGAAGGAGCAAGAGCTGCGACGGCTGAGAGCAGAACAAGAGAAGACCCTGGCGCAAGTGCAGGCGGAGCAAGAACAAAAGCTGGCACGGCTTCAGGCGGAGCAGGCCCAAGCCCTCGCCCACGCACAGGCGGAAGAGGCTCGCCGCAGCATCGAAGCGCGGACGGAGCTGGCCGCACTCCAGGCAGAAGCCACTCTACGCTCCGAACAAGAGCAGCTCGCACGCATGGCGCTCGAGCAGAAACTGAGCCGGGAGAAGTTGGAGCTGGAAGCACGGATGGCCCTGCAAGAGCTGGAACATCAGCAGGCACTTCGGCGTCGGCAGCAAGCACTGGCGATGCAGGAGCAGGAAAAACGGCTGGCCCTCGAGGAGCTCCGAGCGAGGGGAGAAGTGGAAGCCGCCCTTGCCGCCGGTCGAGCCCTTCAGACCCTGGTGAGTACCGGACTTCCTGAGCTGGCCAGGGCGCTCCAGGGAAATATCGGGCCGATCAGCTTTACCCATGTGGGCGGAAATCAGGCTCTGCCGGAGATTGGCGGGCTGCTCTCTCAAGGGGTGGTGCTCTATCGCAGCATCGTGGAGGGGCTGGAGCAAGGAGGGCGTGTGCTCAAGGGCTCCGCTCCGCCGGAGGATCCCAAAACACCCGCCTCCGCATGAGGCTTAGAGCTTCGGAAAGAAGTAGGTGAGCACCAGCGGCAGCCGACTGTTCCAGCTTGCTTCGTTATGCTCTTGGCCCAGCACGGTCACATACTTCAGGTCGGCGGAGGTGTGACCTTTGTTTTGCAGCACTTGGTACATCTGCTGCGTCTCGCAGAAGTTGTCGTCGGCATTGGCGTTGTCGTCGTTGATGCCGTCTCCGTCGCTGTCACGGCAGCCACCGCCGTCATCCCCACCACTGTCGAGATAATATTGCAGCGGCAGCTTGGAGGCCCCCGCGATCAGGTCGATCATGGTGGGATTGTCCAGGTTGAGACTGCCCCAGCCGAAGGTGCTCGACATGCCCCCGACAAAGCGGAACACCTCGGGATAGTCATAGCCGACGTAGAAGCTCACTAAACCGCCGAGGGAGGAGCCCAACACGCCCGTGCTCTCGCGTGCCGCTTGGGTGCGATAGTGTGCGTCGATGTAGGGCTTGACCTCCTGCACGATGTGCTGGGCATAGAGGGCGGCTTCACCGCCGAGCAGCCCACCATACGCGGGGAGCAGGTCTTCCACTTGGGTATATTCATCCATGCGGTCGGGGGTGTTGGCGATGCCCACCACGATCACCTCTCGCATCTTGCCTTGCGTGAGCAGGTTGTCGATCACCTGATCGACCTTCCAGCCGCCGTAAAAAGCGTTGGGATCAAACAGGTTCTGGCCATCGTGCATGTAGAGCACGGGGTAGGTCTCGCTCTCTTGGTCATAACCAGGAGGCAGGTAGAGAAACAGATCGCGGTCGTAGTCCAAGAAGCTGGACTTCATCAGCGGATACCGCGCCAAGTGGCTCTTCTCGCTGGAGCCTCCCCCGAAGATCAGCGAATACATCCCATAGGAGTCGTATTGATACCGGCGGGACTTGGGATCGGCATAATAGAGGTCGGAGCCACCACTCTTGCCCACCAGCTTGTACATGCTGCGCACGCGCGGATTGCTCAAGGTGACGGTCAAGAAGTACACATTATAATCGGAAGCAATCTTGGCCATGCTGTGGCTGGTGGCGTTCCAGGTGTTAAAATCGCCTGCCACTCGATAAGGCTCCGCCGCTTCGCCATTGGCTTGGTAGACGAAGGTGACACTGTTGCCCTCAATGATGGGAAAACCGTCGGAATATTGGACGGTATAGAAGAACTCTCGGGTGAGGGCATCACGGGTGGCGGCGTCTGAGGTTGCGCGGAGGGCCTCCATATACTGGACAAAGCGGGCATAGTCGGAGTCGGGCACGGGGGTCGGTGTGGGCGCCGGGGTGGGGGTGGGGGTGGTCTCGCCACATCCATCGGCGGTCAGCGCGGGCTGAAGTCCGAAGCCCAACAGCAAGGGCAGGGTCCAAAGGGTCTTTGAAAACACGGGTTCCTCCATCGTTCAAAACGGGCAGCTCTATGCAAAAACCGGCGGGATGCTGGACAGCACTTCTCGTCGGCGAGGGTGCTTTAGCTGGATCTGTACCGAGTTGCAAGCAAGATCGTCCGAAGCCGCGACAGATCTTGCGCTGGTTGATGGGCTCCCGTCGGGTTGTGTCGCTGAACATACGCGGGCGACCCCCGCAGCGGATGGCTGGCTCGGCTGTGAGGGCGCTGCTCCTGCCTTGTTGTGTGTCGTCAGGGATGCTATCTTGCCCCCCGTTGTCGGTTGTGTGCTGCTTCTTCTACGATGAGTTTTTATGTCTGAACCCATGCCTGCTGAGGATCTTTCCAACCTGCCCGTGGTGATTGTGGGTGCCGGAGCGGCGGGCTATTTTGCGGCCATCACCTGCGCCGAACGAAATCCGGCTCGTCCGGTGATCGTGCTCGAGAAAACCCCGCGTCCCCTCGCCAAAGTGCGCATCTCCGGCGGAGGCCGCTGTAATGTCACCCACGCCTGTTTTGAGCCTCAGACCCTGATCAAACATTATCCGCGTGGCGCACGCGAGCTGCTGGGGCCCTTCACCCGCTTTCAGCCTCGCGATGTGGTGGCGTTTTTTGAGTCCCGGGGGGTTCCGCTCAAGACTGAGGAGGACGGGCGCATGTTCCCCGTCTCGGATCGGTCGGACTCGATCATCGACTGTCTGCAAGCAGCGGCGGATGACGCGGGGGTGGTGGTCAAGACTCAGTGGGGGGTGAGTCGGCTGGAGAAGCTGCCCACCGGCTCCTTTCGACTGACCAGCATACACGGTGAGACGCTTGACGCGCAGAAGGTGCTGCTGGCCACCGGGGGAGGCTCAGGCGGGTTTGCGCTGGCTCAGCAGCTCGGGCACTCGATTGTGCCGCCGGTGCCGTCGCTGTTTACCTTTGAGGTGGCGGATGCCTCCCTGCATGCGCTCGCGGGAAATGCGGTGCCTCATGCGCGGGTGGAGCTGGTGGAGGCGGGGCTGGTCCAGGAGGGCCCGCTGCTCATCACCCACTGGGGGCTGAGTGGTCCGGCGGTGCTGAAGCTCTCGGCGTGGGGCGCTCGTTTTTTACACACACACGGGTATCACGCGCGCCTGCGGGTGAGCTGGCTTCCGGGGTGGCACGAGGACGGGCTCCGGGGGCGTTTTCAGGCGGAGCGTGAGACACATCCCAAACGCCAGGTCTCCACGCAGAGCATCTTGGGCCTGCCTCAGCGCCTGTGGGAGTGGCTGCTGACCCGGGCGGAGGTACCGCTCGACCGCAAATGGGCGGAGCTGACGCGCAAGGAGCTGGGGGGGCTGGTGCAGCAGCTCCTGGCTCAGTCGCTGGAGGTCTCGGGGAAAGGGGTCTTTAAAGAGGAGTTTGTGACGGCTGGTGGGGTGACGCTCAAAGAAGTGTCGATGAAGACGGCGGAGAGCCGTGTCTGTCCTGGGCTCTTTCTGGCGGGAGAGGTGCTGGACATCGACGGGGTGACGGGGGGCTTCAACTTTCAGAGTGCGTGGACGATGGGATGGCTGGCAGGGCAAGGGCTGGCTCAGACTTAGCCTGAGACTGAGACTCAGCCGTAGACTCAGCCTTAGCCTGAGACTCAGAGCGGGTGAGGTCTGCGGGAGAGCGCTCACCCCTCTGGACCCCCGACGGGGATGGTGGCTCAGGGGCAGGGGGCGGTGAGGTAAAAGGTATAGGTCTTGAGGGCGGTGCCCTTCTCTGCGTCGGCGGTCAGCACGATCTTCCAGGAACCGGATTGCGTTCCCGACCAGATCTCAAAGTTCACGGGCAGGGTGTAGGTTTTGCCTGCACCCAGCGGCAGGGTCTGGCTCTCGTCCACTTCCAGCGCGCCGGAAGGGGTGTACGCCTTGGCATTCAGGAAAAACGTATCGGCACGGGTGGAGCAGTTTGTCACCGTACCGGTCCCACTGACCACATTGCCCTTGCAGGTGAGCGAAGCCTTGATATCCACGCAGTTTGAGCCACGCACGACCGCAGCCTCTGCGGTAGAACCGACAGAAGCCAGCGCAATCAGTGAAAACAACGTACCCGTCAGCTTGGTCATGATACAATCTCCAGGTTGATGTTGGATGCCTTCGACGACCGAGACGATCTTTCCTCTCGTCTTCACCTTTAGTATGAAGTGGCCTGAAGCCACTGTCAATTCTTACGGCGGAACGACCCCTCGCCTTTCCGATGCCCGGTGCGTCTCATGAAATGAAACCCGCGACCCGACAAAAATGCTACATGCGGATTAAACGTTTTTCAGGCCACTTCTGGCGGTCCCAGCACGCCATCCCACGGCTGCCACGTCGAGCATAACCTGCCATTTGGATGAAATATCAGCTCATGGATGCGCTCGGGATGCAGGCGCTTGCTCTCCTCCAGTCTGGCAAGATCGGCTTCTTCAAACACCACGTCCATGCCGTTCACCCGCCAGACCTCCACATAATAATAGTAGCCCATCACTTGGCGCACGCGCTCAAAGCCCGGGGTCTCGTCGAGGGTGTTGAGCAGGGGCTCAAGCATCACCCGCTGACGGGCGGAATAGCGGGTGACGAAGTTCTCTTCTACGGTGTTCATGTCCACCTGCATGAGCTGTCGAAAGATTACGTTGTCCACGCCCAGCCGTGTGGCAAATGCCAGATATTGACGCATTTCTTCGAGTCCCCGCACGCCTTCTTGCAGCAGGACGCAGGAGAGCCGGAGCCGTGTGCCTCCCGCCTGTGTCCGCTGTGCGATCTCCCGCAACGCAGCTTCCGTCAAGAGCGTGGGGAGCCGCATCAGACGAGCACTGCGCTCCGGGTCAGGATGGGCCACGCTGATGTTGAGATGGGCCAGTCCTCCCTCCAGGATATGCTGCAAGATGTCCTGCCCGTCTTGTATCCGCAGCAGGCCCGAGCCGTTGGTGGTCAACGTGCGCTTTCGGCCTTCGTATTGTTTGACCAGCCTTAACATCTGCGGCAGTCGAGGGTCGAGGCTCACCTCACCACCGGTCATGCTCACACTGGGGTTGAGCGGCTTGAGCGCCCGGAGGGTCTCCTCCAGCCGGGCAAAATAGCGTCCATCGTCGGATTCCACGCGCTTTTGAAGGGTCAGGGCGGTCCCACGAGAGGCGGGCCGTAGCTCCTCGACACAGAACGCACAGCGGGCATTGCAGGGCTGGGCACTGTATAAGGAGAGGTTGGCGTTGGCATACACCTCCACGTCTCGGCCCCAGAGTGGAAAACGAAGGGTATGGCCTGCGGTGCTGTTCTCTTCCAGCGAGAAGGCTGCACTCTTGAGGTGACGCCAAGTTGGGTTGAAGGGGGATGTCATAAGCGGCCTCTCTTGAGGGTGGAGGTGGCGCGGTCGTTTCGGGCGTGTTATCACACTCCACTTTCTTTTGAGGCGGTACACCATGACGGCGGGGTATGGCTCCCTTGCCGTCCAAGTAACAGAACCCTTAGGAGTGGAATATACTCCAAGGGAGCGCAAAGACAAAGCGAATATACGGCTGAGTTCTTCGCCCCGGGGATGCAGATGTGGACGGCTCTCGCCGCGTCCCCGCTCCGAGTGGTCGCAGTGCGATGGCGAAATTGTAACCCTGCAACGTTTGGCGCATACATCGAAAAACGTCCATCATATCAAAATCTTGACTCGGTAGTCCCTGTACCAGATGGGCTCTTCTGGGTGTTAGAACTTTCGACGGTCGCCCTGGGCTCTTCTGCGGAGGCGTTGAGCCACTCGGGATATTCCCACAGACCGTCGTCCGGGTCGGAGGTGGCGTGCCATACCTGTCGGTCTCCGATCAGATGAAGCTGATACCCTTCCTCGTGAGGGCCTGTGCAGCGTCGTAGGGCTGTCCTTAAGGCTTGAAAGGTAGAGCCAAACGGGCCGAGCAGCCGACAGAGATCCGAAGGGGCCACATGCACCTCCAAGACGCGACGCTCCCGACTGCGGAGCTCCTCCACCCAGACGAGCTGGGGATGCTCCACCAGTCCTTCCACCAATGCTTGAAGCAGGGCCATCAGCTCACTTCGCTCAGGGAAATTCACCGGTAGCACCGGAGCCGTTGGCGCAGCAGGCAAATATGCGGGAGCAGGTGTCGCACGGGGCGCAGGTGGAGAAGTCGGGGTCGCCTCCGCTCCATCCTCATGAGGCGCTGACACAAAGGGGGAGGGCACACTGGGGTTGAGCTGCATGGTAGATGTCTCCGTAAAGGTTGAGGGCTTTGACGGAGAAAAGAGCAATCCGCATGCCAGGACATGATGGTGTGTAACTCATTGGAAGTATGACGTTTTTTGCTCCATGTGAGGGCCTGTCTCTTGATGGGAGGTGTCCGGGCAGGTGTCCGAGGGGGTGTCCGAGTGTCCGAAAAGTCGGACACTGTCCGAAAAGTCGGACAGTTCAAAGGGCATGGGTGTAGAAAGCAGCGGTCAAAGGGCATGGGTGTAGGAAGAAACGGTCAGGGGCATGGGTGTAGGAAGAAACGGTCAATTGGCGAGGGGGGCCGGGGTGGTAGAGGTGGCGGCTTCACGGACTCCGGCAGCAGCGTTGGCCCCCTCTCCGGGAGGCTCTTCGCCGGAGTTCTCGGCAATGCGTTGCAGCACAAAGAGCAGGAGCGAGCGCAGCGCGGCCACAATGGGCACGCCGATCAGCAGGCCCACCGGTCCCAGCAGATGTTCGCCCACCATGATGGCAAACAGAATGATGATCGGGTGCAGCTCCACATGATGGCCCATCACCTTCGGGTTGAGGATGTTGGCTTCGATCAGGTGGATAAAGATGATCATCAGGACGGCTTTGACGGCATCCCACATGGAGACGGTCAGGCACACCAGCACAATCGGCAGGGTGCTGATGATGGAGCCAAAGACCGGAATAATAGAGAAAACCCCGGCGATGACCCCCAGCGTGAGGGCATATTTTACGCCAAGTACCCATAATCCAAGGGTGGTGAGCACAAAGTTGATCGCGCAGATGCTGAGCTGTCCTCGAATCGAGCCGCTGAGATCCCGATCCAATGACTTCACCAGCTCCCCCAGCACCTGCCGAAATCGAGGCGGTACGAGGTTGGCGATGATGTCTCGGATCTTGGGCCAGTCGAGCAGCAAAAACATGGTCAAGATGAAGACCAAGATAAAGCGGAAGAGGGTGCCAAAAAACCCCCCGACGATCTTCTGCACTTCTCCCACCAAAAAGAAGCCATTCTCAGAGCTGAAGGTCTCCGGCAGCCCGCCCAAGAGGGCTGCTTGCACGTTGATTTCCAGCCCCGCTTCGTTGGCGGTGCGCTGCAAAAAGTGGATGAGGTTGGGAAGCTGCGTATTGACGAGCTGATAATAATACTGAGGCAGGTTCTGCCGGAATGGACGGAACTCCTGAGCCAGCGCGGGCACCAAGTAGCTGACAATACCCGCGAGCAGCCCCAACACACCGATCAATACCACCGCCACCGCCACCGCGCGCGGGAGCGGACGTGCGCCCACCTGCACGCGCGTGAGACGCTCCACCAGCGGATTGAGCAGATAAAGACTCAAAAAAGCCAGCACGAAGGGCAATAAAACCCCTCGAATGGCATACATGACCACCAAAAGCAGGGCCAGCGATGACAGCAAGAGCCCCAGACGAACACGCGGACTGAGCACAAGCACCCCTCTCAGAGATTGGAGCCCTCATGCAGTGACGCCTGGGAGGTGGACTGTGGCGCGCGTAAGGTCTCCAGCAGCGGCAGTCCCAGGGTCTGGCGAGTCTCTCCGACATAGCGGAGCACCTCATCGGGGGCCTGGCGGGGCTCTGTAATCCAGGCCAACAAGAACATTTCAACGGCGGCATCGACCTTGCCTGCCACGGCCAACCGACGGGCTTCACTCCAGCGCTTGGAGAGCCGCTCGCGATAAAAATGCTCCAGCCGTCCGCCCACTTTGTCCATCAACCCTGCTTCCAGCTTCTGCTTCAGCTCTGCTTCGGAGGGGAGCTGGACCGGATCCACCGGCAGCTCGGGCCGGTCAGGGGTGGCTTTGAGCAGCGGATGTGACGGATCTTTCACCGTCAGGCGCTCGAGCACGGGAAGCGTCTCCAGCACCATCCCGGCGGCGTCGGTGATCACCACCTGCCCCGTCAGCTCCAGGGTCAGATAGTTCATCATCACCGGATAACTCACCGTCCGGGTCAAGGGCTCTTCAAAGGACGGTTTGATCGGCGCAAGCTGCTGACTCAAACGCTGAAACTCGTCGAGTGCAGCTTTATAGGGCTTATTCACCTCGGCGACCCGCTTACGCTGCACTTCTTCTTCGGGCAGCGCGGTCACCCCTCCGGCGCGTTTGCGCTCTTCGACCATCGAGTCGAGCAGGCGTTGGGCTTCTCGCACCGGCTGTTCTGCTTGCCTAACCCGGGCGAGTGCCGCATCCACTTGGAGCTTGAGGGCCTCGTACTCGGGATTGGGGCGGCTCTTAAACCCTGCCGGGAGGGTCATGCTGGCCTGGGACTTCTCGCTGCGTTTGACGGGTTTGGAGAAGGTGCCAAAGAGCTCCACCCGCACGCTGCGCTCCACCGGACCTGCCATCACCTGCATCGGAATGGCGTTCTGCCGGAAACGTTCGTTAAAAGCCACCGCCCACGGAGGCCCCGTCAGTACCGACTTTGGCCGCGCAAAGACTGCCACGTCGAGGGTGGCATTGTCCTTGAGCTTCTGAACGGCTTTGAGCAGCTCTCCTTCGAGATCCGGCTGGTCGGTGTAGAGCCTGCGGGCTTTCAGCAGCTCAATCACCGCATTGCCGGGCTGGTTGGCCTGAAGATAGGCCGTCGCCGCCGCTCGATGTTTGGTGGCCCCCGCAAGCTGGATGCGCTTGAGAGCCGCCTCACAAGGTGCATATCCTCGGAACTCACGTAGGATGCGCTCGTAGATGGCCCGTGCTTCGGTGGGCCGTCCTGCTTGCTCTTGGCGCTCACCGTGTTTGATCCAGAGGTCGCGTGAGGCTTCAAGCCCTGCCTTCGCCCGCTCGGAGCTCGGATCGTATCGAGTGGCATCGGCAAAGAGCTCAAACGCACGCTGCGGATCGTCGGCCTTCAGCCGCCCGTCGGCCATCCCACACAGACGCTCGGCTTCAAGCTTCTTGGCCGCGTTGAGCGCCACTTTGAGCTCTTGGTTGTTGGGACGCCGCTCCAGCTCCTGCCGATACACTTCTAGGGCTTCGGTGTAGCGTCCTCGCTCCACCAGCGTTTGACCCTTCTGGAGTCCCGTGGTGGCACAGCCCACCGTCAGCAGGGCACAGAGTAGGCCCGTCAGCACACCAGCACGAGACGTTCCACGGTGTTGCAGCATCGTGGCGTGTGCTTCGATTTTGCTGATTTTAACCGCGTGTCTGTTATCTGATAAAATAGTCGTTTTGAATGCGTTCCGCACCACGTTTCTCCGCTTCCGCTGCCGCGTCCGGCTCGTGTCCCTGTTTGCATCTTGCAAAACAGGAAAACCAGCAGTTTTCTCCGCTCCCCAACGCCAGTGGATGCCGCGTCAGGGTTCCGCTTTCATTTTGTCACACAATTCTACCATATCTGCCGGAAGTGGCGTGTGAAACTGCATCCACTTTTTACGGATCGGATGAAGAACTGTAAGCTGACACGCATGAAGTGCATGTCGCCAGTGGCCCAAGCGGGTCAGCAGCTCTTCGGTTAAGCCGGTTTCGCGAAAGGTGATGAAGTCTTGGCCATCTCCGCCATAGATCTTATCACCCACCAGGGACAGTCCCAGGGCTTCGAGGTGGACACGGATTTGATGCAGCCGTCCGGTGTGAGGCTGTGCTTCGATCAGGGCGCCCCGGCTCCCCAGCCTCTCTTTGAGCACAAAGGTGGTGCGGGCGGGATACCCATCGTCGCGGATCACCTGGCGTACTCGGATCTCCAGGGTGCCGTTGCCCATCGGGAGCTCGACGGTGTGCTGCTCCCAGCTCGGCACGCCACGTACTACGGCCAGATATCGTTTATGAATCCGGCGATGTTTGAAGTCTTCTTTGATCAGCCGATTGGCTTCAGGAGAGCGGGTCAAGAGCAGCAGGCCAGAGGTCTCTCGGTCCAGCCGATGGGCCAGATCGACGTACATCTCTTGAAATTGAGCACGTAAAATGCCAATCACGGTATCGTCGATGCGCACGCCCGCCGGATGCACCAACATACCCGCCGGTTTGTCCACCACCAGGAGGGCTTCGTCTTCGTACACCACACGCAAGGCTTGGCGGGGCAAGGAGCGTGGATCGGGAGGCGGAGGGGTCGGACGCCGCAGATGCAGCACGTCACCCGGCTGCACTCGGCTGGACGCCTTCAACACCAGGAGCTGACCGGTGTGCTCCAGCCGTCTCACGGTTTGGTCGTCGATGAAGGCTTGAATCGTGGTCCGACTGAAACGGGGCATGCGCCGCCGCATGTAGTGATCGAGCCTGACCGGTGCGGTGTCTTCTTCGACCATCCACTCCAGATCCCCATTGGGCAGCCGCACTCCTTATCCTTTCTTGGCCCAGAGCAGGCCCGTTCCAGGGGCGCTCTTCATGGTGTACCGTTTGATGCGCTTGAAGCCTTCTTGCTCCAGCCAGCCGATCACAGTCTCAAAGGGATAACTGTCGCCCCCGCTGGCCAGCAGAAACATCACGCCAATAAACCGCGCCAGATCGTCTTCTTTGAGGGCCTTGTCTTTAAACTCATCCCACAGGACCAAGGAGCCCCCCGGCTTTAAGGCCCGCGAGAGCTTCCGCAACATCAGCACGTTCTCTTCGTTCTTCAGATGGTGGATGAGGTTAAAGCTGAAGGCCACGTCATACTCGGCTTCGCCAAAACTCTCCCGCTGCACCAGATCTCCCGTCACGTACTCGATGCGGTCGCTGAGCCCTTCTCGTGCCACCAGCTCACGGCCCACCGTAGCGGCTCCTTCGAGATCCAAGATGGTGGCGCGAAGCTGCGGATAACGCTTGCACATCCAGATCGAGTAGGCACCGTGGCCTCCCCCCAAATCCAAGAGCCGGGTCATACCACGCGGAAAACGCAGGTAAAGCTGAAGCTCGGGGACCGAGAGATTGGCCATGTCGCGCAGGCCCAGCATATAATTGCGCCAGATGCGCTCACTCTTGAGCCCGTGATGCACGTTATATACATGCTCTTCGAGCTGCGGCATCTGCTCTTTGAGCTCCTCCATGATCTTGCCCAGCAGCTCAAACATGCTTGCCCGCCGCCCTCGAATGCGCGCCATATGCTCCAGAGACATCCAGATCATGAGCTGCTGTTCGTTGTAGCGGATAAAATTACCCACGTACTGCGGAGAACCTTCGACCAAAAAACGTTCGGAAATGGCGGTGTTGCTGTACCGCAAGAGGGCTTCCCCATGCGCATCACGCGCGTAGGCATCCGGACGGGTGAGGATATAACCCGCACCTTCCAGGGCATGCAGTAAGGCCCCCACCACTTCGTCGTTAAGCTGAAGGGCGGTACACAGCTCGTTTAAGGTGGCAGATCCGCGCTGTCCCAAGAAGTTGAAGATGCCCAGGTTGTTGGCACCTTCAATGGCACGCGCCAACATCATGGCGCCAAAGGTCTCCGCAATCGGGGTGGGGAGCTGATTGCCAAGCGCCAGAACACGCTCGATGACGTTGGTGGGCACCACCTTGAGCTTCATGAGAGGTTCTCCTACAGGGAATAAAATGACCCGGATGGGAGGCAACCGGGCTCGACAGGCAGGGTTCAGTATAGGCAGGGTCTGCGGATGCGGCAAGGATCAATGCATATGCAAGGGCTGCGGGAGCGGGAAAAGGGGGGTGTGACCTCGCCCCCACACCGGTGGGAGCGTCTCCGCCCTCAATACGGCCCGTTTGACCAGCTCTCTACCGAGACGTCGCCGCCGAGCTGTGCCGAGGGATCTCCGCCCCAGTAGTTGCCGTCCGCTTCTTGCACCGGCGTGTCGTTCTTGAAGAGCACATAACTCTCGGTGTCGAGAATGTTATTCCCCTGAATCAACTGCGTTCCCGTGTTCCATAGGAAGATCCCCACCCGCCCTTGCTCCAGCGTATTGCCCGTTAACGTGTTATTGTTGGACTTCTCCTGAAAGAGCATGCCCGTGTCGCAGTCCGTACACCGGTTGAAGTTCAGCGTATTCTGACTGCTCTCCAGCAAGTCGAAGCCCCGCATCGTCTCCGAGACCTGATTGTCGTTGACCGTACAGGCACTCGCCTCCTGCAAACGAATGCCCCACCAGCGGCTGTCGATGGTGTTGGCAAGCACCTGTGCATTGGTGGCTTCGCTGATCACGATGCCCGTGAGGTTCCCGTTTAAGCGGTTGTCCTGGATGAGAGGGCCCGAGCTGGCCCGCAGGTCGATCCCCGTTCCCCAAAAGTTATCCACCACCAGGTTGGAACGAATGGTCAGCAACGAGGTATTCTGCGCCGAGATGCCCCCTCCCTGGAGACTGTTGCCTTCCACCAAGTGCGTTCGGCCTCCCGAAAAGCGCACACCCCCCACAATCCGGTTGTTCAGCAGGGAGGTGCCGTTCACCGCCTCGACGTTCACCGCCACCGTCAAGCCCGTGCTGTCGGCACCCACCCCTTTCATCTGGAGAGACTCCACGCTGACACCACTGGCGGCCACGCTGATCAGGCTGGGTGCTCCCCCACCGTCCAGAATGGCACCTGCCTGCCCGATCACCCGCACCGCCGCTTCGATGCTCACCGGCCAGAGGTTCACGTCACTCCGGTAAGTGCCCGCGTCGAGCCGTAGCTCATCGCCGGGCTCCACACTCTCGAGCGCATCGCGTAGGCTGGCAAAGGTGGGCTCTCCCACGTCGCGCAGGCCGTCTTTGTTCTTGTCGTTCCAGATGGGCTCCACCAGCACCTCGGTGGTCCGATTTTTCACCCGGAGATCAAAGTGTCCTGCCGAATACCCCACAAACTCGAAGCCGACGCGGGAGGTTGCACCCGCTTCGACTTGAACGTCTGCGACAGATACCACGCTGTCGTTGGCGTACAGCTCCAGGGTCTCGTTCACGGTCGTGGCGGAGCGATTGGTGACGGTGAGGTTCACCCCCACCGGTGTATTGCGCATCACCCCACTGGCGGCGACGGTCAGCGGTCCATACTCGAGGGCCGAGCGGCTGAAGCTGATGGCATAGGCCAGGGCCGCTGTGCCACTCACACTCGGACGGGTAATGGACAGCCCAGAGACACTCTGTTTGTAGCTCACCGCGCTGGTACTGCCCAAGACCTTCACCCCGGTGATGTCGATGGTGCCCGTGCGCAGGCTGGGCAGGAGCAGATCTCCCTGCTCGGCGGGCACAAAGGCGTACAAGATCGCGTGGGTGTCGTCCACGTCTCGGAGGGTAAAGCGTGCGGCGCCATCGGTCGGGTTCACCCACGCGCGGGTGCCGTGAATGCCTTCTCCGTTGACCTTCATCCAGGCGGCGAGCCCTTCGAGGATCTCCCACTGTGCTTCTGGGATGCCAAAGTGCTGATCTGGTCCCACGTTGAGCAGGTAATTTCCGCCTCGGCATACCACATCGATCAGGTTCAGGATCAGGGTCTCCACGCTGCTGAGATCTTCCAGCTTCTCGTTCTGGTTGTAACCAAAGGACTCCCCGATGCCCTGGGTCACTTCGGTCATGCGGGAAGCGGCGTCGCTGAGGGTGGCGTATTCCACGGTGGCGAAGTCTCCGGGCAGGCCAAAACGGTCGTTGACCACCACGTCCTTCTCTTTGGAGAGCATATAGTTATAGTACCAGGCGATGAGCTCCGCGCTGCGCCAGTACTGACTGGAGTGACCCCAGTTCCCATCCGCCCACAAGACTTGGGGCTCATAGCGGGTGATCAGCTCCTTAAGCTGCGGGAGCAGGTACGCATCAATATAGTCTTCGCGGTCGGGATAGCTGGGTTCCCCCCAGTCGAGCAGCGAATAATACAGACCGAAGGTCAGCCCTGCGTTTTCGGCGGCTTCTTTGAGGGGGGCGACCACATCGTCACCGGAGCCTTCATCCACCATGTCCCGCTCGGTGAGCTCGGAGTCGTAGAGCACAAACCCATCGTGATGTTTTGCGGTCAGCACGACGTAGCGCATCCCAGCGTCGTAGGCGAGCGCCATCAGCGCCTCGGGATCGGCATCTCGGGTGGAGAGCATGGGGAAGAAGTCTTCATACTCAAAGCCCGCACCATAGGTATCCTGGTGATACTGGATCATCTCCGGCATCGGATCGGGGTGCAGGATCACCTCTTCCAGGGGCGTTTCGGAGATGTGGGACCAATACCACTCTGCATACTCTCCGCGAGGTGAGAAGGCTGGCACGGAATAGGGCCCATAGTGGATGAAGAGCCCAAAACGAGCGTCACGATACCAAGCGGGCAAGGGATGAGCGGCAACAGACTGTGCGGTGGGTTCATAAGGCCCAGCGGTTCCAGGGTCGGTTGTCGCGGGTGTCGGGGTTGCACTGCCAGGTGTGGCAGTAGGAGTCGGTGTCAATTCAGCGGGACTGGGGGATGGACTGCTGTTGTCATCGTCCGTTGCACTGCCACAGGCGACAGCGCCGAGCGCAAATCCAACACCAAATCCAAGACTTAGGTACTTCTGTCGAGGCAAATGACTTTGCATGGTGGACCTCCAAATAAGGGGCGGGGTTAAGGTGCAGCAGGTCTGCACTTCTGTCAAGCAAGGCCTGTCCAATCGTGCAAATGTGTTGCAAAATGCACACCGGGAGGCTAAAACGCTTTCAGGAAGCCCTCTCTCAGCAGGACATCAACCGCACCGAATGGCTCATTTGGGAGACATCACATGAAGCTCACCCCAGAGCTCCTCCGAATACCTCTTCTGAGCGAGCTTGAGGCGCTCGGCGGTGAGGACCAACCCCACTTCGTGCTGGAACGTCTCGCCCGACATTTTCCGCTGCTCGAGCCGGATGAGGCTCCCATTGAGGGCTTGACTCGAAAGCTCGCCGCTCAGCTCGAGCGCGAGGGCCTGCTCATACGCGCACGCGCTCGCTGGCGTTTGACGCCTCGTGGTCGGGAGGTGGCACACATGGAAGGGCTGGCGCAAACGCAGCTTCTCCAGGACTCAAGAGCTGAAAAGCCCTCGGCGCAGGGAACGCTCCACCGAAGGCTCCAGGAAACCATTCAGAGCGTGGGGGAATGGCTGGGGTTTGCAGCGATGCTCGAGGTCGAACATTATGATGTGGTTTGGAAAGAACACCCAGAGAGTGAACGCTTTAGCCATGTGTTTGAGGTCCAGGTGGCAGGCAGTGTGGACAGCGCGCTGACACGGCTTCAGCAGGCGTGGAAACGTCAGCGCAGCCTGCCCGTTTTGGTGATCGCGGATCTCCATGCGGAGACGGTGGCGGAGGCTCGGCTGAAGGCTGCGTTTTTGGAGCTGAAGGATGCCCTTCAGGTTGTGACGGCGGCGGAGGTTTTGGGGTTGGCTCAGGCGCTTGAGCCACAGGTGGGGATGCTTGTCAGACTGGGAAGATGTCGGATGGAGGGCGGGAGGCGATGAGGTTCAACCACAAAACAGCAGTGCAAAAAAACAAAACACGGGTCAGGGGATGGAATCCCTTGCGGGAGCGTGCAGAGAGGGCAGCGCCCTCTTTGTAAAAAAAAGCAGTGCAAAAATAGCAGTGCACAAAACAGCAGCGCAAAAACCAAAAAAACAAAACACGGGTCAAGGGATGGAATCCCTTGCAGGAAAGTCTGAACGGACAGCGTCCTTTCAGCTTAAAAAGCCGCTTAGAAAGCGGCTTTTCTTTTTTATTGAAAGGGCTTTGCCCTTTCAAACTTTCCCAGCAGGGGTGGGTCTCACCCCTGCACCCCATTTGTTGTTGGGGGGGGCGCGTCTCGTGTGGTGCTGTCCATCAGCCGCCGCATCGCCTCCGAGCGTTCCACCAGCGCTGGCCCAAAAACCCGCCCATCCGGGTTGATCAACCGAAAATCATACCCCACCAAGTGCGGCACCTCCCACCCCTCCTCCTCCGACGCAAACCCATATCGCTGAAGATAAAAAACGTTCGCATACCCCAAGATCCCCGCCGCTTCCGCCCGCGCCGTCACCCACGCATCATCCTCATGCGCGCCTCGCCTCAGCCGCACGTTGAGCACAAACTGTCGCTCTCCTCCCAGCCGCGTCATGATCTCCACCAGCGCCTGTGCCAGCGCAGGCAACCCCGGATCCCGCTCCAGCACATGATGATTCCACGACAACTTTAACGTCACCGGCACCCCCAGCCGCTCCACCCACGCCTCCAGCCGCCCTCGTGTGCGCGGGAGCACCACTCCATTGGTACACAACACCACCCGCCGACAGCGTTCGTCTTGCCTCGCACGCGCGACCAGCGACCAAAATGCCGGATGTAACGTCGGCTCTCCCCCCTCAAGCTGGAGCTCATACGGCCCCTCTGCCGGAAGGCTGGCCCAGAGCTTCTCCGGGTCCAACCAGGTCTCGCCCTCCGGTGATGAACAGGTACTACACCACGGACAGCGTCGGTTACAGTGGTTGGTCAGCGCCGCATACACCCGATGGGGTCTCGTCGGCGTGGGCGCATCCCAGTGGCCCCGTCCCGCTGGCTGCTCAGTCTCCCCCAAAACAACCGCTTGCCGCTCAGCCTCCCCCAACACAACCGCTTGCCGCTCCTTTTCCAGAACACTCGCCGAAGGGTGGATAGACATCCCTTTATTCCTCCAGTAACAACCGGCTCTTGTATGGAAGGAGTTTTCCGTCGCCCGTGCCTGCCTCTGCTTGCCGCTTCCCCAACGACGGATCCACCTCCAGCTCGAGCTCCATATCCTCTCCAAAGAGCGCGTGTAACGCTTTCTTGAGCAGCGGAAGCCGAAGGGGAGTGCCCACCCCCAACGGCCTCACCCTCAGCCGGATGCGATGGGTATGCTCCTGCTCCAGCTCGTGCTGCAAGATCGGAAAGGCCCTCAGCACCCGCGAGACGTCCACCGTATTCACCAGCCGCCCCGAGGTGGAGATCAACTTCACCGGCGCTCGACCCTCCAGCCCCCGCAGGCGTGGCAGCGGATCCCCACACGGACATGGCTCAAAATCCAGCGAGCCCCAGTCTCCCGTGCGATAGCGAAACAGCGGCAAGAAGGGATTTCGCCCCCCCGACACCACCAGCTCTCCCCGCTCCCCCGGCGGCAAACACAGCCCATCCTCCCGCAACACCTCCAGAAAGACGTCCTCCGAGAGCTGATGATACCCGTGCCCCAGCGGGCAAGCATATCCCAACGGTCCCGTCTCCGTCAGCGAGTACCAGTCGATCACCGGACATCGAAAACGCTGCTCCAGCAACCCCTTGAGCCCCGGACTCATCGCCACCGCCGTGCTCAGCAGTGCGCGGGGATGCAGCATCGGGTTGAGCCGCAACAGCTCCGCAAACGTCAGCGGATCCCCCGTCAACAGGGGCGGATCAAAGTGGGCCAGATAGTCCAGCATGGCCTGCTCCGAAGGCCAATCCGCCCCGTTCAGGTTGAGCTTCGCAAAACCGGCACCCCCGAAATAGCTCAGATTACACGGATACGTCACCGTGTGCGCCTGCGCCCCCAACAGAAAACATAAGACCTTGTCCGGCTCCGTCGGAAGCTGCACCCCATAACGCGACAGCGCATGTTCGATCAAGGGCTGATACGCTGCCGCCGCCCGCGCCTCATGTGGCACCAGCAGCGCATGCCCCGTCGTGCCCGCCGTGCGATACACCAGCAACCGCTCCAGGGAGATGTTATCTGGCACCAGCCGCTCGGGATGCTCCGCCAAGTCCGCCCGCGACATCGTGGGGAGCTCCTCCCAGGAGTGCTCCAGCCGGAACCCTTCGGGCAGCCGCTCCGCGAGGTGAGAGACATGCGGCAGCACCTGTTGCAGCTTCTCCAGCAACGCCGGAGGTGGTCGCCGCTCAAAACATCGCCGAGTCGATTGCCTGAGCTCCTCACGAAAGGCCCTCAACGCCGTCACATCCGAGGCGAGCAGTCGATCTCCCGCCTCATGGTTAAAGCGAGGTGCTCCCGGATGTTCTCTCAGCCGCTTTAGGGTCTGCTCCCATGAGGGCTCCGACAGTGGCGTGCGCCAGCGTGTGGGCGAATCGGCAGGCAAATCAAGGGCGTGAGCGGAAGACGGCATGGGATCTACTCCAGCAGGAGAGCAAGAGACATAAAAATCCAGTACCGCACATCATAACGTGATTCCAACCGAGGGGAGAGGCACAAAAACAGGGATTGGCACAAAAACAGGGATTGGCTCAAAAACAAGGGCAGGCTCAAAACAAGGGCAGGCTCAAGAGCAGAGAGAAGGGGCGCGTTATTCGGTGCAGAAGGATATGTCGGTGGCCTCAGCGGTCATGACGCCCTCGTACCACTTCTCCCAGTAGGTGGAGGTGTCGCAGTTTGTACACGACTGCATGATGGCCGGACCCTCGAGCACCGTCACCATGCCCGTGGCATCGGTCTCGACGCCGAAGGCTTCAAACCAGGTGCTGGTCCAGTCCACACTGGCTTCGTTGGAGATCATCGACCATACATCCTGGCCATTATCGTACTGGATGCCGTACTCGGGCCAATCAGAAGGCGGCCACCAGAAGATCATCCACTTGGTGCCCGCACCATCCACATAAGGATACATCTTGATGTCCGTCCAGCCGATGCCCCTCAAGTCAGAGAAGTTGGCGACATAACACGGCGCCAGATGGGTATCATGCTGAGGCGTGTCCGCATCACATGCGTCTCCCACCCCATCTCCGTCCTCGTCCTGCTGGCTGGGATTATACTGCTCGACGCAGTTGTCATCGTCCTCACCAAAACCGTCGAGGTCTCCGTCATAATTGCCGCACGAGTCGATACGCGCCAGAGGCAATGAGACCAACGTCACAAGAAAGAGCGAACTTTTGAGGGCGTTCATGCGCAACTCTCCTTCCGAGCAGGGGCTGGTAAAGACCAGCAGATGTTCCAGGTATGCCAACACCAGCAGACGCTGGACAAAAATGGCTATATACCATAGCCGGAATAGAGAGATTCCGTAATCACAGGATCGAAGCGTTTCAAATTCTGATGCCCCTCTTTGAATAACGGCGAATAACGGCCTGAAAAACTTTCTTTGACTTCTCCTCTCGTTCCAGAATATGTAATATTCCTGCTCAGTCTTTAAGCGTATCGGAGGGTGCTTGCACCAGACGCTTGTCCACCCGAGCCCTTTAGCCAACGAGATGAGGTCTATGCAGCGCGCTTTTCCGCCCGAGGTTGTGCAGCTCCTTGAGAGCATGAATCCCCAGCTCAGTGCTGAACAGAATGAACGGCTCGAGAACGTCCTCAACAGCGCCTTCACCCTGGCTCAAGGCTACCGCGCCGAACGAAATGAGGTGCTGGAGTCCAGGCGAAAGCTCGAGGCCGAGGTCGTCCAGCTCAAAGGACAACATCAAGCCGTCGTACACGAGCGCGAGTACGCCCGCCGCGAGCGTGATCTCTTCCGCGCCCTGCTCAAGAGCGACGAAGTCCCATCGGTCAAGAATTATTTATCTCAAGTGTTGGGCGCATTGGTGAGCCTCACCGACGCCGAAAAAGGCATCTTCATCCTGTTTTCGCGCCCCGGCGAAGTACGCGGACAGCCCGTCGAAGTGGTCACCAAAGGCTGCGAAGAAGAAGACATCGCCGTGGTCTGGGAGCAGCTCGAGCTCTCTCAAGGGATCGTGCGCCGAGCCCTCTCCACCCGCTCCGCCGTTTATACGGAAGAAGCCATCCGTGACGCACGTTTTGCCGACCACGCCAGCGTCCGCTTGCTTCGCCTCAAGACCGTGCTCTGCGCCCCCCTGCTCAACCGAGAAGGAAAAGGACTGGGCGTGTTGTACCTCGAGCACCGCAAGCGTGCCAACGCCTTCCCTGAGCAAGATCGGCTGCTCATCGAGCTGGTGATGAACCACGTCTCTCGGTGGGTCTCCCGGCAGATGTTGGTGAGCCTCGCCAGTGAGTCGGTGGATCATACCACGCAGCACCGGGAGCGATATGGCTTCAGAGAAGTGGTTGGACGCTCCGAAGCCCTCGCCGAAGTATTGCGTCTGATCACCTTGTCATTGGATCTCAACGCCTCCACCCCCGTGCTGATCAGCGGCGAGACCGGCACCGGCAAGAGTGTGGTGGCTCGAGCCTTGCACTTCAACAGTCGGCGCGCGCGTGGTCCATTTGTGTTGTTTCAGAGTGGACAGCCCGGTGAGCTGCTCGAAGAAGCCCTCCTGTTTGGGTGCTCACGCGGCGCTGTGCCCGGAGCCGACCGCAACCGCATCGGCAAAGTCGAAGAAGCCAATGGTGGCACCCTCATGCTCAAGGATGTCGAGAAGCTCAGCCTCGAAGCGCAGCTCCGCTTGGTGAGCCTGCTGCGAGATGGCACCGCAGCTCGGGTGGGCGAGAGCTCCGGCAGGCCCCTCGATGTGCGTATGATTGCGACCACCACCGCCGATCTGCGGGACTGTATTGCCTCGGGTTCCTTTCGGGAAGAGCTCTTTGTACGGCTGGACGTGTTCCGCATCGGAATTCCGCCCCTGCGCGACCGAAAGGACGATATCCCCCTGCTCGCCGAGCATACCCTGCTCAACCTGGGGGTGAATGTGGACCGGAGCTTTACCCTCTCCCCAGAGGCCAGCACCTGGCTCCAGGCCCATCCACTCGCCGGAAATGTGAAGGAGCTTCAAGGGCTGCTGGCTCGAGCTTCCATGCATGCCCCCGATGGCACCATCTCCGCATCCCTGCTGGCCTCGATGGAGCGACGCTCGACGCCCCTGCCGACTGCCGAAGGACGCGAGTTTCCTACCTGGAAAGAGGCCACCAACAACTTTCAGCGTCAGCTCTTGGCCGAAGCCCTCCAGCGTACCGACCGAAACCTACAAGAAGCAGCGGACATGCTCGACATCTCCCGTCAGCATCTCAGCCGCCTCCTGCATGAGCTGGACCTGAACGAACATCGTCCGGCCCATCGGGGTCGTAAGCCGAGGAGGGAGCATGGCGGATGACGCCTCAAAAGACTCCCTCTGGGGGCGCTTCAACAAGTTTTTGACCACCGGACCCGAGAGCCTCGACAGCTCCCACGAAAGTAGTGAAGGTGAAAAGCGCATCTCGACGGTCTCCTTAACATCCAGTCGGCTGCCCTTCTCGCGAGAGGGTTTGGCACCGGTGGCGCTCACCGAGCAGGAGCGGAGCATCGCGCCGCATGTGGAGGAAGGCAATCCGCACTCCCGTTACCAGTTTGGGCGGGAGGAGCTGGGGCGCGGTGGCATGGGACTGGTTCTGCTGGCCTACGACCGCCTGCTCATGCGTAATGTGGCCCTCAAACTTCCGCTGCCGGAAATGGCAGAAGAATCCGGCATCAACGCCTTGCTCAAGGATGAGTCTCGACTCACCGCTCGCCTGGAGCATCCCAACATCGTGCCCATCTACGACTTGGTCTCGAGCCGTGATGGTCAGTGTGGGTACGTCATGCGCCGGGTGGAGGGCGAACGTCTCTCGGAGGTGTTACGCTCGCTCAAGCGGGGTGAGCCGGATCGGCTGGAGGCGTGGGGACGAGTGCGTCTGCTGACGATCTTTCTACAGGTGGTCAACGCGGTGGGATACGCGCACAGTCACCACATCATCCACCGGGATTTGAAGCCCAACAACATCATGATTGGAACCTACGGTGAGGTGCTCCTGCTCGACTGGGGCTTGGCGCTGAGCCTGGACTCGCATGGGCCGGCCCTGCCGATCTCGAGCTCGGCGGGATTTGTGGGCGCTCCTTCGTATATCTCACCGGAGCAGCTCGAAGGGGAGATCGCACGTCTGGACGAGCGCAGCGACCTCTACTCCCTGGGGGCGATCTTGTACGAGATCCTCACCTGGACCCCGCCCTTTGAGCGCACGCCAGGAGAGCCCGACGAACACTTCTACAACCGGATTCGTTCGGGAGCCCTGGAGCCACCCTCCCTTCGAGCGCCAGAGCGTCGGATCCCGCCTGTGCTGGAGGAGATCTGTCTCAAGTGTCTGGCAAAAGAGCCGGATGAGCGATACAGCTCCGCGTTGGCCTTACACAGTGATATCACCGCCTTTTTAGAAGGTACTCGAGAGCAGGAGTGGCGACGACGTGCGGCGGAGGCCACCCTTCGAGATGCCCGCAACTTATCGCGTCAATATAAGGCGCTGCACGAGGAGGCGCGGCGACTTCAGCAGCTCGCCAGTGATGCGCGGCGCGAGAGCCACTCCTGGGACAGTCTGGAGCGGAAGCGTCCGGTGTGGGCGCTTCAGAACCAAGCGGATCGCATGGAAGAAGCGGCCATGCGGGAGTTTAACGAGGCGGAGAAGACCTTTCTCCAGGCCATCGGCCATGATACCAACTTCTTAGACGCCCGTGAGGAGCTGGCGGAGCTCTATCTCCAGCGCTTTTTGCAGGCGGAGGCGCGTGGAAACCGCTCAGAGCTGAGCTACTTTGAGGCGCGTGTTCAAGCCTTCGACGTGCGAGGCCGCTACAGTGCGGTGCTCAAAGGAGACGGTGAGCTGCGCATCGAGAGTGAACCGCCGGGGGCCTCGATTGTCTTGTACACCTTTCGAGAAGAGGATCGGGCGCTCAAGCCTGCCACTCCTCGGCGGCTGGGGCGAGGTCCGGTGCGGGTCTCGCTCCCGGTGGGCTCGTACTTGGCGGTGTTGAGCTTGGAGGGGTATCGGGAGGTGCGCTTTCCGGTTTACATCAGCCGCACGGAGAAGATTGAGGCGCGGGTGCAGCTCTATCGAGAGGACGAGCTGGGACCGGATTTTGTCTATATTCCTCGGGGGCTCTTCCGCATGGGGGGCGACCCGGAGGCGTTCAGCTTAGACTTGATGACGGGGATGTTGGACGACTTCGCGATTGGGCGTCTGCCGGTGACGGCGGGGGAGTACCTGGCGTTTCTGAACGATCTGCAAGCGACTCAACCGGAGGAGGCTGAAAAACGAGCGCCCCGCGCGCCACAGAACAACAAACCGGTCTGGCCCTGTACGGCGGAGGGTCGATTTTGCCTCCCGAACGCGCCGGATGAGGAAGGGGATCGGTGGGAGCCTGATTTTCCGATGATCTACGTGCGCTGGGAAGACGCGATGGCGTATGCGGCGTGGCGGAGCAAGCAGGATGGGAAGCCCTATCGACTCCCGACGACGGCGGAGTGGGAGAAGGCAGGCCGTGGTACGGACGGGCGTCTTTTTCCGTGGGGAGATGCGTTTGAGGCCACTTATTGTAAAAACCGGGACTCGAAGCCGGGGCGTACCACGGTGGAGCCGGTGGGGCGGTATCCGCAAGACCTCTCGCCGTATGGGGTGCAGGACATGGCGGGGTGTGTTTCGGAGTGGACGGCGGATTTTTATGGGACCAGTCGTGTCTTGCGCAACACGAAGGGCGGTAATTGGACGGTTGGTGAGCGGACCTGTCGGTTAGCGCGAAATTTAGGTTATCCCGAGACGTCTAGCAATGTCTCGCTGGGATTTCGGCTCTGTTTTTCGTTGGGGGAGCGTGGCACGCCGCTGCCGACGCCGCGAGAGGAGCATGTACGGGAGCCGCTGACGCCGGTGACGCTGGAGGGAAATCCTCCGATTCCGCCAACACCGGGTATCCCGTCGGGTGAAGGGGCGGGTTACTGAGCGTTTTTCCTGGACTCTCTGATCCGTGAGGACACATTCATGCCTGAGCTGCCTGAAGTAGAGATCGTGCGTCAAAATCTCGAGCGTTGGCTTTTGGGCCGCTTGATTGTGCGGGTGGAGGTCTATCGAGCGGGCTGTTTTCGGACTGGAACGTCTGAGGACGGAGCGTCTGAGGATGGCGTGTCTGGGGATGGCGCGGCGGAGCGGGTGGAGGGGACTCGGGTCACGGGCCTGACGCGGCGGGGCAAGGCGATCTGGATGGAGACTTCGGGGCCGGTGGGCTGGCTGATGCGCTTTGGAATGACGGGAAAGTGGGTGCAGGAGCTGGAGGGTCTTCCTCGTTTTACGCGCGTGCGAGTCCTCTTGGATGAGGGAAAGCCGCTGTGTTTTGTGGACATGCGCAACTTTGGAGGGCTTTGGGTTTGGCCGCGAGAGGAGGGGCCCGTGCGCTTGCGGGAGGAGGTCTCGGGAATTGATCCGCTGCTCGAGGGGCTCAGTGGGGTGGAGCTTCAGGCGGTGATGCAGAACACGGGCCAGCCGATCAAGGTGGCGCTGATGGACCAGGCGAGGGTGGCGGGTGTGGGGAATATCTATGCGGTGGAGGCGCTCTTTCGAGCTGGGATTCACCCGCGCACGCCCGCACGAGGGCTGAGTGTCGAGGGGTATGAGCGGCTGGCTTCGGCGGTGGTGGGGGTGCTGCGTTGGGCGGTGGAGGCGGAAGCGGCGGATGAGGTGTTGTATCTGAGTGAGCCGGGCTCGGAGAATCATTTTCAGGTGTATCAGCGGGAGGGAGAACCGTGTCCACGCTGTGCTGCGCCGTTGAGACGGGAGGTGATGGCGCAGCGTGCGACATACTTTTGCAGTATGTGTCAGAAATACTAAAGGGGTGCAGGGGCCCGTTGGCCCTTGCTGGGATAGTTTGAAAGGGCAAAGCCCTTTCAATAAAGAAGAAAAGCCGCTTTCCAAGCGGCTTTTAAGCTGAGAGGACGCTGTCCTCTCAGACTCACCAGCAAGGGATTCCATCCCTTGACCCGTGTTTTGCTTTTTTGTAGAGAGATTGAAGGTTACGTCGCATCTGGTTAAAATGATCCCAACCTCCCCCCCATCGTTTTACCCGGAGTCATCGTGCCCGCTCTCCGCCCACACCGCCCCCTCACCCCCCTCCGCATCACGCGGCTGCTCCTCCTATGCCTCATCCTTCCCCTCCTGCTCGGCCAAGCCGCCCCCGACGCCCTCAAACAACAGCGTCAAAAGCTCGAGGAAACCCTCAAACAGGAAGACTCCGTACTCGACGCCCTCGAAGCCATCGACCGCGCCATCCAAGAACAAGAACAAAAGCTCGAGCAAGCCCGCACACGCCAGAAACAAGTCGAAGAGCGCATCGCCAGCCTCGAGCAAGAACGCACCGAGCTGGAAGATGGCCTCGTCGAACGCCGCGTCCTCCTCCAACAGCGGCTCCGCGCCCTCTACAAATACAGCAACAAAGGTTTTATGCAGGCCCTGCTCGGCGGCGGATCCGGCACCGAGATCCTCAAGCGCATGAAATACCTCCAGATCATCATCGAGCGAGACATGGCCCTGGTCCAGAAACAACGCCGTGCCATCGCCCGCGCCGGAGAAATCAAAGAACAGCTCGAGACCGAACGCCTGCAAGTCCAAGCACTCACCACCGACGTCGAACAACAAATGGTCCAAACCCAGGGCGAACGGCTCCGCAAAAAAGAGCTGCTCGAGAAGCTGCGCACCGAAAAAGGCATCGACGCTCGCCGACTCAAAGAGCTGGAGCTGGCCGCCGCAGCACTCGCCCGGAAGATGGAACCTCCTCCCCCCAAACCCGTGGCTGAAAAAAGCTCCACCGAACCCGCATCACCCCTCCGGCAAAAAGCCGACGAAAAGTCTGGCTTCGCCGCACAGATTGGTCGCCTTCCCTATCCCGTCCCAGCCGGAAAAGTCACCCGCGCCTTTGGCCGCTACAAACTCGAAGGCATGAAAGTCAGCGAGACACACCGAGGACTCGACATCACCGCTCCCGCCGGTGCCGACATCAAAGCCATCTACCAGGGCGAAGTCAAACTCGCCGAGTGGTTCAAAGGTTACGGCCTGCTCATGATCATCGACCACGGCGACGGATACCACTCCATCTATGCACACGCCTCCAAGCTCCTCAAAAACGCAGGAGACAAAGTCAAAACCGGCGAAAAAATCGCCCTCGTCGGCGATACCGGCTCCTTTCAAGGCCCCTACCTGTATCTGGAAGTGCGCGAGAACGGCAAACCCGTCAACCCCATCCAGTGGATCCGCGTCCCCCCCGAAGCAATGGCCATCGAATAAAACCCACGCATCCGCACACACGCATCCGCACGCACTCGCACGCACCCACCCACACGCACCCACCCACACGCACCCACCCGCACACACGCATCCGCACGCACCCACGCATCCGCACACACGAGACTTCAGCTCCCGTTACGTCTCCAGCTTGATCGGAAAATGCACCAACACCCGCAACCCTCGGCCCGAACGTCCCTCCAGCAGCTCGAGCTTGGCCCCCAGCAAGCCCACAATCCGGCTCACAATCGCCAGCCCCAGCCCGGAGCCCTCCATCCCCGACCCCAACACCCGATAGAAACGGTCCAGCACCCGCTCACGCTCCTCCAGAGGAATCCCCGGCCCCGTGTCCTCCACCTCCAGCAGCACAGCCTCAGCCGACACCAGAAGCTGCACCGACACCGCCCCCCCCACTCGGCGTATACCGAATCGCATTGTCTACCACGTTGCGCACCACCACCCGCAGCAACACCGGCTCCCCCCAGACCGAAGGACTCACCCCCTCCTCGAGCCCCAGCTCCACCCCCTTATGAACCGCCATCGGCCCCAGCTCCGCCAGCACCGAGATCACCAGCGGTCTCAAGTCCACCCGAACCCGCGATGGCTGCCCCGCCGGATCCAGTCGAGCAAGAAACAGGAGCTGCTCGACCAAATGCGTCATGCGATCCACCCCGACCAGCACCTGCTCCAGCCCCAGCCGCTGCCCCTCCACCGTCGAAGCCCTCAGCGCCACCTGCGCCTGCGTCTTCAGCGCCGCCAGCGGTGTCCGCAGCTCGTGCGCCGCATCCGCCGTAAACTGACGCTCCAGCGTGAGTGCCTGCTCCAGCCTCGCCAGCAGCCCATTCAGCGCCTGTACCACCGGCTGAAGCTCCATCGGCAGCGGCTCCGTCGCCAGCGGCTCCAGATGAGAAGGCGAACGCTGCCCCAGCTCAACCCCAAGCCGCGCCAGCGGAAGCAGTCCCACACTCACCCCCCCCCAGATCAGCAGCGCCAGCACCGGCAATAACCCCAAGAGTGGCAGGAAAAGATTGCCGGTGATCGCCCCCGCCAGCTCTCGCCGTACCTCCAACATCTGCGCCGTCTGAATGCGCAAACCCCGCTCGGGAAGCTCCAGCACGAAGATCCGCCAGGGCCGCCCCTCCAGGCGCTGCACATCAAAACCACGCGCACGCCGAGAAAATGGCGTCGTCGGCACCTCCGCAGAAGAACGCTGAAGCAATCGCCCGTCCATGCTCCAGAGCTGAAACGCCACCTTCCGCTGATACGGATGATACAGCAGCCCCTCCGCCGAGTTGCTCACCGAATCAGCACCTCGCGGAGCCAGCAGCACTTCTGGCTCATCCGGGGGGAGCTCCGGGAGCGCATCATCCGGCAGTGGCGGTGAACGAGGCTCCATTGTTTCGTCGCCGAGCCCCTGCCATTGGGCCAGGAGCCGCACACTCTGCACCAGCTCCGCATCGAAGAGCTCATCGAGCTCATGACGCGCATCGCGGAAGCTCCAGAACGCGCCCAGCCCCCAGGTCAGCCCCATCGCCACCAGGAGCAGCACCAAGAGACGCCGACGAATCGACGCACCCCGCATCACCCGAGCCAAGAGCGGAGGATAAGCACCCCTCCAACGGGGAGGATGACAAGGCACCGACATCAAACGTCCTCCCGGCGAGGCACCAGATACCCCACACCCCTCAGCATCACGATCAGCTCGGCCCCCAGCTTCTTGCGGAGATGATGAACGTAGACCTCAATGGCATTACTCTCCACACCCTCCGAGTCCCAGGCATAGAGCCCCTCCTCGAGCTGCGCTTTGGAGAGCACGCGCCCCTGCTGCTCCAGGAGCTGCTGAAGCACGCTGAACTCGCGAGGCGAGAGCTCCACCCGCACCCCCGCGCGTGAGACCGTGTGCGAAGCTGGATCCAGGGTCACTTCCCCCCACCGAAGTACCGGCTGAGTCCGCCCAAAGCTCCGGCGAAGCAGCGCTCGAAGCCGCGCCAGCAGCTCATCGAGCTCAAACGGCTTGATGAGATAGTCATCGGCACCGGCATCGAGCCCCTTCACCTTGTCTGCGGTGGTGTCTCGAGCGGTTAAGATCAACACGGGAACGGTGAGCCCTCGAGCCCGCAGCTCCGCCAACACCTCCAGCCCCGAGCGGCGAGGCAAACCTAAGTCCAGCACCACCCCGGCATAGGTCTCGGTCTTGAGGGCGAGCTGAGCCTCAACCCCATCTCGCACCCAATCCACCGCGTAACCCGCTTGCGTGAGCCCCGTGCGGATGCCATCACCCAACAGCGGGTCGTCTTCCACCAGCAGAATGCGCATCAGTGATCATCCTCGTCATGCTCGTGTTTTTTAGACCCAGCGGCATCCACGGAGGGCATCCCTGCGCCAGCCTCAGCGTGTGCGCTAGCCTCAGCGTTTGCGCCAGCCTCAGCGTTTGTGGCGGCTCCCGCATTCGTGCGGCTCGAGAGATACGCATTGGCAGCCCCGTGTTTGTAGACCAGCTCACCTCCGGCGTGTCCGGCGTCCAGCGCGAGGGCTGCGACTCCCAGCGAGAGCACCCCCACCCCTGCACTGGCCAGACCTCGTCGTCCGCTGCCGAGGGCAAATCCGGCCAGCGACACCATCAGCAGTCCCACCGACGAAAACATAAAACGTTCAGCCAGTGCTTCGTGGTGCTCGAGCGCCCTTTCTGAGACCACACGTTCGACGGTTTCTTCTTCTTGTTCGCCGCTTTTCATGGCAGCACCTGCCGAGGCAGCCATCAGCGCCAGCGCGATCATCACGGCACCGTAGGTTTTTTCTGGCAGCCAGCCGCGCCAGATGGACAGCGCCACCCCGAACGCCAGCAGTGGCACCAGCAGGGACAGGGCGAGGGGCAGATGGACAATGGCGGGATGAAGGGGTAACGTCTCCATAAAAGATTCTCCTTGAGCGTGGCGTTCCGCTGAGGTTCCACACGAAACCTTGTGGTCCGCTGATGTGATGACCTCAGCATAACCGGGCCCGCTTAAAGGAGGCTTAAGGCAGAAAAATAATCGGGGGGACTCTATTTTTTTGCGTAAGGTACACTTTTGAACTCTTTTCCGTCGTGGCTCATGACCACCCGTCGGCCTTCCACGATGGTCTCGAGGAAACACGGACGACGCCAGAGGGCCACCAGGTTGCGCAGGGTGTCGATGGCATAATCCACCTTGAGGTCCACCCCATCGTGTTCGTGTTGAAGATAGAGCTCTCCTCGGTTGTTATGGTTTCCATCCGTCACGGCGATGCGTGGGTTGCCGAAGTTGGTCATCATGCTCAACATGCGGCGTTTGACATCCGCGAACTTGCGGCTGGAGATCACATATTTTCCGGCACGTTGGTCATAGTCGTACACAAAGAGCTTGTGCTGGTGGCAAAAATCTTCGGTCAAGAAGGCGTCCAAAAACTGTACATCGTTGTAGATGCGGCGCACCTCAAAGATCTTCTGGCGACCGAGGCCGAGCTGTCGATTCCAGCGGCGTTTGGCCTCAAGATCGTGACACTCATCCCACTCGACCCCGAACTGACCTCGGTTCCATCGCTCTTCGATGTCGCGGAAGAGCTCGATGCCCACCTTATAGGGGTTGAGACTGCCGGGGTTCATGGCCACGGTTCCGGAGTGGTGATCGGCGTAGTCGATGACTTCAGAGTCCTTCATCGCGCGTTGAGTCATGATGGTGGTGTGCCAGTAGCTGGCCCAACCTTCATTCATGATCTTGGTCATGCCTTGTGGCGCAAAATAGTACGCTTCGTCGCGCACAATCTGGAGGACTTCTCGCTCCCAGTGCTCGAGCGGGGCGTTCTCGAGCAGAAAGAGCAGGACATCTTTTTCGGGATCTTCGGGAAAGCGGCGGACTTTTTCGGCTTCCGCTTTGAGCTTCTCGCGCTGAGAGGCGATAAACTCCGGGGGGTTGATGTACGTATCCATATAACGCCGGTCGGAGCGGAGCTTATATACCCCGTCGATGCCATCCCCCCCTCCGGCTTGGCCCTCATCGTGCTCTGTCCGTGCGCGGGCGTCGGGATCAACCCGCCGTCTGATATAGGGTGCATGGTAGTCGATGAGATTTTCCACACTCAAGCAGGTGTCGATGAAGGCTTCGACTCGATCCGCGCCAAAACGTTCGATGTAGCGGCGTACTCGGGTGGCATGATTGGCCATCTGATCGAGCATTTTTCGATTGGTATGGGAGAACCACATATTATTCTTGAAGAAGTCACAGTGCCCATACACATGCGCGATCACCATCTTCTGATCGATGAGTGCATTACATTTTAACAGATAGGCGTAACAAGGATTATTATTGATCACCATCTCATAGATCTTCTGCAAGCCGTACTC
The DNA here is from genome assembly GCA_046075485.1 of Myxococcota bacterium. Classification (GTDB taxonomy): domain Bacteria; phylum Myxococcota_A; class UBA796; order JAJRTE01; family JBJTQF01; genus JBJTQF01. The sequence goes on along the minus strand of JBJTQF010000129.1, from coordinate 7,893 downwards.
ATAGCCTTTGGAGAGCTCTTCATACGCCATGCCGAAGCGCCAGTGGGGATAGCGGGTGGGAAATCCGCCTCGTGCCGCCACCATATTGATCTCATCGTAGTCGAGCATCTCAAAGAGGGTGGGGAAGGTATCGAGGCCAAACTCATCGGCATATCCTTTGATCTCATCGACGAGCTCGCGGATTTCCGGGGGCAGGCTATGGTCTTTATCATTGCCCAAGACCAGCAGAGAAGAGGGAGGTGTCTCCACGGGGGAGTTGGAGTGGGTGTCGGTGCTGGTGTGGGACTGCTCAGCGGATTCAGTGCTCATGGTCGGCGTCCTCACTTCCCTTTGCCGAGAAAGGTCTTGATGGCATTATAGATGTCATCCCGGTCATCGATCTTGGCGGTCAGGAGCTGCTCGTGGGTGGCATAGTGTTCCTTCAGATCGCGGAGAAACTGACCACTGCCATATTCACTCTCGACTTGACCGTAGCAGAAGACATTGCAGGTTGGAAAGAAGAACTGATCGAGCAATGCCAAGCACTCGCGTGTGTCGGTGCCGGACCAGTTGTCTCCGTCCGAGAAGTGGAAGGGGTAGATATTCCAGGCTTCCACATCATAATCATTGACGATGATCTGTTTGCACAGCTTATACGCAGAAGAGATCAGCGTCCCACCTGATTCTTTGGTGCGGAAGAAGGTATCCTTATCCACCTCTTTTGCGGCGGCATCGTGGATAATGTAGCGGGTCTCGAGGCCCTTATATTGACTGGCGAGCCACGTATCCAGCCAGAATGCGGTGGTGCGCACGATCTCCTTTTGAGCTTCTCCCATCGAGCCGGAGACATCCATCATATAAATGATGACCGCATTGGATTGTGGTTTGGGTTTGGTGCGCCAGCTTCGATAGCGTTTGTCTTCTTTGATGGGAATGATGATGGGATTATCCGGCTGATAGCTCCCGGTGGAGATCTGGCGCCGGAGTGCTTGGCGATAGGTATGTTTGAAGTGCCGCAGGCTCTCGGGGCCGGTGCGAGAGATGCCCACATAGCGGTCTTTTTCGGTCTCGATCTGCTTTTGGCCTTTGGGTTTGATGCGGGGGAGCTTGAGCTCTTCGCCCATGATGGCGGCCAGCTCTTCGAGGGTCAGCTCGACCTCGAGCAGGTGTTCACCGGGGGCTTCTCCGGCTTTTCCTTGTCCGGGCTGCTGCTCTCCGTCGTCTCCGATGGGGGTGCCGGGCTGACCTTCACCCTGACCGATGCCACCCTGGTTTCGGCTTCCAAACTTAAAGCGTGGAATCTCGATCTGAGGCAAAGGAATAGAGACCAACTGACGGCCTTTCCGTCCGATCATCTCTCCTTGACTCATGTATTTTTTGAGATCCTTTCGGATCTTTCCACGCACAATATGTTTGAAACGATTGATATCGGTTTCAATGTCCAGCGCCACAGCACCTCCCGATGACCGTTCCCTCTACGCCTGCGACTGTACGCGCTCGTGAGGGGATGTGTGTCCGCTCACGCACGCGCCTGCGCGCCTCAGTGTGCGCCTCAGTGTGCGCCTCAGCGTGCGTCTCCGCGCGCGTCTCCGCGCGCGAAGATGCTGGCCACAAAGTTGAGCACATCTGTTGCACTCTCATCGTTATAGCCATACTGCTTGATCAGTCGTTGTTTTACGATGTCGATCTTGGCTTGGGTTTCTTTGTCGACCACATTGGAGACCAAGCTGGTGAGCTTGATGGAGTCCTTCTGATCTTCAAAGAGCTTCCGTTCGAGTGCCTTGTAGAGTCGCTCGTTGCTGCGATAGTCGAAGGTTTTGCCTTCCATGAGCAGTGCGCCGATATAGTTCATGACTTCACGGCGGAAATCATCTTTTCGAGCGGCGGGGATGTCGATTTTTTCTTCGATGGAGCGCATGAGCTGCTCATTGGGCTCCTCGTTTTGGCCGGTGAAGCGGTTGCGCACCCGCTCTTTCTGGGTATAGGCTTTGACGTTTTCGATGTAGTTCTGGAAGAGGCGGCTGATGGCGTCTTCGTCGGCGACGATGGCCTTTTGGACCTCGTTTTTCACGATGTCTTCGTACTCCTTTTTGACCACCGCCAGCAGCTCTTTATAACGCTTTTTGACCTCCTCATTGGAGATCAGCGAGTGATTCTTGAGGCCACTCTCCAGCTCATTGAGTACCATGAAGGGGTTGATGCTGGCATACTCTTCTCGCACCAGTGCGTTGGAGATCTTATCTTGCACATATCGAGGAGAGATGCCTTCCAGTCCTTCGCGGATGGCCTCTTTGCGCAGCTCTTTGATATTGTCCTCGGTGAAGCCGGGCAAGGTTTTGCCGTCGTAGAGCTTGAGCTTTTGCAGCAGGGTGAGGGTGGCCTTTTTGGGATCTTCCAAGCGGGTGAGCACGGCCCACATTGCGGCCATCTGGAGGGTGTGAGGGGCGATGTGTTTTTTGACTCGCTGTCCATTGAAGTCCTTTTGATAGATCTTCACTTCCATGCTGGCGCGGGTAATATACGGCACATCGATCTTGATGGTACGGTCGCGCAGGGCCTCCATAAACTCGTTATTCTGAAGGCGACGGTATTCTGGCTCATTGGTATGACCGATGATCACCTCATCGATATCGGTCTGAGCGAACTTCTTGGGCTTGATCTTGTGCTCTTGAGATGCACCCAGCAGATCATACAAAAAGGCCACGTCGAGCTTTAGAATCTCGATAAACTCGATCACCCCACGGTTTGCGATGCAAAACTCTCCATCAAAGTTGAAGGCGCGTGGGTCGGAGTCGGAGCCGTATTCGGCGATCTTTCGATAGTTGATGTCACCGGTCAGCTCGGTGGAGTCTTGATTTTTTTCGTCTTTGGGTTGGAAGGTGCCGATGCCAATCCGATCCTTCTCGGAGAGCACCAGTCGTCTCACTTTGATGTGCTTGAGCATGGTGCCCCAGTCACCGTCTACCTTTTTGAGCAGCTCTCGATACATGAAGCGACTGACGGGGGAGAGCTCCCCTCGAATCTTGAGGGGATAACGTGCAAAGGTGCCACGGTTGAGCTCTTCTTCGACGGCGCTCCGCAGCTCCAGGGGGACCAGCAGCAGGGGCTCTTCGTTCATGGGAGAGGGCAGCCAACCTGCTCCGCCGAGGGGTGTCTCATCCCAGCTAAAGCTATAGAGTGCGCCTTCGGGGGTACGAGAGTAGTGCTCAATCCCTTTTTTGATCAGGCGTACAATGGTGGATTTGGCGGAGCCCACGGGGCCATGCAACAGGATCACGCGGCGATCTGCGCCATAACCTTCGGCGGCGGCTTTGAGTACATTGACCAGCTTCATCAGATGGATATCGATGCCAAAGACTCCATCCTTGCCATGATCGAGAGGATCATCAAAAAACTTGTATCGTATGATGGTGCGTTTGTACTCTTGATACTCTTCGGTTCCAAAAGAGATGATCATATCATACAGGCGCTGATAGGCGGAACGGGTCACCCCGGGATTCTGCTTCACAATGTCCAAGTATTCGTCAAAAGATCCCTCCCAGTGGAGGTCTTTGAACGCTTGGACGTCCTGCTTACTCTTGATAAAATCGATGATCTGAGTGCCGGTTCCCATGCAAGATCCTCCGTGAGCGCACCATACAAGAGATGGGTCAGAGGCATGAGGACCAAGAGCGGCATCTTTTGGGAAGATGTCTGAAGAGCATGTCCTCGTGCATCTCGACGGGTCATGACGACTGTATTGAGTATAGGATGGGGCGAGGGGTCGGTAAAGGGCAAAAGCCGGTGTGGGAGGTTCAAAAGCGGTGACGCAGAGGAGGGGCTGCGCGTGCGAGCGGAGGTCACGGCGTGGTCACGGCGTGGCTGTGGTGACGGGGTCGGTCATCGCCGAGGTGCATCGCGTGCGCGCGAGGGAGTCTCGAGGCTGCCTATCCGTGCCAGCGGCGAGGGGGAATAAGCGCTTACGGGCGACACTTCGGAGGGTGGCGCTGCGACATTTTGAGCGATGAGATCTGTGTGGGTGGGACATGGATCTCCCAGACCTGCGCAAGCTGTCTCATGCGTGTCCCAGTCTGTGGCATACTGGGCAGGTGCGGCAGCTTAAATCCTTCATGGAGGCAGATGGTTAGCAGCATGCGAGTAAAGGTTCTGCGGCATGTCGCGTGTGGCATGAATTCTGCTTGTTAATTCAAAAGTTCTGCCATTGACAGAGGGAAGTGTTCGCCCCTATAGTGAAAGTCCATTCCGACATAGCGTCGGGGCCTCTGAGAGGCTCACTGAGGGGCTCACTGAGAGGCTCACTGAGGGGCGCACTTCCCGTAGCCAGACGCTTCGACACAGCGGGAGCGGCGGAAGAGAGGATCCCATGAACCAGAGTCATCTGAGTGTGCGCACGCGAGAAGGCCAGCGAGGGCAGGCCGCCGTTTTTTCGGCGCTTGGTCTGTTCACGATGGTGCTGTTTTTGGCCTTGGCCGTCAACTCCGGGATCTTGGTCAATGATCGCATCCGCATGCAGACCAGTGCGGACCTCAGCGCGGTGGCCGGGGCCAATGTGCAAGCCGCTGGCATGAACAAGATGGCCGATCTCAACAACGAGATTTATCGTCAGGTTCAGAATTTGCGTGCGGTCCTCAATTATGGTCCCAGCTACATCGTCAGCGACAACCCGGATGAGTCTCCGGTCTTCTATTGGAGCCAGCCTCAGTGCTCCTGTCTGGATTATTCTCCTGACGCCAATGAGGTCATCAACGTCTATCAGCGGCGTTTTGACTCCATTTATCAGCAGATCGTCTACTACAACAACACCGTTCCCGCCCTAGCGGACAAGGCCGCACGATATACGGCAGGCCGCAACTTCCTCGACCCCCCTCAAGGAGATGAGGACGGAGACAACTATCTGCCCAATCCGCCGACGGGGAGCTTTTATAACTTCTCAGACAATCCATCCTCCCCCACCAACGGCAATACGCTGGTGGATCTGGAGCGGGTGACGGGCACGATGGTGGGTTATAACTTCCTGCGAAGCTGCCGTTGTTGTGATGGTTGCTGCGACTATCCGCAGCAGTATACGCAGTCGATGGATACGTGGGTGTATAAGCTCGACACTGGGATGGTCTATTATCCGGTGAAGCTCAAGGGGGTGCCGATGAAGAACTTCCTCGACATCGCCACGCGCGGCGGCTCTTATTTTGGGGCTGATGCCAGCTCGTCGAGTGCCTCAGACATGCTCTATGGATATGCGGCGGCCAAACCTTTCGAGGGCAATATCGGAACACAAAACCCCGACAATAACAACGAAGGGGGTTCCTTTGTGCCGCAAAATCCGATCTACCCGCCCTCAGACGATCTTCAGACGGTGGACGGTTCGGTGAACTATTTCCGGCCACGCTATCGAGCGCGGGTGTTGGGTATTCACGAAAACACCGGCGCGTCGTCGGCTCAGGCGAGTATGGCCGACTTGGTCCGCACCGACGATCACGATCCTCAGTTTAAAGACAAGGCCAACTATTTTGCGCACTGAACCATGTGCGCACGGATGATATCGCGTACCGAGCAGGGAAAGGCGACTGCGGAGGCCCTCTGTGAAGCGGGGAGTGGGTGTCAAATGGTGCTCCGGCAGCGGCGGACTTGTTCGGGTGGAGGCTCTATGCAGGCCCTTTTTCAGCCAAGAACGGCGTCACGCACACCGCGTGGGCGGGCTCAACAGGTATGGCGAGGGGCCCTGCTCCACGGGCTGCTGTGGTCCTTGTTTCTGATGGGGTGTGAACAAGGTGCCCCGGCTCCGGTGGTCGATCATATGGCGTTGGCGCGCCAGCTCGAGGCGGATGCCACCAAAGACGGCAAGACCCTCTCTCCGACCGATTCCACCTATGATAAGATCTTGCGTGAGCTTCAGCTTGTGCCCACCAGTGCGCCTGAGTATGCGGACGCTCAAGCGCGTCTGAAAGAGATGCGACGGGCTCAGCAGCAGACGCTCTGGAGCACGCATCAAGAGGAAGGTGGCAGCTATCAGCCGGAGGTGGCGCTGGACGAGGAAGGCAATCCCCTCCAGAAGGGTGCTGGGGCAGGCGAGCGGGATCTCTCCAAAGGCTCGTATGTGGCGGGGGTTTGGACGCCTTATCAGAATGTGAATGTGGGGGCTCTCGCGGGTGGAGCGGGTGGCAAAAGCAGCGGGGGGGCTGGTACGGCTGCCTCGTCTGCGGAGTCCAGTGCTTCGGCTTCTACCGGGGCGGTCTCGGTGACGATCTATACCGCGAGCTGGTGTGGGGTGTGTAAGGCCGCCAAAAAGTACATGTCGAGTAAGGGCATCTCGTATACAGAGCGGGATGTGGAGGCGGATCAGTCGGCCAAACAGGAGGCTTCCGCAAAGTCGGGTGGGGCCACCAGTGTGCCGGTGATCGATGTGAACGGTAAGATCATGGTGGGTTTTGATCAGAGTGCTTTCGACCGGATGGTGAAAAAAGCCCGTGGATGAGGGCTCAGCCTGCTGCTTTCTGCTTAGGATTCTGCCTTCTGCTTAGGATTCTGCTTTCTGCTTTGGATTTAGCCGCTGCCGAGGAGTCCTCCCCCTCCTTTTCCTTCTCCGCTGACGCCTTTATGAAGCACCAGTCGTCGTCCTTCGGTTTGACCGGACTTGAAGGCGCTGGGATCGTGATAGATGAAGTTGGCCTTTCGTTCAGTCAGGCGTGGATGTCGGCGCTCCATGAACAGTTCGAGCTCCTGTTCACCCCGGCGGATCAAGGCTTTCTGATCTTTGGGGGTGATGCCTTCGGTGGCACGTTTGAGCACTTCTTGGCTGCCTTCGGCGAGCTTGCGGCGAAAGCCGTCCAAGACGCCGAGGGTGAAATCACCTTTGGCGCTCCGCGTAGCAGGTAGGGTGTGTTTTTTTTGCTCGTAGAGGGACGCTGTCTGGTTGAGCAGGAAATGGTACACGTACTCCGCCATCTTGACGTTCTCGCGGGTGCCGATCAGGTCGAGTGCGGAGTAGCTGTCAAGCTTCAGGGGGTCGAAGGCTTTACGGGTCACGACGCGCACAAAAAAGTGACCAATGAGAATGGAGCAGATCATCGAGGTGTGTTTTTCGATGCGCTTACGATCCAGGCGAATGGTAAGCTGGAGCCAGTGGGAGGTTTTTTCGCTCTGAAGGTTGAGGAAGTTGTGACGGGCGTAGAGCTCTTGTACTCGCTGCATGGCCAGGAGTGCCTCGTGTTCATTGGAGGAGGTGGCGAGGGAGAGCAGCTTTTCCACGCGACGCAGGAGTTTTTCTTCTTCGTCGGTGAGGGTGCGCTCGGATGGGCGCGAGATGCAGGTGGGAAGCTCTCCGCTGGCAGCGGTGGCCCAGTCCTCGACGCCGAGCAGCTTGCAGGCCAGCTCAAAGGGACGGCCATGACCGCCGGTGGCTCCGAAGCGGTCTTGGGCGAGCTGGTGGGCCATTTCGTGCTTGAGGATTTCAACGGTCACGTCCCAGCCGTGAAGACGGATGAGCTCGGGGTTGAGGGCAATGGTGCGGGTCAAGCCGTCCCAGAAGGCCCACTTGCCTTTCATGGGGAGAATGCGAATGAGAGGGGCGTTTAGGGTGACGTTGTGCTGGAAGAGGATGTTGTTGTACTCGCGGTAGAGCTGATGGGTCCAGGCGGTGAAGAGGACGTCGTCGGCACTGGGCGGATGGGTCGGCATGTGGGCTCCATGAAGGCAGAGAGGTGATGATGGGCGTTATGATTCATATGTATGCCCATAAGTGCAAGCAAAAACAAAACACGGGTCAAGGGATGGAATCCCTTGCGGGTGAGTGCAGAGAGGGCAGCGCCCTCTTTGCAAAAATAAGCAGCCCAAAAAATAGAAGTACAAAAAAACAAAACACGGGTCAAGGGGCGGAGTCCCTTGCGGGAGCGTGCAGAGAGGGCAGCGCCCTCTTTG
>JBJTQF010000128.1:0-31264 GCA_046075485.1 Myxococcota bacterium | reverse complement strand
GTCAAAGCCATTCTCGATGCCGCCGATGCCTGAGATCGGCAGGTTGGGACACGCATGGGCGATCTCCATCACATGACGGAGCGCGATCGGACGAACAGCCTGCCCTGAATACCCTCCAGGTGTGGTATACCCTTCGACGGTGGGCATCGGGCGAAGGGTGCGCAAATCCACCCCAATCACCGAGAGAATGGTGTTGATGGCGGCGATGCCATCGGCTCCACCTCGCAGAGCGGCCTTCGGACCTGCGGTGACGTCTCCCACGTTGGGGGTCATCTTGGACCATACCGGAATGGTGGAGACTTCTTTGACCCAGCCGACCACTTCTTGGATGATCTCCGGGTTTTGGCCCATCGCCGCGCCCATCTTGCGCTCGGGCAGGCCGTGCGGACAGGAGAGGTTCATCTCAAAGGCATCCACCCCAGTCTCCTGCACGCGCCGGATGATCTCATGCCAAGCGTCGCGGTTATACTCTTCCATCACCGAGGCGATCAGGATCTTGTTCGGGTAGTTTTTCTTGAGCTGACGCAGCTCGTCGAGCCAGACGTCAAAAGGACGGTCGGAGATCAGCTCGATGTTCTCAAAGCCGATCACCTCGTCGTTCTCGCGGGAGCGGAGTTTGCCATAACGAGGGCTGGTGTTGACCACCTTGCTGGCGTCCAATGAGATGGTCTTGCATACCATGCCGCCCCAGCCCAAATCAAAGGAGCGTGCAATCACTTTGGCGTTGGTGCCCGGAGGCCCAGAGCCCAACACAAATGGATTGTCGAAGGTCATTCCGTTTACAGTGACGGCCAGGGAAGGCTTCATCGAACATCTCCAGCACCAGAGGAATAAGGGTGGGGCGAGGGGCCTGAGCCTCGCGCGCCCCCGCACAGCACGCGCTGCACGGACATCTCTTGGCGAGACTATCATCATCATCTCGCCCCTGCAACGGCTGTCTTAATGCTAGAATACGGATCGCAGACCCTTCAGAAGCCACCCTGATCCACGGGAGAGAGATTTTATGTCCGCACCCAATAACACACGTCGGAAGCTCGCGCTCTCCACTTGGGAGCCCCCCCGCGAAGGCAATATCTACGGGAAGCTGACCATCGATGCCAGCAAGCTGGTGCCCTTTTTGACACGTTTTCGTGAAACAACCGGCGAAAAACTCACGGTGACGCATCTCGTCGGCAAGGCGGTGGCGCTGGCTCTTGCCAAAGCCCCTGGACTCAACGGACGTATCTTGTTTGGCAAGTATATCCCCCACGAGACGGTGGATGTCACCTACTTGGTGTCCCTCGAGGACGGTGCAGACCTCTCCAAAGTAAAGGTGCCGCAGACCGACCAGAAGTCGCTGGTGGAGATCGCCCAGCTCCTGCGCGCTCGAGCGGAAAAACTCCGGCAAGGCAAAGATGAGGACTTTGAAAAAACCAAAGGGGCGGTGCGGCTCCTGCCCGTCTTTTTGCTCAAGCCGCTGGTGTGGTTCACGGGCTTTCTCGGCGGCTCGCTGGGCATCAGTGTGCCGTTTTTAGGGGTGGAGCGGTTTCCGTTTGGCTCGTGCATCATCACCAGCGTGGGCATGTTGGGCATCGATGAAGCCTTCGCACCCCATACGCCGTTTGCTCGAGTGCCGGTGCTGATCCTGGTCGGGGCCGTCAAAGACAGCGTGGTGGCGGTGGAGGGGAAGATGGAGATCCGGCCTCAGCTCACGGTGACGGCGACGGTGGACCACCGCTTTGTGGATGGTACTCAGCTCGGGATTTTGGCAAAACTCCTGCGAGAGCTGCTCGAAAACCCAGAGCGCATGATGCAGGGATGACGGACCCGCACGCGCTCCGCTCGGCCCTTAGAAACGCACCGATGCCTCCGCCAAACCTCCGCCCTCCGACTCCACGCACACGGTAGAAGGCACAAAAGCCAGGTCACGCTGATCGTAATCAAAGGCACCATCCGCTGAGTCCACGGTCAACACACCCAGCGAGCGGCCCACACAAGCCGTTCCGTCGGTGTTCAGCCCGTCGGCAAACAGCTCCACACTTCCCGCAAAGACGCCCTGGTTCGGAATCTCTGTCACCTCACCGCGCACCCGCAGCTCCCCTTTGTCTCGGTCGCCCCGCGCTTCGGAGATGATGACGGTATCGGGGAGACTCTCCCCGGTGGCCTCACAGTATTCCGGTGCCCCCAGCAGGATCCAGTCCTGCACAAGTTTGAGCTGGGCCGTGCTGAGTGCCGGATCTCCTTTGGGCATTCGTTCACCGGAGCCTCCCACACTGGCATGGGTGCCTGCCAGCTTGTGGTACAGATAACTCTGGTTGGTGTCGAGCGGGGTCACACGGTTCATGCTCGCCACCTGGCTGGCCTTGACATTGACCAGCTCAGCGTAGGCATTGGCCGAACTGAGATCCAACCCGGCTGAAGCGCCTCCTCCGGCATGACACCCCGTGCAGTACGGGTTGAAGATCTGCTGCTGCACCCCACAGAGGGGCACCAGGTCTCCTGAAGGCGGCGGCGGAGTGGGCGTCGGCACCGGAGTCGGCGGCGGCGTCCAAGTGCCACAATCCTCCGAAGCACCCGCCTGAATCCAGTCAAAGACCAGAGTCTGAAGTCCCGCCGGAAGGGGCGGCCCCCCTTGAGGCATGGTGGAGCCACTTCCGCCCACACTGGCATGAGTACCCGCAATCTTGTGGTACAGATAACTCTGCTCAGGAGCCCCTCCCAACACCCGCTGCATGCTGGGGAGCTGGCTGGCCGCGACGCCCACAACCTGCGCATAGGAAACCCCACCCTGAAGGCTGAGCTTTCCAGAGGGGTTGGAACCCGCATGGCACCCGGTACAATATCCGTCAAATACCGTGGCCTGAACGTCGCAGAAGGTGGCACTGCTCGGAATGGCCGGGGTCGGCGTGGGCGGAGGAGGTGGTGTTGGCTCCGGTGTTGGCGGTGGCGTCTGATTGCCACAGTCCGCAGAAGCCCCTTCTAAGATCCAGGTCTCCAGCACCGACAGTAAGGCAGGCGAGAGTGCGGCTCCCCCCAGCGGCATATTGGAGCCACTCCCGCCCGCTGCTGCAAAGGCGTTGGTCACTTTGAGATACAAATAACTCGCACTGGGATTGTTTGGCTCCACCCGATCCATGCTGCTCAGGCCCAAGCTGGGCACGTTGAAGAGCTGCTCATGGGCGACGTCGGAGGTTAAGGCCAGCCCTCCCGAGGGATATGCACCCGCATGACAGCTCACACAGTACGGATTGAAGATCGAAGCCTGCACGTCGCAGAAAGTCGAAGTATCTGGGATCGAAGGGGTCGGGGTCGGCTCGGGCGGCATGGTCGGGGTGGCATTGGGATCTGGGGTCGGGGTCGGTGCCGAGGTACAGGCTTCGGATGCGCCCTCGTCGATCCACGCTTGGAGCAAGGCCAGGTCTTCTGCAGAAAGAGCGGCACCCCCCAGCGGCATGAGGCTCCCCCCGCCTCCTACATCCTCAAAAGTGCCAGCCACTTTGTGATACAGATAACTCTGGCTGCTGTCTCCCGCCCGCACCAACATCAGCGAGGAGGTCAAAGAAGGCACTCCCACAAGCTCTGCATAAGCCCGCCCATCGGAGAGGTCCAGACCTGCCGCCGCACCCGCTCCGGCATGGCAATGCTCACACTGCGGGGTAAAGATCCGGGCTTGGACCTGACACAGTGTGGCTCCTTCCGTCTCGTCCACCGGTGTGTCGTTGGAAGGTGTCGCATCGTCTGGGAGCTGAGCGCACCCCGTCCACAGGCCCACGGAGAGCAGAGCACCAACCCATTCTCCGCGTGTATACCAGCGAAGTCCAGCTCGACTGGAGCGCACTTCAACCCGATCACCTGCTGCCATAGATACCCCCTCGCGCATAAACATGGCGGTCAGACGTCACCACCGGCTTCACAGGAGGGCATCACCCTCCCGAGCCGCCACGGGGACCGCACAGGATAGTCTCAACCGTCGTCTCAAAAGAAACGATAGCCCAGGGCAAAACGTGGAGAAATCAAAGTTCTAAAGCCCAGAGGCACCACGGCCAGCTCAAAGCTGGCCTCCACCCCGTTGTGCTCAGCTTCCACCCCAAGCTGGAGATGCAGGCCAGAGTAGAGCCCCTGTGCAATGGCATCGTTGCCCGCCGAGGGCACGGTGGCCTGGTTGGGATCGGTCTCGTCAAAATCGTCGGGGAGACTCTCCCCCACGTACATCAAGGCGATCACCCGACTGTATCCCACCCCCACATACGGCACCAGGGTGGCACCCCGCGGATGGGCCGCCAGCGACTGCCCCATCATCCCTTCGACGGCATATACAGAGGCCCGGTAGATGTCGTTCTCCGCTTCCTGGCCCTCAAACGGCCCCGCCAGATCTCCCTCGATGCGCGCGCCTTGAGCAGTGCCTCGAATACCCACTTGAAGTCCAGAAGCAAGCTGATGGGCAAATCCGAGCTCCGCTCCGATCATCCCTGCCTTGACGCCAAACATGGTCACAGGGGGGATTCCGGTCAGGCCCACAAAAAAACCCGCCGGAAGACCCACGGACACACGAAGCTGCGGAATCACGGGGCTCTTGTTGGTATTCTCCGTCTTCTGTCCATTAAAAACCGACCGCTCAAGACAGGTCAAGGAGGGAACATACGAAAGCGCCAGCCGCGCCTCCGTCCGCGCAGGGCGAAGACTGGCCGGTGCTCTCAGCGGAGAATAGGAGAGGCTCATCCCAAAAAAGTTGAGCATATTGGACTGTTGGCGGGCTTCACTCCACAAGGCAGGATCGTATTCGTCCACCACCCCATCGGCATCCAGATCACAGGCCGGATCGACGCTGGCTTCCAGCACAGAGGGAAAGAGCAGCGCCGCGAGCCCAGCCAGCCAGCAGCCAAGACGCATCACGTCACTCGTGCAACCATGTGGAGCAGGCGTAAGCATGGGTCACACTCCTCTCAGACGACTGAAGTGGTTCTAGCGAACACGACTGCGAAGGGGCTCAAAACAATGCCGGATCAGCGCCGTGGGCAGGAACAAAAAAGCAGCGATTCAGCAGAACTTGAGCACAAGCTCAACACCAAAGGCGGCTCACTTCAACCCCAATGCCGCCACACCCTCTTCGTCCAAGCCGAGGTAATGCCCAATCTCATGCAGGAGGGTCGTGCGCACTTCGTCGAGCAGCTCGCGCTTGTTGGCCACACCCCTCAGCAGGTTGGCACGGAACAACACGATCTCGGAGGGCATACGAGCAAAGGGATCCGCTTGGCTCGCCTCTGCATGGGTCTGGCCTCGGAAAAGCCCCCAGATGTTGGGCGAGAGTGGCGGCTCACTCGACAGCAGCTCCTGCTCACTGGGCCGCTCTTCCACCGAGATCGGCACGTTCTGAAGGGCCTCACGCAGGCGCGGCGGCAAACTCTTGAGCACTTCTGAGGTCACTTTGTCAAACTCCGCCACCGACATCTTCAGTGGGGCCGGATACGCTTCGGGCTCCAGGTGACGGGCGCGCTTGAAGGACTTCTCTGCCGCTGCGGTCTGGCCCTTGCGCTCTTGAATCAGGCCGAGGTGGAAATAGGCATCGGCGAGCTCCGGTTCAATCTCGATCACTTCCTCCAACGCCTGGGCTGCGGCATCAAACTGACAGCTCTCGTAGAGTGCCACGCCCAACCCCAACATCGCCCCCACATGATCGGGCTGCTCTTCGATGATGGATTCGTACAGCTCCACCGCTTCTTTGGCTCCACCCAGCTCCACGAGGGACTCGGCGAGCACAAAACGAGCCTCAAAGTGGTTAGGATTCTTGCGTAGCAAGACATCGCACAGCTCCAGGGCGTCTTCCGGCTGATCGCCAGCCAGATACGCCTCGGCCATGAGCAAACGTGCTTCGTCGTTGTGCTCGTCGCGCTCCAAGACCTCTTCGCCCAGGGCAATCACCGCATCGAGATCCCCGTCGTCGTAGGCGAGCTCCGCCAAATACAGCCGGGCATCCACGTTCTCCGGATCGGCCTCGAGGATCTCTTCGCAGAGCTCCGCCATACGCTCGACATCGTCCTCTTCTGCGGCCACTTCGAGCTCGGAGATCAGGGCTTTAACATCCTTCTGACTCATGATAAGCCTCCCTTCGCCCTGGATGTCATCGGGATCCGGACGAGTTGGAATCTGTTGAAAGAATGGCTGGCAGGATAATCGAAAAGGATAACGTCGAGAAGCACTTTTCACGCAAGACGAGAGAAAGTTTCCGCAGATTCAGACATGTAACAGTCACGATATATTTCGATCTCAACGCCACCGTGAGGGCAATCCATGCGTATGAAGACCACCACACATCCAGCACGCACGTCGGGGGAGCGTCGTACACGCCAGCACACCCGCTTGAGGGGAACACGGTCGCAGCGTCACGGGCTCAAAACGGATGCAGACAGGGCTCAAGGCACTTGTGGAGAAGGCGTTTTCTCTCCACGCGGCGCAGCGGAGGGGGACTCGCCGCCCGAAGGGGCACCTGCTGCTTCCGGTGCTGCTGGGGCTGCTTCCGGTGCTGCTGGGGCTGCTTCCGGTGCTGCTGGGCCTGCTTCCGGTGCTGCTGGGGCTGCTGCTGGGGCTGCTGGGCCTGCTGGGCCTGCTCCAAGCTCCTGCCACCCCTTCAGCCCGTACACATAGGCCGTAGCCCCATTGCCCAGCTCCAGCCGAGACTTCAAACGCAGTCGAGACGCCTGCACCTGCAAGACACTGGTGATCGGTAAACCCTCAAAGTCTCGCATCTGACCACGACTCTGCACAATGGCTTGAATGGACTCCGCCGAAGGAAAGGCACGAGGGCCAGGCGTCACATACACAAACACATCCAGCAGGCGCAGGTTCTCGTAAAAACCTTGAGGGTTCTGAATTAAACCGTTCACAATGGCATCAGGATGACGTGTGCGAATAAAAAAGGTCAAATAGCCCTCAAAAAAGAAGGTATCCTCGCTGAATGTCTCCACACGAAACCCCGGAAGCTGCCCCCGCTCCGCCGAAACCGCCGCCAAGATCTCCGGCACCCTCAAGTTGTCGGTGTTGGGCGGATAACTCTGCGGATATCGCGGCGCGACCCAGGGCTCGGGAAACAACGAACGGCCCCCCAACATACTCAGCTCCACCAGGCGAGGCTGGGACAACGGCAACAAAAACCGATCCGGCAGGAGTCGAAGGTCCAGGCTCGTCACCAAGAGCTGATGCAAGGCCACCAGCAGCACCACACTCACCCACACAGCCCTCACCCGCGCCCGCACGCGCAAGAGTCCCACCGCCACCAGCAAGGCAAAGGCTGGCAAAACCGGGATGGTGTAATAAAGCTGCTTCTTCTGAATGATGGTGAACAACAGGATGGGCAGGAGCAACCAGCTCCAGAGCAGGCGCAGTCGGCCTCCACTCTTCACACACCACAACAACGCCGGGAGAAGCAACAAGCCCAGGCCAAAGCCAACCTGACTGTCGAGCAGGCTATTGGGATAAAACAGCAAGGTGCTCCAGGCCAGGGGCGGGCGAAACTCACTCTGCTCTCCGGTGGAGAGGATCTCTCCTTGAACGGCTTGAGGCAGGATCTCTTCGGAGTAAAGGCGGAAAAAGTGCGCGTAAAAATATCCACACACCAACAGCGCCGCCAACACCGAAAAACAAGCGTTGATGACACTGGCGCGAAAACGAGGGGACCGCCAGCTCGACTCTCGACGTAAGGTGCTGATCAGCTCGACCAGGGCAGGCAGGACCACAAAAAAAGCCCCCGAGATCCGATCCACCATCATCGTCAGGCCCACCACCAACCCAAACAGGATGCTCCGGGTGCGATGGGCAAATCGATGGCTCTGATACAAAAGCCAGAGGCTGGCGGTCACACCGGCGGTTAAGGGCACGTTGGGCTCAAAATGACGCAGGTTGCCATAGATCGATGGAAAAAATGTCACCAGGAAGGCCGCTAGGAGGCCCACGGCTCGATTCTCCAAAGATTTGCCAAGCTGATAGGTGGTGAAGACCAGGATTGCCAGAAAAAATAGGTTGGAGAGCACAAAGCTGTCTCGACTGATCTCTACCCACAAGAATGGAAAGCTCGCCAGATAATGCAGGGGCGGCCAATACTGGGTAAAGAGCAGGTCGTGGATCAAGCGTCCATCTGCCGCCACAAACGCATTGTAGAGGTCTAAGGCATTGCCAAGATGAAAGATCTCGTTCTGATAACCATTGGGCAGGACATGGGCATTCAACCACCACACCAACAAAAAGGTATGGCCCAGGAACAGCAGGGTCAAGGTCAGAGGGAGCATGACCTGGAGCAGTCGTCGCTTCAACACCGTAAGATCAATCCGCATCACAACCGTTTTCCGCAGCAGGTGAGCCAAAACGATACCACGCATCGGTCGCGGCGGTACATTTTTAGAAGGCCGCTGAGGTAGAAAAAGACGCTGGAAAACACCAGGGTGCAGCCAGCACCTTCAGAAAAGAAGTGCTCTGGGAGGACGTGTTAGGGCTTTTTACCCATGAGCTTGCCACAGATCTCAGCCATATTGTCGGTGGAGCCCGCCGAATAACAGAGGGTCACGACAAAGGATTCTCCGATGGCGGCTTGGGCGATCACCGCGTTTTTGGGCTCGCCGCCCTCGACGGTGAAGAGCTGGACACACTCGGCAGGGCTGGCTTCCACTTCGCAGGCGATCACCCGCTCTTCGACGCGGAGCCCTTTGGCATTTCGGAGGCGATTGGCCAGCTCGTTGGCCACGTTGTCGGCGACTTCTTCCCGATCCATCACAAACCAGCTCAAGGAACCGCTTTCACAGCTAATATTGCCGCCGAGCTCGCTGGCTTGTCCCACTTCGCAGTCTTCAGGCACCTCCATCGGACGGCCCATGAAGTGGGGTCCATCCATGTGCTCTTCGGCCACTTCGTCTTCCGGTGGCTCCTGCTCCAGCACTTTGGGCGGAATGCCGTTGAGGGTCAAATAACTCACCATTTTTAAACAACGCTCTTGCGCCAAGAGCTGATCGGCTTCGGCGGAGCACATGGCACCCCGGGTTAAACCATCGGGCATACGATAGGCAACGGCAAACAAATAGGCGGAGGGCTCCAAGTTAGCGCCCACCATCACCGGCGGGGGTGCGGCATCACTCGGCTCAGCCTTCTCTGGAGGCTGGAAAACAGCCACCCTCAGCACGGTCAAGAGCTTGGCTTCCAGGGTCACAGCCACCGCATCTTCGCGCAGCTCCACGTTGGGCAAGCCCTCTTTGATGGCCTCTCGCTGCTGCTTCAGGAACTCTTCGGGAGACTTGTCACGAGACTCCGCCCAGGTAATCACCATCGGATCACAGGTGAGGTTGGTGCTGAGGGCAAATACCTCTGGGACGCAGCCATCAAAGAGGGTCTCGGGATCCACTCGCAGGTCGTAGCTGGCCACGGGGGTCACAATGGGGCCCGAAGTGCCTTTGCCAGCCGTTGGGGTGGTCTTTTTGATCGCGCCCCCCGAGGCTTTATAGATGTCTTTGGAGATGCTCGAGGTGCTGGCCTGCGGCGTGGCACAGGCGCTGGTCAGCAAAAGCCCGCCCATACAGGCGCTGCGGAGTATTCGCGAGAAGATCAGTCTGCCCATAAAGCCTCCCATCACCCGAGGGCGCGGGGTCACGATGGCCAGCCTGCGCTTCCAGATGCGGCGGTACAAAAGTCGGTGAGAAGTTTCCTGCTGCTTCGGATGCCTTATTATAGCATGCCGATGGCAGAAATGGTAATCTTGCACACTTGAAGGAAATCAGCGTATCGATTAACGTATTCACAGCACATCTTGCAGATCAGATCTGGTTGCAGCAGCGGAACACCTCGGCAGCAGACACTCTCCAGCAGCAGCTGAAGGAAGGGAGCGGGAATGAAGCGCGATCCTCGGACCAATTACACCCTCGAAGGTGATAAGCCCCTCAAAGGGGTGCGCGTCGCCCTGATCTATCCCCCCTACGGCCCGGTCAAAAATGAGCCGGGCATCAAGGTGGTCAAGGAAAATTACGGGGTCTTCCCCAACCTCAGCCTGCTCTACGCAGCCGGAACGCTCGAGAACGCAGGCGCGCAGGTGCTGTTCATCGACGCTCAAGCCGAAGGGCTGAGTCTGGATCAGACGGTGGCACGGCTGGAACGTTTTCGGCCCGACTTTGCCGCCTATACCATCACCACCTACCTGTTTTACCAGAGCCTGCGCTGGATCGAGGCCATCAAAGCGGCTTATCCCTGCCCGGTGATCGTCGGCGGGGTCCACATGAGCATCTACCCCTTCGAGACCCTGCATCACCGCGCCATCGACTATGCCGTCACGGGAGAGGCTGAGCAGAGTCTGGTGCCGCTGGTGCGAAGCATCCTGGATCGACAGCCACTTCGGGAGATCAAGGGCATCGCCTTCCGCCATCCCGACACCGATCAGGTCATCGTGACGGCCAATGCACCTGCGCTGCAAGATGTGGACAGTGCGCCCTTCCCCGCTCGTCATTTGCTCGATAACACCTTGTACTATTCCTTTATTTCGCAGTATCGAAACTTCTCGGCGCTCATCACCTCCCGAGGCTGTCCGTATAAGTGCATCTTCTGCGAACAGGGGGCCAAACAGTTCCGTGGACGCTCAGCCAAAAATGTGGTCGATGAGATCGAGGTGGGCATCAAGGAGTTCGGCATCCGGGAGTACGATGTCTTCGACTCGAGCTTTACCATCAACCGACATCGGGTGCATGCCATCTGTGAGGAGATTCTCAAGCGGAAGCTGAGCTTCGTCTGGTCGGCCCGCACCCGCGCGGACTGCGTCGATAAGGATATGCTCCGCATGATGGCCAAAGCGGGCTGCAACCGGATCTATTACGGCATCGAGAGTGGCAATGAGGCGATCTTACGCACGCTGCTCAAAGAGAGTGACCTGAACCAGATCAAGCAGGCGGTGTCGGATACCAAGAAGGTGGGTATCAACACCTTCGGTTATTTCATGATCGGCAACCCCGGTGAGACCCGTGAGTCGGTGGAACAAACCATCCGCTTCTCGCAAGAGCTGGAGCTGGATTACGCGCAGTTCTCGAAGGTCACGCCCATGCCCGCCACCGAGCTGTATACGATGTTTCTCAAGGAAACCGGTCGAGATTTCTGGCGCGAGTATATCTTAGACGAAAATGTGGACCAGGCCATCCCTCGCCCCGGCTGCGAGCTGAGCGAAGCGGAAGTGCTGGAGCTGACGCGCGAGGCGTATATGCGCTTCTATTATCGGCCAAGCTACATGATGAAGGCCCTCTTTCGCATGAAATCCGCCGAAGAAGTACGCCGCTCGGCCAAGACCGCCTGGGAGATGTTGGCGGGAGGCATCGCGTGAGGCCACCCCTCCACACTCCGCCTGTTCTGGATGACCTGTCCTGCCGGTGTCTGCCCTCCCCCCTTGCCGTTTGCTGAGGTCAAGTCGATGGTCACTCCTCCCCGCTTGGTGCTGGGCATTGCCGATAATCACGATGCCGGAGCGTGTCTGGTCGCCGATGGCAAGCTGGTGGCCGCCATCAGCGAGGAGCGGCTGGATCGGGTCAAAAACTCCGGCGCGTTTCCGCATCAGGCCATCCAGTGTGTGCTGAAGCTGGCAGGGGTCGCGCCGGATGAGCTCGATGCGGTGGCGGTGGGCACCACTTTTACCCCAGCGGCACCTCTTCGGCTCCTGCGTGACGCGCATCATGCGCTCAAAGACGATGCCTCTCAGTTTTCGTACCTGCTCCACCTCTATATTCTGTATCAAGTGGGCCTGAAGCGGCTGGGGCTGGAGCGGCTGGAGGAAGGTGTATCTCGACCCATTTTGCGCCATCATCTCCGGCAGGACAAGATTAAGGCGGAAATTCACTTTGTGGATCATCATACGGCTCATGCGCACAGTGCCGCACTCACCGCCCCGTTTGATCCGGCGCTGATCGTGACCCTCGATGCGATGGGAGACGGCACCAGTGTTACGGTCCATCGCTCCGAGGCGGGCAGGCTCACCCCCCTCTTTCGCCAGTCGGGACGTACGGCGATCAATACGTATTACTCTCGGGTGACGGAGTACCTGGGTTTTAAACCGCTCCGGCACGAAGGCAAGATCACCGGCTTGGCGGCGTATGGACGGGCACCGGAGAAGCTGCTCAAGCTCATGGCGGAGCAGCTCCACTTTGTAGGGCCCGGGTTTAATACGACGGATTATGTCCGGCCTGCTTCGCTTCAGGATCCCTTTTATCGTGCGCTCGCGGGTTACACGCGAGAAGAAATAGCCGCCTCTGTGCAACAAAACCTCGAGCAGCAGGTGGGTGCGTTTGTCTCCTACTGGTGCCAAAAGAGCGGGCTGAGCCAGCTTGCGGTGGCCGGTGGGGTCTTCGCAAATGTGAAGCTCAACCAGCGTCTGCTGGAGCGGCCCGAGGTGTCGAGGCTCCACGTCTATCCTCACATGTCGGATGGAGGACTTCCAGCAGGAGCGGCGCTCAAGCTGGGAGGTGCGACGCCCGGGGCCATCGAGACCGCGTATCTGGGGCCTGAGATCTCCGAAGTGTCGGCGGAACAAGCGCTGCGCGCGGCAGGACTGCCGTTTGAGCGTCCACAGGCGCTGGCGGAACACGTCGCAAGCCTGCTGGCTCAAGGCAAGGTGGTGGCACGAGCCGCCGGAAAGCTCGAGTGGGGGCCACGGGCGCTGGGAAATCGCTCGATCTTGTATCGACCGGATGATCGGCAGGTGAATGATTGGCTGAACAAACACCTCCGACGCACCGAGTTTATGCCCTTTGCACCGTCCACGCTGGATGAGGCGGCGGATAAACTCTATGTGGGGCTGGAGGGGGCGCGGGATGCCGCCCGCTTCATGACGGTGTGTTTTGACTGCACGGCGGAGATGCGACGGCAAGGAGCAGGGGTGGTGCATGTGGATGGAACCGCACGGCCTCAGCTCGTGAGAGCGCAGGATAATCCGGCCTATCACGCACTGCTGAAAGCGTTCGAGCGAAAGACCGGGCTGAGCAGCGTGATCAACACTTCTTTTAACATGCACGAAGAACCGATTGTGGCGACGGCGGAAGACGCCATCAAGGGCTGGCAGGATGCAGGGCTGGAGGTGCTGGTGTTGGGGCCATTTGTGGTGCGACGGCAGGCGTAAAGAGAGAGGGGTCCGAAACACTGGTGACGGGCGCATCAGCACGGTGTTGGTCCAGAGAAAGGAAATGCACACCCACCGCCGGCGGCAACCGTCGAGCGAGGCTCACCGGAGCCTGGCAAGAGACTCCGTTGGCTGGCACCGATTGGCAGACTCCGTACTGGCTGACTCAGTAGAAGAGACTGCGGAAAGACGTGGTGATGGCGGTCAGCAGATCGACGTGGCCCCCATTTGAGGGATGGGTCGGCACCAACACCGAACGCACGTCCTGCGCCGGAATACCGGGTTTGTATACCACGATATAGTAGCCGATGGCCAAGATTGCGGCAATCAAAGCCACAAGCTGGAAGAGAGCTTGTCGAGGCTCCTCCACCGTCACATATTGGTCGGCTTTGGGGAGAGTTTCCTCTCCGGAAGCCGCGTGAGAAATGCCGAGGGGGGCGCTGTATGTATCAGAGTCAGGGGAACCAGAAGTGCGCATCAAGGGAATCTCCTTCTCACCGGAATAGGATCTGACAAAACTTAACCCGGAAAGAGGAGAAAAGTGAACCGCAAAAATGGAAGAATTTCAATCACGCCGCTTTTTCCGGCTTGATAGGATTAAAGCGAGGACGGAAGCGAGGGATTCTGAACAGGCACGTCATTAAAGAGACGTTAGATTCTGAGCAGTTATAGATTTTCACTCGAACTTGCTCTTGACCAGTTGCAAGAGGTTGAGGAAAGCGCGGTTGTAATCGTCGCTGGTGTGGGCCACCATCATCGATGCAGGCACGTTGGAAGGATGGGTGGGAACGGTCACAGCACGCATTTCGGCCCCCGAGAGCCCCGGCATGAAGGTCAAGACGTAGGTTCCGATCCCCACGATCACACACACCAGCAAGATCAGTTGCAGCATGGCTGCACGAAAGTCAGGCACATGCACCAGCGAGGCCAGCGTGCCATCCTCGACATTCTTGACTGTTCCGCTTACCAGGTCATTCTGCCACTCGCTGGGGATTTCCTGCGAAAAAAGACTGTCTTGCACGTCCCACCTCCATTTTTCGTCGAAGTTCATGTCCCATTTATAGCGTGTCGATTTTTGAAAAGAAACAGTATTGATGCAATCATCCGCCTCCACTAAAACAAACCGGCGCTATCGGATGTTGTAGCATTCGAATTCCATTGTCTTTTACCCTGCCACTTTCGCGGCACCTCCTCTTGGCACGAACGTGCATCGCACCGATCACGCTTTTCTTCCGTCCTGACGCCCACCTGGGGTATACTCTGCCATATCCGGATCGGCACCCGCACCCACCCTGCACCCGTGCGCTCACGCTCCCGGACTTGCTCGCTCCTCCTTGTGTGTCGTTTTCAGCGGATCCAGATAGGACGTATCATGGGCGCCATGCAGAACCTTCAGCTCAAGCTCCAGCGGTTGCTGCCGTTTCTCTCTCCCTTTCATGTGCCGTCGCTGAGCCTCCCTCCTCCGCCCGATCCCAAGCACTGGCAAGCGCACCAAACGCTGGAGGGCTTCGCGCAGGCAGGCTTAAGGCTGGAAAATGCGCAGCTCTCCGGCCTCCAGCTCCACACAGCGGCCTTGCCTCAGTCGCATTGGCAACAGGTCCAGCTCTCAGAAGCGCGGCTGGTTTCCGTATCGCTGCCCCAGGCCCGGCTCGAGGGGGTGCAGCTCCGTGAAGCAGGGCTCAGTCTGGTGGATGCCGAAGGCGCGGTGCTGGAACGAACGGACTTCACAGGGGCTCAGCTCGTCGGCTGCTCGCTGCGAGATACACGACTAGAAGGATGTGATCTGAAAGGGGCGCGGATCCAGCTTTCGGACTTTTTTGGCTGCCAGCTCCGCCGCGTGAAGGCTTCAAATTCCGTCTGGATTGGAGTGGATGCCACCTTTGCCGTGCTGGAAGAAGTCGATCTGGAAGGTGCCGACCTACGAGGGCTCTCCCTAGCACACGCCACACTCTCGCAGGTACAGCTCACAGGCG
This sequence comes from Myxococcota bacterium, assembly GCA_046075485.1. Lineage (GTDB taxonomy): Bacteria > Myxococcota_A > UBA796 > JAJRTE01 > JBJTQF01 > JBJTQF01. Next base: position 16,192 of record JBJTQF010000128.1, on the reverse strand, counting down.
CGCAGGTGCGAGGAGCCGACTTCAGAGGCACTCTCGGGCTCAGCGACGCTCAACGCCTCCAGCTCCTGGAAGGGGGCGCACGGCTCTATGATGGAGTGCTCGACGCCTTTTTTGCCCGCCTGCTGGCAGCTCGACGGCCCGATCAGCCCGTGGCTCAACGGGATAGGCTGGCTCGAGGCTTAAGCTGGGCCACACAAGGGCTGCTGCTGTTGTTGCCGGTGCTGCTGGCCATCCCCCTGTTTTGGAAAGGTCCGATGAAGCCGGAAAATCGGGGACCGGAGGAGGCCGCTGCGCCCGGACACACACCGGTCTACCGCGAAGCCACGGCGGAAGAACAAGCCAAAACTCAAGAGAACCTGCTCAAGCTGCGGGCAGCCCTACAAGCGGCGTTTGATGCCTCCGGAAAATATGGGGTGGCCCGCTATCCCACTCAGGAGGAGCTTGCCAATAATGAGTTCGACCGCGATGGCAACGGACCCGATGCCGTCAAACTTCCGCTGCTAAACGGGGGACTGCCCGGCAATTTTCTCACCGGGGGCGAAGGGGTCTCACCCTACTGCAATGCGGTCCCCAAACAGGAGACCCTCACCGGTGACGATGTAGACTGGCATTACTGTGAAGAAACAGGCCGGATCTACGCCTGCGGCGGCTTAACCACCGCGCCCACCCTGAGCTGGTAACCATAAATTTGCCGCAGGACAGCGGTTTCAGGATATAGTAGCCCCATCAAGCCGATAGGAGCCCACCCATGAGGACCGCGTTAGAACAAGTTGGGGCCATCAACGGAGTGCTGGGCGCTTATATCTCCCGGCAAGGACAGATCCAGGCATCGTCGCTGCCGCTGATTTTTCGAGCGGATGTCATCGGCGCGGCGAGCCAACCTCTGCTCAGCGCCCTCTCCCATATCTCGGAGGTGTCCGGCAGTGTGGAGGTGGCGACCATCCACTTCGGAGATGTCTACTTGGTGGCCGCTCCGCTGGAGCCGGACGTTCTTTTTGTGGTGGTGGGGCAACCGCATACGGATTTGGCCCTGCTCCGTCGCGAAATTCAGCGCATTCAGGCAGGACCGGGGTTGCGAGGGTCGGAGTCGGTTTCAGAGCCCTCTCAGACTCCCCATCCAAGTGGAGTGACCACTCAAACAGCCAGTGTGACTGGGTCGGGAGACACGACTAAGGCGGCCCGCACACTCCCGGAGCCCAGCTCGCCCGAGAAATCCCGTGGGGTGCGCAGCTCAAGCCTTCAGAAACCGCTGCCCCTCGAAGGGGAGGTCCGGGCTCGGCTCCAGCATATGTTGTCGCATTTTGTGGGACCGGTGGCACCGCTGCTGCTCGACGATCAGCTTCGCTCAGGGAGCTCGCCGACTCAGCTCGTGGAGCGATTGGCCCGTGAAATTGAGTCGCCAGAAGACCGGGAAGATTTTTTGACACGGGTGGCGGAGCTTCAGCTCTGGTCCCGCTAAGGTCTCGGCCTTGTCGAGACAGTCGTTTGTGTGAGGGAGCACGTTGTTGATGAATCTGCAAACCAAGCTCTCGAGCCTGCTGTTTGTCATCTTGGGACTGCTGGCAACGGGAAGTGCCACCATCCTCCGCGAAGAGCTGAGTCGAAGCGCCGGGGCTCAAGGGGAACAACTCGCGGTTTTGGCGGAACGTCTGCACGAAGCGGATGGACAAACCCGTGCGCTGCTGGCTGCTCGCTCCATGCGGGCGCTCATCGATGCAGAGCTGGGTGAAGTCAGCGCTCGAGCTGAAATCAGTGCCTCCAGTCCACTGGCGTCGGAAGCACTCCAAGGGCGGAATCCAGAGGTGATCAAGCAGGTGAATGCCTGGCTGGAGTCCTCTCGAGGGCCGCTCCGCTTTCATCGCTTGCTCGACGCGCGTGGATATGTGGTCTCCAGCCAGCCCGAAAATCCCTCGGATGCGATGCGCAATTTTTCGTTGCTGGATCCGCCGTCGGTGCAGACGTCGGTTCCGCTCCAGGCGCTGATGAACGCCGTCTTGGATGGGCGAGCGGTGGCGTCGATTGAGACATTTTCGACAGACTTGTTGACGTTTTTGACATTAGAGGCGGCTGGCAAGCGCCAAGCCACTTCAGATGCCGTGCTGCTGTTGCTGGCCATTCATCCCGTGACCGGCTCGGACGGAAAAGTGCTGGGGGCCGTGGCCTCCGGTTTAGACCTCACCACCGATGAGCGCATGTTCGCCCGCTGGCGCACCAACCACGAAGACAGTGGGATGAGCTTGGCGCTGTTAAATGGGCCTCGACGGGTACAGGTGCAAGGTTCCGCACTGGAAAAAGGCTCCACCCTCGATGAGGGACGCTGGAAGGTGCTCTCAACGCAGGAAGAGGTGTCGGAGATGCTCAGCGGCGCTCAGGTGGCACGGGTGGCGCTCCGCAGCGAGAGTGGGCAGACCGTGGGGGCGCTGGAGGTCCAGCTTCCACCTCCGCTGCTGTCGTCGTCGGCACGCGAGATGGCCCAGCTCGATGGTCAGCGGCATGAGCAGCTCTTCCAGCATGGTCTGGGTCTGATGGGCATGCTGGGGGTGCTCACGTTGGCCATCGGGATCTTGGTCTCACGCTCGCTGCTGGCACCGCTGCGAAAGCTGGTAAAAAAGGCGGAAGCCGCCAGTGCCGGAAAACTCGACACCTCGTTTGCGGAGCTGCTGGGGACCGATGAGGTGGGCTCGCTGGCGCGCAGCTTCGACCGCATGCGGGTGAGTGTGCGTAAGCTGCTGGAACGACACAGTTCTGAGGCAGGACGCGAAAGCTGAGGCAGGACGCGAAAGCGGAGGCAAGACGAGAGGACTAAAAGTCACGGGGAGCGCCCGCAAGGGTGGGCAGGCGCTTTACTCCAAGCTGAATGCACGTCCTCGTAACCAGGCGGCCACTTCGCGGGCTTCGATTTCCCCACTCAACCAGACACTGACCAGCTCCGTGGCCACCGGAAGCACCTGTAAGACGCTGCCATCGGCCAGTACCACCTGCCCTCGAGTAAATGGATCGAGCTCCAGCCCTTCACCCAAGACGTCGTAGGCTTCACTCAGGCGAGAAATGACCCCTTCCAACCCAGCAGGAAAAGTGCCTCCCCGAGCCAGGATCAGCCCTTCTCTGCTCATCAGCACCGAACCGCGCACGGTCTTGAAGCTGTCGAGCCCTTCCAAAAATCGTCGGAAACGTCCGAAGGGGCCGGTCATACGGTCGTCGTTGACGTCTCGCGCTCGCACTTGAGCAGGGCTGGAAGCACGAGACTCAGAAGCAGCACGCGGTGGATGCACCGGCAGATGTACATGACCGCTGTGCCGTTCGCGCTCGTCACGCATGCGAGCGGCTTCAATCAACAAAAAGGAGGTGTTGCCGTCAATCGAACGAACGGGAGGTGGCTCGTATGGAATATCGGTGAAGGCTCCGGTGTGCCAAGACACGATCTCGTAAAAGGCGGAGAGCCCTTCCTGCTGCTGACACTGGGCATGCACCAACGCTCCGTTCTCAAAGACCAGCCGACCGACACTTCGCCGATTGGTGACCTGCACAATCTTGGTCTTGTGGGTGTTGGAGACGAGCTGAAGGTAATCCAAGAGGTCGATGTCACGAATCCGACCGGTAAATCCAGGGGCGTGAAACAGGTTCTGCAAGAAATCCATCAGGGCGTTGAGGTCGATGGGCTTCTCAATATACGAGATGGCCCCCAGGTTGAGGGCTTTTTCACGCATGCTCATGGAGCCAAAGGCCGTGGCCATCACCACCGCCGTGTCTGGACGATGAACCCTCAGCCACTCGACGAGCTCAAACCCATCCAAGCCGGGCATCTTGATGTCGGTGAGCACCAAGTCCATATGCTCGGCTTTGAGGATCTCCAGGGCCCGGTCCATCGAGTCAGCGGTGGCGACGTGATAGCCCTTGACGTCCAGGGCTCGCGCCACAGACCACAAGTAGTTGTTCTCGTCATCCACCAAAAGGATGCGGTATCGAAGGTCGTTGCTCTCGTCCATCACCGCCCTCTCTCGTCCGCCTGCCGAATGACCTGCTCGCTGGGGAGCCGCACTTCAACGGAGGTGCCTCGGCCTTTCTGGCTGACAAACTGAATCTGACCGTGGTGTCGCTCGATGATCCAGCGGGCTACGGAGAGCCCGAGGCTGCCACTCCGAAAGGGATCGTGCTGAGCCTGTAACGCCGACAGCTCGTCCTCAGACATTCCCGCGCCGGTATCCACCAACTGAAGACGCACTTCGCCCGGACTCTGTTTGATGGAGAGTCGCAGGAGCCCTCCCCGCTCAGCCATCGCGTCGAGCGCAAAATCGATCAGGTTGAGCAGGACTTGGCGCAGCTCGTCGGGATCGCCCTCCAGATAAGCACCCGCCGGATCGAGCTGGAGCTGACAGTGGACTTGTTGTCGCTCCAGCACGGGATGCAGATGATGCACCAGGGTGCGCGCCACAGCCGTCAGGTCGTAACGCTCGTGCCGCTCAAGGGTCAGCTTGGAGAGGTATTTCACGGAGTCCATGCGCTTAACCACCCGATCAATCTCTCGGTTGGCTCGCTCCAGATAAGGCTCCAGCGCACGGGTGGTCTCCACGCTGAGGGCATGTCGAGGCAGCTCAAGCTGAAGACCTTGCACCAACATCTTGACCGCTGCCAGCGGATTTTTGAGCTCGTGCATCAACAAGGAATAGAAGGCAATGATGCTGAAGGCTCCTTCTTTGGAGGCTCCCTGCCCCAGCGGATGAAAGGCGAGCCAATAGCCGCCCAAGCTCCAGCCAGGAGGAGGGGTGAGCCGACGCAACATCACTCGGAAGGGGCCTCGGTAACGCTGAAGGGTGCAGACACACTCCGGCTCACGGCGCTCCAGCAGAGGCTGAAGCACGCCTGGGGATGCCGGGCTGAGCAGCTCCAAAACGGGTTTCTCAAGCTCTTCCGGGACACGCGAAGGGGTGATGCCCAAGCTGCGCGCCACAAAAGGATTGAAATAGAGCACTTCGTGTTGTGCGCTGACACATATCATGCCGGTCTCGAGGCGGTCCAGCCATACCTTCCACTCCGGCAATACCTCTCGCTCCTCACCCATCCCGCCGTTCCTTACACTCGCTCGCCTTCATATTCCAGTGGCGAGACGTGCATTTGCATGTTAGCTTCTGCGCCTGTCGTTCAAACGTTATCAGTATACTCCATTTAGATTCTTTGGAGGTGAGAATGCCACACTTTAAACGCCATGTCTTGGTCTGCACGAATGCTCGCCCAGCCGGAAATCCCCGTGGAAGCTGCGCCGAGAAGGGGGCGGACGAGGTACTGGCTGCCATGAAGGCCAGCATGCGAAAACATGGGCTGAAGGCTGATTTCCGAGCCAACAAGTCTGGGTGTCTCGACACCTGCGAACAGGGTATCTCCATTGTGGTGTATCCCGAAGCGGTGTGGTATCAGAAAGTCACGCTCGAAGACGTGGAAGAGCTGGTCACGGAGCATCTCGTACACGGTCGGGTGGTGGAACGGCTGGTGCTACCGCCTCAGACTCCGGCACTGGAGGTCTAAGCGCATCCCCGCTGCTCCAACTGCCTGTCGCGCCTGCCCTTGCACACGCCCGCTCATGCTCATGCTTGCCGTGGCGCTCACCGTTTTTGCTCGCGCTGGCGGCTGTTGGCTCACCAGTTTGCTTTCCTGTTTGCTTTCCACGACATCTGCTGCTGCCAGAAAGAGCTCGGCGGACTCATGGGGAGGCGAAAGAATACTTCCCCCTCGGCTTAAGCACAGGATCTTGGATGGATTCGAGATGTGACGAGGGGTTTAGAATCGAGGGGAGAAAATTGAGCGGGAAGCGCTGGCAGGCTCTACGGTGCGGGCTCTGCTCTACAGGACAGGCTCAGGTACTGGGCTCAGAGGATACGGCATCCTGATAGGTACGAAGTTTGTCTTCATCTTCGACGAGACGACCAAATTTCTGTTCCCACAGGAAAAGAATGGGACTGGCCACAAAAACCGAAGAGTATGTACCAATCAAAACGCCGAGGAACAGGGCTAAGGAGAAGTCAAACAACACCGGTCCACCAAAGAGCAGCAAGGAGATCAGCACAATCAAGGTGGTGCCGGAAGTCACAATGGTACGGCTCAGCACATCGTTGATGGAGCGGTTGATCAGCTCGCCGTAGCTCATGTCGTGGAAACGCTGACGCATCTCTCGGAGGCGGTCAAAAATCACCACGGTATCGGTGAGTGAATAACCAGCGATGGTCAAGAGTGCGGTCACCAGCAGCAGGTTAAACTGGAAACCGGCGAAGTAGAACACGGCGATCACAAAAAACACGTCGTGGAAGGTGGCGATGGCGGCGGTCACACCAAACCGGAAGTCAAACCGCAAGGACAAATAACCGATGATACCCACCAGCGAGACCAGAATGGCGAGGAACGAGGCTTGACGCAGGTCTTTGGAGACTGCCGCGCTGATGGCCTCAGCCCCTTCGATCTTAAACTCTTCACCCGGTAAGGCGGCTTTGAAGGCATCTAAGACCCTGTTGCCCACGTCCTGCATGTCTGCCCCTTCGGTGTGCAGACGCACCAACATGCGCTTGTCGGTCTCGGAGGTCTGAATCTCCGGCTCCTCAAACCCGGCCTTTTCCAGAATGCTGCGGGCTTCACCGGTCTCAGGAATCTTGGAGGCGCTGACGGTGATCATCGATCCCCCGGCAAAGTCGATGCCGAGGTTGCCGTGGCCCGCCTGAAGCTGGATGAGTGCATAAGTGGCAGCCACCACGGAGACCAGCGAAAATACGATGGCCGGATTACGCAGGCCGATGAAGTCCAGATTCGGTCTCTCCAAGAACTGACGGAACCGGAGGCGGCGAATCGAGGAGTTCATCAGCAGATGATCATAGACCACGCGGGTGCCAAACAGTGCGGTAAACAGGTTGAGGGCCACACCGATACACAGGGTAATGGCAAAACCTTTGATCGGGCCCGTTCCGAAGGTGAAGAGCACAAATCCAGTCAACAAGGTGGTGACGTGGGAGTCAAAGATAGTCCAGAAGGCTTTGTCAAAACCCGCTCGAATGGACAGCGGAACCGCGCGGCCCATATCGAGCTCATCACGTATACGCTCGAACACCAACACGTTGGAGTCCACGGCCATACCCATTGAGAGCACGATGCCCGCTATACCCGGCAAGGTGAGGGTGGCGTCGAGGGCGGCGAGGGCACCCAGCAGCATGGTGTTGTTGAGCAAGAGGGCAGCGTCGGCAATCCATCCCGAGAGACGATAGTACCAAGCCATAAACACGACCACGAGGAAAAATCCAGCAATACCAGCCAAAAATCCAGCTCGAATGGAGTCTTCCCCCAGGGTGGCGCTCACGGTAATATTCTGAATGGGCTTGATGGGGGCCGGGAGGGCACCAGAACGTAATACGACGGCCAAGTCCGCCGCTTCTTGATCGGTGAACTGACCGGTGATGCGCACTTGGCCGCCACCGATACGCTCCTGGATATTCGGCGCGCTCTTCACGATGCCGTCCAGCACGATGGCGAGCTGTCGGTTGACGTTGGCAGCAGTCAGCTCATCAAAAACTCGAGCGGCAGCAGGCGAGAGGGAAATGCTAACGTTGGGCTCATTGGTTTGAGGATCGCGATTCACTCCGGCATCCACCACCGCCTCACCTGTCAGCTCAATTTTCTTGCGCAGCAGGATAGGCTGGGGAGGCTCTTTAACTGCGAGGTTCTGACCCTCGCTGAACTTCTTATCTTTGATGGGCTCCAAGAACGACAGCTCGGCGTCCGAAGGAAGCTGACCTTCGGCGGCGGCGCGATACTCTGCAATGGTGGGCTCGTCGCTGAGCTTGCCTTGAGCTCGGGCGTTGGCAAACACGCTCGAGAGGGAAGCATTGGCGTCGTGAACGATGCGGAACTCCAAGGCGGCGGTTTTTCCGATCAGGTCGAGGGCTCGACGCGGATCTTTCAAACCGGGGAGCTGGATCACGATGCGATCTGCCCCTTCACGAACGAGCACCGGCTCAGCCACACCAAACTGGTCGATACGACCTCGGAGGATCTCAAGGGCGCGATCGACTGCGCCGACTCGGAGGGCTTCACTGGCTTGGAGATTGCCCCGAAGCAGCAGTCCTGCGTCTCCGTCCAGCTCGATGGCGGTGTCGGCATACTGCTCTTCCAGGAGCCGACGGCCTTGATCACGCTCGGCGGCGGCGGCGAATGCCAAGCGGGTCATGGCCAGTCCGTTCTCGAGGGTCACGGCGGGGTTCGAGACCAAGTTGACACCGCCGGTCTTCAGACGGGACTGCATGTCGGTGGCTCGGCTCTCACCGTTCTTGAGGATGGCTTCATCGACCATCACCTGCATGGTGAGGTGCAAGCCACCTTGAAGGTCGAGGCCCAAGTTGAGACCTTCGGAGAAGAAGACGTTGGGGATCTTTTTGGCTCCATCTGGCTGCGTGGGGTCAACGGGGTCGCCGTAGAAGCGCCAGTAAGTAGGAGCCAAGAGATACAGCGAGAAGAGGAAGCAGCCCACGAGAAGGGCATAACGTCGGAAGAGACTGTCTTTCATAGTTCAGAGGCTCCAAAGGCCGACTTGAGGGGAGGATCAGGGGGAAGGAGCGGGCACAGCGGGGGCGGCTGCGGGGGCACCGGCCGGGGCACCTGCTTCTTCGTCCGGGTTGTCGTCCGTCTCGACCACGGCCACCACTGCCTTGACACCGGTCATGACGTCCACAATGGACGAGACCTGAGCATACGCCACCATTGTACTGGCATCGAGGAAGACGGACTTATCTTTTCGGGCGGCCAGCTCCGCCCCCAGCTTTTCAGCGAGCTGGTCTACGGACACGTCGTCTTCGATCTCACCTTTGCGAAGGGCGACGGTGCCATCCGCGTTGAGCTTGACGACCAATGTACCTGGATCGCTTGGATCTGGCAATTCCTCTGTCACCTCGACCTTCGGCAGATAGATCATGGTCTCCTGCACGATGACGGGGGTGATCACCATAAAGATGATGAGCAGCACCAGACAGACGTCCACCAGCGGGGTCACGTTGATTTCTGATTTTGAGCTGCTTGACGATCCGACATCCATAACATGCTCCTGCTGCGCTGAGTTCCCGAGTCGTCGAAAGGCGGATTAACCTTCTGCCTTAGCCTGCTTGGCCTTGTCGGTGGCGAGCTTCACGGACTTCAACAGGATCTTCTCCTTGACGATGTCCATCACCCGCTTAACTTGGCCATACTTCACACGGCCATCGGCCTTGATCAGCAGGGGCTTGGTCTTGGCGGTCTGGAGGGCGATGCGGACTTTGTCTTCCAGGGCTTTGTTGCCCTCGGGGGTGTCCACATCGCCTCCTTCAATCAGCACGTTCTCAATATAAACGGTGCCATCGTCTTTGATCGCCAAGATGACGTTTTCGTTTTTATCCTCTTGGATCTCAAGGCCGTGTTTAGATTCTGGGAGCTGGACAGGAACGCCCTCTTTCAACATGGGGGTCACCACCATGAAGATGATGAGGAGCACGAGACAGACGTCCACCAAGGGGGTCACGTTCATCTCGGCTTTGAAGCTCTTATTGCCACCCACTGACATTCCCATCGCAGCTCTCCTTCTCCTAGCCTCTGGTGGGGCCTCTTCTTCTCAACCCCATTAAGCAGACCCCATTAAGCAGACCGCATTAAGCAGCGCCCTGCTCCTGCTGAGTCACACAGTAATCCAGGAGCTCGGTCGTGGAGACCGACATCTCGGTGGACATGGACTCAATGCGGGTCAGGAAGTAGTTGAAGGCCCAGGTGGCGGGGATGGCCACGGCGAGGCTGAAGCCGGTGGCGATGAGGGCTTCGGCGATACCGACGGAGACCGCTCCAATGCCGCCCGAACCAGACTCGCCCATGCCTTCAAAGGCGTTGATGATACCAAACACCGTGCCGAAGAGTCCCACGAAGGGAGCGGTGGAGGCCACGGTCGCCAGGATCGAGATGCCACGGCGGAGGCCCAAGGTCTCCAGGGTCACGGCTTTGTCGATGGCGCGACGGGCGGCTTCGACGGCGTCGGCGCTGCGCTGCTTCCGGCGGGTCATAAAGGCAGACAGGCCCTGAGCCACGATGGGTCCGAGGTAGCTGGTCTTATAATCAGCCTTACCAGCGGTCTCCACGGCTTCTTCGAGCTTGTTGTCGGCCAGCAATGCGCTCAATCGCTCCGCCAGCGCCAGGCTCTGCCGGGTGGCCCGGGAGAACACAAGCTGACGTTCAATGGTGATGAGGATCGAGAGCAGGGACATGATGATCATGATGACCCACACCACTTTGTTAATCAAGCCCATCGTGGACCAGATGTGTACCAGATCAAAACTCATAACGAAGCGCCTCCTGTCGATGGATTCAACCCGTCTCAACGCGACAATGTGTCAAAAAAAACCGCTCTAATCACCACGCCTGCTGCGCTACAGCTCACTGAAGTCTGAAGCGGAAAGGCACACGCACTTTAAATGAATGGGGCCGTGAGCTAAAGCGAGCCTGCTTGACCGCAGCCATGACCGCTTCACGCACCAGCTCATTGCCCGAAATCCAGATGACTTCACTGACCGAGCCATCGGGATCACACACCACTTCCACGGTAGCGTCGGCGACGGCAATATTGGCCCGCTTGATCATCTCTGGGAAGTTGTCTTTGGCCACCCGCTGCACGTCACGCGCATTCAAGAATTCGCCCGCTTTAAAGTCCACTTCCTGAATGTCAACGCCCGTACCCGTTCCGGTACCGCCGACGACACCGCCCACCACTCCGCCGATCACACCGCCCAGCACACCGCCGGGAACGCCCCCGGGCACGCCTCCATCGTCGGCAACGGATGCCACTTCTTCTTCTGCAGGGGCTTCGGCAGGCTTCTCTTCTGTCTTCGGCTCTTCGGGCTTCTTCTCCGGCTGCGGTGTCGGCTCCGGTGGTTTGATCTCTTCTTTTTTCACCGTCTTCGTGATCCGGTTCTTCATAGGCCGGGTCGTCGATTTGGGTGTCGGGCCCGGAGGCGGCGGTGGGGGTGGCGGCGGCGGCTTCACCGTCTGCTGGAACGTCACCTCTTCCACCTTCGTCTCGGTCTTTGCAACCTGCTCAGGCTGACGGTTTGCCGCCCAGTTCGCTCCCAACAGCGCCGCGCCCATGAGGATCGCAATCCCTGCACTTGCCAGCCAGCGCAACGGCGAGAGACGCTTCATCTGTGGTCCTCGCCCGACTGCTTCAAACATAGTGGCCTCCAACACCCATCATATGACGACCGACTCAACGACCGTGCGCCTCTCACCCCGGGAATCAGCAGGTTCCCGCCTTCGTCAATATCAGCGATTCACACGCGGAGATTCGGGAAAAAACATCGGCAAGCACACGCTTTCTAGCAAAATCAACCGCAGCAGCGCGGCTCATCTCTTTCAGCGTGAGAACGGGGGGAATGACCCTTGAGCCCTTCACCCTGCCTTTGTCGAGGGCAAGGACAGACAACAGGGTGCCCATCAAATACCGGCTCTGATTTCCCGGATGGCGCGCTCTGACGCTCGCAAAATGCCCATGATTTCAACGCAATTCAGCGGTTATACACGCCGCATCTTCGCATGTCAAGGACTTTGCTTACATAGCATGCTAACCTTGACAGCTTTGTCGCAGGCAAGGTATTCACTTCTCACGCGCCGCTCTTACTCGACGCAACTTCAGGGCCAAAAGCCCCACCAGCATCCACACATAAGCACCTTCGCTGCTGTTTTTGGCACCGTCCACTCGACAACTACAACCGGCCACCACCGCATCGCCCGAGATGATCCGCTCGTCTATCCGCCCGTTGCAGTCGTTGTCGGCGTTGTCTCCCACCTGCTCGCTGGCCCCCGGATTCACCGCCGGATCGTCGTCGTTACAATCGCCTGCTTCCGCCGAGTATCCATCTTCGTCCACGTCTTCTTCATCGATGAGCTCGTCGCAGTTGTCGTCGATGCCGTTGCCTTTGAGCTCTTCTGCTGCGGGATTGATCAGCGGATCTTCGTCGTCGCAGTCCGAACCGTTCACGCGCTCGCCTTCAAACCCATCTCCGTCTACGTCTGTCAGATCAAACCCACTACAGTCTTGATCGATCCCATCGTAGGGCACTTCCACCGCACCTGGCCGCACGTTAACATCGGCATCGTTGCAGTCTTCTGGTCGCCCAAACAGGTCGGGACTGCTGCCGTATCCATCGCCGTCTTGATCGCTTGCCACGCCGTTGCAGTTCTCGTCGGTCAGATTGCCCGGAAGCTCCGCTTGCCCCGGACTGATCTCTGGATCTTGATCGTTGCAGTCGTCTCCCCCTGCCGGGATCCCATTGTAGCCGTCTCCATCCACGTCGTTCACTTGCAGGCCGTCGCAGTCTTGATCGATCCCATCGTAGGGTGGATCGTAGGCGCCCGGAAATACGGAGCTGTCTCGGTCGTCGCAGTCACTCCCCCCCGCTGGAATGCCTTCAAAACCATCACCGTCCACATCTGTTACGTCCGTGCCGTCGCAGTCTTGGTCGATGCCGTCGTAGGGGCTCTCCGGCGCATTCGGGTAGATGCTCTCTTCTTCGTCGTTGCAGTCGCCTTCGTCCGGCCAGGTCACGCCGTCGCCGTCGTAGTCGGTGGCTTGCACGTCGTCACAGTTCTGATCAATACCGTCGTTCGGGAGATCTTCGGCACCCGGGTACACGCTGGCATTGTTGTCGTTGCAGTCGTCGCCCAAGACCACGGTGGAGACATAACCGTCGCCGTCCACGTCCACCAAGTCACTCCCGGAGCAGTCTTCATCGAGGCCGTTGTAGGGCAGCTCGGTGGCGTTGGGATGTACGCCCCCGTTGTCGTCGTTGCAGTCGGTGCCGCCGGGGACACCCACCCAGATATAACCGTCGTTGTCCAAATCGGCCAAGTCCCTCCCGTCGCAGTCTTCGTCAAGACCGTTGTAAGGAATATCGTCGGCTTGTGAGTTATAGTCTGGATTGCCATCGTCGCAGTCTTTTCCACCTGCCACCGTCGCTGCTTCTCCATCCCCGTCGGCATCGATCAGGTCACCCCCGCTGCAATCTTGGTCGATGCCGTCGTATGCTATCTCGGTCGCACCGGGATAAATGCTCGCTCCACCCGCTGCGGGATCGTCTTGGCAATCCGAAAAGTTCTTAGAATAACCGGACGGTTGACTGCACGCTTTCACTGTGGTGCTGGAGCTGGGGCTCCCGTAGCCGTCGCCGTCTTTATCCAGGTAGTAGGTGCTCTGTACGCCTTCATCGATGGAGCCGTTGCAGTTCTCGTCGGCACCGTTGCACACTTCGGCTGCACCGGGATTGATGGATGCCAGATTGTCGTTACAATCGTTTCCTCCCACCACGGTGGCGTTGTATCCGTCTTTATCGACGTCCTTCAGATCGGAGCCGCTACAGTCTTGATCCACTCCGTCGTAGGCCACTTCTTTGGCTGCTGGATTCAGGGATGCGTCTTGATCGTCACAATCGCCTTGAAACGGGGTATACCCATCGGTATCTTGATCGGCGAACTCAGCACCCCGCAAGATGTAAATGGCACCCGCGTTGGTGAGGCTGCTCGGATCGGCATTGGGCACGCCGATGGCGATGTCGGTAAAATAGTCGCCGTCGAGATCAAAACGCCCTGCCATGCCCTGCCCTGCTCGCCCATTGTCGGCGCTTCCCATCACTTTGATCAGGGCATCTTTGAGATATTTGGTGCCGGTCACGTAAATCTGGCCACCCACCAAATACACTCTTCCGGCATTGTCAGAGGAGTTCTTGACGTCTGCCAGCTCCGCTCCCACCAGCAGATCTTCGACGCCGTCGAGGTTAAAGTCTCCCACGTCTGCTAGGGAGGAGCCTGCACGGTCGTAGATCGCTTCTCCCAGCCAGCTTGCGTCGGCTTTATCGGCGGTGAAGTTGTTCCCCGTGCTGAAGGTCGTCGAACCTTTGGCTCGAAAAATGTAAATCTTTCCGGTATCGACCAGCCCTCCATCGCCGTCAAAGTCCGGGGCGGCCACAATGATGTCTTTGGCCACGTCGCCGTCGAGCGATGCGCTGGTGGTGACGGTCTTGCCAAATCCGCTCCCGTCCTGTTCTCCGGTGACCAGCATGTTGAGAGTGGCGGCGAAGGAGCTGTCGCGCCCCCACCCGGAGGCTTTCCCAAACACAATCCCCACTTGGCCTCGGTCGTTCTGGCCTGCTGCGGTATCTCCCGGTGCGCCCAAAATGAAATCGTCGTAACCATCTTGGTTGAGGTTGAGCATTCCACCGACCACGCGCCCCACACGCTGATCGGCTACGTCACCCACGATGGAGGCAATCCCCACGGCTGTGGTAGAGGTTTTCCCCGTTGTATCGGTGAGTTTGACGTTCTTTTCCCAGCCGGTCTTGCGCCCAAACACAATAAATGCACGCCCTGCCAGGAGCTTGCCCGCTTCGGTATGGGATTCACTCCCGATGATCAGATCTTCGGCAAAGTCGGTCAGGGTGCCGTTAAGCTGGCCTCCACGCGCAAGCGAGATGCCTACTTTCTCTGAGGTATACCCGATAAAGCTGGCACCCGAAAAGTTGGAGAGGGTATCGCTCTTGCTCCATCCAGTCTTGCGCCCAAAGACGATGAATACTTTGCCGCCGTTGGTGCCACCTTCGTTGTTGCCGGGTGCGCCCACGGCCAGATCAATAATCCCGTCGGCGTTGAGATCTCCGGCGTTGATGATGGATGCACCCACATTTTCATTGCTCTTGTCCCCTGTCAGCACCACATCTGCTTCACTGAGGGAAATCGTGCGCTCCCATGCGCTGTTGCCTTGCCCGGTCTTGCCAAAAAACACATAGATGCGGCCCATTTTGGTGTCGGTTGGATAGAGCGGGGCTCCCACCACCAGATCCGGATACGTGTCGCCGTTCAGGTCTCGCACGTAGGTGAGTGCCGAGCCCACTTGTGCGCCTGCTGTCTCGCCGCGTAAAACCGTGGTGACTTCGTCTGTGCTGAGCTGCGCTGGAACCACCAGCGCCGCCAGCGCCACACTCGTCAGTCCCAGGCTCGCCAGCCAGATCCAGCGGCTTCGAGCACGTTTCATAGCCGTTTTTCTCCCCAGTGCTTGACCTTGTTGTTGCACACTCTACACTGCGCTATCATGCCTAGCTTAATGGCTCAAGGTAGGGACTTCAAGCCTGATCCACTCGCACGGTGGTTTTTCATTCCTGCTTTACTGGACGGATAGCCCCGCATCACCTTCTTTTTCTAGCTCGACCGGCTGCTGGAGACTGCTCTATGCTCCGTTATTTTCGTGCTCATGGTCTTGGTAATGATTATATCGTCTTGGATCTGCAAGACTCTCGACTGCGCATCACCCCTTCGGTCATGACCCGCATCTGTGATCGCCATGAGGGGATCGGGGGGGATGGTGCGCTCGTCGCCCGTGGGTCGGAGGTGGCAGATTTTGGGGTCACCATCTACAACCCCGATGGCTCTCAGGCCGAAAAATCCGGCAACGGGGTCCGCATCTTCGCACGCTATCTCGTGGAGGAGGGTCTGCTTCATCAGTCGGCAACGCTCGAGACGGCAGGGGGCATCGTTCGGCTCTCGGTCCATCGAACGGATAGAGGGCTCGAGCTAGAGGCAGATATGGGACGGCCTTCGTTTATACCCAGCGCGCTGCCCATGCGCTGGGAGGCGGAACGCTGCGTGGATCAAGGGCTCGAGCTGGCCAATGGGGAGTGGGTGGTCGGTTCTGCGGTGTCGATGGGGAATCCTCACTTTGTGATGTTCACGGATGAAATGGAGGAGGAACGTCTCTTGCGCCAGGGGCCGCTGCTGGAAAACCATCCCCGCTTCCCGAATCGCACCAATGTACAGCTCGCGCGTGTGCTCTCGCCTCAGCATGTGGAGGTGCGGATCTGGGAGCGAGGGGCTGGCCCCACGCGGGCGTCCGGAAGCAGTGCCTGTGCGGTGGTGGCGGCAGGCATCGTGACAGGTCGCCTCGGTCGCCAGGTCGAGGTGCTGATGCCCGGGGGCATGCTCAGGGTCCGCCAGGATGAGGGCGGTCACGTCCACCAACGTGGGCCCGTCGGGGTGATCTCACGCGGCACGGTGGCACCGGAGCTGGAGGCAGCCTGGATCGCGTTGGGAGAGGAGGAGAAATGAAGAGAGAGAAGAAGAGAAGAGAGGGATGGGAGTTAGGAGTTGAGAGGGCGCTGCCCTCTCAAAC
>JBJTQF010000127.1:0-46518 GCA_046075485.1 Myxococcota bacterium | reverse complement strand
TCTCGACCTTTGGCCGAGACACCCAAGGAGAGCTCTACGTGGCAGACTTTGGAGGCGGTAAGGTCTTTCGGCTGGGGCCGCCTCCGGCAAAAGGCTGAGCGAGGGAGCAGGTGTCCGTTATTTGCTGGCGGGTGTGGTGCTGGCGGGTGTGGTGCTCGTCGGTGCGGTGCCCGTCGGTGCGGTGCTCTTCGGCGCGGTGGTCTTGGAGGTGCTGGCGGGAGCCGTGCTCGTCGGCGCGGTGCTCGTCGGTGTGGTGCTCGGCGCGGTGCTGGGGGTGGAGGTCTTGCTCGGGCTGGCCTTGACCTCCGAGGCTTTTTGACCTTGTGCCGGGCGAGGGCCGGAGCTGGTGGGTACGGTGCCCAAAGCTCCTGCTCGGCGCATGGCTTCCATCGCGCGTTCTTGACGTGCATCCATCGCTTTGCGGCGCTCGTCGAGCACTTGGACTTTCACGGAGCGGTTGGTGGGTTTCACCAGGGGCCGTTTGCCCTCCATGCGGTTTTTGGCGAGCTTGTAGCTGCTATCGGCTTTGAGGGCCAGCTTCCATTGTTCTTCGGCTTGAGGCCCTTTGCCCTGGAGCCAGTAGGCGTCCCCGAGTCGGGTTCGAGCCATCGGCAGATAGGCTTCGTTCGGGATATCTTGCACGTACCGCTCGTAATATTCGGCGGCTTTGCTGGCGTTTTGCTCCCGATTGAGGGCATGGTTGCCGAGGGCGAGCAGGACCAGCTTATTTTTGGGGTCGATCTCCAGCACTTTTTCATAGGCTGCTTTGGATTGCGCGGGCTTTCGCAGGCGCAGATAGGTTTGTCCTGCCAGGGTGTAGGACAGCACGTTGTTGGGATAGGTTTTGATGAGTGCGTCGGCTTCTCCCATCGCTTTTTCGGGCTGACGGAAGTCCATATAGGAGTATCCGAGGGCGAGCCGCGCGATCACCGGGGTGATGATGCCCTGATTGCGGGCTTTCTCGAGCTGAGCCAGTCCTTGAGTCCGTTTGTCCGGGAAAAAGGGCAGGTTTTTGTAGCGCAGGGTGAGGGCGCTTCGCCAATAGTTATAGACGCCGAGTCCCACGTAAGGATCGGCGAAGTTCGGGTCCAGCTTGTTGGCGGTCTCGATGTCTCCCAGGGCGGAGATCCCTTCGGACAGTGCGCTCATCAGCTTATCTTTGCGATACAGGTACAGGCTGTTGATCCCTTTGGCACATCCCCGCAAAAACCGATTAAACGCCACGGCCTGCCCCTGGTTGATGGCGGCGTCCATACGCTTCATGCTCTCTTCGTAGGCGTGTTGGTAGACGTTCTCCTGGAGAAAGTCCAAATTTTCGCCCATCTGTGCCTGAGACATCATCACCTGTCCGAAGGGGCCAATGGCGGACTCGGGAAATCGCTGCTCGAGGTCGCGGAAGGTATTGCGTGCTTCGGCGTAGTTGCGCTCGTAGATGCGCTCGAGACCTTCCATGCCTCGGAGGAGCTGCTCGAGGGGCACGCCCATCTTGGTGGAGAAGGTGCGGAGCTCGGGCAGGCGTGCGGCCACTTTGGGAGAGAGGGTCACGCCGGCTTCCACCACAGGCGCGGCGGGTACGACAGGCGCGACAGGTGCAGGGGCGGTCACGGCGGCTGGTTTGGCAGCGGACGCAGGCTGGACCGGAGCAGTCGCGGCGTGAGCCGACTGGAGCGGCGATGCGCTGGTGCTCAGGGCACAGATGATGGGCAAGGCCCGGGCAAGTTTGCGGAACAGGTTGGTCGCAGCGGTCATGATATGAGCCTCCTCAATCCTCTCTGAAGGTGGTCTTCTACAACGTCGATGATGTCAGCTTCGACGCTGGTGCCTTCAAATCTATTCAGCTCTTGGATCCCGGTGGGGGAGGTCACGTTGAT
The DNA here is from genome assembly GCA_046075485.1 of Myxococcota bacterium. Lineage (GTDB taxonomy): Bacteria > Myxococcota_A > UBA796 > JAJRTE01 > JBJTQF01 > JBJTQF01. Next base: position 44,647 of record JBJTQF010000127.1, on the reverse strand, counting down.
CTCGGTCAGATAGTCACCGATCACGTCGATGCCCACAAAAAGCAGCCCGTCTCGACGGAGAGCGGGGGCAATGGTGGCGCAGATCTCGCGCTCTCGGTCGGTGAGCTGGGTGCGCTCGACCCGTGCGCCGACGTGCATATTGCCTCGGTTGTCTTCTTCGGCAGGAATGCGGAGGATGGCTCCTTTGGGTTCGCCGTTGACCAGGATGATGCGCTTGTCGCCCTGGCGGACTTCGGGGATATACTGCTGGGCGATGACATAAGCGCGGCCTTCTTGGGTGGCCAGCTCGAGCAGGGAGCTCAGGTTCCGATCTTTACGAGAGACCAGGAGCACCCCGCGTCCGCCGTTGCCGTCCCAGGGTTTGACGATCATCTCGCCTCCCAGCTCGTCGAGAAACGCTTTGAGCTGGAGCATGTCTCGAGCCACCAGGGTGCGCGGGTGGAGGTGGGGGAAGTTTTGGGGATACATCTTCTCATTGGCGCGTTTGATGCCCACCGTGTCGTTGACCACCAGCACTTTGTCCAGCAGCAGGTCCAGGATATAGGTCGAGAACACATAGGTCATGTCGAAAGGAGGGTCTTTGCGCATGAAGACCGCGTCGGTCTCGAGCAGGGGGAGTGTCTCGACTTCTTCCAGCGCGTAGTGGGGGGTGGCGCGCATGACTCGAGCCTTCTGCGCACGGGCGAAGGGATGACCGTCTTTGACGTAGAGCTCGCTGGGATGGCAGTAGTAGATCGTATGCCCACGCCGCTGGGACTCGAGCATTAAGACAAAGGTGGAGTCCTTGTCGGGATGACAGGTGTGGAGGGGGTCCATTACGAAGACAAAACGCATGGGGCGTCTCCTGATGAAAGAAGGTCGGGGATGTACATGAGGGTATACTTTACCGAAGGATGAGACAACCGACAACCGGGGCATGAGGTCGTCGCGCCAACCGCGTACAATGCCCCCTTTGCAAAAAACAGAAGTGCAAAAAAACAAAACACAAACAGGGTCAAGGGAGCCGCTGCTCCCTTGCAGGAAAGTCTGAAAGGACAGCGTCCTTTCAGCATAAAAAGGGTGCAGCTTGCTGCACCCTTTCCGAAGCCTTTTATTGAGAGGGCGCTGCCCTCTCAAACACTCCCGCAAGGGGTCAGCGGACCCCTTGACCCCATTTTGTTATTGTCCGTCGAGGTAGACGGTCTTGGTGCGTGTGAAAAAGTCCACCGCGCCTTTCCCCATCTCTCGAAACATCCCCGACCCGCTGTGTTTAAATCCCCCAAACGGCGCCTGAATCGACGCCCCCGTAGTCCACTGGTTCACCTTTACCATCCCAGCCTCCACCCGCTCCACAAATCGGATGGCCTTCTTCATATCCTGCGTCACAATGGCGGCGGACAATCCATACTCCACATCATTGGCCAGTGCAAACGCCTCCTCGAGATCCTCAGCCTCCAGCACACTGATCACCGGTCCAAACACCTCTTCCTGCGCGATGCGCATGCGTGACGTGACCCCTCCCAGCACGGTGGGCTGAACAAAATGACCACACTCAAACCCGCGACCTTCCGGCACCCCTCCCCCCGCGAGCAAGACCGCTCCTTCATCCAGTGCGATGCGCACATACTCCAGGTCGGTTTTTTTCTGCCCGGCACTCGACGCGGGGCCCATCTGCACCCCCGGTATATTTCCGGGACCGACCACCAGCGCACGCGCGGCCTCCGCCAGTCGTCGGGAGAACTCCGCCACCAATGGTTTTTCGACGATCACCCGGCTGGTGGCCGTACACGCCTGACCCGTCACCCCAAAACCGCCGCGCACGGCATGATTGACCGCTTTATCGAGGTCCGCATCCGCTGCCACGATGAGCGGGTTTTTGCCCCCGAGCTCCAGGTGTGTGCGGGTCATCCGCGTGGCCGTCTTCTGATACAGCCCGTGGCCGATGCCAAACGAACCCGTAAAGGAGACCGCATCCACCCGGGGATCCGTCACCATCGCATCTCCGAGAGCGCCCCCCGCTCCCGTGACCACATTGAGCACCCCGGGCGGCAATCCCACCTCGAGCAGCAGCTCCACCAGGCGAATCCCGGTGATGGGGGTGATCGACGCGGGCTTAAACACCACCGTATTGCCCATCACCAGAGCAGGCGCAATCTTCCACACCGGAATCGAGAGGGGATAATTCCACGGCGTGATGATCGAGACCACCCCCACCGGCACCTTCACACTGTATACCAGCGTGTGAGGCGTATCCGCAGGCAAGAAGTCACCTCCCACCCGCCAGCCTTCTCCGGCAAAATAGCGGAGCAGCTCCACCGCGCGGATCACTTCGCCCCGTGCTTCCACCAGCGTCTTGCCTTCTTCTCGGCTGAGCTCAGCGGCCCAAAAGTCGGCTCGAGACTCCAGCACATTGGCTGCCTTGTGGAGAATCCGGCCTCGGTCGGGTGCGGGCGTAGAAGCCCACCCGGGTGCTGCTGCATGAGCCGCCGCCAGTGCCGCTTGTACATCCTGAACGGTTGCAGCGGGGACTTCTCCCAGCACGTCATCCACCTGAGCGGGATTGCGCACGGGAATGGAGGGGCGCTCGGCACACGTCAGCCGTTCCGCTCCGATGAGGTTGGCATACGAAGGTGAGGTCATATCAGCTCCCAGACTCGGCTTATAGAGAAGGTATGGAGCAGTCGCATGGCCGATGCTCAACCTTGTTAAAGTGGATCCTGTTGAATGGAGTCCTGTTGAAGTGGATCCTGCTCAAGTGGACCCTCTTAAACGGAGTCCTGTTGAAAGTCGGGGTTATCCCACACGATCAGCGCCGCATCGTCCCCGAGCAGCTCATCGTGGAGGTAGTTGTGCAGCACCCCACGCACCTGGAACCCGTTGGAGAGCTGCGCCGTTAAGGTCGGATCGGTGAGCTCACCGCTCGCCACCTTCTGGATATACACCTCCACCGGCAGCGTGGCCTTATGAAAACGATAGCTTGGCATCATCCCACCGGCCACCATCCCCCGCAGGTTGAGCGCCTTGATCAAGTGCTTACGCGCCGCATACAGCCGAGACGCCACCCCTTTTCGACGTGCATCGGGATGTACACTCACATCAGCTCCGTAGAGCCAGGGGCCCGCCGGATCGTGATGAGTAAAATATCCCTCCGCGATGATGTCGTTGAAGGCATGGCTCGGGTGCTCAAAGTCCACCTGCGTGCGAAAGGTGGCGCTCATCCCCACCACCTTGCCCTGGAGCAGCGCCACATGCTGGCCCTCGGGGAAGAGCCGCAGATGGCTCTCGAAGTGCGGACGTCGCAGCAGATGTGACGGATGAAGGGTCGGATAGGCAATCCGTTGAAGCGCCTCCAGCGCATCGATGTGCTCCGGCTGGAGCGTGGTGATGATCAGCTCTTCCATCGGCATCCTCTGTGTACACCCTCCGGGGGTGTCCTGAAATAATCTTGTGATGCAAGATGAGCCTCCATCGCGGAGGTCCATCCTGAGTTCCACTTCTTAGCCTTGCCCGTGAAGCCACCGCAGGCCCGCTTCCAGCACCTCCAGCCCTTCCTCGAGCTGAGCATCGGTGATCACCAGCGGCATCAGCAGCCGGATGCAGTTGGCATACAGGCCCGCTCGCATGCAGATCACCCCGTGCTCGAGACAATATTGAATGACCTTCAGCGTCTCATCGGGTGCGGGCGTGCGAGAGGTACGATCTTTGACCAGCTCAATGGCCAACATGCCCCCGAGCCCTCGGACCTCCCCGATCATCGCCAGGTCACGTTTCCAGAGCTCACCCCGTGCGCGTACCACCGCGCCGATCTCCTGCGCACGCGCCAGGAGCTGCTGCTCATCGAGCTGCTTGAGCACCTCGAGCGCTGCCACACACGCCAGCGGGTTGCCCCCATACGTGCCGCCGATGCCACCGACGTGTGCTTTATCCAGGATCGAAGCTCGACCCGTCACCGCTGCCAGCGGGAGCCCCGCCGCAATCGACTTGGCGCTGACGAGCATGTCGGGCTCCACCCCGAGCTGCTCCATCGCGAAGAGCGTACCGGTACGACCGAAGCCACACTGGACCTCATCGGCGATCAACAAGATCCCATGCTGATCACAGAGCCCTCGCAGGCGTCGCATGAACTCCAATGGAACCGGAATAAAGCCCCCTTCTCCCTGGACTGGCTCGATGATGATGGCTGCGATGGCCTCCGGCCCCACCTGTGCCACCAACATGCGCTCGAGCGCCGACCAGCACTGCTCGACCGCCGTGGCCTCATCCACCCCCAGCCGGTAGGCCGACGGGAAGGGCGCTCGGTAGATCTCCGGCACAAACGGACCAAACGTGCGCTTAAAGAGGTACTTGCTCGTGAGGGTTAAGGTCAGCAGCGTGCGTCCATGATAGCCGCCCTCGAAGGCGATGATGGCCGGACGACCGGTGGCGGCACGGGCGAACTTGATGGCGTTTTCGACCCCTTCCGCTCCGCTGTTGGCCAAGATGGTCTTACAGGGGCCGCTGATGGGCACGCGGGCGTTGAGCTGCTCACAGAGTGCCACATAGGGCTCATACGTTCCGACCAGCGAGCAGAAATGCAGGAGCTGCTGAGCCTGCTGCTGGAGCGCCTCCACCACACCGGGCGGACAGTGACCGGCGTTGAGCACCCCGATGCCACCCACAAAATCGATGAACGTATTACCATCCACATCGGTGACCAGAGCGCCTTCTGCGCGCTCGACGGCGATGGGGTGCGCCTTATAGAGTCCCGAAGGAACCGCTGCTTCGCGACGGGCTACCAGGGCTTTAGAGCGAGGACCGGGAACGGCTGTCACCAGCCGGATGTTGGACGAAGATGGGTTCTGCATGATCGCACTGCCTCTCTGTTCGGGTTCTGATATGCGTTGAATGGTAACATCATCAGAGGCAGCATACCTCAGAAAGTGAATCAAGCCGACCTCCAGGCGGTGTATGATACCCCGCAGCCTCGTGAAGCTGCTGGAACCCCTTCTGAGCTGGAGCCGACCCCATGCGCCGAGTCTTTTCGTGTCCAATTCTTTCGAGCCTCTTCCTGCTGAGTTTGGGAGCGTGTTCTTCTCCGACGCCGCAGCAGGCCCAACTTCCGGCTGAAAGTGGAGGTGCGGCTCCGTCCAGCCCACAACAGCCCAGCGGATCACAGCCCAGCGGATCACAGCCCGGCGAAAAGCAGCCCGGCGAGTCGTTGCCACCGCTCAAGCTCCCGGAGCTTCCGGCGGGTTTGCCCAACGCCTCCTTTGTGGTCGCCGCCAATCTGGACGGCGAAGGCCCTGACGAGCTGATCCTCTGGAGTCCTTCGGGGTTATCCTTCTGGGCTCAGGGTGAGGTGGGCCCTTATGCGTTGGCGCCTTCTCATCAGCCGGACGAGCCTGCTCTGGAGGGCATGCCGAATAAAGCCGTGGTGGCGGACCTCGACGGGGATGGTCGAGACGACGTGGTCTTGGCCAGTGGGATGAGCCGTGACACCCTCAAAGCGCCCGTGCAGGTCATGGCCTATCGGCTCAAGGGAGAGGCGGGCAAACACACCTTAAAGGTGGATGTATTATATCGTCAGCCCTCGGAGCGGGCGGACGTCTCGGCCTTGGCCCTGATGGATTTGGAGCGTGATCAGAAAAGGGAGCTCTTGCTGGCGCATTTTGACAGTAAATATTTTGTGCAGGCGTTTGCCTTGCCGCTCAAGCGTGAAGGGGATCCATTGGCGGGGCCTCTTCAGGCCGTGCCCTTGAGTCGCGTGCGCATGGCGACCTCGTGGGCGGTGGGACCGTTTGGGCCGAAGGGCTCGCCGATGTTGGTGGCGGGGAGACCTTACGGCGAAGAGAAGCTCGCCCCGGGGGATATTTTTCTGGTCTCGGGGGAGCAGCGGGTGCCCATTCCGGCGGAGCTGGGTGTACGCTCCGTCACGGTGGGGGATGGAGATGGCGACGGCACCTCCGAGATCTATTTCGGAGACGGCTGGCATTTTGAGTATGGCACCAAAGCGCGGGGGCGTCTGAACGTCGCGCAGGTGGTGGAGGGCAAGTGGTTGACCTCCTTGATTGAAGACACCCCGGGTCAGTACGAAGTGGGCCAGCTTGTGATCACCGATGTGGAAGGAGACGGCACCCCGGAGCTGTTGGCCTCGGGAGACCAGTATCTGAATCTGTATTGGAAAGAGAAACGAGGCTGGATGGTGCGGCGGGTGAGCAGCGGCAGTGAGTTTGCCGTGGTGCGGACCTCGAAGGGTAAAGCGGTGGCGGTGGCGGGCTCTCCGGTGAAGCTCATCCCGCTGGAAGGGCGGGTGAATGGCAAGCCCGTCTCAAAAGAGGTCTCACCGCCGGGGGTGGATCGTCCTAAACGCTGAGGGGGCTTCACGTAAGGGGAGGGCTCGCGAGGAGAGGGCGGACGATTCAGTTCTTGATCAAGACAGCGGTATACGAGCCGACGCAGGTGATATCGTTCCCCGTGACGGAGACGCTGCCGGTGGGGGTGAGCTTGCTCACATCCCCTTCGGCGCTGTAGACCCAGTAGACTTCGCCGGACGTCGTATAACCATCGGGCAAGGAACCCTCATCATCCGTGCAGCCCGAGCCTTCGTATCCGGTGGCACGGATTTCGTTGCCATCGAACGAGAATCCGGGCACACAATCACCTTCGCCCAAGACCAGGTCGTTGGTGGTGCCTGCTGAGAAGGAGATGGTCTCACCGGAGAGGTCGCTTTCGGTCACGCCGTACTCACCGCAGTCGATGGTCTGGAGCGAGCCTTCCTCATAAGTCCACGTCCCGATCACATCATCAACGGTGGGGCCACAGCCCGTCAGCAGAACCAGTCCAGCCGCCAGCATTCCACGCAATCCCTGCTTCAACATCATCGTAACCCTTCCGTGAGGCTTATAGAGGCCACTCAAGAGACAATTTGTTTGTATGGACGAAAGGTCCATGACAGAACGCATGATCCATAAAGGAAAAAGCGTAAGAACGGAACCTGTTTTTACGCAACAACAAGAAGAGAAGGCAACTCGCTCATCCGTCTCCCCCGCCCGCTGAGCTCATCCGTGTGTGATGTTGACTGCACCGGCAGAGCCGATGAGATCACCTCAACCTCTTCTCCTCGGTGTCCTCGCTTGCCGGTGAAACAGCCTCCGCTGGGATCGTGCGGCGTCTCCACCAGCTCTCGGGGCGAGTCCGAAGCCCCGTCACCGTCCGAAAGAGCTCCGGCTGAGCAAAAACCGGTCCTTTGAGCTCATAGGTCTCCAACATGCGCTTGGGGGGCGCGCCATTCAGCAGGATCGCCTCAAACTGCTGAGACTGGAACGCGAGACGCAGCGATTGAATCAGCTCATCTCGAGCAGGACCGGGAACGCCTCGTAAGACGTCCTCGAGCGCCATCCAATGTGCGCCTGCTGTTTTGCCAGCCGCGAGACTCAGCTCTGAGTGACCGGGCACCCAGACCGCTCCGGGCACCGCTTCGAGCTGCTGTACCAAGCCCTCACCCGCCTGTTGATCCGCCTCTCGGGGGAGCAGCGGGCTGAGATCCCGAAAGAGCAGCAGCAAGTTGAGCCCCAAGAGCCCCAGCGCCAGCCCTTCCCTGCGCGTGAGAGCGGTGGATGTTTCATCTGCGGCGGCCTCCGAGAGTCGCCCGAATGCTCGACCTGCCAGCAGACACACCGTCACATGCAGCGGCAGCACCACGTTATCATATCCGCCCACATGCACCCGCGAGCCCCATGCCGTCAGCAGAGCTCCCAGCAGCAGCACCAGCTCCCCGCGTGCGTGCCTGCGTGTGCTGGGCAGATGCCACAGGCTCAGCCCGATGACCGCGAGGGCTGGCCACAGCGGGATCAGCAAGTCCGAGCCCCAGAGCTGACCCGAGAGGCTCCAGTCGAGTGGATGGCTCCCCGGCAGCGTGAAGACATAATAGACGTACCATTCCGCTTGGCCTGCCGCACAGAGCAACGAGCCGCCGCCGCCGACCAGCCCCAGCGTCACGAGTGCCACGAGCGCCCGGCGAGGATGTTGCCACAGCTCCAGCGCCAAGAGCGGCCCACACCACGGCAGCGCGCTCTGTTTGCTCAAGAAGGCCAGCCCGAGCAGCATGCCCGCCAGCCCGCCACTGCTCAGCCGCGAGCCCTCCAGCAGCGTCAACGTCCCCCCGAGGGTGAGCAGCACAAAGAGCATGTCTACCCGTGCGAGGTCAAAAAAAGTGCCACTGAGCGGCCAGGTCGCCGCAAAGAGCCCCGCCGTCACCAGCCCTATAAACGCCTGGAGACCCCACGGCTGGCGACTCAGCCCTCGTGTGCTGCCCCAGAAGAGCAGCCCAAACGTGCCTATCGTACAGCCCACCGTCAGCGCCCGGAGCATGGGCAGGGACAGCCCCCAGACTTCTGCCCCCAGTGCGCCGAGATAGTAGTAGAGGGGCGCATAGATATACGGTACAAACTCCACCGAGGGAGGCGTGAAGAGTGGCAGCCCCACGCTGAGCCGTCGAACATGCTCTAACATCCCGCCTTCCATCCACTCGAGGGCGAAGGGATACGGCAGGCGGATGGAGATCGCAAACACAAGCTGCGCCAGCACCAACAGCACCAGCACCCCCACGAGTGGGCGTCCCAGACGCACCCCCGGAGCCGGAGACGAGGACATCATGCCTCCCAAGTACAGCAGCACTCAACCGACCGAGCAGATATACCATTCGCTCAGCCCCTCGGCAAGCGGGGGGGGCGTATGAGCCAGCCGATGCCGGACGTGGAGCCTTCTCGAGCCGATGTCTCAGCGCCGACCGCGCCTCCGACCGAGCCTCCTCTCGCTCCTGCTGCTGCTGCCTTTTGGGGTGTGCTGGGGGTGACGGCGTTGGTGTATGCGCCTACCCTCTGGAATGGGCTGGTGTGGGACGATCATGCCCTGTTGACCGGAGATCCTCGGGTGACGGGCCCTTTGAGCCTCTCCGCTCTTTTTCAGCCTTACTGGAGTGGGCTGGTTGAGCCTGCCTCGGGCGTGGTGGCGTATGCGCGTCCGCTGGTGACCTTGAGTTTTGCCCTTCAGCATGCCTTGACGGGGCTCCTGCCCTGGCCTCTGCATGGGGTGAATGTGCTGCTGCATCTGCTCAACGGCGTCCTGCTCGAGCGTTGGTTGAGACCCAAGCTGGGCGCACAAGGGGCCGCTCTGGCGGTGGCGTTTTGGCTGTTGCATCCGACGGCGGTGGAAGCGGTGGCCTGGATTTCGGGGCGGACGGACCTGTTGGCTCTTCATCTGGGGCTCTTGGCCCTGCTCGCGTGGGAGCGTGCGCGTGCGGGAGCTGGATGGACCTATGATCTCTTCGCGGGAGTGGCCCTGGTGGGGGCGGGTGCCAGTAAAGAAGTGGCCTTTCTCTTCTGGCCCTTGTTGGCCTTGAGTCTCATCCCGACCTCAGCGGCTGCGCGGTGGAGGGGTGCCAGCCTGCTGCTACTCTCGGGGGGGTTGAGCCTCTGGGCTCGGGTGGAGAGCTTACGAGCGGTGGCGGTGGAGCCTCCTGCCCTGACGGTGCTGGAGCCCTTGTGGTTGCCGTTGGTGCGAGCGGTGGTTTCGGCGGGTCAGCTCATGAGCCTGTGGGTGTGGCCCTTTAATCCGTCGGCGTTGGTGGCGACCAAGACCTTACCGCCGCCGACTTCTCCGCTGGTGTGGGGGGGCATGCTGAGCTTATGCCTGGTGGGAGGTGGACTGCTGCGGAGCCTCTGGCGGCTCTGGCGTTTGAGAGCCGACCTGCGTGGTGGGCATCTTCTGGTGTTGATGGAAGCCCAGGGCTGGCTGATGCTGAGCTTGGGCTGGTTGCCGGTGCTCAACCTGGTGCCTTTGAGTGCGCCTTCTCCGGTGGCGGAGCGTTTTTGGTACGTGCCGAGTGTGGGCATGGTGCTGCTCTTCTGTTGGGCGCTGCGGTCTCTGGATGTGCGGTCTCTGGAGGTGCGGTCTCTGGAGGTGCGGTCATCGTGGTTTTCTCTGCCTGGAGCCGGTGAGCGGGTGAGGCGTTGGGGGCTGGGTGCGTTGAGTCTCTGGCTTTTGGTCTCAGCGGCGGTGGTGGTCATTCGAGGTCGAGAGTGGGAGAGTGATCACGCCCTCTGGAGGGCGGAGCTGGCTCGTCATGGGGTCCGTCATATTCTTGGCGCTCGTAACATGGGGCTGGCGCTGGAGCAGGCGGGAGATCTGGTGGGGGCTCTTCAGGTCTGGGCGGAGGGGTGGAATCTCGGGTTGGGGCGCGGCACGGTCTATCGGGGCGAAGTGGCGGAGCTGCTCCTAGAGGGATTGATGCAGCAGGGGCAGCGTGAGACGGCCCGGGCGCTCCTGAGTGCTGCTCAAGGAGAGGCTTCTCAGAGTGAAGGGGAGGTCTGGCGTCGGCTTCAGCGGCGAGTGGCGCCTTAAGACCAGCGGTGGCGTTTGAGACACCCTCCTCTTGAAGCAATGGAGTGTTGCTTTTGTGGCACTCTATTCAGACTCATCGGTCAGATGATGCATGCATTCTGATGACTTCTGAGCGACTGAATGCTCGTCTCTTTGGGGGATGGTTATGCTTTGGAGTGCTTCGGGGGGGTAAATTCCACGCGAGAGGGTCTGTCACACTTGTAACAGGTCGGCGAGCGCAGGAGGAGCGTTTAACGTGCTGAGAAAAATGAAGGAGAAGCGCTGTGGGGAATCGGATGCGTTAAATGGACCTTGGCGACACATCCACGATTGCGCTTCTCCTTTGAGATAAGAATATGCAAGGACGTTGCCGGGTTGAAGCAAAAAAATGGGAGGGCTTGAAGAAATATTGTAGAACCGACAAAATTATGAAAAATTTGCAAGTAGCTTATAAAATTGCAGTATTCCTGTAGTGGGCAAAAATGACCAGTCAACTGCAAACTTTCTCTCGAAACTTGACGGGTCTACAAAGAAATTGGGAATTCTGTCTGAAATTGAGTAATGGGATGAGGGCGCACAGCAAGAGCAGTGTCCACTGAAGGGGCCACTAAAGGGGCCACTGAAGGGGCCACTGAAGGGGCCACTGAATCGGAAGTGTCATGGCATCAAAATGCGCTCAGACCCCCACCAGAAAGCGTCCGAGATCGCCCCATACAATCTCTCGAGCGCGGAAGTGTCCACAATTGAGCCCCAGAAGCTGTCGAAACAGTCCAGGCGCTTTTCCCATTCGAGCGACCACAAACCGAGCCAGCCCGTGGTACTTTGAGAGCATCAACAGGCTATGGGTCATGATGTAGTAGTGACGGGTGATGCGATCCCGTGCCGGACCATAAGGTGCCAACGCTGCTTCTGTGGCCTCTCCTTGAGCCAGGGCCGTTACCGCCACCTGACTGGCTGCCTTTGCACAGCTCAGCGCCAAGGTCATGCCTTCGCCGGTGATGGCATCGAGAAATCCAGCCGCATCCCCCACCAGCATCACCCCTGGGCCATACGGACGTTTGGAAGCACAGGCCAGTGGGCCACAGGCCATCACATCCGAGCAGGGTTGAGCTCCCTCCAGCCGCTTCTGGAGATGCGGAAACGTCGCGATGTACTCAAAATAACCCTGCTCGAGCTTCCCGCCGAAGCGTTTCATATCCTCCTTCTCGATGAGGAGCGCCACCAGCAGCTCATGAGGCCCCACCGGGGTGGTATAGAGCTCCCCGAAGCGGTTTTTGTACACCTCCACGAACTCACCGACACGAGCCGCATCCGGAAAATAATAATGAGCCCGGATGCCCCAACGTTGGCGCTTCGCTCCCGGCGCATCCAGCCCCACCTGACGGCGCACGAGAGAGCCACGGCCATCCGCCCCCACAATCAGCCGTCCGTAGACCTCCCCCATGCGGGTCTTGAGACCGATGGCGCGTCCCTCTGCCAGGATCACCCCATCAACCCGAGCCTCTTCATGCACCTGGATGTTGGGATGCGCCCGTGCCATGCTCAGGATCGTCTCGTCGAGCTTCAGGCGTCGGACGCCCATGCCGAGCTGATATCCTCCCGCCAGGGTTGGAAACTCGCCTCGTGCGCGGATGTCGCCATCCACCACATATTCGATGCCCCGAAAATGATGGGTGTCCTCGGGCCCCAGTCGAGCCAGCAACCCCAGCTCATCCAGCAGCCGCACCCCATGAGGCATCAGCCCCTCGCCGCATGGTTTCTCGCGGGGGAATCGTTTGCCATCAAAGATCTGAACGGAGAGCCCTGCTCGGGCCATGTGGAGGGCGGTGGTGGCACCCGCAAGCCCACCCCCTACCACCAAAACATCGGCATCTTGTTTCATGGGAAAATTCCCTCTCTCATGCTCAAGTCAGTCGTCAAGTCGAAGTTAAGATAGCATCAAAGTGCCATCGGTTGCATCGATCCCACGTTTCACACGCGCCCGCACGTTTCACACGCGCCCGCACGCCCGACCCACCGAGTCCCCCTTCGAGCACGTCTGTGCAGAGACAATCCTCCACACGCCTCCTGTCTGGCACATCACTTGCCCTAACCTCTGAGATGCACGACGCAATGTCAATTGTTTGACGGTGGGCGTACCCAGGAGCGGCGTACCGTGCCCCCGGCAGAACCGGATGATGTTGGAGGAGTCCCCCATGAAGATCCGTCTTCCCCAGCCCGTTGCACCCGCCAGTCCCCTTGAGCAGGGCGCTGCTGCCCCGCGTCACCCCACAGACCTTAACAAAGCGGATAAAGCCGCGCGCGAGTTTGAAGCCTTCTTCATTCAGAATATGCTCAAAGAGATGCGAAAGACCATCCCCCGCTCAGACCTGCTCGGGGGTCGCGAGACGATGGAGCTCTTTGAGTCCATGATGGATGAAAACCTGGGCAAAGTGATCGCCGAAGGGCAGGGGATTGGGCTGGCACGGCAGCTCCGAGGCTATCTCGAAGGGGGCCAGGAGGAGGGTCTTCAGCACCTGGGACGATATCCGGCAGCACCCCCACAGGCAGGCTGGCCCGTGGCCATGCGGACCCCTCCCCGGGTGGTCTCCGAACATCTCCACGAAGGACAAGCCGACCTCGGCCAGCATCAGATCTCTTCGGGATTTGGCGAGCGCATTCATCCCATCTACGGCGACCGACGCTTTCACGCGGGCATCGACATCCCCATGCCGGAAGGCACTCCCGTGCGCGCCGCAGGCGAAGGGGTGGTGCGTTTTGCTGGGTGGCAGCGCGGGTATGGGTACATGGTGGAAGTGGAGCATCCCGACGGCTACAGCACCCGCTACGCCCACAACGCCGAGCTGCTGGTGGAAGAAGGCCAAGCGGTCACCGCCGAGACGGTGCTGGCCAAGTCCGGTTCGACTGGAAACTCCACCGGACCCCACCTCCACTTTGAAGTCCGCAAAGACGGTGCCCCCATCGACCCCACTCAAGTAGCCTGGGTGAAGCTCCCCTGATCCTTAAATTCCAGCCTCTCACCTTTTTTGACTCTTTTTTTGAAGAACTTCCCCAGGGCGACGATAAGTCTCCTTGAGAAAGCCAAGAATAACGCAGATTCCCAACTTTGCGAGTTGCGCTATGAAGATCAATCAATACGGAATTCCGGTTGTTTCGACCCACACGTCGAAGAATGAGTCTCGGCGGGTCAGCCCCTCTCGTGACAACGAAGCAGGTGCGACCATCCGGCTCTCCAACGAGGCCCGTCAGCTCGGCGAAATGCAAGCCCGGCTGTCTGGTCAAAACGAAGTGCGCGAGGACAAGATCCAAGAAGCCCGGCTGGCTCTGGCCGATGGCTCCTTGGACTCAGACTCCGCCATCGACCAAGCCATCGACCGCCTCATGGCGGATTTGGTAGGCTAAACGATTTTGCAGTTGCCTTCTTCGGGAACGGTTACCTCGCGTCATGGAAGACGGAGATAACCAAGACCAGGGCCAGGATGGCCAGTGTCACCCGAAAGAATACAGTCGGGAGGTTCATGATGGAACTCCAGATGCTCGAATCCAGCTTGATCGAACTCAGTTCTCTCTGCGAGCAGCTCGCAGCACTTCTGGAGTCCAAACGCCAGGCCATGAAGGTCTGGCAGGTGGAGCAGGTAGAAGCGCTGACGATGGAAGAAGAGCTGCTGCTTGAGCGGGTCAGGTCAGAGGATCAGGGGTTCCGGCAGGCGCTGGAGCGTCTCGCAAGAGACCAGCGCATGACCACCACCGAGATCCTCAACCACCCAAAAGCCAGCCGACTGCGCGCGCTTCGAGCGCGGGTGGAGACGGCACAGCGGGCCGTGAGACAGCAAGGGGCCATGACCCAGGCACTCGCGGACCATCTGACAGGCTTTCTCAAGAAGATGCAGGGAGAAACGAGTGCCTCCGTCTTAACCTACGGACCCGGCCTCTCCGCTCTCCAACGCAGCCGCCCCTTCTTGATGAACTGATGTTTTTCATGGCACCCAGGCCGGATCGCCTGCGGTGATGATCGTTGCACAGGATGTTTGCGACGTGAGGTGAGCCATGAGCATGTATGCAATGCTGAACATGGGCCGGACGGCCCTGTCTACCCAAAAACTGAACTTGTCCATCGCCGGCAATAATATTGCCAACGCCGCGACCCCTGGTTATGTCAAGCAGCGCCTGGAAGTCACCGCCCGTAACCCGGTCCAGCTCCGGGGTGCGCATACGGTCGGCACCGGGGTGACCTCCACGGAGATCTCTCGCTCCTTCGACCAGTTCACCTTCCAGCGTGTCCTGACCGAGCAGTCGAGCACGAGCTTCTACGGCGCGCAGCAAGCACAGCTCGCCGCCCTGGAGAGCGCCTTTAACGAGTCCTCCACCGGGGGCTTGCGCACGGGGCTCAGCGACTTCTTCACCGCCGTGAGTGCGGTCTCCGCCAATCCCGAAGGGGCCTCTGAGCGGAATGTGGTGCTGGGAAATGCCGAGACCGTGGTCAATCGGTTCCATAACCTGGCCACCGCCCTGGAAGAAGCCCGCAGCTCACTCGACACCGATGTGCAGCATGTGGCCGGTACGGTCAACGAAGCCGCCCGCGAGATCGCCTTGCTCAACACCCAGATTGCAGCGGTGGAAGCCAGCGGTGGGACAGCCGGCAACCTGCGGGATCGTCGGGAGCAGCTCGTGCGAGCCCTTGCGGAGACCGCCAACATCACGGTCAGCGAGAGTACCACCGGTTCGTATAGTGTTCACATCGCCGACTTGGTGCTGGTTCAGGAGGGTGAGTACAACACCCTGGTGACGCAGCCGGATCCGGCCAACAGCAACCTCTCCAACGTGCTGCTGGACAATGGAACGGTGCAGATGGACCTGACCAGCCGCCTGAGTGGAGGGTCTCTGGGAGGCATGCTTCAGCTCCGCGACAGCACCTTGGTGGGCTATCAGACCGAGCTGGACAACTTGGCCTTTACCCTGGTCAACGATTTTAATACGCAGCATCAGGCCGGATTCGGACTGGATGGTGTGGGTGGACGGGACTTCTTTACCGCCCTCGGAACCGCCAACAATGCCGCCGCCCTGATCTCATTGGATGCTGGTATGGTGGGCAATCCTGATGCCTTTGCCGCCTCCAGCACGGCCACTGGAATTCCGGGTGATAACCTCAATGCCATTGCGCTCTATGAGCTCAACAATCAGGCATTGGTTTCAGGAACTTATACCTATACTGAGAGCGCCCTGGTACAGTCCAGTCAGGTTGGCATGGATCGCCAGACCGTGGACACCAATGTCGAATACCAGACCCGCGTGCTCAGTGAGCTCAACACCCTCCAGGAGAGCATCTCCGGGGTGTCTACGGACGAAGAGGCCACCAATCTGATGAAGTTTCAGAGTGCCTTTGAGTCCGCTGCACGGTTTATCTCAACGGTGCAGGAGATGATGAATACCCTCATGAAGCTGTAGGACGCAGTGACATGAGGGGATCTTCGGGCAGGAATGTCAGGATGACAGCAGCCCGTCGTAGCAGAGAGTCAGGATGACTCGAGGGGGTAGTCATGGTAGGTCGGGTAAGCTTCAACAGTAACTATAACCTGATGGTGCAGCGAATCCAGGATGTGAGTGCGCGCTACCGAGAATCCTTGAACACCGCCACCAGTGGCAAGAGTGTCAATGGTCCCTCGGACGACCCGGGATCGTATCGCCGAATTGAGTCAGGACGTGCTCAGCTCCAGCAGTATGACGACTACCGTAAAGGTGTCGGAAATGCCATGCAGGAGATGTATACGGCAGAATCCACGTTGGGATCCATCTATGACAGATTGATTCGAGCGCGGGAGCTGGCGGTGGCAGGAGCAACGACAGGGTATGATGCGGCCAACCGTGCCACGATGGCCGAGGAAGTTGGTGCCATCTGGGATGATGTTCTGTTGATGTCGAACGCAACATTCAATGACCGCTACATCTTTGCTGGCAATCTTTATGATCAGCCCGCGTATGATGCCACGGCCACCTATCAGGGTGACGCAAACCAGCGTAATTATCTTGCTGGCCTGAACTATTCTGTCCCTGTCAGTATGACAGGTGATGAGATCTTCGGAACGGCGGCTGGAGGAGTGGACATCTTCGCAACGCTCACCGCGTTGGAGACCGCTCTCAATGCCAACAATCCGACGACCGTTCAAGCCACCTTAACGGATCTGGACCTCGCGCTGGGTCAGATCGAAGCAGCTCGGGCCACCTATGGTGTCCGGGCGGGTCAGGCTGAGGCTCTAAAGAACCTCTACGCCGACTCAAAAGTCACGACTCTGGAACGCATCTCCCAGGATGAGGACGTGGATGCAGCTCAGGCCATCACAGACCTGACCCGCTTGCAGACCGCGTTTCAGGCGACGCTTCAGGTGTCCGCGAGTGCCAAACAGGTCTCGCTACTTAATTATATCTGATGGAGACATGATGTCGAAAAGGAGCACTGGCCATGTTGGTCATAACCCAAAAAGAGGGCGAAGGCCTGGCCATTGGTGAGGACGTCAAAATCCTGATCAAGTGGGTCCACGGCAATAAGGTGCGATTCTGCATCAAGGCGCCCAGGGATGTTCTCCTCAGACGCAGTGCTGAGGGATTTCCCGAATTTGAGCATCAAAGTGAGTCGCCACCCGACGACTCATCTGCACCCTGAATGCCAACGCAGCGGTGAGCAGCTCGTTGTAATGAAGGAACTTGGTGGACAGCATCCAGGATGGATTGGCCTGCTGTCAGCATACAATGAGCTGTCACCAACGCAAATCCCTGACGAAGAGGGCTGCGCCATTATGGCTCAGACTCGTGTGCAGGTGCCTTAAAGGATGTCGGGAGTGAGAGATCTGGAAGCTGATCTCTTCTCCCGCACTTTTTATTTGTTCGATGCATTCTAAAATCCTCACACACGCGCGTATCCCCCCACGATGCGCCCGCTTGCCCCTGCGATCCCATGCGCACCTCTCCAGATGTCGATGCTCGAGCTCTTGGCGCTCATCTGAGCCGATCCCATCAAAGCCCTGAGTCGGTGAAGTGCCCCCAGCATTCCCAGGTGTGTTGACCGGTTGTATTCCTGGGTTATGTTGCCTATTTGTGTTCAATGGGCGTGCGGAGAGAGGGCAACAGGAGCAGCGGCGGAGCCGAGCTGTTGTTGAAAGTCTTCCAGTTTAATTAAATAAAATCTCAAAGATCAGACGCACTTTTTTTAAAGGCTCCTCCTACACCGACGATAAGTAATCCTGAGCCAGGAAGGCGACGGCGGCCAGGATGTGCCGAACCAATTACCGGTGATAAAGGATATTGTCACCACGCCGTTTAACGCAGAGCTAAGATGAATCTCTGCAGCATTTCCAGGAGGCTCCTATGGGCTTCAGAATCAACACAAACCTGGACTCTATCATTGGCGTTAACAATCTGACCCGGACCAATAATCGTCTGTCTGGGAACTTTGGCCGACTGTCTTCTGGTCTTCGGATCAACAAGGCAGCCGACGATGCCGCGGGCTTGGCGGTTTCTGAGTCCCTGCGGAGCCAGATCCGAGGACTTGGTCAGGCCATTCGTAATACCAATGATGGTGTCAGCATCATTCAGACCGCTGAAGGCGCAC
This sequence comes from Myxococcota bacterium, assembly GCA_046075485.1. Taxonomy (GTDB): domain Bacteria; phylum Myxococcota_A; class UBA796; order JAJRTE01; family JBJTQF01; genus JBJTQF01. The sequence goes on along the minus strand of JBJTQF010000127.1, from coordinate 26,706 downwards.
TGAATCAGATTCAGAACAACCTCAGTCGTCTTCGTGAGCTGGCCGTGCAGTCTGCCTCGGGTACGCTCGGTGATACTGACCGTTCGTACATCAATACCGAGTCTGCTGCACTCCTCTCCGAGATTGACCGACTGGCCAACGTGACCGAGTTTAATGGTCGAGTACTGTTGAACGGTTCCGCTACTGCGGGAACTGGAACGGTGTCGATTGATGTGCAGGTGGGCATTAATAACACCAGCAATGATCGCATCACCATCAGCATTTCCAGTGCTCGTACTCAAGCTTTGAGCATCAACACCGTGAACCTGGCAAGCTCCACTGCCGCCCAGAACTCTCTGAGCAGCATTGACAATGCCATCGACACCGTCTCTCAGACGCGGTCACTTCTCGGTGCCACTCAAAACCGGCTGAACTCTGCGTTGTCCAACTTGCAGACCAGCGTAGAGAACCTGTCCAGCGCCGAATCGCAGATCCGCGATGTGGATTTTGCGGCGGAGACGGCAGAGCTCTCTCGTAACCAGATCTTGCAGCAGGCCGGTGTATCCGTGCTCTCTCAGGCCAACTCGCGTGGCCAGGGCGTGCTCAGCCTGCTCGGGTAATTCCGGATTTGCCGGTAGAGGGGTGGAAGTCCCAACTTGGGACTTCCGTCATCCCCTCTTCTTTTTTTTGTTCAATCGTTGATGTTATGTAAACCAGATGACTCGCTTCAGCCAGACTCAGCCAGACTCAGCGGGACTCAGCCAGACTCAGCCGGACTCAGCGGGACTCAGCGGGACTCAGCGGGACTCAGCGGGACTCAGCCAGACTCAGCCGGACTCAGCGGGACTCAAACGCCCTCAGATACAGTCTAACCCCCAAAAGTGCAACGGCAGCAGCGCATGGCCCATATCCGGTTCGTCCGTCAGTCCAAAGAGGTGGTGGAGAAGCTGCCGATCCCACGCCTGCGGAGGAAAAGCCGCAAGCATGCGCTCCAGCCCCCGCACCTGTGTGGCATACCCCGCCGCCGCGAGCTGCTCCAGCAGTCGGGTTCGGTCCAGTACCACCGCCTGAGCTTGGGGAAACTCCGCCCCCGGAAAAAGCTGAGCATGCATCCAACCCGCCAGACCGCTCTGAGTGTGCGGCAATAAAATCCCGAGCTTGCCACGACGCCGTCGAACTTCCGCCACCAGGGGGAGCAGCAGCTCAGGAGCGCCACTCCATTCGTGTAAGAGATCCGGCAAATCCGAACCCTTCGCCACCATCACCCCCGCCTGCTGCCGATGGGCATCGGTGAGCTGCCAGCACTCCAGACCCGGAAGCTGGAGCAGGCGCTGATGCTCCTGCGGGGAGCGCTCGAGGGAGGCCCAGTCCTCCAGGACGGGGGGAGGCATAACCGATCCGAGCGGGGACTCGACGCGCTGAACCGAAAAGGCACCCGGCTGCTGAAGGGGCAGCTCAGGCAAGGCATAAGCATACAGCCGTCCAACAGGGTGATATCCCAGCGCTCGATAGAGTGGTCGAGACTCTGACCACAAGAAGGCCAAAGCAAAACCCTCTGCTTTCAACAGCCGGTGGGCCTGCTGAAGGGCACAGGAGGCCAAGCCCAACCTTCGAGCGGAGGGCAGGGTGGCGACCGAGCCAATCAAAGCCACCGGTAAGCGCATGGCATGAAATCGTAGGAATCGCCGCAACACACCCACATGAGCTTGCCATGCTGTGGCCTCCGTCTGCCGTGCTGCGACCGAATAACCATCGGTAGAGCCACCAAAGACCAGAGGATATTCCATCGGGTAAGCGTCGAGCGTCTGACGCTGATGCACCTCCTGAAGCAAGCCGTAAATGGAAGGCTGCTCTTGGGGAGACAATCGACGCACCAGAGGGGCAGACGTGGAGGATGTCATGGGGGCTTAGCACTCCGCAGGAATGTACGGTGAGGTTTACGTCTATATTACGGCAATTGTTGAAAGAAATGTTGCAGAGACTTCTCATTTTTTTTAAAGAGTGGCGCGGGAGCGACGATAAGTTTCAGCGAGTCAGGAAGGTCACGACGGCCAGGAAGCGCCACATCTGGGCCGGTAGAGTTTTACTCTACCGAAACGGTCGTTCTCAGCCATGCAAGTGTTTGCAGTGCTGAATACCTTGGAGGCTCCCATGGGCTTCAGAATTAATACGAATCTGGACTCTATCGTTGGTATCAACAACCTGTCTCGCACCAATTCGCGACTGTCGAGCAACTTCGGACGCCTGTCTTCAGGTCTCCGAATCAATAAAGCAGCAGACGATGCCGCCGGTTTGGCAGTGTCAGAGTCTCTGCGCTCTCAGCTCAAAGGTTTGGGGCAAGCCATTCGTAACACCAATGATGGTGTCAGCATCATTCAGACTGCTGAAGGAGCACTGAATCAAATTCAGAACAACCTCAGTCGCCTCCGTGAGCTGACGATTCAGTCTGCCTCGGGTACGCTCGGTGATACAGACCGGTCGTACATCAATACCGAGTCAACGGCGTTGCTTGCTGAGATCGACCGACTGGCCAACGTGACCGAGTTTAACGGTCGAGTACTGTTGAACGGTTCCGCTTCTGCGGGAACTGGAACGGTGTCGATTGATGTGCAGGTGGGCATTAATAACACCAGCAATGATCGCATCACCATCCAGGTCTCAAGCGCCCGTACTCAGGCTCTGGGGATCAATACCGTCAACCTGTCGAGCTCTACGAATGCGCAGAACTCGATTCAGAGTATTGACCAAGCCATCCAACGGGTGTCGAGCTCTCGCTCCGTCTTGGGTGCAACCCAGAATCGATTGGGATCCGCGTTGGGCAACTTGGCTATTTCGTTTGAGAACCTGTCTTCTGCAGAGTCTCAGATCCGCGATGTGGACTTTGCAAATGAGACAGCCGACCTGTCTCGCAACCAGATCCTGCAACAAGCAGGTGTCTCGGTGCTGTCGCAGGCCAACTCCGGTAACCAGGCCGTCTTGAACTTGATCCGCTGATCTCGGTCACGGAGCTTGCTCAAGGTTGTCTTTTTGTCGGCACGGTGGGAGAAGCCCTCGAAAGGGGGCTTCCTCTCTGCCTACGTTGGAGGCGCGATGAAAATGAAGCTCAACATGCACACTCGGACGCTGTTATCCTCCCTGCACCGATGGCCACCGAATCCTACGCTCAGACTTGCCTATCTCACATCACAAATACAAATATGCAAAAATAAAGAAGAAGAAGCCGACATCCCAGACATGGACTGGCTACTTTTTATGCACATTTCTTAAAGAACCAGAATTCTCAGTCGATAAGCACTAGCGAGCCAGGATGGAACGACGGGTCAGGATGTGCCGTATGGCCAACTTCTCCCCTAACGAGAAGTATTAGTCGTTCACAGCAGTGTTTGAGCACTGCCAGCAATTCCGGGAGGCTCCTATGGGCTTCAGAATCAATACGAACCTGGACTCGATCATTGGTGTTAACAATCTGACGCGGACGAATTCACGTCTCTCTGGGAATTTTGGACGTCTGTCTTCGGGTCTTCGGATCAACAAAGCAGCCGATGACGCGGCAGGATTGGCGGTCTCAGAGAACCTTCGTACTCAGATTCGTGGACTGAATCAAGCGATTCGGAATACCAACGATGGAGTCAGCATCATTCAGACGACCGAAGGGGCGCTGAATCAGATTCAAAACAACCTCAGTCGTCTCCGTGAGCTGGCAGTTCAATCGTCTTCTGGTACGCTGGGTGATAACGACCGAGCCTACTTGAATACCGAATCCTCTGCACTGCTCAACGAGATTGACCGACTGGCCAATGTGACCAGCTTCAACGGACGGGTGCTGTTGAATGGTGCGGCAAGTGCCGGAACCGGGACGGTCGCCATTGATGTTCAGGTGGGCATTCAAAACACCACCAATGATCGTCTGACCATCACGGTCTCCAGCGCACGCACACAGGCTCTGGGCTTGAATACCGTGAACCTGGCCAGCTCGACGGCTGCTCAAAACTCTCTTCAGAGTATTGATACAGCCATCGGTCGAGTGTCTGACATTCGCTCCCAACTGGGTGCGACTCAGAACAGACTCGGGTCCACATTGGCAAACTTGCAGACTGGGATTGAGAACCTGTCGAGTGCAGAGTCTCAGATTCGAGATGTCGATTTTGCATCGGAGACAGCGGAGCTTTCCCGCAACCAGATCTTGCAACAGGCGGGTGTTTCCGTGCTGTCGCAAGCGAACTCCGGAAGTCAGGCGGTCCTCAGCCTCTTGCGCTGAGCGCTTTTATTCGTTGGGGTGAGGGGTGTCAAAATCCCTCCCTACTTGTTTCTTCAATGTGATGCATCCAGAGTGTGTTGATTGATCAGAATTGTACAGTGAAGGGTCTTGATAGATCAAACGTTAGAATATCCAGCACTCGGTCCATAACTTCGTCCACACTGCCTTTGAACAGAGACGCTCCAGCGAGCCGTCATGACATTCCTACCGGTTTTCCTTTCTTTTCTTTCTACGCGCTCTCCAGCCGTCATCCGCTGAGAAAGTCGTACAGACACCTGCACAGATGTGAAAATACATGCGCGCACACACGCTCACGCACACACGCATACCTTCGCGCACACACGCATACCTTCGCGCACACAGGCATACATTCGCGTACACACACTCACGCACATACGCATACGCTTAGCCCCACGCTCTCACGATGTCTCCCGAGCAGGCGAAGCTGGTCAGGCTGGCTGACAGGCGGCCCTCGATCCGAGCGCGGATCCCCACTCGCTCCAGGAGCTGCCATCGCTCCCCTTTGACGATTCAGCAGGGTGAAGGGCGCTCATCGTGAGGGAATGCTCGGGAAATTACGGAAACAACTCGAAAAAAGATTGAAGATGTTCTAGGCGGCGTCGATAAGTGAGCTGAGCCAGGAAGGTGCTACGGTCAGGACGAGCCAAGAAAACCCCTTATTCGGTGGTTTTTACCGCCAAGGCCGTAAAGGCAGTGTCGTCAGAAGACACTGACCGCTTCCGTGGAGGCTCCTATGGGCTTCAGAATTAACACGAACCTGGATTCTATCATTGGTGTTAACAACCTGACCCGGACCAACAACCGTCTGTCCGGCAACTTTGGACGTCTTTCGTCCGGTCTCCGCATCAACCGTGCCGCCGATGACGCTGCTGGTCTTGCGGTGTCCGAGTCGCTGCGCAGTCAGATTCGAGGTCTCAACCAGGCCATTCGTAACACCAACGATGGTGTCAGCATTATTCAGAACGCCGAAGGCGCACTGAATCAGATCCAGAACAACCTCAGTCGTCTTCGTGAGCTTGCAGTTCAGTCCGCTTCTGGTACGCTCGGTGACAGTGACCGCGCGTTCTTGAATACGGAAGGTGCCGCGCTGCTTCAGGAGATCGACCGACTGGCAAACGTCACCGACTTCAACGGTCGAGTGCTGCTCAATGGTCAGTCTTCTGCTGGTACGGGAACGATCACCATCGACGTGCAGGTCGGTATCCAGAATACCACCAACGACCGTGTGACCATTACTGTCTCCAGCGCTCGTACTCAGGCCCTGAGCATCAATACCGTGAACCTGGCCTCCTCGACGGCGGCCCAGAGCTCGCTGGCCAGCATCGACGTCGCGATTTCCCGCGTGTCGAATGTTCGCGCTCAGCTCGGTGCGACCCAGAACAGCCTCGGTTCGGCGTTGGCCAACCTTCAAACCAGCGTGGAGAACTTGTCTTCTGCCGAGTCGCAGGTCCGCGATGTGGACTTTGCAGCGGAAACAGCAGCACTCTCCCGTAACCAGATCCTGCAACAGGCCGGTGTATCGGTGCTGTCGCAGGCCAACTCGGGAAGCCAAGCGGTGCTCAGCTTGCTGAGATAATCGCGAAGGTCTCACTCGAGACAACCGGAGAGGTCGGATTTCGGTCTGACATCTCCGGTTTCTTTTTTTGTTCTGCATCCATTTTGAGCGTATTCATCATGCATTCATGAAAATCGTTAAGACTTGTCTGTCAAAAATTTCTGAAGATATGTGTACAAGCGTCGATAAGTGGTCTGAGCCAGGAAGGTGCTACGGTCAGGATGCGCCCTAAGAATCATCACCAGATGGTTCGAACGCTAAGGCCGTAACGGTGGAGACGGTCACTCTGCTCCACAAGCTCCGAGGAGGCTCCTATGGGCTTCAGAATCAATACGAACCTGGACTCTATCATTGGTGTGAACAATCTAACGCGCACGAATACCCGGCTCTCCGGCAACTTCGGGCGCCTGTCGTCCGGTCTGCGCATCAATCGTGCCGCAGACGATGCGGCGGGATTGGCGGTCTCTGAGTCACTGCGAGCGCAGGTCAGAGGTCTTAACCAAGCAGTTCGTAATACCAATGATGGTGTCAGCATCATTCAGACAGCCGAAGGCTCTCTGAATCAGATTCAAAACAACCTCAGTCGCCTTCGTGAGCTGGCGGTTCAATCGGCGTCAGGTACCCTCGGAGACTCCGACCGGGCCTTCCTGAACACCGAGAGCTCCGCGTTGCTCAACGAAATCGACCGACTGGCCAATGTGACCAACTTTAACGGTCGGGTGCTCTTGAACGGTACAGGCAGCACCGGAACAGGTACGGTTTCCGTCGATGTTCAGGTCGGCATTCAGAATACGACAAACGACCGAGTGACCATCACAGTCTCGAGCGCGCGTACACAAGCGCTGGCCATCAATACCGTGAACTTGGCGACTTCTACAGCCGCTCAGAACTCACTGGCAAGCATTGATGTGGCCATCTCTCGTGTGTCAACCATTCGAGCTCAGATCGGCGCTACTCAGAACAGTCTGGGGTCTGCATTGGCCAATCTTCAGACCAGCATTGAGAACCTATCGAGTGCAGAATCGCAGGTCCGTGACGTAGACTTTGCAGCAGAGACTGCCGCATTGTCTCGCAATCAAATCTTGCAACAGGCCGGTGTCTCTGTGCTGTCGCAGGCCAACTCGGGAAGCCAAGCGGTGCTCAGCTTGCTCCGTTGACGGCTCGCGCCGAAGCAGGTATGGGGATGGAGTTCTCGCAGCTCCATCCCCATTACTTTTGATGGGCACCGTGTTTCAGCAGAACCTCTCTCACGCCAGCCGATTGAAGAGCCTCCCAGCATGTCTCTCTTGCCATCTCCACTCGACCGCTCGGATGAAGTGCCTCTCCAGGGGTGGGCCGCTGGTGCCATGATGGAGTTCCCGCGCTGAAGCAAGTCCCTATATTCCTTTGAAGTGCAGGCGACAGAGATGTGAAAGGGTATTCAGCCCGAGCTGCTGGAGGGACGCGCCGGTATCGGTCAGCACTGCGGTGAGGGTGTGTGGAGCCGAGCTGCTGTGTATTTCGCCAGGGTGTGAAGAGAGCTCCGGTAAGTCTGTCGAGAGATTTATCACCTTCGTCTGGTCCCGAAAACGTCCTCTTCCCCCTCATTTTTTTTGAAGAACCCCTCAGGCACGTCGATAAGTACCTACGATGGATACCAGATCCGACGGCAGACAAGATGTCTGCTGGCGTGTCATGATGACAATGCACTGCTTCGGAGGCTGCAATGGGCTTCAGGATTAACACGAACCTTGATTCTGTAATTGGCGTCAACAATCTTACCCGGACAAACTCGCGACTGTCCACGAACTTCAGCCGACTGTCTTCTGGTCTCCGCATCAACAAGGCGGCGGATGATGCAGCAGGACTTGCGGTGTCTGAATCGCTGCGCAGCCAAGTGGTCGGTCTGCGTCAGGCGGTGCGTAATACCAACGATGGTATCAGCATCATTCAGACGGGTGAAGGCGCACTTAATGAGATTCACAATAATCTGTCCCGTCTGCGCGAGCTGGCGGTTCAGGCCGCTTCTGGAACGCTGAATGACCCGGAACGTGGCTATATCAACACGGAAGCATCTCAGATTCTCCAGGAGATCGACCGTCTGGCCAACGTGACCGCTTTTAACGGTCTGGCCCTGCTCAATGGTCATAGCTCGACCGGGACCGGTACGATCTCGCTGGAAGTGCAGGTGGGTATCTTCAATACGAGCAACGACCGCATCTCCGTGACGGTCTCCAGTGCTCGTACTGAGGCGCTCGGTATCAATACAGTGACCCTCGACTCTTCTACCAATGCTCAGACTGCATTGGACAGCATTGAGGGTGCCATTCAGACGGTCTCGAGTGTGCGCGCGCTCTTGGGTGCCACGCAGAACCGCCTGAGCTCCGCACTCAATAACCTCAACATCTCGATTGAGAATTTGAGTGCAGCCGAGTCGCAGATTCGGGATGCGGACTTCGCGGCAGAAACCGCTCAGCTGACCCGCAACCAGATCTTGCAGCAGGCGGGTGTCTCGGTGCTGTCTCAGGCCAACAGTGGACCGCGCACGGTGCTGAGCCTGCTCCAGTAACGTCGGTGAGCTCGTCCATGAGGCAAACTCCCACCTGACTTAAACAGGGGGGAGCCCTTACGTCAATGCCTGCGGTGGATCCGCCCGGCAGCGCCAGGATGGCGCGGGGAATGGGTCCGCCGTATGGCAGACTTTTCCTTCTTTCCGCTCTCACTTTGATTCAAGACCCGCTCAAGAGCGTCGATAAGCCTCTGTGAGCGTGGCAGGGTTTCGCGCGGGTGGGACCAAGAGGGTCCACCGTATGAGGTGCCCATGAATACGCTTCGCTCTACCGTGGACAGATTAAATGAGCTGGTCCCGCGTGCCGCCTCCGTGAATCCCCCCGCTGCCCGGGAAGGGAGCCTGGAGCACCTGGTGCGGGAGATCGAGCAGCTTGCCAGCGATCCGCTCTTTTCAGGACGCGCGCTGAGCCGCAGCTTGAGCACACCCGAGCGCCGGGAACGGGCGAGTGAACCGGAAAATGCCCCTGTTCTCGCGGACATGGCGGGGGTTGAGATTCTGGAAGGCCACTTCTCCAGCGCCAATGATCGGCTCTGGAGCGCGCAAGAAGAGCGCGGTCGAAGTGGCATGCCAGAGGTGTCCGCCAGTTTTTTGCAGTCGCTCCTGGCGCAGCAGCCGGTGCCGCGTGTGCCGAATGTGCTGAAGCCCTTCTCGCTAGAGCCCGCACGCCGACAGTGGCAAAACACCACGCGGCTGCCCTTAGAGGATGAAGCGGCGCTCTCGCAGGTCACGGAGCTGAGCAGACGAGTCAAGCTGGGAGGCGCACAAGCGCTCGCAGCCCAGGCCAATTCGTCGGAGCGGATGGTGCATCTGCTCCTCCGATGAGGTCGAGCAGAAGGCAGAGGAGGGTGTGTCATGGCAGTTGCATTAGATGGTCTGGTCTCGGGTCTTGATACTTCATCCATCATCGACTCTCTGGTATCGGCGGCAGGCGCGGGCCTCACCCGTTACAAGCAGCAGCTTGCGAATGTGGAGCTGAAAAAAGACCACTGGGAGACGATGAAGGGCCATCTGACCAGCCTGTACGACGCGATCAGTGCGATCAATGAGTCGTCAGAGCTGAAGGCCATGACGGCCACCTCCTCGGACACCGGTCTGCTGGATGCAGAGGTGACAGGGACGGCGCTGGCAGGCACCTATTCGGTCAATGTGACCCAGTTGGCGGCCTCTCAGACCTCGAAGTCTACCAACAGCTTTGCGTCGGGGTCTTCGACCTTTACCGCCGATACGAGCCTTGAAATCAGCGTCAACGGTGCAGCCGCTGTGACCGTCGATCTCAGCTCAGACCAGACGCTGGATGGGGTGATTGCCGCCATCAATGATGCCAACCTGGGCATTCAGGCGTACAAAGTTTTGCAGGCGGACGGTACCTATGTCTTGATGGCCACCGGCGAAGAGACCGGAGCAGACTACGACTTTACGTTCTCGCTCTCGGATCAGACCTTCTCGGACTTGACCACCGCACAGGATACCTTGGCCACCGTCAATGGTGTCTCGGTGAAGTCCTCCAATACCACCATCTCGGGGGTCATTCCGGGGGTTGAGCTCACGGCCTACGATGAGACAGGTGGAGCCATTGATGTGGTGGTCGGCATCGACCGCTCTCAGGTGAAGTCCAGCATCAGTGACTTCGTCTCGAAGTACAACTCTGTGCTGGCCTACGTCAGCTTTGAAGTCTCGGTCAATGACGTCTCTGAAAAAGCAGGACCGCTCGCAGGGGACAATACCTTGCGTCAGATTCAGCGTTCGCTTCAAGAGGATGTGCGGGGAGAATATACCACCAATACGTATATCACCTCCCTGTCAGCGCTGGGCATCACCACCAAAAAGGATGGCTCCCTTGAGCTAGACGATACAGAGCTGACGGATGCACTCGACGATCACTTCGCAGAAGTGATCAGCTTCTTTACCGATGACGATGGGTTCTTCAGTGCCCTCACCAACGTGGATGAGACCGGAACACTGGACTTCATCCTCGACTCCACCGACGGCACGGTGGCCAATAAGATGGATTCGTTGGACGAGCAGATTGAAAACTACAACGATACCATCGAGCGAGAGACCACACGCTTGGAGAATCTCGAAGCGAACCTTCGGGCCAAGTTTACGGCCATGGAAGTGGCCCTCAGTAAGCTGAAGGCGACCCAGGATTATGTGAGCGCAACGCTGGGCAACTCGTCCAGCTCCAGTAAGAGTAAATAAGGTTTTGGGCAACGCCCGATGAGTGCCCGCTACAGGGGTGGCGTGCAGCAGTCGGACATGATGTCTTTAGACGCTCGATGATGCTGATGGACAGATGAAACGCCAGCAGGACCATCGAGAGGCAAGCAGGAAGAGGAGTATCACACCATGTATGGCAATCGCGGATTTCAGACGTATCAGAACATCTCAGTGATGACCGCACCTCCTGAGCGTCTTCTCCTGATGCTCTACGAGGGCCTGATTAAGAACGTCAAGATTGCCCGTGAGGCGATTGAAGAGGGCGATGCAGACACCCGCCGCGTGGCGCTCCGCAAAGCCCGCGACATCGTCACCGAGCTGATGAGCGCCCTCAACTTTGAAGTGGGTGGCGAGATCGCGGTGAACCTGCACCGGCTCTATCGGTATATCCACGGTCGGCTCATTCAGGCGGACATCACGCCCACCACCGAGCCCCTCGACCATGCCATGCGGGTGATCGACATCCTCAACGATGCGTGGGTGCGTGCGGTGGATATCCTCCACGAGGAGCAGGGTCTCAACTCCGGTCTCGGGGGCTGAGGGCCACGCGGCTTCCTGGATGTGCCGGGAAGGTGTGTCAGAAGACCTCGATTTTGCGGGACGGGTGCTCTTATGCAGCAAGCACATGCACTCTCGGTTTTGCTGGAGCGGCTGACAGCGTTTGAGCCGCAGGGCGGACAGACGGACCTCGATGCTCTGAATGGGCTGCTGCCGGTCTGTCAAAACTTCCTGGAAGCGGGCCAAAATTTTGACGTTCCGGCCTCTCGCGCGCGTGCTCACCTGAGCCCACGGGTGGAGCACCTGGATCGGCAGGCCCTGGAGCAGCTCCAGACCCGTCTGGGGGAAGTGATCGACCAGCTCCAGAACGCTCAACACGAGGTCCAAGAAGAGCTGTCGGCCCTTCGTCAAGGAAGACGAGGGCTTCAAGGATACGGCTGGCTGGAGCCTTCCCGTCGTCCGCGCCATGTGAACATTACCAGGTAGTGCGCTTTTCGGCGCAGACCCCTGCTCCTGGTACGTGACTTGCACCCTCCGCCATAAGGCTCTCGAGATGGCACGGATGGCGGGGCGCGCATGCAGACATGGCTGGCGGACAATTTTGAACTTCTGCTCGAGTGGGATCCGGCCCTGGCTGGTGTCCTCTTGGCCTCTCCGCTTTTTGGGGCGCTCCAGGCTGGCGCGTCTCTGCCTCCTTTGCCCCTTGATACTCCTCCGCTCCAGCAATGGTTGTTTTCGCGCGCTGAGCTGCTCTCGCCGGGTAATGCGGTGCTGTTGTATGGCATCAGCTCCAGCCTCTCGACGCTGCGTATGCGCCTCTCGGATCGTCCGCTGCTGATCGTGGAGCCCTCCCTGGACATCTTTTTGGCGTATATGGCTCGATTTCCGCTCCTGCCCTTTCTCGTGAAAGGGGAGCTGATGGTCGCCTGCTCTCCCGAGAAGGTTCTTCAGCGTCTGGCGCGGTATGGCACCCTCTCGCTCTTGCGGCATCCGCTGGCCTCTCAGTGGGATGGGGGCTGGTATGAGCGGCTGGAGGCGCACTTCCAAGCGCGAGGTCAGCAGCTCATCGCCGTGCAGCAGCAGAATATGCCGGGGATGTTGTTGGCACAGCTCGATGTGGCCGATCCGCTGCGGGAGGTGCTGACACAGCTCGATCCTCACCAGCCGGTCACTCCCGAGAGCCTCATGGCGTGGCTCAACGGCCAGCCGGAACGTCGTTGGCAAGCGGTTGAGCGTCTGATCGCCACCCTCGACTGCTTTAAATAGCTCGACTGAACCCTAAACCCACTCGGGAGGAGAGGGCGTTTGCGCAAGATTCTTCTGCTCAAGCTCACGCGCATGGGCGACATCCTGGAGGCTCAGCCCCTGCTGCGGGATATCCGCGCCGCAGAGCCCGGAGCACACATCACGATGGTGGTCAATGAGACCTTTCGAGGGGCCGCTCAGCTCCTGCCAGAGCTGGATGAGATCCTCTCGTTTCCGTTTTTTGGCTTCCTGAGCGACTTGCAGGAGGCTCATGAAGACCTTCTCAGCCTCTATCGACGGCTGGAGCAGTTTGCCGTGCGGCTGAGCCAAGAACGTTATGACTTGGTGCTCAACCTGACCAACTCGCGCATGTCGGGCATGCTCATGGGCTTCATCCGCGCGCGCCAGATGCGGGGGCTGTGGTTCGACGAGCGAGGCCATCGGGAGGTTCAAGGGCCCCTCATCCGCTACTTTGGTGCCAATGAGGGCATGCGCAGTTTTAGCCCCTTCAACCTGAGCGACTTTATGCGGGCGCTCTATGGTCGGCTGGGCAGCACTGAGGAATCCACCCTCAAGCTCGAGCCGGAGGCCATACAGAAGGCGGAGGGCTGGCTCAACGGGCAACGGTCTCCGGTGGTGGGCTTTCAGCTCGGTGCGTCGGAGGCATGCAAACGCTGGCGCGTTCAAGATTTTGCGGCCCTGGCTCAGACCCTGTTCGAGCACCGGCGCTGGACCTGCGTGCTGGTGGGCAGTCGAGAAGAAGCGCCGCTGGCGGAAGTCTTCGTGCAGCGGGTGCAGGCGGCCTGGGGTGAGGCGGAGAGGCCGATTCTGGAAGGACAGGTGCTCAACTTGGTGGGGAAGACCTCCCTGGCGGAGCTGGCAGCGGTAGTGGCTCGGATGCAGCTCCTGGTCTCCAACGACACCGGAACGATGCACATGGCGGCCAGCTTGAGGGTGCCGGTGGTCAACCTCTCGCTGGGCTCGGCCTTCTTTCGTGAGACCGCACCGTATGGCGCAGGGCATTGGGTGCTCGAGCCTCGGATCTTTTGTCGTCCGTGTGACTTTAACTTTGTGTGTGACCACCACACATGCAAAAAAAACCTGGAGCCCTCCAAGGTGGCGGGTTTGGTCGAGGCGCTCCTGTGGCAGCCCGAGCAGCTCTCGACCAGACTGGCGGAGTCCTCCAGCTTTGATGTCTATCGCACCACTTTTGATGGAGATGGCCTGCTCGACTATGAGCGCCTCACCCCTCGGCCTCTCGAGCAGAACGATGTGCTGCTGCATGTCTTCCGGGTGGTGATTCTCCAGAGTGAGCTGGGAGGCCGTTTTTCTCAGCGGCTGGCGGATGGGCTGGCACGGCTGCAACGGGATGGACAAGGCATCCCGCCCTCGCTCCTGCCTTTGCTTCAGGAGAGCCTCGTGCGCTTCGAGCAGCTCGAAAAGCTGGCACAACAAGGGGTGGAGACCCTCGAGCGGGCCAGCGACGCGCTCTATGCCCGCCAATTGGAGGCGCTCAACCAAGCCATCATGCAGGCGGATGGGCTGGATCGAGAGATTTTAAGCCTCTCGCGTCAGCACGGAGATGTGCGCCTGCTGGCCCGCACCTTTGTACTGCATAAAGAAGCGGTGAAGAGTGACGCGCCCGAGCTGCTGCTGCGAGGCGATCTCATGTGTTACGAGGCTCTGCGCCAAGTGGTGCGCTGGAGCCAAGAGACATTGTTGCATTTTATGCAGGCACTCTCCTCTCCAGAGAGGACACCAGAGGGCCTGGAAGCGCAGGCTTGAACGGGAATGTTTAAGCCTGCGGCACTCGCTCAAGTGGGTAGATGAGGCTCCGCCCGGGGTGCGGAGACACAAGCATAGAAAGGACTTCGACATGACACAGATTCTGATGGACGGAACAACCCTGGCACTGGAGCAGGAGCCCGGCCAAGTCGGTCAGCTCTTTGATCTGCTGAGAGCCCATGTTCCCAGCGGACGCATCATCTCACATGTATACCTCGATGAGCGTGAGGTGCTCGAGCAAGAGCACAGCGAGCTGCGCAACCAAGCCCTGGGCAGTATCCAGATGGTGCGTGTGGTGACCGCCACCCTCAACAAGCAGGTGTTCGATAACATCGGGGAGCTGCTCAACTTCCTGCGAGAGCTGCGACCGGTGCTCCGGCAAGCCAGCCGCGAGCTGCGCTTCGGGGCGGTCGCGGAGGCCACCACCAAGCTGGCAGACTGCTTCACCGGCATGGATACCGCCGTGCGCAACATCGAGCAGCTCGTGGGATTGCTGCCCACCCTCGATGCGGGCTTCAGTGAAGCCGAGCTGAGCTGCTTCTCTCGCTCCGAGATCGAGATGTTCAACGAGCTGACCAAAGACTTCTCCAACAAAGACTGGCTGGGGGTGGCCGACCGCTTGGAGTTCCAAGTGGATCCCTTGATGGGACGCTGGCAGACCGTGCTGAGCCGGGTTTCCAACACCCTCAAGCTCAGTGCATCGACGGTCAACTGAGCAGGCGGGCACAACGTCTGAGAGACACCAGAGGCAGCGTTACCCGCTTCGGAGCGAAACGCCGGTGGCAGCCTCAGCGCCAGAAACCCGCAGCAGCAGCAGGCACTGGATTTCCCCTGCCTCGGCGGATGGATTTCAGGCGCGCCTCCGCTCGTTGAGGCCGTCAGACCAGCGGAACAGGAGGATGGTGATGGGCACAGTTCATACCAAAACGGCAGGCTGGATGTGGGCTGCTGGGCTGAGTCTCGTGGCTGGAAGTGCAGATGCCGCTGAGCCTCATGCCATGCGCTCGCCGCTGGAGCCCCATCTTCCTCTGAGCAGGCCGGTGAAGCTGCACGTCGATCTGACCTTCGGGCCGGTTTTCCCCACGGGAGACATCGTGCCCCTGGTCTATGCCGGACCTCACTATAAGCTGGGAATGGGGGCCCGTTATGCCCTCCTCGAAGGGCTCTCGCTGGGAGCCTCGCTGGGATACATCAAACATGATGGGCTGGCCGTCGGTGCCGCTTCGGGAACGGTGAGTGAAGAAGTCACCACCCTCAAGCTCTATCCGATGGGGCTGGGGCTGACCTATCGTTTGACGCAGCTCGACTTGGGCACCGTGGTGCCGTATGCCGGCGCCGGCGTGGATCTCACCGCCTACTCGGAGCTGGTGGGAACGACCACCTACACCGGCGGAAAATGGGGCCTCCACGCACACGCGGGGGTGGAGGTGGTGCTCGAGCCTCCCGCGCCCTCGTGGACCTCAGACGCACGCGAAGGACTTCAGAGCACAGCCTTGCTCATCGAGCTGGGGTATCGCACGGGAAACAACTTCGGGGCCTCGAAGTTGGACTTCAGCGGACTGGGACTCAACATTGGCTTTGCCCTGGGATTTTAGAGGGGCAAAAAGGAGGAGGATCTCCGCCGACCGAGGGCTTTTCTCTCCGCTGGTGCGTGCGTTTCTTTTGATACTGCAAGAATTTCATCTCCCCATCCCGAGCATGTTTTGATCCCGCCGCATCCTTTTTTTGAGCTCCCAGCGCGCTTCAAGCTCTTTTCGGCTCTCAAGACAGCCATGTCGTTTCTGTCAAGGCGAGCTGATGCCACCCCAAGCGCGGGAGAAGTGCCACTTTTCGCTTGTTTCAGGCAGAGTTACAAAGTACCGTAAGCAGGAGTTAAACAGATAGCGTCCGTCACCACCTCCCGCATGATCGGGGTAGACCAGCACCCATGAACCCGAAGCGTATTCGCCTCTCCATTAAGTTGTCTACCTTTACGACCATGATGGTGGTCCTGTCGATGCTGCTGGCGTTTTCGTTCACACAAAAGGCCCTGCTCGAGGAAGCGTCCACGTGGGTGCTGGTATTTTCGGGGGTCTCGTTTGTGATCGGGCTGTTTTTTACGCTCTTTCTGGACCGGGTGATCACCATTCCGGTACAACGTCTGGTAGATTATACCTCCAGTATGTTGGAGAACGACTTTCAAGAAGCAGCACCGGCATTCTCCAACGATGAGATCGGCTCATTGGCCAGCTCCATCGATGCCCTCCGGCGGAGCTTTTTGGCGCAGCGGCGCTCCCTGACGGAGCTCAACGCCCGCCTGGATGCGATGGTGGCCACCCGCACGGCAGAGCTGGAGCAAGCCCTTCAGAACCTCCAGGCCGCCCAAGAAGAGCTGGTGCAGGCCGAAAAAATGGCCTCCATCGGACGGTTGGCCGGTGGCATCGCCCACGAGATCAACAATCCTGCGGGGGTGATTCAAACCCATGCAGGGCTTCTCCTGGAGCTGAGCCAAGAGCAAAGTGGGGGTGAAGAGCTGCGCCCCTCGCTGGAGATCATCGACCGGCAGGTGCAGCGGATCTCCAAGATCACCCGGGATCTGCTGATCTTCTCGCGGCGGGCACCGGTGCATGCACGGCCCATCAACTTAAGCGAAGTGCTGGCGCTGACCGTTGCGGCATACCAGCAGAAAGCATGTCAGAGCCAGGTGACGCTGGAGCTGAGCCTCGTGCCGGGTGTGCAGGTGCTCGGAGAGCCCTCGGCGCTGGAGCAGGTCTTCAGCAACCTGATCAAAAATGCACTGGATGCGCTGGAAGGGCAGGGAGGACACATTTGGGTGCGACTGGATAATTTGGGGGAGAAGGTGATGGTCGAGCTCCAAGACTCCGGTCCCGGCATCCCGGCGGAGGTCTTGCCGAAGATCTTTGACCCCTTCTTTACCACCAAACGCATCGGAAAAGGCACAGGTCTCGGTCTTGCCATCAGCTATGGTATTATGAAAGAGCTGGGGGGATCGCTGGAGGTCTCCAATATGCCGAGTGGAGGAGCCATGTTTGTGGTCGGGCTGCGCCCCGTAGAGCTGAAGCAAGCGCCATTCCTTCCGCCGTCCGGCGCGACTTCCACGTCCGGCGCGACTTCCATGTCCGGCGCGGAGGTGGCCAGCGGTACACCGATGCTCCCACCTCCGAGTACACCGGTGGGAGGCCCACACTGATGGCTGAACAGCTCCCGCGCATCTTTATTGTAGACGATGAGAGTGACCTCGCATTCGGGCTCAAGCTCTACCTTCGCCGCCGTCAGTATGAGGTGGAGACCTTCACCAGCGCAGAGGCGGCCCTCGAGCGCATGAAGCAAGTCATCCCTCAGCTCCTCATCACCGATCTGATGTTGACCGGGATGAGCGGTCTGGAGCTGCTCCGGGTCGTCAAGGAGCAGTGGCCCACCCTCTTTGTGGTGCTGATCACCGGCTATGCCACGGTGGAGACGGCTGTGCAAGCCATCCGTGAAGGGGCCTTCGACTATGTGGCCAAACCCTTCACTCCTCAGCAGCTCGAGGTGGTGGTCAGCCGCGTCTTTCAGCATAAGGCGCTCGCCGACGAAAATGAGACATTAAAAGCACGGCTGGCGGAGTCTCGCGCGTTTGCCAGCCTGGTGGGACAGTCGGAGGCCATGAAGCGCGTTCAGGCGCTGATCGCTCGTGTGGCCCCCAGTGACGCCAGTGTGTTGATCATCGGAGAGTCCGGCACCGGCAAGGAGGTGGTGGCGCGTGCCCTGCATGCACACTCACGACGCTCAGAGCGCCCCTTTATCCCGGTGGATTGTGCGGCGCTCCCCCACTCCCTCATCGAGAGTGAGCTGTTTGGATACGAACGAGGAGCGTTCACGGGGGCCACGGGCTCCCGCGCGGGCCTGCTCGAGGCCGCCGATACCGGCACCTTCTTTATGGATGAGCTGGGAGAGCTGGAGCTGAGCATGCAAGTCAAGCTCTTGCGGGTGCTCCAGGAACGGCAGTTTCGTCGAGTCGGAGGTGCCCGTATGACCTCGGTCAACGTGCGCTTTGTGGCGGCCACCAACCGAGATCTGGAAAAAGAGGTCAAAGCAGGACGCTTTCGAGAAGACCTCTATCATCGGCTCAATGTGGTACAGCTTCGGCTTCCGCCCCTGCGCGAGCGGGCAGGTGATGTCCCCTTGCTGGCCTACCACTTCTTGCAGATTCACGCGGCTCGGCTGAGTCGAGAAGGCTGCCGTCTCACCTCCGAGGCGATCCAGGCACTCGACGCCTATGACTGGCCCGGCAATGTGCGCGAGCTGCAAAACGCCATCGAGTATGCGGTGAGCATCTCGGAAGGGCCCGTGATCCGAGTCGATGACCTGCCTTTCACGATCTTGCGCCAGGTACGACCTCCCCGGACGACGGCGAGTTTTGCACCGACCCCCATCCTGGAAGCCGGTGGCCTTCAGCTTGTGTCAGGGCCGGAGCCGCTGCAAGTACGCTCCGACTTGCCGTATAAGCAGGCCAAACGGCTCTGGCTGGAGGTCTTCGAAAAAGAATACTTCGGGGAGCTGCTCCGACGACACGATTATAATGTCTCTCACGCCGCACGCGCCGCTGAGATCGACCGCAAGAGCATCCAGCGCATCATGAAACGCAGCAG
The DNA here is from genome assembly GCA_046075485.1 of Myxococcota bacterium. Lineage (GTDB taxonomy): Bacteria > Myxococcota_A > UBA796 > JAJRTE01 > JBJTQF01 > JBJTQF01. The sequence goes on along the minus strand of JBJTQF010000127.1, from coordinate 7,966 downwards.
CGGTGAGGCCGGACGAGGAGACGACGACGATGACTAAGACCCACAAGCACATCTGAATCGACCTGACAGCAGGCAACACCGATGCAGAGGCCATACCTCCAGCGCCTCAAGCCCACGGTCTGAGATAAAAAGGAAGAGTGGATGTCATATCAGCACGAATCCAAAGAAGTCACCCAGGTCGCGCGCATGCAGTATTCTCCGCGAGAGCTGCGCATCAGCCGCATCCGCTTGGTGGTCGAAGACGGCCCCCAAAAAGGCCAAGAATGGATGCTCGAGAAAGACCTGGTGCGCATGGGCAACCGAGAAGATAACGATGTGGTCATCCCCGGAGACCGCACCGTCTCGCGGTATCATGCGGAGCTGTGCCGCATCAACGGCGATATCCTGCTGCGCGACCTGGGCTCCACCAACGGGACATGGCTCGATGGCCACCGAGTACGAGAAGTTTACCTCAAACCGAACACGGTCTTCACGGTGGGCAGCACCCCCATCCGGTTTGAGCCGACCTCGGAAAAGCTCGAGATCTTTCCCTCTCGGCACGAGCAGTTCGGAGAGCTGGTCGGACGCAGCCTCAAGATGCGCGAGGTCTTCGGTGTGCTCGAGAAGATCGCCCCCACCGACGTCACCGTGCTGATCGAAGCCGATACCGGCACCGGCAAGGAGCTGGTCGCACGCGGCATCCATACCTACAGCCGACGTGCCAAAAAATCCCTGGTGATCTTCGACTGCGGTGCCGTTCCCGAAAACCTCATCGAGAGTGAGCTGTTCGGCCACGAAAAAGGAGCCTTCACCGGTGCCGTAGCCGCTCGCCCCGGCGTGTTTGAAGCCGCCGATGGAGGCACCCTCTTCCTCGATGAGATCGGTGAGCTGCCACTCGACCTCCAGCCCAAGCTCCTGCGCGCGCTCGAGAGCCGCGAAGTCCGCCGGGTCGGCTCGACCTCCACCAAAAAGATCGATGTGCGTGTGGTCGCCGCCACCAATCGAGACCTGCGAGAAGAAGTGAAAGCGGGACGCTTCCGAGAAGACCTCTTCTATCGCTTGGCGGTGGTGCAGCTCGGTCTTCCGTCGCTCAAAGAGAGGGCCGATGATATTCCACTGCTGGTCAGACACTTTCTTAAACGCATCCACAGCAATGTGCAACCCGATGGCTCCGTGCGGGTCAGCTCCATGAGCGAAGAAGTGAAAGAAAGGCTGATGTCCTACGACTGGCCCGGCAACGTGCGGGAGCTCTACAACTGCATCGAACGGGCCTGCTCATTCGCCGAAGGCTCCGAGATCATCCTGGCCGATCTGCCCGATCAGCTCAAAGGCAGTCGCTCCACCCTGATTCAGCACCTGCCGCTCGGCGGCGGACTGCCCTTCAAAGACGCCAAAGAAAAAGTGGTGGAGCTCTTCGAGCGAGAATACTTGGTAGACCTGCTCAAACGAAACGGACTCAACATCTCACGCGCCGCACGCGAAGCCCAGATTGATCGAAAGTCTATCTCCCGCCTGCTGAAAAAGCATGGGATCAAGATCCACGGACTCAAAGACGAAGAAGAATAAACCTGCCCCAAAATCCCTCCCGAGAGAAGACAACCTCGCGTGGTGCTTTTTCCTTGTCAGGCGGCGTCAGTCGGGATAAAAAGCATCGCATGCTAAGTGTTAGACCCCGAAAGGTCACACCGGCTTCGGAAACGACCCCCGCAAGCATAGGAGTCCGGAAATGAACCAGAATGGACTGTTCAGCGGCAAAGTGGTGATCATCACAGGCGCAGGAGGCGGCATCGGTCGCGCTCACGCCCTCGCATTCGCAAAAGAAGGCGCTCAAGTGGTGGTAAACGACGTGGGCACCTCCCGCGATGGGTCCGGTGAAGCCACCGGAATGGCCGCGCAAGTGGTGGCCGAGATTCAAGCACTCGGCGGTCAAGCCGCAGCCAATACCGACTCCGTGGCCACCATGCAAGGCGCGGAAAACCTGCTCAAGACCGCACTGGACGCCTTCGGTCGGGTGGACATTCTGGTCAACAACGCCGGGATCCTGCGAGACAAAACCCTGCTCAAGATGGAAGAGCCCATGTGGGATGCGGTGATCGCCGTACATCTCAAAGGCACCTTCTGCTGCACCCAAGTGGTGGCCAAAAAGCTGGTGGAGCAGAATCAAGGTGGCCGCATCATTAATACGACCTCCTACGCGGGCCTGATCGGAAACTTCGGGCAGTCGAACTACGCTGCTGCCAAAGCCGGCATCTACGGCTTCACCGTGACCACAGCACTGGAGCTGCGCAGCAAAGGCATCACCGTCAACTCGGTGGCACCGATGGCCAAAACCCGCATGACCACCGACATCGACGCGATCCCCGACGAAATGGCCGCAGAGCAGATCTCTCCGATGGTGCTCTTCCTGGCCTCGGACCTCGCCGCCGACGTGACCGGCAAAAACTTCGGCGTGCATGGGCAACAGGTCTTCGCCTACACCATGAAGATGAATGAAGGGGTCACCAAGTCCGGCAAAGACCTCTGGACGGTGGCCGAGATCCATAAGCAGTACGAAAACATCATCGGGGAAGGCAAACCCGCCGCAGCAGCACCCGCCTCGGCACCGGCAGCCGCCCCAGCACTCCCCGCAGATCCCGTGGCCGCGACGTTTGAGCTCATCCCCCTCGGGTTTGTCGCCGAGAAGGCCGCCGGGAAGTCCTTCAACATCTACTTCGACATTAAGGGTGGTGGTGGTCAGTCGTTGATCCTCGCCGACGGCAAGCTGAGCGTGGCAAAAGGTCAGTCGGGCACTCCCACCTGCACCACCACCGTGGATCCCGAGACCTTCGTGGCAATCTTCTCTGGCAAGATTAAGGCGGAGAGCGCCTTCATGCAGGGCAAGATCAAGGCCACCAATCTCCAGAATATGATGGCGTTGGGTCAAGTGCTCGACGCGAAGAAGGCGCAGGCAGCCCTGGCAGCACGCGGGATGGGCAATGTGATGTCGGGAGGCGCGGCTCCAGCAGCGGCAGCGGCTCCGGCTCCAGCTCCAGCAGCTCCGGCAGACCCGGTGTCGGAGACCTTCTCGCTGGTGCCCCTCGGTTTTGTACCGGAGAAGGCGGCTGGGAAGTCCTTCAACATCTTCTTCGACATTAAGGGCGGTCCCGCGCACTCCCTGATCCTGGCGGACGGCAAGCTGAGTGTGGCCAAAGGTCAGTCCGGCACCCCCACCTGCACCACCAGCACCGATGCCGAGACCATTGTGGCGATCTTCTCTGGCAAGATGAAGGCCGAGAGTGCCTTCATGCAGGGCAAGATCAAGGCCAGCAATCTCCAGAATATGATGGCGTTGGGTCAAGTGCTCGACGCGAAGAAGGCACAGGCGGCCTTGGCCGCACGTCCAGCACCGGCAGCACCGGCAGCAGCAGCACCAGCGGCTCCGGCAGCGCCCGCCGATCCGGTGGCAGAAGCCTTTGCGCTCATCCCCTTGGGGTTTGTGGCGGAAAAGGGCGCTGGCAAGAAGTTCAACATCTACTTTGAGGTGGCGGGAGGCTCCAATCACTCCATCATCCTGGCGGATGGCAAGCTGGAGGTGGTGAAGGGTCAGTCGGGTACGCCGAGCTGCACCACTAAGACCGATGCAGAGACGGCGGTGGCGATCTTCACGGCCAAGATGAAGGCGGAGAGTGCTTTCATGCAAGGCAAGATCAAGGCCAGCAACCTGGCGGATATGATGGCGTTGGGTCAGGTGCTCGACGCGAAGAAGGCGCAGGCGGTGCTGGCCGCTCGGGGACCGGCCACCGTTCCGGCAGCAGGAGCAGCAGGACGTCCGGCGGATATGATGGGCGCAGCGGCTCCGGGAGGCGATCCGGTGACGGAGGCGTTCTCACTCTTGCCTCAAGCCTTTAAGAAGGACAAGGCGGGAAGCTGGAAGGCCACCATTCACTTCGAGATCAAGGGCTCCTCGGATCGCACGCTGGATGTGGCAGACGGGCATGTCAAGGTCTTGTCTGGCAAGATCGGAAATGCGGACTGTCTGATCAAGACCGACTCGGACACCATCGCCGGACTGTTGACCGGAAAGGTGGACGGGCAGAAGGCGTTTATGCAGGGCAAGATCAGCGCCTCCAATATGGGCGTGCTGATGAAGTTCTCGCAGTTCTTCACCTTCGATGCCAGCAAGGTTGCGCCGGCAGCAGCAGCGGCGGCAACGGTGGCAGCAGGCGCAGTTCCGGCTCCAGTGGCGGCGAGCAAGGACCGAAAGGCGTTTGTGGGCCGTCGTTACGAGAACGGTTATGCGCTCCCGAAGGCCGAAGAAATGACCGCGTATGCCAAGGCGGTGAATGACCACAACCCGGCCTTCTTGGATGCCAGCCGAGAAGGGGGCATCATGGCCCATCCGATCTTCCCGGTGCGGCTGTTTAATGACCTGCTGTATAAGGTGGCGACGGATCCGGATCTCGAGCTCGACCTGGTCCGCTTGGTGCATGGTGAGCAGGACATGCGCATTCATGAGCCGGTTCATCCGATGGACATCTTGCAACTCCGCGCTCGGCTGGAGGATATCCAGGAGAAAGACAGCGGCACGTTGGTGACCGGTCGTATCTACGCCTACAAAGACGGTCGAGTGGCGGTGGAGGCGCTCACCGGGCTCTTCATCCGCGCACGCGCGCGTAAGAAGGATCCGTCGGAGGTCAAGGCAGCAGAGCCGGTGGAGAAGATCCCCGCCGTTGTCCGGGGTGAGCCGACCCTGGTGGCTTCCTTTGGCGTCGATAAGGATCAGGCTTCGCGGTATGCGGATGCGTCGCTGGACCGAAATCCGATCCACTTGGATGAAGGTGCCGCTCGTAGCGCAGGGCTCCCGGGGATCATTCTGCATGGGCTCTGCACGATGGCGATGTCTACACGTCCGATCATCGAGTCGTTGGCAGGGGGAGATCCGGCACGGCTCAAGCGGTTTGCGGTGCGGTTCTCGAAGCCGGTTTTCCCGGGTGATACCCTCACGGTGAAGGCTTGGAAAGACGGCGAGAAGGATGGCCGCTCGGTGTATGCGTTTGAAGTGACCAACGGGAATGGTGTGGCCGTCGTGACCCACGGCATCGCCGAGATCGCCTAAACCGAAGGCGCTCAAACAAAAGGCCAAAACAAAAGGGGTTCAAAGGGGTGAGACCCACCCCTTTGCAGGAGAGTCTGAGAGGACAGCGTCCTCTCAGCATCCTCCTCTTTCCTCCTCTTTCTGTCTCCCTCAACTCGACCGTCCCCGCTGCCCTCCCATTCACACGTTCTGGCCTCCGCTTTGGCGCTCGCGCAGGCGCATCCACTCCCCGAGTGGTATGTCGAGTGGCACGCCCAAACGATCCGCCAAGTATAAACTGACCATCCGTTTTCCCTCGCTCAGCATCAGCAGGCGCTGAGACTCATCCACTGAGAGCGCCAGCTCATGCACCATTCCCAGTACGGCCTGGGTCATGAAGGTGATCCGTGCCTGCTCCTCCCTCGGGAGGTGCGGAGCGAGCGCCCGATGTGCGGCCCCCAAGATCTCCCCCATCTGCTGGAGATGCTGTTGTGCGCCTCCCTGCAACACTGGATTCCGTTGCTCCTGAATTAAGGTGCGAAAGCCCGGCGAGTCCTTCAAAAACGCACCAAAAGCATCCACACCCCTCCCGATGAGCTGCTCGAGGGTCAGCGTGGCCACTTCTTCGGGCGCAGCGGGGCTCAGCGCGGTTGCCATCTGGCGCATACGGTCGGCATATCGGGCGGCGATGGCCAGCAGGAGGGCTTCTTTATCTGGGAAAAATCGATACAGCGAGCCGATGGATGTCCCCGCTCGAGCCGCCACATGGTTGGTGGTGGCGTTGGGATAGCCCAGCTCGAGAAAAACCAGCTCGGCGGCGTCGAGGATTGTTTCCACGCGGGCGCGGCTGCGCTCCTGGACGGGTGCGCGGCGAGGCTGATGAGGCATCGACTCGGCGGAGGGAGGTGCTCCGGGTTCCGCCTGCTCCTGTGGGCTGGCTTGAGCGGCGGCTTGGGCTTGCTCGGCGGCGTCGAGGTTGGGAGCGTCAGGGCTGGGGGAAGGTAAAGCCGGTGTGTGCTGGGTGTCAAGCGTGCGTGTCATACCCTCTACTTTCGAGCGAGCAGGAGCGGTTGAAAAAGATGAGTTTTTACTCACGAAAAAGGATCACCATCTGGTGCGACGTATGATAAGAGAATAATGTGAATGATTACTCACGTTACCAACAAACGTCAAGGAGTGGATGATGAGTACAGCGGTGATGTCACGCAAAGGCCCTCCGGGGCCGAGGGGGAGCTGGCTGATGGGCAGCTTGGTGGACTTTCATGAGCGGCCTCTGGAGCTGATGGAGTCGAACGCGCGCCTCTATGGGGATACGGTGCGCTTTCGGTTTGTCCATCTGCCATGTTACCAGATCATCCATCCCGACGATGTCTACAAGCTCCTGGTGGACACGGAGGATGCGTATATCAAGGGGCTCGGGCAGGAGGGGTTTCGGCCTCTGGTGGGTCAAGGGTTGCTGCTCAACGAGGGAGCGTCTCATCGCCAGCAGCGGCGGATGATGGCGCCCGCGTTTCATAAGCAGCGCATCGGACGGTATGCGGAGCAGATGATCCAGCTCGCGGAGGCCACTCGGAGCGGCTGGCAGGAGGGTCAGCGCATCGACATGGCAGACGAGATGAACCGGCTGACGCTCTTGGTGGCGACGGAGACGTTGTTCGGCACGGATGTCACGGAGGCGGAGATCCGAGGGGTGCAGGAGGCGATCAAAGGATTTGCGCTCTGGTATCATCAGACGACCCATCCGCTGGGGCCGCTGCTTCAGCATCTCCCGACCCGGGCGACTCGGCTGATGAAGTCTGGCAAGCGGCAGCTCCGAGGGCTCATCGAGCGCATGATTGCCAAGCGGCGAGCGGAAGGGGATCGGGGGGATATTCTCTCGATGCTGGTATTTGCGCGGGATGCGGAAGGGGATGGGGCGGCGATGTCGGACAGTCTCCTGCACGATGAGGCGGTGACACTGCTGATCGCGGGGCACGAGACGACGGGGAGCACGCTGGCGTGGGTGTGGTGGCTGCTGGCGCAGAATCCGAGGGTGGAGGCGAAGCTGCATGAGGAGCTGGATCGGGTGCTCGGGGGACGCACGCCGACGATGGAGGACGTGCCCAAGCTCAAGTATGTGGAGTGGGTGTTTGCAGAGGCGCTCCGGCTGTATCCGGCGGCGATGGCGCTGGTGCGTCAAGCGGTGAAGCCCGTGGAGCTGGGGGGCTATCAGCTCCCGGCGGGGGCGATTGTTATGGCGTCGGCGTGGTGTACACACCGGGATCCACGCTGGTGGGAGGCTCCGCTGGAGTTCAGGCCGGAACGTTGGGCACCGGAGGTTAAGGCGACTCGCCCTCGTTTTGCGTATTATCCTTTTGGGGGGGGCGCGCGGGTGTGCATGGGGGAGGCGTTTGCTTGGATGGAGGCGACCCTTGTCATCTCGATGCTGGCGCAGCAGTGGCGTGCGGAGCCGCTCCCCGGTTTTGTGGCGGAGCCGGAGACGCTCTTCACGCTTCGGGTGAAGGGGGGACTGCCGATGACGCTCCACCGCCGAGTGGGTTGAGAGCCTCTGGGGTCGAGTTCCCCGTGTTCTCCCTGCCGACTTTTCCACGCCGTTTTTGGAGCCGACCTGAGCTCATGTCCAGCCTATCTTCGGCAGGCGCTGTGTTGGGAGCTGCCGTGTCCGTGTCGCGCTGAGCGCATCCGACTTCTCGATCCGCAAGGTCTTGTGGCTGGGGCGTTGAGAGGACTGAGCCTGCCAGGGACTGAGCCTGCCTCGGAGTGCGGGGTGTCTCGTCGTGTGAGTCCTGCCGAGTGTCTTCCTGCTGCGGCGCGTGGAGCGGCGGTGTTGCTTGACACCCTGTATACTTCCGCCTAAACTCAAGTAATAGGGAAATTGAGAAGGTACTAAGTTCAGGGTGTGTCTTCAAGAAGGCTGCGTCAGAGGCGTGGCGG
>JBJTQF010000126.1:0-3711 GCA_046075485.1 Myxococcota bacterium | reverse complement strand
ATGCCAGCTCAGCCACACATGCCAGCTCAGCCACACATGCCAGCTCAGCCACACATGCCAGCTCAGCCACACATGCCAGCTCAGCCACACATGCCAGCTCAGCCACACATGCCAGCTCAGCCACGCTGAGGTCAGGCGCGGCACGCTGAGGTCAGGCGCGGACACCGAGACCTATTTGTTCGAGTTTTCCCACCGGATGGGCGCTGAAGCCCTCCGTCGTCATAAAAAAAGGAGTTGCATCATGAAACAACAGCCAGGACATCGAGTGCTTGTGGTGGGGACAGGGTCTTATCTGCCGGGTGAGCCCATCCCCTTTGATGAGGTGGATCAGGTGCTGGGGGAGCTGGAGCTCGTGGACGACGACTTCAAACGCTGGTACAAGCGCAGCAAACGCACCATGAAGCAGCTCTTGGGCATGGAGTCCTACTACTTTGCACTGGACCCCAAGACCCGAGCGTTCACGGAGACGCCCTCGACGCTGGCCGCCAAAGCCGCCGAGCGCGCCCTCGAGAATGCAGGGCTGAAGCCCCAAGATGTAGACCTGCGGATCTATGCAGGCTGCTCCCAGGATGCGTTTATTTGTCCGCCCACTTCGACCTTCGTGCAACAACACCTGGGGATCGAACGCTGCGCGGAGCTCTCCATTCACGCAAACTGTACCTCGACCTATAAGGCCATTCAGGTGGCCGCGGATCAGATTGCACTCGGGCGCTACAAGACCGCGCTGATCACCACCGCCAATATGGTGTCTGGACATGCACTGGCCTCGACGCTCAATCAGAAGGTGCTGACGCGGCACCAAGCACTGCTGCGCTTTTTCTTGTGTGACGGGGGTGGTGCGCTGGTGCTCACCCGCGATGAAGGGCAAGTGGGAGGTTTTGAGATCGTCGATACCCTGCTGGAGTCGGTGGGCTCCAAAGAAGCCCCTCAGATGTACTCCCGCTACGGGTCGGCGTCGGTGGCAGCGGAGGCGATTGCCGCAGGAGATCACCACGTCACGCAGAACTTCCAGGTGGTCAGCAGCTTGGGCCCCGAGAGCTTTCTGGAGGGTTTCGACCGCTTTGTGCAGCAGCTCGACTTCCCTCCGGCGTCACAGAGCTTTCGAGAGGAGGTCACTCACTTCTTGGCCAATGTTCCCACCGATCACCTGGTGGATGGTGCGATGGAATCGTATGCGCGTCGCTACGGCGTGCCCGAAAAGGAGGCCAAAGAGCGGTACTTCTCCACGGTGGCGCGACGTGGTTACACCGGGCCGGTGGCGCTGGCGATCTCCCTGGATGAGCTGCATCGACAAAATAAGCTCCAGCACGGGAAGTATCTGATCAGCTTTGTCACCGAGTCGAGTAAGTGGATGAACGCAGGACTTCTCTTGCATTATCGGAATCTGGCAGAGTCGTTACAGAAACCGCTCGCCAGTCAGCCCCCTCAGCACTGGCCTGAAGCGGCCTAAACCCCCTAGAAAACATGCGACGAGGAGCCTTCAGTCGGCATCACCCACCACGACGCGGGCTCAGGTCCGGTGTCTCCCGGCTGTAAGGCTCAAGGAAGCTCCTGCAAGAAGGAGGTGATCTCCCCCACCACGCGCACGGTGGCTTCGGGTGCGTGGGCGTCTCCCGCCAAGACATGCTGTTTCACGTCGTCCAACACCACCAGCTTTTTCTGAGCGGCGCCGAGCTGCGCAAAACGTGGCGCCATCAGGGTCGTGTCCAAGACCGTGTCATGCGGACTGTAGAGCATGAGGGTGGGCTGCTGAACCTTCGCTAAGAGCTCCGGGGTGAGCTGCTGGACCACCAACATCATCTGCGGCAATACATCCACCGGGTAGGAGGGGGTAAAACGTGCCGCCACCAGCGCGTTGTTGGGCTTCCAGGTCCGACGCTCTCCCAAGATCAACTTCAGGAGCTGCAACCCCCACGGCGCCAGCAACAAGGAGGAGCGCGGATCCTTCGGCCCAAAGTTCGGCGAGAGCAGCACCACCGCCTCAAGCTCTGGATGACGCGATGCCAACCACAAGGCCAAGCTGGCCCCCGTGGATGAACCTGCCACCACCACTTTTTGCCCCAGCCGTTGCGCCACCACCAGCGCGTTTTCGGCGTCCTCCATCCAGGCCCGGGCTTTGCCAGCCCCCATCTCTTCTTCGCTCACCCCATGACCGTTGAGACGCATCATCATCAAGTTGGCCCCTTGAGCAGCAGCGGTCAGCTCGAAGGTCGGTGAGACCTCCAGCGGGGAGGCCGAAAAACCATGCAAAAAAAGCAACACGCGCGAGGTTGGCGCGGGAGCGTCTGGCTGGGCTATATGAATCTGAGACGCCAAACCCTCCCGGATGGTGGGCACTTTGGCTTCTTGGACGGCCAACCAAGCAGCCACCTCTTGAGGCGCTTGGACCTCCGCTGGCAGGCTCCAGGTGGGACCGGAAGGCTCTTCGAGGGTCACACGCGGACCCAGGGCGATGCCTCCGATCACCAGCAGCAAACATACCAGCATCCCCTTTAACACGCGCCGCATGTTCATCTCTTCCCCCAGTACGTGAGACCACGCCATTTAGTTCTTTACAGAAAGATTCTCTCCAGGATGTAATGGACATCATACACGTAAGTGCTTCCGGCGTATTTGCATCCGACGCACTTCATCGTTTAATAGAGTAAAGACGTATCGAACGTGCATACCTGCCTGGCAGGGGCACAAAATTCCCTTCATGCAAGAATGCTGCATGGGGAAAAGCTGAAGCAGCGGCTGAAGCAAACGAGGGCATATGAGCGCATGGCACAGCAGATCTTGGAACAGGGCAGAGCAGCACGGCGCTCTCCAACAAATTCTGTCACACCGTGACCTGAGACGATACAGCCTCCTGTTGAGCATGTTCCTGTGGGTGAGCTGTGTGGCAGAGCCTCCCGGCGACTTCCAAGATCAGAGCCCGACCCTCACCCCCGTCGAGTCACCCAGCACCACGACACCCAGCCTCCCACCGGAAACGCCGACCCAGACACCGCCGCTCGAGACCCCCACGCCCGACGTGTTGAGCCCTTCGCCTGATGTGGCGACCTCCACGCCAATCGTGGAGACCCCCACACTCGAGCCCATCACCCCCACCGTGCCACCCGTGACGCCCACCCCTCCGCCACCCGACTCCGATGTGGATCAAGACGGCTACTCCATCACAGAAGGGGACTGTGATGATCTGGATCCCGAGATCTCACCGGACCAGGCCGAAGTCTGCGACGGGGTCGATCAAGATTGTGATAACACCATCGATGACGGTGTGACCTCGACGTTCTACCTCGACGACGATTCCGATGGTTTCGGAGATACCCTGGTCCACGTCCAAGCATGTCAGGCCCCCAAACGTTATGTAGAGATGGCCGGAGATTGCAACGATAACAATCCGTCGATCTATCCCACCGCCATCGAGCTGTGCAACAACCTCGACGATGACTGCGATGGGCTCAAAGATGAGGATGCCGGAGCGCTGTACTACCGAGACGCCGATGGAGACGGCTTCGGGGCCACCAACCAAGAGCTGCGCGCCTGCAACCACCCCTCCGGATATGCCAAAGTCGGCGGAGACTGCGACGACTCCAACCCCCAGATCAAACCCAGCGCCCCGGAACAATGCAACGGCATCGACGATGACTGCGATGGCACCATCGATGATGGCTCCGGCAACGTGTGGTATCGTGACAGCGACAATGACGGTTTTGGTCTCACCGC
>JBJTQF010000125.1:0-12950 GCA_046075485.1 Myxococcota bacterium | reverse complement strand
ATGTAAGGAGAGAAGACCGGTCACCCGGCGAGAGGCTGGAAAGGAAGGCGGCATAATCGGTCCTGGTCAGCGGCGTTTCAGAGGTCAGTTCTGCTTGGGATTGTTCTCGGCAAAATACTCGTGATTATCGGCGTTGTCCAGGGCCTTGGTGGGATCACTCTTGGCCAGGGCTTTGGCGTCGGTCTGTCCATAGGCCCAGTCGTCGGTGCCCGCCACGACGGTAAAGTGGCTCATCTCGTGTATGAGGGTGCCTCCCTTGGAGTCGGTGCCGGTCATGGGTGCATTCCAGAAGGCACTACAGACATAGATCTTATAAGGACTGGAGGGATACACATAAGCGTACACCCCCGCCTTCTTACAAGAGCAGTCGATTACCACAGCCTTGTTGTTGTAGGCATCCTGGATGGCCTTAAAGTGCGTGGTGGCGGTGTTCCAGTTGTTGAGCGAAAAAGTACCAAACCAGGTGGTGTATCGCGCCGTTCCCGAGGGGGAGGTGGAGGTCAGATAGGAGCTGGACTCGTTGGCGTAGGTGATGGCCGCACTATACGCACTCTTGACCGTGCTCTGCTGGCTGGTGGAGCACTTGGAATAACTCAAGGTGCCCGCTTGCACCGCATCCTGCGCATCGGGGAGCTTGTCGGCAGGGGGCACGTAGGCCCAGCCCTGGCTCGACACAGACACCGGCTCGCTGCTCAACACTCGGCCATAGCTGCGATCAAGCTGTGAGGTGCTCAGGCCCTTGAGCTTGAGGGCTTCCACTTCAAAGCGCACCGAGACCGTTCCAGCCTCCGACAGATCGTAATACTTCTCCAGCGCCACGGAACGATGCAGGCTCTGGCCAGGCAGGAGGGTGAGCAGCTCGCGCTCGGTGACGGCGGAGCGTTTGTAATGCGCACCGAGATACGCCGCAGGCTCACCGTTGATGTCCACCAGGAAAAGATCGTCTTCCAGCTCAGGCCCGGGCACGTACCAGCTCACCAGCTTGAGAGGCTGACGGCTGACGTTGGTCAGGGTCAGGTCCGCCCGCAGGCCCTGAGCACTGGGCACGAGCTTCACGTCGGCGCGCAGGGACTCATCGCGCTGACCGGGGCCGGGCTGAACCATCCCCGAATAGGCTTGAACAGGCTCACTCTGGACCATCAAACCGGCGCCGAGCAGTCCCCCTCCCACCAACAGGCCGGTGAGCAGAGCAGGTGTCAGCTTCGAGAACATGGAGTGCCGTGTGGACATGAGACCTCCCGATGAACACAAAAGACGGTGCAAAACGAACAGCCGACTCGGCAGGACATTCTGGAGAAGGGTGGCTCGTTTCAAATGTAGTATAGAGACATCCAAATGGGCGTGTCACCATCGATGCGTGTGGCGGATGAGGTCGGCCAAAATTTGTCCGATTGAGGAACAAACACCAGCAAGATCTTATCGGAGAGCACGCGCTGTCACAAAAAAATGACAGCTTGGGAGCGATCCCATGATCGACCTGCTGCGGAGTGGCTCTCCTTGACTTATGGCGCAGGACCAGCTAATCACATGCGGGTTTAGCAGCAGGCACCGGTCTGGCCGGATAATTGGCCGGAACGTTGCCGTATGGAAGGAGCGCGCATGAGCGTGACGTTTTATGTGGTAGATCCAGCCCTTGCCCCCGAGCTGGAAAAACTAGTGGACGAAATGGAGCAGGAAGACGTTCTCGACGACGTCGAAAACTCTGCGTATGACCGCTTCGCCGCCACCCTCGCCAAAGCCTACCGCTGGGCTCTGGAGCTGGATGATGACGCCGGAGAACCCGCCGAGAGCTTCTACGAGTGGTTTCACGACCGCATCAGCCAACACTTCGACAAACTCTTCTTGACGGCCCAGGAGTCTCAAAAGGCCCTCGGCACCCTGGAAAAGCTCAAGGCAAAACAAGGGCTGGATAAGCTCTTGGCTGGCTTCTGGGGCCCTCACGACACGTATAGCCGCGAGACAGCGGCTGCTTACTTGGAACACGCCACAATGGCGTTGCAGCAGGCTGTCGCATATAACGGGTTGATGGTGATCTGTTATCGCTGACGCTCAAAACACTGCCGATGCGCTTCGGCGGTTTTTTAGCCCTTTTCTGGCAGGTCTTTCTGGCGGTTCTCTTTGGCGGTTCTTTCTTTCGAGGCATGACATGACGAAGCAGAAATCCCTCTCTTGGCTCTCTGGCACATCGCTGGCGTTTGTGACCGTGCTCAGTCTCTCGGCGGTGGGTTGTACCACCGGCACCACCGGAGACGATGACACCGACTCGCCCACCCCTTCTGATTCGCCCAATCCCAATGTGACCCCCACGGCCACTCCCTCCACGGGTGGCACCACCATCAACGACCTCAACCAGGGTCTGGTGGCCGATAAGACGGTGGTGACGGTGCGTGGCATCGTGACGGCCATCAACTACAAAGGCAGCTTCTGGATCTCCACCGCCGAAGGAGGCCCCTACTCGGGCATCTACATCTTCGACGAGTACGCCAAGAAGGGCACCACCGCCGGGATCAAGCCCGGTGCAGAGGTCGAAGTCACCGGCGTGTACACGATCTATTATGGCGTCCGAGAAGTGGTAATCTATGCCGATGACGGCGCGGTCTCGCTGCTCGACGCGGATAAGGGCCTGCCTCCAGCCGTCTCGCTGAAGGATCTGAGCGATCTGAAGGTCAGCGATGTATGTAATGCCAGCCTCGACGCCGACTTTGAGCCCTATATGGGGGTCTATCTGGCGCTGCCGGAAGTGACCGTCACCACCGGCGAGGGCGCGTGTGGTGATGATCCGCAGTACGGACTGTATGAGCTCTCGGACAGCGACGGCAATAAGATCCTGGCGGATGACGATAATAACCCAGGTTATACCCCTCAGCTCGACGATGTGATCAAACCCACGGGTGTGCTGTTTTATACCAGCTTCAACAACCAGGGGAAGTACAAGATCCTGCCCACCGAGGTGGATATCATCTCGGGCCAGGAGCCCACACCGACACCCACGCCACTCCCCGATGACCTCACCATCCAGGATGTGAACCAGAAGCCTCTCGCCGATTACACGGTGGTGACCCTCACGGGCGTGCTCACCGTCATGGACAGCGCCGGAAATTTCTGGTTCCAGGACGAAGCGGGCGGTGAGTGGGCCGGTCTCTACGTCTATGACCCGAACAAAAAAGCGCAAACTGCGGGCGCAAAACCCGGTGATTTGGTCTCAGTGACCGGTGTCTTCTTGACCTACAAGGGCCTGCGGGAGCTCTCGATCTATAAAGAAGTGGAAAAAGGCAACGTCACCATCGACCAGGCCAAAGTGGGAGTGCCCAGCCCGGTGCAGATCTCCGATCTGGACATCTTCTCGCACCCAGATGCATGTGCCACGGGCAGCGACGCCGAGCTCGAGCCCTACGTGAGCCTGCTCGTCAAGTTGCCCAATATGGAGGTTGAGCTTGCATCGGGTGCCTGCACGCGCACGGAGCTGTGGACCATCGCCGACGCCTCCGGGGATGCCATCGTGGTCGATGAGTACAACCTCAACGTGGACTATGTGCCGGTGGCGGGAGATGTGCTCGATGTGACCGGGGTGGTGAAGTACAACTTCGATACCTACCGCCTCGCACCCAACGGCAATGCCGGGGTGGTCAAGCAGTAACAGGCGCGGCGGACGTCTGTGGCCTTTTCTCCCCGACTTCCCGCCTTCCTCCCGACTTCCCGCCTTCTCATCCTTTTGTTTGCTTCCGTAAAGCCTCTCTGAGACTGAACCAGCCTTCAGGCGAAGCTGCCCTCCTCGAGCCGTTCCAGCCAGACCAGCACCGCTGCGCTGCCTTCCAACAGCCTCAGCCGAAACGTGATGCCTTCTGCTTCCGCCAGCATCAGCGCGGCACCGGCGGGGATGCGCATGGGCTGCTCCGCTGACTTCCCGCCACTCGGGTTGTGCGGCGGAGCGGAGGCCACCAGCACCGGCTCCTCGAGCACCGCCATACCGGCCTGAATGTAGACCCAGCAGGTCTTGGTGCTCTCGCGGGTGTGTGTGCCCGCGCGAAGCACTTCCACTCGACTTTGCCAAGCGCCCTGGCGGGTCATCACGTTAAAGTCCTCCACCGGTCCCGCGTGGAGACGCCCCACCGTCTCAATGTCACCGGAAAAGGCGTAGGGTTCGAGCGGCTTGAGGCTGTGTTCTTCTCCGATGGTGGGATGGCGGAGGGTCATGCCGTGGCCCTCCAGCACCAGGATCTGCCGGTCGTACCCTTCAAAACGGGAGAAGGGACCGTCTTCGGGCACGGCGGCGATGCTGATGCGCCACTCAAAGCTCGAGAGCCCAACCCCAAACCGAGGCGGATAGATGCCCAGCTCGCGGGTCACCCCTTTTCCATTTTTCCAGGGCATTTTGAGAAACTCAGAGGCGGAGATCAGTCGAAGGAATGCCATCTCTCAGCTCCTGCCGAGGCAGGCAAGCGGCTCAGTCACACTGCTGCACATCGGCGTTGAGGTCATCACAATCCCAGGCAGAGGGGTCGAAGCCTGTGGGGGCATCGGCCTGCTCTCCGGGCCAGAAGTAGTCAAAAGCGCCGTCTCGATCTTGATCGCGGAGGGCTCCACCAGGGCCCCCATAGAAGCCCACATCGGCTGGAGAGCCGTCCTTATCCAGCTCCGTCGGATCTCCCACGTCGATCAAGGGCGAGCTGAGCGCCAGATGCAAATCCGCAGGCCAACACTGGGCAGTGCTGGAGGGCGTGCAGGCCGCTCCATTTAGATCGGCGTAACGCAGGAATCCAGGCTCCAGCCGGGTGGCTCCGCTGCTCGGTGAGACGGTATCATCGCCCAGAGAAGCCGGGTTGTAAAGGTTGCTGAAGCTCGCCGTCACCGTCGAAGGGGTGGTTTCGTTGTCGTAGCGGTAGAGGTTGCCTCCTTTTTCGGCCTGGTTGTACGCCAAGATGCTGCTCTTGAGCATCGCCTGCGACTGATACAACGAGAGGGCCCCGCCATAGGTGGCCACATTTCCGGTCAAAGTGGCATGCTCGAGGCTCACGCTGGCGTTGGTGAGGGCCAATCCACCGCCGTAAGACGAACGATTGCCGGTCAGATGCACATAACTCAGCTTGGGGTTGGAGAGGTTGAGCACCAGTCCTCCACCCCCTCTCAGGGCGACGTTCTGCGCCACCGTCACCTGATGAAAGAGCGGATTGGCTTCCGTCAAGTAGACCCCAGCACCATCCGACGCCGTATTGCGGGTGAAGACCACATCCGCCAAGCTGGGGGCCGCCTTTGACACATAGAGCCCTCCTCCATTGGCGGAGCCCGTGCCGGTCAAACGATTGCCGATAAAACTCACCCGGCTGAGGCTGGGGGCGCTGCCATCCAGGACAGCACCACCACCTCGGGAAGCGTAGTTCTGGCCCACATTTTCCTCGAGCAGCACCGAGCGCCAGCTCCCCGCTGAGCGCAGCAGCATGATGCCACCCGCTTCTCCGCTCACGTTGCGGCGGATCACGAGCTGGTCGAGGGTCAAGGACGAGTTCACCGCGTAGATGCCTCCGCCTTGAGCACTGGCGGTATTGCCTTGCAGGACCAGCTTCTCCAGGCGGCTCTTGGAGATCACGAAGGCGAGGGCTGCGCCAAAGTCTCCGGTGGAGTCGGTGATCTTAAGCTGGCGAAGGGTGGGACTGCTGTTTTCGACGTACACCGCACCCCCCATCCGATAGCTCGGCGAGGCGTTGAGCGGCCAGGGGCTGGCCTTGCCATGCTGGAGCGTAAAGCCGTGCAGCACCGCTTCAGGCGTCTCCCCTTTGATGAAATAGAGGATGGTCTGAGTGCTCTGGCCTTCGATGACCGTGTTCTGCGGTCCTTCGCTGGAGCGTAGGGTGATGGCCTTGCCGTTGAAGGTCAGCATGTTTTCGTTGTAGACCCCTGGACCGACCCAGACCACACACCCAGCGGGTGCGGCTTCCACCGCTTGACGGATGTTCACGAAGGTGCTGGTGAGCAGGCCCACGCTGGGCGCATTATCATCTTGACGATCACAGCTCGAGTCGATGCCGTCGCCGTTGAGATCCAGTGCTCCCGGATAGATGCTGGGGTTGTTGTCGTTGCAGTCGGTGTTGTTGTCCACATAACCCACCTTGGCCTGACAGACCCAGGTGCTGGCGCTCCCATAACCGTCGAGATCCCGGTCGGGATAATAGGGGCTGAAGCCCTCGTCGCAGTCGCCCGAGCAGTTGTTGTCTGCACCGCTGCCGTCGTTGATCTCGGTGGCACCCGGATAGGTGTCGGGATCGTCGTCGTTGCAGTCGGTGTTGTCGGCCACGTATCCCGCAGGCTGGAGATCGGCCCGCTTGCTCACGGTGGGGTCTCCGAAGCCGTCTTGGTCGAGATCCCGATACCAGGTGGGCGCGGTGGGCGAAGGCTCCGGGGTGGGCTCTTCGGGCACCGGGGTCGGCGTCGGAGTCGGTGTCGGAGTCGGGTTCGGAGTCGGGGTCGGGGTCGGTGTGCCGGGCACCGGGGTCTCCAGGTGTGGATCTTCTGGGGTCGGAGACTCGGGCGCAGGAGACTCAGGCGCAGGAGACTCAGGCGCAGGAGACTCGGGTGCAGGAGACTCGGGTGCAGGAGACTCAGGCGCAGGAGACTCGGGTGCAGGCTCCGTCGGCACTTCGACGGTGTTTACGTTGGGGTCAGGGGTCACCGTGGGCGTTTCGGATGGACTGTCTTGACAGGCCACCACACACAAGCTCAGCAAGGTGCCGAGCACATAATGGCTGGAGCGTCGAAGCATATCTTGAACCTCCTTAAAGGGATGAACAACGGACAGCATAGTAGCCGTCTGTAAAATGAACATCCTTACAGGGAAGCAATGCAATACAGGCTAAGTTGGAATCTTTCGTGATTTTATTGGGTTATATCAGAAAGTAACGCAGTGATAAGAATGTCTCGGACACATCGGTGACTGGATGACGGTGACAGGATGACGGCGACAGGCCCTCCATCCCCCTATGTCGCCCGCCTCAACTGTGCCACCAGCCAGGAGACGCCCTTCGCACGCAGCCCATTCTGGGTGATCAAGCCCAAGTGCCCGGAGGCTTCGGCCCACACCTCCACTCCCCAGTGCTGGCCCATCCGCTGCACGTCCTCCAGCCGCACCACTTCATCTTCCTGGCCGCCCACCAGGAGCAGCGCCTCGGACGGCAGCTTCGGCACCCGATACGCCGGGGAGAGGCTGGCAAAAACCGCCTCGAGGTCTGCTCGGCTCATGCCTCCCGCCTGCCAGTCGTGTTTGATGGTCTTGCCAATCACCGAGTCAAACACCGAACGAGCGGCATCGGGCACCGGGCTCAGCAGCATCGCCGCCGAGAGCCGCTCCTCCACCGCCAAGAGCTGAATGCTGGTCAGCCCTCCCAAGCTCATCCCCACCAGTCCCACCGGACCAAGCCCCTCGTCGAGCAGCGTGTGGATCAGACCCTCCAGCTCATGAGCACCCTGCTGCAAGGCGTCGATGGTCTCCAGCAGGTTGCCAGACAAAAAACGCTCGCCAGAAAAAGCACCGGCGGGTGTTCGCTCCAGATGGCGAGGCAGGCGCGGCAAGAGCATACGCAACCCCACTCGGTTGAGGGCCAGGGCCCAGCGCAGATACGGTCGCAGGTCCGCACCACTCGGCTGGACCCCCAAGAGCCCCCCATGCACCATCATCACCGTGCCCCACGCCTCACCCGCCGGAGAAAAAAGCTCCGCCACACCGGCGCGGTCTTCGGGAAATGGAGTCGCCACCGGAGACTCAAAACGCAGCAGCCGCCGCGTGCCCTGATGAAATGCCGTCGGTGTCTCCCAGCGCACATGCAGCGGCGGAGGCTCCGGCACTCCCACCCGCGCATCGTGCAGGCGAGCCGGATCCAAAAACTTCGGGAGCTGCGCCCGATCCGGCACATACCGCACCCGCGCTAAAAACTGATCCACCAGGGTATTCAGCCCCACCTCGTCCATGAGGGCGCTGAGAGAGGTGCTCATGCAAGTCCTTCTTTATGTGACAGGAGATGACGTGCGAGGGCGCGTATATCCTTGCGCTTGAAACCAGTCCCATGCCTCCTCAACAGCGTCTCGAAAAGGAACCGAACGCAGACCCAGCTCTCGGCGGGCCTTTTCTGGAGAACGATACCGCCCGATAAAGGTGGAGCCCAGCCGTGCGGAGAGATCTTTCCCAGCCGGAAGCCAGCTCGCCACCAGCTTCTCGAGCCCTCCGGCAACCCCCATCAGCTCCACCGGGAGGCTCCGGCGAGGACGTGGACGGCCCACCACCTCGGCGATCTCCCGCAGGGCTTCCAGATAACTCAAGTTGTGATCGCCCAACAAATACCGCTCGCCCGGACGGCCTCGCTCGAAGGCCAGCCGATGGCCTTCCGCACAGGCGCGCGCGTGTATGAAGCTCTTGCCTCCCGGAGGCACCACCGGCAGCCAGGGCATACGGGCCACTTGTAAGATGATCGCGCCAGATGAAGGCTTGCTGTCGTAAGCACCGAGCACAAAGTCAGGGTTGACGATCACCACCTCCAGGCCCCGGTCGAGATAGCGCCGTCCCAGCGCCTCCTGCTGGATGCGGAGGTCATAATATGCCTTCAACGCGCCCGGATAAGGAGGCCCCGCTGCTCCAAACGGATCCAGATCGTCTTCACGCGCCGGATGATGTTTGTCTCCAAAAGGCAAGGTGATCGAGGAGGAACATAAGACCAGACGCTGCACACAGACGTCGAGCATGGCCTCGGCGACCGTCTCCGTTCCTTTGATAAAACATTCGTACATGCGCGCGAAGGCCAGGGCGCCCGTCTCGTAAGCACCGGCCAGATGATACACCCCGTCACACCCCTCCAGCGCCCGGGTGAGGGTCTTACGATCCTTGAGGGTGCCGATCACCTTCTCCACCGGCAAGCCCTCCAGGGTGGGATGAGGCCCCGCGCTGCGCAGATAGACCCGCACCTGCTGCCCTTGTGAGAGCAAGTCCCGCACCAAGTTGGCACCAATCAGCCCATTTGCTCCGGTCAACAGCGTCCGCATCCACACTCCCAAAGGTTAAGCAGGGGATTTCACATGCAGCTCAGGGGGGAAACGCCCTCCACGGCCTGAATTCCGACAGGCAGGCGCGGCTCCCTACGGTTTTGGCTCGGCCTACCTCCCCGTTAGGGGATCAGGTAGGTCAACTGACGTGCTGGAAGATGATAATGGAATTCCGGCAGCAATGCGGCCACTTTTGGATCGGAGAGCCGCCGACTCAGCTCAGGATGCGCGGCTGCATCCGCCGCCATGACCTCCGGCGCAGGGGCGAGCGCCAAAGCACGCTTGAGAGCGTCCAGCATCGGCTGCTCACTTCCCAGGGATGCATACAAAATGGCCAGCTTGAGCTCGAGCTGTGCCATCAAAGCACGCACCTGAAGCCGCTCGTTCTCAGGGCCCCCCATGTTCTGACACCCGTGGAGAGCATGCATCCGACCCAAGAGCACCTGCTGCGCCATGATCGGCTGGCTCAAGGACTCCAGCGCACGAAGCTGCATCAGCACGAGCTGGCCATAAGCCTCACATTGACTCAGGCGAGTCGGTTTTTCATGCCACTGGTCGAGGGCTTGAAGGCCCACCGCATGCTGAAGCTGGAGACTGCGCTCGTCGGCGTGGGCTCGAGCCACATCACGCCATAAGCGGGCCATCAGCTCGAGGGCCTCCCAACCCCGGGTACGCAGCAGCAGCGGGAAGAGGGTGGCGGCATTCTGGCGAAGCTGCATACGGATCACACTGTCACTGACAGCGCCATGCAACGGCACTCGAGAGAAATATGCAGTCAGTTGAGAGACGCAGTCCTGAGTTGGGCTGAGATGACAGCCCAAGAGGGTCTTGAGCCCCTCCAGGCGAGGCTCTCCCCGGAGCTGAGGGCTGGAGGCAAAGCGCAGGGCCAGGGCATACTCTTCTTTCAAGAAGTGTATGGCCAGCCGGTTAAAGGGCTGATGCTCCGGCGGTGCCACCACCACCGGCTCCGCACCCCGGAGCACCACACGCGAGAGTAAGGTCTCCATGAGAGCACCTTCGGACCAAGGAGAAGAACGGCTGGCCCAAAAGAGCTCGTAGGTGCCCTTCTCTGCCGGAAAGGTGAGCAGGTTTTCATGATGTATCCGCTGATCGTTGACACTCAGATACAACGAACGTTGACCTGCCTCCAGCTCCAGCCGCAAGCTCAGCAGTGGTCCTTCGAGAGAGGTCAGGGGCAAGCGCGTACTGGCCACCGATCTGCCGCTGATCGTGGCACTCAGCTCCAGTCCCATGTTCTGCGCGCCCCCCTGCGCCCCCATGGAGAGGATGAGCAGCGGCTCCTGAGCGGGGGCGTCCTTTCGGCGAATGCCCAGAACCCCTGTAGATGCCCACTCCGCCGTGAGCACCTTGGCGTCGAGCTCCAGGCTCAGCAGGTTCTTGTTCCACTCAAAAGGCAGGACGAGCAGCTCCCGATCCTGCGGGACACTCCAGAGATGCAGCGCGTCGAGATGGGGATCGAGCTTGAGCAGGGCAGGAGCACGGAACTGCCAGGCGGCATGAGGCTCCTTCCCCAGCTTCAGCTCATGGCGGGGAAGCTCCAGCCACGCACGCTCCAGGTCGAGTGCATTCTGATGGGGAGCGGTCTGATCGGAGGGAGGCCGCTGAAAGGAAGCAGGACGCAGCCGCTGAAGCACCAGGAGGGCGTTGACCGCGTTCTGATGTTCATGGAGCTCCTGCCAGAGCGCAGCGGCTTTTTCTTGTTCCATCCACAGGCTGGGATCAAGACGGGCTGCTTCTTCAAAGTAGTGGGCAGCGGTGGGGAGAACCCGGGCGCTCAAGAAGTTCTCGGCGGCTGCAACATAAGCCTTCGCAAGCTGACTGGGAGGGAGATCGGCCAGACGTAGGCTCTGCAAGACCTGATCACTCAGGTCTCCCTGAGAAAAAGCGAGCACATCCAAGACCCGCGCGACAGCCGGAGGGGTGTCAGGCGAAGGCTGGGGTGCTCGCGCCGGTGAGGGCAGAAGCTGCTGGGCCAGCGCCGACAGCGGCTGATTCCCCACGCCCAACAAGAGCAGGCGACGAGAACGCGCTTCGATGACCACCAGCTCTAAAGGGGTGTCGCGATCAAGCTCCCGCAGCTCCAAGGGCATCAGGTATGGAAGTGAGGCCCCCACAAAACCACCGTCCGGCTGAGCGACGGCCACGTGAAGGCGCACACTCTCCGAGCGTGCCGCATGGGTGGTTTTGCGGTCCCAGGACCACCCCACGACATCGGGCAGTCCATCTCCTGTCACATCTCCCACCATCGGGCGACCGGCGGCAAGCCCAGGGCGCGGAAGTGGCAAGTACTGCTCAACCTTCAGCGCATCGTCTTGAAAACGCAGCAGATAGTGCCCGGCGGGAAGTCCTTCTGGCGCTTCTGCTGGAAAACTCTCCCGGTCACGCAGGGGGGCGTGAAGGGTGACCAGAAGATCCTGGCGCTGGTTGGCGCGTGGATAAGGGGTCAGATATCCCACCGCACCCATGCGTCGCCACGTCACCAGCTTCAGGGCGTCGGAGAGCGGATCCTGCCGAAAGATCCGCACGTCGTAGGCCGTCCATCCGTCAAGACCCACCACCAGCTCCGTTCGGCCATCGGCATCGAGATCGGCTGCCATCACCGCTCGGACCTCGGAGTTCGCTTGGTTGGTGGCAGGATGGGGCTCGTCCATCACCCACTTCCCGTCTGGACCGGGCTTCAGCCGCAGCAGCCGACGGTGAGTCGCCACGTAGATCTCTTCGATCCCATCGTTGTTCAAATCCGCAAGGGTGGCCGAGAGTGTCCCTGGCAGATCAAAACGTTGCTCAAGCTGGAGCTGATGATCCTGCACCGTAAAATAGCCCAGCTTAAACTTCCAGGGTGCCTCCTGCGTATCAAATTGTGCCAGGAGACGCTCAACGCCGTTGAGAGACTTGAGGGTCAGCACCGTGTTGATGCTCTTCAAGCCGGGCGGCAACGCGAGCTGTCGTCCCGGCAGCGGTGGCATGGAGGTGCCAAGCGCAGGCTGCCAGGTGCGCACACTCGGGCGACTCTGATCCCAGGGCACCCACGGGAAAAAAGAGCTCTGGCTCAACGCGACGGCTTCACTCAGATGTTGCCCTGTGTCGGAGGTCTTGCCGAGCTGCTTCCAGAGGCTCACCAGCTCCGGCACTCGGCCACTCTCTACTTGGAGGGCTTCGGTGTCCCAGGTGTGAGCGGCGATGGCCACTCGGTGAGAGCGGGCTTCTAGCTTTAGCAAAACTTGGGGGAACCGGCGATGCAGCAGCTCATCCACTTCCACCAACGGGGCTTCGCGTCCCAGCCGCTGATAGGCCAGAGACAGACCCAACAATGCACGGGTCTGCTCCTCTGGATGTTCTGAGACGCTGTAGGCTTGAATCAGCAGCGGCAAGCTCCGATCATAGGCTTGATGCTGTAAATAAGACTCCGCCGTCCAGAGCAGGGCCTGGGGAATGGCTCGGGTGCCTCTTAAGTTCGGATGTTGCACAAAAGTTGAAAGAAGCTGATCCACTTGCGCATATCGAGCAGGGGTCAGCAGCGGGGTGAGCTGCTCTTGAAGCACCTCGAGACGCTCCTGAGCTTCTTGTTCGATGTGCTGAGCCTCCCGCATACGCTCGTGGAGCCGCCATAACTCACCCCCCAGCCCCACCACAGCAAAGAGCAGCAAGCTCCACCCAAGCGCCAGCAGCAGGGTACGGTGACGGGTCGCCTGCCACCGAAGGCTCCGGTAGAGCCCAGGCCGAGTGGCCAACACCGGCTCACCTCGAAGGTAACGCTCCAGCTCTAAGGCGAGCTGCTCTGCACTCGGATACCGGGCGGTGTGCTCAGGCTGAAGCGCGGTGGCGCAGATGGTGGCCAGCTCATGAGAGATGTGAGGCGCTTGGCGACGAAGGAGGGTCTCTACGGCGCGGGTGTCAGCGGCGCGGGT
>JBJTQF010000124.1:0-23317 GCA_046075485.1 Myxococcota bacterium | reverse complement strand
CCCCCACGTTCTCTCGTCACCCTCTCTTGCGCCTGCCCACGCTCGCGCGCATCACGGGAATGTTGTGGCTCAGCCTCTGTCTGGGGCAACCCGTCGGCGCCTCGGAGCCTCCCCCACGGCCTGCCACCTCCCTTCAGGTGACGCCGGTCTCACACGGGACACTCGACGAGCTGCTTCAAGCCACCGTCGTGAAAGGCCGCGTGGATTATGCCGCACTCCAGCAGCGTCGTTCGGCCCTCGACGCCTATCTCAAGGCCCTCGCGGGCGTCTCAGGCGCTCGCCTGGCTCAGCTCTCTCGTGACGAACAGCTCGCTTTTTATCTCAATGCTTATAATGCGGGCGTGCTCAAGGCCGTGGTTGACGCTTACCCCATCAAGTCCATCATGGACCTCCCCAACGTCTTTAAACGTCCGATGTTGGAGCTCACCGGTCAGACCCTCAGCTTGGACGACCTGGAGAACAAGATCATCCGTCCCCGTTTTCAGGAGCCTCGGATTCATTTTGCCCTCAACTGTGCCGCCTTGAGCTGTCCGCCCCTGGTCGCCCGTGCTTTTACCGCCGCTCAGCTCGAAACGCAGCTCGAGCAGGCCGCTCAGCAGTTTATTCGATCTCCGGCGGGGCTCCAGGTGGATGTGCGCGCAGGCATCGTCAAACCTTCCAAGATCTTTGAGTGGTTCGCAGCAGATTTTGTCAAAGTCTCGGGTGTGCAGCAGCCGCGCCCCGGGATCTCCCTCGAGCACAGTGCGGTGTTGGCTTATCTTAGCCGCTACGTGGGAGTCGCCGACGTACAGAGGGTGCTCAAGACCAGCACTCGTCTCCAGTTTCAAGAATATGATTGGAAGCTGAACTCAAAAGAGTGAGGAGCGTCACTCGGTGACACTGTACGCTCATGGGAGGAGCGAAACATCAAGGGAGGGCGTCTTCTCAAGCGGTTGCGTCTGCGACAGCGGGGAGGGCGTCTTCAACAGAGGGGAGGACGTCTTCCCGAGTGGGGGCGTCTTCAGCGCAGAAACAAGCGTCAGCGGATGGGGGCCATCCCCATCGGTGGGGTGATCTCATCTTCATCAATGACCGGAGGACGACCGGCACCCGCGTTGATCACCACCCGGGGCTGCTGCGGATGATGATGCAGCGGCTCTGGATGAAGCTGAATGGTGGGCATGTCGCTGATGCCCAACGCTTCAGTATCAAAATCCGGCAACGGAGGAAGTGTGGGCGGCAGCTCCAAGGTCTCCTCGTCGGTCGGCGTCTCGTCGTCATCTGAGCCCAGCGGCGGAAGCTGAAGTTCCTCGGCAGCACGAACCACCGGCGTCTGCTCCTCCGCCTTATGCGCAGGGGCCGTCGCAGGAGCGGCTGAGCGTAAATCCACGGCCATCGGACGAAAGGGCTGAGGCGCGGCGACGGCCAGCGGAGGTGTCGGCACAAAAGGCAGCGGAGGCATTCCGGGTGCCGGAGGGGGCACCAACGAAACCGGGAGAGAGGCCATCGCGTCTTCATCTTGGGGAATCAACAGGTCTGAGACCGTCATATCCCCCAGCTCATCGTCCTGATCCTGTATCGCAGGAAGAATGCGGGTCGGTGCATCGTCTTGCGGCGGCTGTGTGGGCCAAGAGAGCCCCGGCATCACATTGGCAGGGTCAAAGGTCGAGGTATCTTCCAGCCACGCTTGAGGATAACTCACCGTGCGCAGGCTGAAGAGCCCTCCCGGCTGGCCATTTCCAGAAGCGCCTTGACCTTCGAGCGGCAGCTTACCCGCAAAAATGATGGTAGACAGGTTGATGTTGATGGCTCCGACGCGGAATGCATACCGGCTCTCTCGGATGTATTCGGGACGGTGCGTGAAGAGTGAGGTGACCAACCCCAAGCGGCTCTGGTTGTGGAGGGCCACGGCATGCTCAAAATCGTCGGCCACCATCAGCTCGAGGGCAGGACCGACGATGAACTCAGACGAAGGCATCTCCCGCTTGAGAGAAGGGTTGACCTCCACGAGGGTGGGGGAGACAAAAAAACCACCGGAAGGCAGGTCCAGCCGCTGACCCTGCACCAGCACATCGTGACCTTCTTGCCCCATGCCTTCGACATACGCCAAGTAGACTTTGCGATACTTCTCCGAGATGAGAGGTCCGCAGAAGACGTCTTGGGTGAGCCCATATCCCACCACGATGCGCTTCATCACCTGCTGAAGCCGAGCGGTAAAACGCTCCGCCACCGGCGCGGTTACAATCACCCGCGCGCAGGAAGAACGCCGCTGTCCCGCCGAGATAAAAGCACCCTTCACCACTTCATGGACCGCTTTGTCGAGGTCCGCGTCCTCCATGACAACCGAGGTGCCACGGCCACAGGTGTTGAGCACGAGGCGCTTCCACGGCTGCTGAAGGGTGAGCTGCTTGATCTCCAAGCCCGTGTCAATGGAGCCTTCAAGGTGGATGGCATCCACATCAGGATGTGTGACCAGTCGTTTACCGACGGTGGCCCCATTGCCTTGCACCAAGCTGAACACCCCTCGGGGGAGACGCGCACGGTCGATCATCTCGGCGATGAGCTGACCCACCGCCGGGGTATACTTGGAGGGCTTAAAGACCACCGTGTTTCCGGCCAGCAACGCCGGAAGAATATGGGCACAGGCATCCAGCAAGGGCATGCTGAACGAGCCCAACACCGCCACGACCCCCCGAGGATGGAACTCACAACCCCCTTCGATCTCGTTCGAGCGCCAAGCTTCAAGCTCACGCGCCGATTGCTCGAGGGTCACTTCGAGCCGCCGAATGGTGGTGTTGACCTCGGAGCGGGATTCCCAGAAGGGTTTGCCCGTTTCTCGCGTCAAGTAGACGCTGAGCTGCTCCACGCTGGTCTCGAGCTGCGTCTTGAAGCGCATGAGCGCCGCTCGACGAGACTCTGACGTAGCGCGATGCCAGCCGGGCAAGGCCGCACGAGCACAGCCGACCGCGATGTCCGCTCCCGTCTCAGAAAAAGGGAAGCGGCCCAGCGTATCGTGCTGATCGCCCGGATTGAGGCTGTTGATATAACCATCCACATCGGGAAGTTTGATAAAACTCCCGTTGAGATAGTTGCCTTTTCGCATGAATCGTGCGGTGAGCCAGATGGACATGGGCAATTATCGAGCCAACTGGATGGGAATTGAAGATAAGAATGCCCTAAGACATTCCAGAATGGTGAAAGGATAGCACGGATGACAGGGCGGTGCAATGCGTTTCCCGGTAGGAAGGGAGTGGGACGGGATACGTCGTTGAGATGAACTTTTGATAGAAGATATGAAGGCATGCAAACCGGCATGGGCGGAGAATTCACCCAGCGGACCCACCTGCTCTCTCGACCCCGTCTCCCTTCTCAACGGCAGAAAAAATTGACATCGGCGTGACACGACGTCAGAATGTGTCCCAACGCAGCAACCGCATGAAGGGAATCCTTATGAAGCGAGTCTATGATACCGTTCTGAATGCGATTGGTGAGACGCCTGTCGTAAAGCTCAATCGTGTGACACCTAGTCTGAAAGCCACGGTGATGGTCAAGCTGGAGTATCTCAATCCCGCAGGGTCGGTGAAAGATCGCATCGCGCTGCGCATCATCGAAGATGCCGAAAAATCGGGATTGCTCAAGCCCGGAGGCACCATTGTCGAAGCGACCTCCGGCAATACCGGCATGGGTCTGGCGATGGTGGCCGCTGCGAAAGGTTATAAGTGCATCTTTGTCATGCCGGACAAGATGTCGGAAGAAAAAATCCGTGCGCTGCGCGCCTTCGGAGCCCAGGTGGTGATCACCCCCACCGCCGTGGAGCCCGAGGATCCCCGCTCCTATTATTGTGTCTCCCGTAAGATCGCTCAGGAAACCCCCGGCGCGTTCTACGCCAACCAGTACCATAACCCCCAAAATCCCGAAGCCCACTATCACTCCACCGGGCCCGAGATCTGGGATCAGCTCGACGGCCAGCTCGATGTGCTCGTCTGTGGCATGGGCACCGGAGGCACCATCAGCGGGATTGGTCGCTACCTCAAAGAAAAAAATCCCGACATCAAGGTGGTCGGTGTAGACCCCGTCGGCTCCCTCTATTACGACTATTTTAAGACCGGTGCCATGACCGACGCCTACTCTTATAAAGTAGAAGGCATCGGCGAAGACTTTTTGCCCTCCACCATGAACTTTGCTTATGTCGATGAAGTGGTGCGGGTCAACGATAAAGAATCGTTCGCCATGACCCGGGCGCTCGTGCGCGAAGAAGGCATCTTCTGTGGAGGTTCCTGCGGTGCAGCCGTGGCAGGTGCCGTTAAGTATGCTCAGCTCCGCGATGAAGCCTTGCGTATCCTGGTGATCCTGCCCGACAGCGCCGCCCGCTACCTGTCCAAGATCTTCGATGACGGCTGGATGCGCGAAAACCGCTTCCTCGAGCCCGAAATCCGCCTCGGGCGCGTGCGTGATCTGACGGTCGCGCGCTCGAGCCACCCCGTGGTCACTGCCAAAAAAGGAGAGACCCTGGGCGAAATTGTCGCACGCATGAAACAGTATGACTACTCCCAGTTCCCCGTCACCAACGAAGACGGGCAGGTGGTGGGCATCATCAACGAGAAAAAAGTGCTGGAGCGCCTGCTGGAGCGCCCCGCCGCCACCAACGACGTCATCGATGGGCTGGTGGAAGGCAATTATTGTGTGGTCGATCCCGATACCTCTATCTCTGTGCTCTCCGACCTTTTCGGACGAGCTCGTGTGGCATTGGTGCTCGAAGGCAAAGAAGTCTCCTCGATCATCTCCCGCATCGATGTCATTGACTATATGGCGCGGCTGGCGCGCTAAGGCGACAAGCGAGGCGTACCGTGAACTTCAACGATCCCACTCAATGGCCTCCTCCTGGACCGTCTCAACCGCCGACTCCTCAAGCCACCCTGGTTTTTGTGGCCAAGAGCTCGCTGGCGGGACGACGGTTTCCGCTCAAACCCGCGCCTTCGGTGGTCACCCTCGGGCGTGATCCCGGCTGTGAGATCGTCTTCGATCCCGAACGCGACCGGGTGGTGGGCCGACGACATGCCCAGATCAGCCTCCGCCCCGATGGCATTTACCTGACGGATCTCGACTCCCGCAACGGCACATTCTTAAAAGGTGTGGCCGTGCGTGGTTCGGTACGCATCGCGGCAGGTGATATGGTGTCGCTGGGTGAAGATGGACCTCAGCTCCAGGTGGTCGTCGAGCTCGGAGCCGCCGCCCAGCCCGCCCCACTGCCCGAACATACCCAGGTGCTGCGACCCAAGAGCCGACAAGCTGCTTCCGCTCCGGCTCCCAGTGCCGCTGCTGCTCCCGGTTGGGGGGCCGAGCCAAATCCCGCCGCCGATCCACGCGCCGGTGGCTGGCCCAATCCTCGCGCTCCCGAACCCCAAAGCCCTCTCGGCTGGCCCGACCCCCGCATGGAGCCCTCCTCCAACGGCTGGCGAGATCCCCGGACCAGCGGCGCCGAGTGGGGAGGCGCTCCCGCACCTCAAAACGCCATGCCCGCCTGGAATGCACCTTCGTCACCTGCTCAACCGGGATGGGGACAAGCTCAGGCTCCGGCTCAACCGGGATGGGGACAAGCTCAGGCACCGGCTCAACCGGGATGGGGACAAGCTCAGGCACCTGCTCAACCGGGATGGGGACAAGCTCAGGTTCCGGCTCCTGCACCCGGCGCTGGGTGGAATGCCCCGTCTTCTCCGGGTGCTGCCGCTCCAGGGTGGGGGAACGCCGCCGATGGATGGGGACGCGCTGCCGACGCCAAAGGTGCTCCCGCACGAGGCGGCTTTCAAGAGCTTCCCAGCCGTGGACCTGTAGGATGGGATGAGCCAGGGGGGGGGTTTGACGATACGGGCGCGTTTAAGTCTCTGGGAGGCCCCGGTCCTGCGGGGGGTCTCGGCGGCGCTGGCCCGAGTGGTGCAGAGTCTCTCTTACGTCCTGCCAGTGCTGGACCGGTCGTCGGAGGCGCTGCCGCGTCGATGCCAGGCGCACCACGGGTCAATCCATCACCGCTCGACAAGCTGGCCGCGTTTGAGCCTCCGAAGGTCGCAGCGCCACCACCTCCCCCCGCGATGAGCACCCTGGAGGCATCTCCACCGGTTGGAGCGGTTCCCCTTCGTTCGCAGGAGCCTTCCGCCATGCCGGTGGGAAGTATGCCCACCCCGACGGCCAGTCCGCTGGGAGGGGCGTCTGCCTCAGCCCCGGCGCTCAAACCTCGAGCCGCGCGTCAGGAAGTAGAAGAAGAGGAAGAAGAAACACCGGCGGATACTCAGAAGCGAGCCGAAGCGCCCAAGCTCTTCAACTGGTCGCCGGATCGGATTGCCATCGCGCAGCAGGCTGTGGTGATCTTTGTCGTCCTGCTGGTATTTTGTGGTGCTGGATTTGCACTCGCGTACATGAACCCCTCGCCGCTTTTTGCACAAGCCCTCCCCAGCGATTCAGAAGAAGGCCCTGCGGAATAATGAGCCCGTCGCCGAGCGGCTCCACCAACAGCCTCAACCCAACAGGTGCCGTGGCGTGTGGCGGCTCGACGAGAGCCGTCCTGGGCATGTGTAGCGATCCTGAAGGGGCGTGTCAGGGCGGCCAGCGCGTATGAAGCAAGAGGGCGGGTTTGACTGGGGGGACTGACACCGGTCTCAGCGAGAGGGGCCTGCACTCACCCGCTTGCCCTCTTCGAGCAGCGAGCGCAGATCCCCTAAGCGCATGGAGATGTCTCGTAAGAGCGTGCGGCTCCGCTGCGGATCGGTTCCCGCTGCGACGCTCGAGGCCAACGCTTCGAGCCCCTCCCCAAAGGTGTCCATAAAGGCGATGGTCTGACGGAAGATGGTGTGAGCAGTGGGATCCGGTCCCACCTTGCCTGACGAACCACTCGTCCGCTCCAGCTCTTGGTAGGCATGCTGAAGCGATTGAAGCCGACCTCGCAGCGCCTCTCCTTCCCCCGCCTTCTCTTGAAGCTGTTGACGCAGCATCGTATTCTCTTGCAGCCCACGCTGGAGCGTCTCTTGAAGCCGCTGATACTCCGCATGGAGCCGCTGAAATTCCGCCTGTACGCGAGGCATATCCCCCTGAGTCCGCTGCTGCTCCTGCTGGCTGCGCTGAAGCTCCTGCTGGCTGCGCTGAAGCTCCGCCTTAAGCCGATGTTGCTCCCCCACACTGCGCTGAAGCTCGACTTGAAGGCGCTGCTGCTCCGTCTGTCCTCGCTGCGCGTCATTCTGGCCGGATTGAAGCTGAGCTTGGGCACCGTTGAGCTCCATGCGGGTCCGCTCCAGAGCCTGCTGAAGCTGCAAGTTCTCGGACTGACTGCCTTCCAGCTCGGCGCGAAGCCGGGGCAGCTCCTGCTGAAGCTGACTCAAGGACGCCGTCTGCTGCTCCAGGGTGGTGCGGAGCTGCTCCAGCTCGCTGACCTGCACCTGCTGCGACTGCTGCTCCGCGAGGGCCTGCTCAAGGCTCTGCACCTGCTGACGAAGGCTCTGCTGCTGAAGTTGGGCTTCTGAGCGGCTCTTCTGAAGGCTGTTCTCAAGCTGGTCCCGCTCTGACCGGAGCTGGATGAGGCTCTGCTGAAGGGTCTCCAGTTCCTTCTGTGCGTCCGCGAGGGCCTGACGGCTCTCGTTGAGGGCCTGCTCTTGTTGCTCCAGCAATCCCGAGCGCAGGTCTTCGCGCGCGGGTGGCGTGGGCTCTCCGGGCGTGCGGAAGCTCTCCGGGGCGGGCATGGCCTGGGTCGTGGTGCGCTCCGCCTGAACGGTATGACGAGGTGGGGTTTTTTCGTCGGCCTCGTCGATCTCCAGGCGGAAGTTCTGGTCGGGCTGCCAAGTGCTCCATGCGGAAGCGGCAGGAAGGGCGGTGGAGGTGCTCGCGGCACCCAGAGGCTGTCCGGGATTGGAGGCAAATCCGGCACCTGTGGAGGACACAGCACTGACAAATCCGGCACCAGGTGAGGGCAGCGGTGAGGCAGGCAGCGGTGAGGCAGAGCCCACGCTGGCCGGATTGGAGGCTCCCAGACCCGGCTGAGAAGGCTCTTTGGCGGCACTGCCTCCTGATGAGGGCGTCTCAGGCAAGGGATCTAAGCTGAACGCGGAGGGCGTAAAGGCGCTCCATGCACTGGCGGCAGGCACGGCTGGGGGCGTGTTGGTCGGCGGAACAACCGGAATGCCCGGACGGGAGCCCGTCGGTGCTTTGACCTCCGCCCAGACACTGGAGACGGCTCCAACTCCGGCTGAAGCAGGCACGGCGGCAGGCACGGCTGAGGGAGGCACGGCTGAAGCAGGCACGGCTGAAGCAGGCACGAGAGAACCTCCCCCCACCGAAGGATGAGAGGAGGTGCCCGTGAGACGCGGCGAAAGCTCCGCTCGAGAGGGCACGGGTGGCACCGAGACAGGCGGCACCGAGACAGGCGTAGCGGCAGCCAAAGGAGGTGTGTTCAGGCGTGGGCCAAATAGAGACTCCGGTGCTGCCGGGGGAGGCTGTATCGGGGTATTGGACCAGAGCGAACCTCCAGAGGGGGCGGCGGGTTTGTCAAGGCGATCTCCGAAGGCGGAGACAGGGAGGTTGGCCTGGGTACTTCGAATGTCGAGCCCCGGTGTCGGTGGGACCGGATTGGAGAAGAGGCTCACCGGCTCGGGAGGGCGAGGGCCTCCATCGACCAGCATCGACTGGACATCTCCCCGAGGAAGGTTGACGGAGCCGCGTGTGGGCAAGGGCACATCCGCCAGGGTACGATCCATCGGTGCTCCGCCCTCGCGACCGACAGGGGGCATGGGTGCGGTGCCTCGTCCGGGCTGCGCTGGCACGTTGACCGCATCAGCAGGAGAGGGTGAGGTCCAGAGGCCTGCCGCGCGTGGAGGCGCTGGAGGTGGTGCAGTTGGCTGTCCAGTTGGCTGTCCAGTTGGCTGTGCGGTGTTTGGAAGCGGGGTGGGCTGAGGCATTCCCGCCGTAGGGGTCGCGCTGCGTTGTCCCGACGGCTGACCCTCATGCCAAAACTGAAGCTGCACGTTGGCAAAAGCGAGCGTGCCATCTTGAGGCAAGGGGATGGGCTGCGGACCCAAGCGGTTCCCGTTGAGGGTGGTTCCATTGCGGCTGTTGTTGTCGATGATCAGCCAATGGCGGCCATCGTTGCGCAGGGTGGCATGAGTGCCCGAGACGCTGTTATCAGGCAGCGCAAAGTCACTGTTGGGCGAGCGGCCAAAGACAAAATCGCCGCTGTCCTCCAAGCTGTATTTTTTCCCCGCAAGTGAGCCGTTCATAAAGCGGATATAAAGTTTCTGGCTCATGTCACCTCAGGCGTGCAATCGGTGGCTCAGCCGTTATACCAACGGCAGGCATAAGGATAACCCGGGTTGACGGAGAGAAGCAACTGTCTCAGCGTGCTGTCGGCTCCCACTTTAAGAGCGCCTCGGCAAGCGGCACCTCCGGGAAAGGTCTGCTGGAGTCCGGGACGCCAGACGCCTTTGATCAGGACGCTGCCATCGTTGATCAGCTCAGGCATCAGATAGGCGGCAGGCTGCTTAAAGCAGACCAACAGGCTGGCCTGACGTGGAGCAGGACGGCCACTCTGCCAGAAGTAGGTGAGGGTGGGAGGATACCAATCCAGCAACAAAAGAATCAGCTCGAGCCAGAAGCGCACCTCAAGCCCACGCGCAAAAGGGGGCTGCTCGAGGGGGAGCTGGAGCACCGCTTGAAAGGCCCTCGGCTGAGATCCAGCACCGGGGAGGGTGGTCACCAGCTCGGTCAGCATGTGGTACACGTTAGAGCCTGCAAAGGCCCCCAGCTCCCCGCAGGTCACTTCGTCCAGAAAGGTCTGATAGCGTGCCTCCAGATTGGCCGGTGGTGGGCTCACATCGTAGCTCATATCCAGCCGCTTTTTGATGGCATTGATATGAGGAAGCTCCGCCACCTCTTCGATCAGGGCTTCGAGGGGATCAAACAAGACGTCCATGAGGTTGGAGACCAAGCCGGGGTTGCTGTCGAGGGCCACGGTGGGCACCAGATAATAGGCCGTAAACGGAAATCGACGCTCGTGGGAGTCGGTGGCCGCTCGTAACACCCCCAGCATGGTCATGCCACAGTTATCC
The DNA here is from genome assembly GCA_046075485.1 of Myxococcota bacterium. Taxonomy (GTDB): domain Bacteria; phylum Myxococcota_A; class UBA796; order JAJRTE01; family JBJTQF01; genus JBJTQF01. The sequence goes on along the minus strand of JBJTQF010000124.1, from coordinate 13,256 downwards.
GCCCGGTACACGTAGCGGTGATAGAGCAGGCGGTCGTAACGCCGCTCCCACTCCGGGCCGAAATCCCGCTTCATGTAGTAGAGCCCTTGCTGAATCCACTCGTCGAAGGAGGTCGGTTCGCGCATATTGGCGTTGACCTTGATAAACTCCGGCCATGAGGGGAGCTTACCCAGGCCACCTTGAAGAAGCTGGATGTCGGGCTGAGCCATGCTCACTTCTCCTGAAGAGTCTGTTTCTCGGGGGTCACGCGGGCGGGCAGGCTGAAGTTCTGATAGCGGGTGTCCATTTTCTTGCCGGGTTTTCCTTCGCTGCCTCCCACCAAAAAGACGATGGCGGACATGGTTTTACAGCTATCTTGTTTGATGCTCCACTCCACGCGGGCACCCCGTTTGCTGCCCTGGGCGAGCAGGTTTTCGTAGCTGTAGCCGGTATAGTACTCCAGACCGGCGTTGCCCTGGTTCTTTCGTTTGACCACCAAGCGGGCTTTCCCGGAGCTCTTGCGCGCACTCTGCTCAAAACACTTACCGCTGGAGGTGATACACTTATAAATCATCTCCGTGGTGTCGATCTCCACCCACTCCACGGGGAACTGACATTCTTGGCCACCGGCCTCAAAGGTATCGGGCAGGCCCGGTTTGGCGGCTTCTCCTCCACCGCCGCCCTCCTGACACTCGAGGGTACGCGAAGCCTGAATGGTGCTGTCGATCTCGCGGCAGACGGTGGGCAGGAGGGGCATGCGCTCGCCCATAAACTCTTTGACCTGACAGCCTCGCAGGTTATTCCCCACGTAGAAGAGGTTAAACTGCTTGTCGAGGTAGGGCTCGAGCTTATCGTTGATGAAGCCCTTGATGCGATTGCAGGCGCTGGCTTCATTTTCTTTGTCACGCGCGCCCCGGTAGCGGATATCGTTCCACTCTTGGAAGACTTCGGTGGTCCACGCATCTTGTAAGGCTTGAGCTGCTTCCGGGATCAACACCGCCCAAGTGCGAGCTTCCAAGCGCATCAACAGCTTGTCAAGCGGCTCCGGGTCGATCTGAGGTGTGCCGCCTCGAAGCTGGGTGATAAACTCTTCGCGGTTTTTGCTCAGCTCGTAGAGCTCACCCTGCGCGTTCATGGTCTCCACCACCAAGCTGAGGGCCTCGGTGGGGCGATTGGCGCTGCGGTGAATGCGGTTGAGGCGGTCGCGGAGGCGTCCCATCGTCTCTTTGAATGTCAAATACGACACCGGAATCGAAGACTTGTCCTCTTCTTTTAAGGCCATCGCAAAGGGGGTGAACTTCTGCTGCGCTTGCCGGCAGACCTGCGCCAGCGGCGTTGAGATGCCCTCTTTCTCGAGTTGCTCGTCGTATCGCTCGAAGCGGCGCATGCAGCCCTTGAACCGGCCCAAGAGACCCGTGGTCTCCGGGATCAAGTTGGAGCTGCGCTTGCGGCGACCGGCTTTGCTCTGCACCGCGTTGCCCCCCATGATCTCCAGCACTTGGTCCAGCTCGGAAGTCTGAGGCTGCATCAAGGCATTGTAGGCTTGGCTGGCCCCCGCAATGTCTTTGATGGGCTTCTTAAAAGGCGCTTCGGAGAGGGTCTTGAGCCACGCACGACGGGCTTCCACATATTTATCAAGATAGGTCTTGTCGCGGTCGATGGAGGGCGGATTGTTGATTTCCAGCAGACAGGACCACCACTCTTTGCCGGAATTGGCCGCGCCGAGGAACTTCTCACAGCCATCGATGGTATACACCTTCTTCATGCCCGGATCGTAGAGCAGCTCACCGTCAAGCTGCTGCTCCAGGGTCGTCAAGTTGGTGTTGGCCAAGATCAAGCTGAAGACCACTTCGTTGGAGATCTGACCCTGGCTCAGCGAGGTCTGGCCTTTGAGGGCCCTCAACGCGCTGTCTCGAGCGGCGTCGTTGAGGCGAACCCGGGAGGAATCGGTGCCTTCAAAAAAGTATTGGAGGCGATCTTGTAAGTCTACCGGCGCGGATCCCGCGAGGAGATCGTTGGCACGCTCGCCGAACTCTTCTCGCCACACCCCTGCCATATATTGACTGACCCAGGCGCGGGTGGCTTCTGGATCGGCACCCTGACACATGCGGCGTGACAAGACGTGTTCGGCTTTGAGGGCCAAAAATCCGTCGGCGAAGAGCTTCTCATCGGCACCCGGACGCCAGGTCGAGCCCGCATCCAGTCGGCGATCCAGGGCGGTGGTCAAAGGAAAGATCCACTTATCGTCCACGCGGCGCTTGAGCATGTCGTCCGCACGGTCATAGGTTTGAGCGATCAAGCCGCTGGGCTCCTGAATGCGCAGGAGGTTTTCCACGCCCTGTTGAAGCTCCAGCTCTTTGACCAGATAGTCCCGCTCGATCTTCTCCACTTGGCTGGGCAGGTCGCGGTATTCCTCCAGCCCTTTGACCGCTGAGACCGTCTCTTTAAGCCAGAGCTGATCCAGTAAGAAGCTGTCGGCCAACAGCCAGCTCAGGGCTGCACAAAAAGGCGCTAAGGCGATCACCGTCGCCGCCCGTGAGATCTTCATAGACCGTAAGGCTTGGTTGCTCGGCCTTGCCGCGTCTTTGGCCTCCTGCACCAGCCGACTGAACATGCCGGCCACAAAATAGGGGCGCTCGCTCCGCATGGGGGCTTCGAGGGGCGGCGTGTTGAGCCCATGCTCGTTGAGCAGGGTATGCCGCACGCTGGGTAAGGTGCGACCTTCTTGAGCGGCGCTGACAAAATGAACGGCGGCCAACCAGGGACGCTCGCGGTGTTTGCTGGGCTCAAAGAGGATGTCGGTGAAGAGCTGGAGGGCTTCCCGATGGCGGGCGAGCTCTTGGGGAAAACTCAGCACGACCTCTCGATGCTCGCGGCTGGTGAGGTTGAGGATGCGGTGGGTGGCTCGCTCCTCCAGGGCTAGAATCAGCTCATCGAAGTGCTCTTCGAAGATCGGTGCGACTGGGCCGGTGCCGAGCTGCTGAGCGTCGATGGTGAAGCCCCAGGGCTCGTGGATCTCGTTTTTGACCAGTCCACCGAAGTATTCGGCGAACCCTTCGAGGCGATCCAGCTTGTTAAACACCAGGTACACCGGAAATCGTACCTGAAGCTGGGTGATCAGCTCATCCAAGCGGTCTCGCAGGTGCTGAGCGGTCTGCTCGATCTCACTGTGCGAGAGGTTGATGATCTCGTCGAGCCCGATCTGAAGAATGGCGGCGTCGAGAGGACGTTCTTTGCGGCACTTTCGCAGGAGCTTGAGGAAACCCAGCCATTCGTCATGGTCTTCTTCTTGGACGGTATAACGACCGGCGGTGTCGATGAAGATGGCTTCTTCGGCCAGCCAAAACACGCAGTTTCGGGTGCCACCGATGCCCTTAACGCGGCGACCCAAGCGGGTGAAGCGGAGACCCGACCGATCCAGCACGGTACTCTTGCCAGCGCCGGGCGGTCCAATGATGGCAATCCAGGGAAGTGAGTCGGAGCTACCGGCCTTAAAGATCTGCGCCCCGGGTTTGATGCGGGCGAGCTCTTGAATGGCGCGGTCGAACTCTTTTTCCAGCCCTTCGAGCTCCTTTTTTTCGCTCTCTCCTGCGCGCGCACGTTGTTCACTGGACTGCCCCCGCAGCTCGGTGGCCAACTTCCGCTCTTGGAAGTAGTTTTTGATCCAGATGATGCTGGCAAACAGAAAGGCCAAGCCCCCAATCAAGAGGGCGACGTTGAGCCGGGCGGAGCCATCCAGCTTGAGCAGGGGGGCAATGGCATAAATCATCAGCATCAAGATGAAGATGCCGATGATGGTCAACACTTTGGGATGTTTAAAGAAGGAAAAAAGACGCTCCATCATGGGCGGGAGCCTCCGTCGTCTTCAGCACCGGTGATCAGCGAGCGGAGCTGTGCTTCGGCTTGGCGCGCTTCCAAGCTGAGCATGATGGTGAGCACCATACCCAGGGTCAGCACGGCGGCCAGGGCAATGGCGGCAATCCAGGTGGGCTTGAGCACCGGTGGGGTCTCGGTCTTGCCCATGCTCGAGCCCAGGTGCGGGGAGAGCGGCGGCAGCTTCCCCATCCGCCGGTTGAGCTCGTTGCGCAGTCCTTCGTTGAGGATCTTCAGGTCGTCCAGGCGATGCGGCGAATATTGCCCTTGATATCCGAGGGCCAGCACCCGCATGTAAACTTCCACCACCTCCACGGGGGTTTCCGGGTCGTTGCGGAGCTTTTCCAGATGCTCAAAGCTGATACGTCCGACCAGCTCGTGTCCATAGAGCGGATACTGGAGGGACTGCCACTGATCGGCCACGCCCGGCGTCGGACAGCGTCGGGCGGACTCGTCGAGCAAACCCACCACCGGAAGCTGCACTTCGTTGACCCACTCCTCGGGAATGCCTGCTCGAAAGAGCTGCTCGCGGGTCTTTTTGATGCCATTCTCGGCTGCCGCACGCAGGTTGCGCACCTGGGTGGGTTTGACGTGGCCTTCCAAAAAACGTGCCGCCATCAGATACAGATCGAGGTAGGCTTCGCGAATGGCGCGGGAGCCATCGGGCGTAAAGCTCATGAGGAGCCTCCTGCACGCACACCAATCAGCTCAAGGCGCACCCCAGGCAACCAAGTGGGGACGTACATGGCCAAGTGCCCCGAGGCTTTGATGAAATCCCAATCCGGTCCTTCGGTCAAAATGCGGAAATACACCGCGTCGTTGCGGATGGGGATCGAAGACGGAGGCCGGGGCATATGCTGAATGCGCACGCCTCCCACCGCCAGGCGGACAATCCGCTCGATGCCGTCAATTTCGGCAATTTTACAGGCGTTCGGCAGCTTGTTGACCACCTCGCCGGGGGCCAGATCGCCGGTGGCTGCCAGCACAAACATGCCGGTGGCGCGCAGCTCCGCATCGGCCACATGCCCAATCCAGAAGGCGTCTTTGCGGATCAGCGGGATGATCTCGTAGCGGGTCTGGAAGAGCTTGCCCACAATCTCCCGCAATAAGCGGTCCATGCCCCCAAAACAGTCCGCCAAGCCGTCATGACGATAGGTCGGCAAGTCGCTCGAGGTGCGCAGGGCAAAGGTGCAGAGCGCCCCTCCCAACCGCAGGAGCTCGCCATAGAGCACGGCAGGATGAGTGCCGGGAGTGTCCAGCAGGTGCTGAATCACCGGTGCATGCTGGTTCAGCGTGTGCAAAAACCAAAAACTCAGCACCTGAGAAGGGTCAAAGTCCAGATGGTCAGCGCTATAACTCCGGCGCTGCTCCGTCAAACTCCGGGCGCGAGCGGTGATCATGCCCAGCAGGTCTCGAGCCACTTTGTCGAGGGCCGGGACGGTGTTCACCCGCAGGCTGGGGGGGATATAGTCCTTGCGCAAGGCCGGAAGTCCAGCGGTTGTGCGATAGATCTCCGCCACTTTGAGCACCACCATCCCGTCCAATGCCTCGGTGGAGAACATAAAACGCAGATTTTTGGTGGCCACTTCGATCTGCTGAGTACGGGAGGGGTCCAGATCGTCGGGCACTTCGACAAGCTGCTCCACAAAACGCACGTCGGCTCGGGTGGTCTCGGTGGTCACCACGGCGGCTCGTGGACGGCGAGCAGGCACCGCCAGATACACATCCAAGCTCTGAGCAGATGCCGGAAGCTGAAACAAACGGCTGGGTGGTGCCGCATCCTGATCGGGAATGTCAATGGCCATACCATCGGGCATCACCGCTTGAAGCCGCTGAAGCTCCACCCGTCCTTGTCCCACGGCAGATTCATTGAGCTCGAGCTGCACAACACCCCACGCCAGGGGCGAAGCACCGTGCAGGCGAAGCTGCATCATGGCCTCGACGCTGCGCTCGACCTGCTGAAAGTGCTGTGGAAGGAGAAACATGCCATCCTTCCAAGAGACACGGTTGTAGAGGCTCATGGCACGCTCACCTCCGGCGGCTTATTGGGATCGGGGCTGATCACTTCACGCAGCTTCAGCTTGGACTTGACGTCATAATACTCAAAATACAGGGCTTCTTTGCGCTGGGTCCAGGCGATGGGCAGCACCAAAATGGAGTTCTGACCCTTGTTTCGCCCAGCGGTCATCACCAACAGGTACTTGGTGCCCCGCATCCGGTAGAGCTTGTGGGTATACTCATCGTTGTTTTCCAACGTGAACTTGGTATACACCAAAGACTTTTCTTGGGCGTCCGTCAGATAACTCTTTAGAAAATCAAAGGCGGAGTCTTCGTCCAGCAGCTCTTCCCAGGTGAGGCTGGTGGGGTCAATCCAGCTATTGAGCTGATAGACACGCACCTCCAACACGCGCGAGCCAGAACCGTCTTCTTTACAGTACAGATCTGGCGGGTTGAGACAAGGTCCACTGGTGGCTTCGAGCTTAAACTTGCGAAGGCAGCCGGTGGAAAACAGGGCCATACTCATGGCCAAAAAAAGAACAACGAGCTTTCGATTGACCATAGGAACCTCGAGATGGACTGCCAGCCTGTTGGGGCGGCCAAGTAGCATGCTCTGCGTGCGTCACGTTTATATCATAGGTTCTCTCAGGCGTCACGCGCTCACGGAGACCCCGCCGGTGCATCCGGAACAGACGCGGGCGGCTCGGGCGGCGGCGCTAGAGACGGATGGGTGAGCTGAAGATACATCAGCGCCAGCTCCAGGGCACGTCTCGCCACGGCCTGATCCATCGGCGGCGCATCCGAGGGCGGAGGCCGCAACAATACCCACGCATAAGCCCCCGCACTCACCGCCATCACCAGCTTGAGCTTGCCTCGTGTCTCGGGGGGAGGCTCCGAAGAGGGATTTTCCACATCGAGCGGCCAGCACTCATACTCGTAATAATGTCCGGTGAGACCGTCCGGCAGCTCATGAAAGGGTCCGTGTACGGTTGCGTGAGGCGAGAGACACCAGCCAGGATCTTGCCAACCCGCTCGCAGGAGCAAGAGCACATCCAGATGATCCCCTTCGGGCTCGCGTGGGCAGATGCCCAAGCTCAGGCGCGCGCGTAAGGCTGGATCGTGCAGGTCCACGCGCGGCCACGGCCACGGCTCCGCATCCGGCTGTGCTGGAGAGGGAAGGGGCTTCCAATGCTCCGAGACCACCGTCTGGAACACCGTGGCCAGCGCATGCTCTCCCACCTCCAAGCGGTAAGGTTTTAGGGGCTCCGCACAGGGGTAATGCTGAGGCTCCAGCAAGGCAAAGGCGTGAAATGCCAGACAAAAATCGTCGGCGTAGAGCTCATAGAGCGGCAAGCTGCACCACGCACGCAGGTAAAACAGTCGATTGCCATCTTTGAGCGCGGTGAGTCGGGCAATCCAGGGCTCCCCCAGGGTTTTGATCAACAGGAGCATGTCTTGCATCAAGCCCGCTTCGGTCAGCCACTGACGCAGATGCAGCACTTCGCCCGGCTGCTCGGCGAGCAACACGTTGAGCCAATCGGCAGGGGCCACCTCACGCGGAAGCTCCAAGGACTGCACGCTGAGATGCAGGGGCTCGGAGCCATGCCGCAAGATGAGCTTCTCCACGGTGAAGAGTCCGTGCTCATCCGGTTTGGTGCGGGGGCCCAGCGGAATCCAGCCTCGCCGAAGCACCATGCTGAAGTGCTGCTGCGGGTCAGGATGGGCGGTAAACCGCACCTTGAGCCAGCGGGGATCGTTGAGCAGCCGCTCGCCGTCCACCTGCGTGGGAAAAGGCAAGACCCGACCGAGGCTCTTCAGCTCCGCCAGGGGGGTCTCACGATGGAAGATCAGGGGGCCTTCTGGAGTTTGCATCAGCGCCGTGGGGTTAGAGGAACATTCAGCTCAGGCAGCTCGGGACGCGACGCAGGGGAGCGCCAGCCGAGATTGCCAACCAGCTCGGTGGCTTCGAGCTCATCCGGCGTGAGCGGTTGAGTAGGACCACCACCGAGGCTCTTTCCGGGGTGAGCGGGGGCTTCGTGCCATTGCCAGTTTCCTTCCTGGTCCACAAAACCGGGACTGCTGGGACGTGGTGCAGGCTCCTGAGCGCCACCCGGCGCAGGCTTGCCACTCTCGGCCAAAAAGAGCGGATCTCGTGGAGGCGTGTTCTGTCCACCGCTGGAGTGTCCGGCGGGATTCCCTTCGGGCGCCATTGGGCGCGGGTCGGAATTCCCTGCGGGTGCCATTGGGCGAGGGTCGGGATTCCCTGCGGGTGCCATTGGGCGAGGGTCGGGATTTTGAGGCGCACCGGCTCCACCGGGGAAGTTGTGACCCGCACCGGCTCCACCGGGCAAGGTCGGGCCGGAGCCATCCCCCGGTTTGGGAAGTGTTGGGCCGGAACCATCCCCCGGTTTGGGAAGTGTTGGGCCGGAACCATCCCCCGGTTTGGGAAGTGTTGGGCCGGAGCCATCCCCCGGTTTGGGAAGTGTTGGGCCGGAGCCATCCCCCAGTTTGGGAAGTGTTGGGCCGGAGCCATCCCCCGGTTTGGAAAGTGTTGGGCCGGAGCCATCCCCCGGTTTGGAAAGTGTTGGGCCGGAGCCATCCCCCGGTTTGGGAAGTGTTGGGCGAGACGGAAGACCCGGGAAAGCGGGCAGGTCCGGCGAGTGGGGCCGAGGTGGACGCGGAATATCGGGTAGTTTTGCCAGAAGCTCTTCCTTCAGGTTGTGCAGGGCTTCTGACACCTTCTCGGCGATGATTTCTTTGGGGCGTGGCAGGTTCTGGAGCTTCTCTTTGAGGGCCTGGAGCCGGGACTTCAGCCCTTGCGGATGGGCGATCACATCGGGGCCGACCAACATTCCGCCCATGCCGATGGCTCCCGCGACGGGCATGCCCGCACCTCCCGACGCAAGGATCTGGCTCAGCAGGTTACTGCTCTTCCACTCTGCAAAGATCTGGGCGATGGCCTGCGCAAAGGCCCGAAAGAGGGCAATGGCATGAAATCCACCTCGAGCAAACTGAGCGGTCATGGATGCCGCGAGTGCAGGGGCCATCATCATGGTATCACCCGCACTCATACCCGGCATCAGCGGAATGGGCACGTTGGGGGTCGGAGGCAAGGGGCCTGGAATGGTCGCTGCCGCCGGAAACGGGATCGTGGGATGCGTATAACCCGCCACCCACGCGCCCCATGCCACCTCGAGCGCCCCCGCAATGGCCTCTCCGTAAGCCTTCCAGAGCGGATTTCGGTCGTCCAAGCGCATGCGGCCCAAGATGGCACTCTTGCTCATATCGCCTGAACCGGTCGTGCCGGATGGAGGCAAGATCCCCACCCCCGCATTCACCAGCACGTTGGCAAAGGTCGCCGAACGTTTCCAAGCGTTCCACGAGCCACAGATGGCTTCCGACATGTCATTGATGAACGCATGTAACGTGGTGCTGACCATCATGACAGTACGCTTATGAAGCGCCAAGTCGGAGGCCGGGGTAAAGAGCCACAGCGGATGTGTCTCGGGGTCGTCTTCATCCCCCGGAAAACGCTCACTCGGCTTTCCGTTGGCTCCCACCGGTAACACAATGTTGAAGCTCTTAAAGATATCCTTGACCAGCCGGGCCATCGGCGTCATGGGGGCCTCCTGTCTGTGGGGAATGGTGTCAAGCGCCTGCTTCAGCAGTTGATCTTGACCACACCACCCTGCACATTCACTTCCGACGAGCCATCAATGCTGATGTTTTGCGACTTCAGCTCAATGGACTGCATGCCTTCGATGGTGATCTTTCGACCGCTCATGACAATGGTGCCATCGGCGGACATCCGAATCTTCGACAGACCGGAGTGGATCAGGATAAAGACCGCCGACATCACCTCGATGAAGTTCTTCAGCGCCTGGATCAGCAGGAAGCCCTTCATGATCTTTTTGATCATGTTGCCCAGCTTGACCTTAATATTAAAGTCCCGCTCGGCGTGCATGAAGATCTCTTCGAGGCCCGGTTTGTCTCGGAAGCGCAGCTCGTTAAAACCAGCACCGCCGTGGGTGAAGGACTTGATCGTGCTGATGGTCTTGTCTCCCGGGAGCCCATACGGTGGCATGCTCTCGCCGTTAAATACACGACCCAGGAGAATCGGACGGTCGGGATCGCCTTCAATAAACTGCACAATCACTTCTTGTCCAATACGGGGCAAGAACACATGGCCCATGCCGCCGCCAGCATTGCCCATCGCCGGTCGAATCCAGCATGAGGCACCATCTCCCTTGCCGGGGCTGCGGTCCCAGTGGAACTTCACCTGAATCCGGCCAAACTTATCGCAGTGGACGGTCTCTCCCGCCGGTCCCACCACGATGGCAGATTGGACACCCGCGATTATCGGACGGCGCGTCTTCCGACGAGGTCGGAAAATAACATCAGACGGCACGGAGATCACATCCACTTCCAGGTTTTTCTCGTTGAGCAGGCGGCTGACGTTGGCTTCTTCCAGTGCTTGACCTTGAAGTCCCTTATAATGGACTCGCGCTGCCACGTACTCCCGGTTGAGCTCACCCACCGGATGCAGGGCCAAGGTGAACCTACAGCCTGTCATCGGCGCACGCGAGGTTCCCCGTCCGATATAACGTGCGCGATCCGCCTGCTCCGCCTCGATGCGCAGCTTGGAGATCGACTTGCCCAGCGAGGGATCGACGTATTCTCCGGGATATTCGTAGATTTCGCCACCGCCTGCGGTGCTGTCGCCTTCTGCTGAGGCTTCCATGTCCACTGAGGGCTGAGCAAAGCGGAAGTCTCGGCTGGAAAATTTCGTCGGGGCCATCGCTGCGCTGGCTCGGAAGCGGTTAAAACACTCTTCGTATAGCAGATGGCTCACCGCTCCGTCGCGGAAGTTAATAGTAGAGCCTTCTCCTGAGATCGGGCCGTAGGCGTGATCTCCATCGCCGACCACCATCACGTCGAGGGAGCCGGTGTGGTCGAACCAGTAGAACATCCCGTCTTCTTCCATGAGACGGTTGATGAAGTCCCAGTCGCTCTCTCGATATTGTACGCAGTAGTTGCGCGGGGAGTAGGAGCGGTTGAGCATAAACTTCATATACTGGTCGGGGGCATAACCAGCGGTCTGAAGTACTTCTTTGATGATATCTTGAGTGGTCTTGTCCTGGAAGATGCGGCAGTTGGCGCTGTATTCCAAGGGCTTGAGGGACGGCACCAGCTTGGCGGCGTACTCCATCTTGGAGACGCTGACGCTGACCAGCGAAAACTCCTCGATGACTCCGTTGACAAAACGTGAGGCGTCTTTTCCTCGGATGAGCAAGGTTCCGGTCTGGCCGATGAGTGACTTGAGATCGGGCATCTCAGCGGTGCCCATCATGACGGAGCCCATCGGAATGACCAAGCCGACGTTGTAGGCGAAGGGGGCGCTGATGGACTCAACCCCTTCAAACTCGAGCACGAGTGCCCCCATGACCCCACCGCAGCTAAAGGCGAAGTCCCCTTCGTTGCCGGTGGCGGGTCCACCTCCGCCCATAGACTCGAAGAAGTCCTTGATCTTCTTGATCATGTTGACGGTGCTGATGATGTCTTTTACATCTTCTACCGTCTCTTTGATCTGCTGGACTTTTTCCTTCTTCTCTTGGACGTTCTGCTTGACCTCGTTGATTTTCTTCTGGATCTGGTCCTTTTTGGCCTGAGCAGCGTCCTTAGCGTCCTGGATCTTGTCCTCGAGAGCGTCCTTTTTGGCCTGAGCGGCGTCTTTAGCGTCCTGGACTTTTTCCTGGATGGCAGCCTGTTTTGCGGCGACGGCGGCCTTTACGGCGGCAACCTTCGCTGCGGCAGCGTCTTTAGCGTCCTGGACCTTATCTTGGACGGCGTCCTTCTTGGCCTGAGCGGAGTCTTTTGTGTCCTGGACCTTATCTTGGACGGCGTCCTTCTTGGCTTGAGCGGAGTCTTTTGCGTCCTGAACTTTATCCTGGACGGCGTCCTTCTTAGCCTGAGCGGAGTCCTTGGCGTCCTGGACCTTATCCTGTACAGCGTCCTTCTTGGCCTGAGCGGAGTCTTTTGTGTCCTGGACCTTATCTTGGACGGCGTCCTTCTTATCCTCGACGGAAGACTGGACCTGCTCCTTCTTGTCCTCAACGGAAGACTGAACCTGCTCCTTCTTATCCTCGACGGAAGACTGAACCTGCTCCTTCTTGTCCTCGACGGAAGACTGAATTTGGTTCTTTTTCTCCTCAATTGCGTCACTCACCGAGCCATCGGGCGTTGGGCGAGAAGGACCGTTGCCCGCGCCCGGCTGAGGGAGATCCGGCATAGAAGGACCATTACCCGCGCCCGGCTGAGGGAGATCCGGCATAGAAGGACCGTTGCCCGCGCCCGGCTGTGGGAGATCCGGCATAGAAGGACCATTACCCGCGCCCGGCTGGGGGAGATCCGGCATGGAAGGACCATTACCCGCTCCCGGCTGGGGGAGATCCGACATGGAAGGACCATTACCCGCTCCCGGCTGGGGGAGATCCGGCATGGAAGGACCGTTACCCGCTCCCGGCTGGGGGAGATCCGGCATGGAAGGACCATTCCCCGCGCCCGGCTGAGGGAGATCCGGCATAGAAGGACCGTTGCCTAAGCCGGGACCGTCATCATCCATTGGCCAGCCAGCCCATCCCCCGCCATCGGTGGGGAGATTGGGCTGAGCCGGAGGCACGACACCTCCATTTTGTCCAGCGGCAAAAGCTCCTCCCAGGCCCCCGCCATCGGTGGGGAGATTGGGCTGAGCCGGAGGCACGACACCTCCATTTTGTCCAGCGCCAAAAGCTCCTCCCAGGCCCCCGCCATCGGTGGGGAGATTGGGCTGAGCCGGAGGCACGACACCTCCATTTTGTCCAGCGGCAAAAGCTCCTCCCAGGCCCCCCTCAGCTCCGCCCGCCGAACCACCACCGGGCAAACTTGGGCCGCTGCCGCCACCGGGAAGGCTTGGACCACTTCCTCCGCCGCCGAGGTTTCCACCGATATCAGCACCGGCACCCCCCGCGTTCCCGCCGATGGAGCCCCCCGCGTTTCCGCCGAGGTCAGCACCGGCACCACCGGCATTGCCGCCACCGGGAAGGCTGGGACCACTTCCTCCGCCACCGGCGTTGCCGCCCAGGTCAGCACCGGCACCACCGGCGTTTCCGCCACCGGGAAGGCTGGGACCACTTCCTCCGCCACCGGCGTTGCCGCCGAGGTCAGCACCGGCACCACCGGCGTTTCCGCCACCGGCGTTTCCGCCACCAGCGTTTCCGCCACCAGCGTTGTCGCCACCGGCGTTGCCGCCGAGGTCAGCACCGGCACCACCGGCGTTTCCGCCACCAGCGTTGTCGCCACCAGCGTTGTCGCCACCAGCGTTGTCGCCACCAGCGTTGTCGCCACCAGCGTTGTCGCCACCAGCGTTG
>JBJTQF010000123.1:0-20203 GCA_046075485.1 Myxococcota bacterium | reverse complement strand
CAATAAAAAAGAAAAGCCGCTTGGAAAGCGGCTTTCTTAAGCTGAGAGGACGCTGTCCTCTCAGACACACCTGCAAGGGATTCCATCCCTTGACCCGTGTTTTGTTTTAAGCTGAGAGGACGCTGTCCTCTCAGACTCACCTGCAAGGGATTCCATCCCTTGACCCGTGTTTTGTTTTAAGCTGAGAGGACGCTGTCCTCTCAGACTCTCCTGCAAGGGATTCCATCCCTTGACCCGTGTTTTGTATTTGCCCCTTGACCCGTGTTTTGTATTTGCCCCTTGACCTCGTTTGTTCTTTTTTATAGAGAGGGTGCGGCTTTTTACGCGCTCTTGTCATCGACCTTACCCCTTCGCCGAGGGTGCTTTCACCTACTCATGAGGACTGTTATGCAACTTATGTCACGTCTTTCGATGGTTTCAGGTCTGGCTGCCCTCTCAGGGGTGCTGCTCCTCTTCAGTGGGTCTCTCTCGGCGGCGCCCTACACCGTCGATCCTGCCAAAAGCAGCGTGGTGGTCCAGGTCTTCAAAGAAGGGGTGGCTTCCGGTCTCGCCCACGACCACGTCATCAAGGCCACGCAGCTCAGCGGAAAGGTGGAGTACGACCCCACCAATGCCAGCACCGCCGCCATCTCGGTGGAGGTCAAGACCAGTGGGCTCCAAGTAGACGCTCCCGCCCTGCGCAAACAATACAACCTCACCTCTGAGCTCAGCGAGTCCGACCGTAAGCAGGTCGAGGACAACATGAAATCGGAAGCGCAGCTCAACGTGTCAAAGTTTCCGACTTTAACCTTTAAGTCCAAGTCGATCACCTTCAGCGGCGATAAAGCGCAGGTCACCGGTGACCTGACGATCCGAGGGGTCACCCGCAGCGTCAGCTTCCCCGCCACCGTCAAGCTCGACGGCAGCACTTTTGTGGGAGAAGGTAAGCTGAAGGTGAAACAGACCGACTACGGTTTTGAGCCCTACTCGGCCCTGCTCGGCGCGATCAAAAACCAGAACGAGGTGATTCTCAACCTGAAGATTGTCGGCAATCCAGGCTAAAGCCTCGGGGAAAACGGCAGAGAGGTCTTCGGTCAACAGGAAGGTGAAGCTCGGCGGGTACGACGGCTGGAGCCCCGCTCCGCCGTCCGCGCGATCCTGGCCGGACTGCCGGTGGAGTCAATCGAGCATGATATCCTCGGCGAGGAAGCCCGCGAGCTGAGGGACCGCTACATTCAACATGCCGTATGAACACCGAAATCGCTCTACGATGCGGCCCATGTTGCCCTGGCGACCGTCAGCCGAGTGGATGCCATCGTCTCTTGGAACTTCAAGCATATTGTCCGATTTGACCGGATGCGCGGGTTCAATCGGGTCAATGCGACCCAGGGTTATGGCATTCTCACCATCATTTCGCCCAAGGAGGTACACTTCGATGATGACGCAACAGAAGACGTTTGACTGTGTGGAGATGAAAAATCGGGCATAGGAACAACTCGCCAGCGAAATCGCAGGGATGAGTCGCGAACAGGAGCTGGAATATCTGAATCGGCCTCCGACCTCGCCGTCTCTCCGCTCGTGGCTGGAGCGGGTAAAAGCAAATGCCAACGGGCCGACGTGCTCATCCGGCCACGGTCTGGACTCAGGACGATGACGTTGAGAATATGAAGGGGGTGGAGTAAGGGAAAAAGCATGGGTGAGCCAGTGCTGGAAGCCTCTCGGCACCTCCCAAAACCTCAGACGTGCCCTGCGCGCCCCTCGAAGAGCAGCGGACGCGAAAGCTCCGCACGCCCATTCACCAGGAGCTCGAGGGCCACCACAAAGGGGCCTTCGGGCATCATCAGCTCGGCCACCAGATGGTCACCCTCCGGTTTGAGCTGCACCGCACGCGCCTCTTGATAAGAGCTGAGCAACAAGCGACCCACCACCGGCGACGCCAACGAATAAGGCGTCGAAGGCACCACCGACTGAAGCCCTCGGCTCCAGAAATGTAAGGGACTCTGAGGATCCTGACTCAGCTTTTTTTGTGGATGGGCAGGACTCGCGAGATTGACTTGAATTCGCCCCCGTCCGCATACCACTTCCACATTTTGCCCGTTCAGCTCAACCCATCTGCCGCCGTTGGGACTGGCCCCTGCTTGCGCCATCTTTCCCAGCGACGACAGACATCCCAGCGTGCTTGTCAGGATCAATGCCTGGCCAATTTCCATGCTGTTCCTCCCGTCTCGCGCTTGCGGGATCTCTGCATTCTGTGCTCGCAGCCTCGTGAACACAACGCCCTCTGTTGTTCACTCTGACCGATCAAAACCAGACCTGCAACCAGATCTTTTTCAACATCTCCGAAAAAGACTAAAATTCCCACGGGCCGGAACGAAGGCGAAGATTTGAGGAATGTCAAGCACTTACCCCCCTACCCCTCCACGAGCATGACCACTCGGTCATACCCCTTCTCAAAGAGAGTACGCTTCTTTATACAAATTCAGATTTTTGAAACGCACAGGTCCGTTGAGCCACTCTCTCCTGTCACTCAAGACATCCCCGGCTGCATCTTCGGCGGGTGCTGGCTCTTCGGCGGGTGCTGACGCTTCGGCGGGTGCTGGCTCTTCGGCGGGTGCTGACGCTTCGGCGGGTGCTGACGCTTCGGCGGGTGCTGACGCTATTCCAGAAAGCCGCAGGGCTTAACCTTCTTCTGCACTCAGGAGCCCTTCGTCCGCCCCTGCTTCGGCGGAGCTGGCATCTCCACCGGCCATGACCCCCTCGGGACGGCTCTCGCGGAGCGGCAAGACCGGAATCATCCCTCCCCCCGCGTTGATGTTGATCACGTCTTTAGAGGATACCCGCCCCAGCACGCCCACATACTTGCCCCCAAAAACATAGGGGCTGAGGTTCAAAAATCGAGACTCCACCACCACCTTGTTCCCCTTGATGATGGGCAGCTCGATGCGGGGGATCTCCACAAACTCCTGCGCCACCCAGGTCGGGCTGCCGATGTGCGCTTCGATGGTCTCTTTCCACTCCACCGGATTGGTGGCCCGCCCCACCTGCACCCCATATCCTCCGGCCCCAGCGCTGGGTTTGATCACCAGCCGCTCTCGGTTCTCCAGCAGGAAGGCTTTGAGACTGACCTCCTGCCCTTCTGGAGACAACACCACACTCTCGTCAAACATGCGGGTCCAGGGGACGTGGTCTTTGATCACCCGCACTTCTTCCGCCGTAAAATAGTGGTGGTTCATCGGATTGGTGATAAACGACATCACCGACTTCTCCGCCCCCAGGAGCGCCCGCCAGGAGTTCACCATACACGCGGCCTTCTCTTGCACGCCCCGATGAAAATCTACAAGCTGGCGCGGATAATTCAAAAAGAAGTGCGCCTTGATCGAGCGCAGCATCACATCATACTTCACCTGGTTGGAGTACAAACCACCCGCTCGAAGCTCCAGGTCGCGGGCGTCCAGCAAGTTGGCCTCGATGCCATGCTCGATGAAGTAGTCGCGCACGATCTCTTCGTCTCCGCGTGAGCCGGTATCCCGAAATGAGGTCAGCGCAATCCGGGGCCGCGAAGGGCCTCCAAATTCTTCGTTGCAGCGCAGCACCGACTCCATGAGCCCCCGCAACACCGGACGATCCGTCACTTCGGTGAAGTCGATCAGGTCACGGTAGAGCGGATGCTCTCGAAACACCAGCTCCAGCAGGTCGGTCCAGCCCTTGCCGCCGGGGTTGTCGGTGTTAAACTCGATGAACTTCAGATTTTTGCCATCAAACAGGATATCGTGACGGCTGATCACCGACGCCCGCCGATAACCCGTCTCGGAGTGCAGCCACTCGCGGGGGATCTCGAAGTGGATGGGATAATAGCCTCGCACGTAGGGGTCGGTAAAATACAGCGCGATCACCTTCTCAATCAGCGCGTCGAGGATCTCCGACGTCCTGCGGATCTTGTCCAGCGACTTACGCTTGAGAAAAACCGGGGTCAGGGTGGTCTGCATGGCACTGTCGCCGTACACAAACCGCTTCTTGAGCAGCTTAAGCTGAACCTCCTGCCGCGCCGCCAGTACCTCATGGGGGTGCTTGACCATCCACTGAACCAGGGTCCGAAAGGTCTTCTCCAGCTCTCTCACGGCGGGCCTCCAAACAATGAGCAGGTCTCACGGGCATCTTTTTCGCGTGGAGCACGGCCCCCGCGTGACGGAAGGATAACAGCACTTACGCTTTTTGAGGAGAGAGATGCAACGAGGTCTCTCGAAGTCCTCCCCTTTTGGTTTAGACCTCTCGATGCTATCATGCTCCACACTCAACGGGAGGAGCTTATGAGCGCAGAGCGTATGCGGATGATGCTGCTGACCAGTCTGGCCCTGAGCGTGCTGACGGCCTGCAACGGTGGCTCGGGCGGATGGCCTTTTGGAAAATGTGGACACTATACCCTCCGGGCACCCACCATCGAGCTGGAAACGAACGCCATCGAGACCTGCACCTCCACCCAAGATTCCTGGGGCACTTGGGACTTGATGGGGGATGGATATGCCTTCTTGTGGCTCGACCCCAGCGAATATGATGACTCGATTGGCTGGTTCGAGGTCAATGCCACCTTCCCCAACCCCTGGCTGCTCGAAGTCGGCGCCACCTTTGAGGTCGAGAGCGCCGCCGGTTTCCGCTATTGGGGGGATGGCTCGCCGTTTGACTGGGTGGGTGCGCGCGTACCCCTCGAGCTCACTGTGCTCCGCATCGGCACGGACTACGATGAGATCTGACAAGAAGCCTACATCAAGCTCCGCTGGAAAGGAGAGTGGGGTGATCCCACCCAAGGCCCCTACTACACCGCCGAAGGGGAAGACTGGCTGGGCATTCTCGACGCCCCCGACATCCGGGAGCCGTAGGTCGATAAAATCCGCAACCGCCCCGCAACATCCACAAAGTGCGGACGTCTCAACCGAGGAATGGCATGGCACTCTTTCAAGGCATCCTCAAGAACCTCTTTGGGAGGCAACCGAACATGAGCTCTACACCTGATCTGCGGGAGGGTTTTAATGACCTCACCCCGTTTGAGGCCCATGTGCTGCTCAACAAGGGCACCGAGCGCCCTTTTTCCGGGGAGTATACCCATCACAAGGGCAACGGCACTTATCTCTGTCGTCGCTGCAATACACCACTCTACCGAAGTGCAGACAAGTTCGACAGTCACTGCGGCTGGCCCAGCTTCGACGATGAGCTGCCGGGTGCCGTCAGACGCTCCCGAGACGCCGATGGCTACCGCGTCGAGATCCTCTGCCAACACTGCGGCGGACATCTCGGCCATGTCTTCGAGGGCGAACGGTTTACCTCCAAAAACACCCGGCATTGTGTGAACTCGGTGTCGATGCGCTTTATTGCCGAAGGGGAACCACTCCCGGAGGTGTTAAACGCCCGCTGAGCTCTCGCGTGTGAGCGTGTGCGTGTGGGCGAGCGCGTGCGTGTGAGCTCCCGCGCGTGAGCGTGTGCACGTGCGCCTACGTGTGGGGGCGGCTACGAAACGCTGCTTTTTTGCGCGAAGTCATCCCTTCCTGCTATATTTAAAATAACGAAGCTGCTGGCGGAATTGCGCGTGAGGACACCATGAAGCTGCTGCTGATCCGGCCCCCTTCCCATCACTGCATCGAGACCGAAGTGCCCGAGGCGGTGCGAAAAGAAAACGTGAGCTACCCGCCGTTATCGCTCTTGGCGATTGCCAGTTATTTTAAGGAACATTCTCCTCACGAGGTGCAGATCCTGGATGGCCTGCTGCACGCCATGAGTTATTCGGAGCTCCAGCGTCACATCGAGCGGATGCAGCCGGATGTGGTGGGCATCACCACGTTTACGGTGGGGCTGATCGACTGCATGAAGACCATTCAGGCGGCGCGAGCGGTGGGGGTCCAGCATGTGGTGATCGGAGGGCCTCACGTCAACGACTTCCCGCGTGAGTCGGGGCTGATTCCGGGCATCGATGCGGCGGTCTGTGGTGAAGGGCAGGCAACACTTCCTGCCGTGCTGGATGCGTTGGCGGCGGGCCGTCCGATTCGGGGGTTGCCGGGGGTGATCACCCGCGAGGATGCGCTCCAGGAGAGCACCACCTGCGTGGAGCGTCCGACCCTCTCCGACGAGCTGGACAGTTATCCGCTGCTGGATCTCAAGCTCATCGAGTACGACCGTTATTATGACGTGTTGGGCAAGGGGGAGTTGTTCACCACGGTGATCACCAGCCGAGGCTGTCCTTATCGCTGCACGTTCTGCAACACACCCCGCGACCGCTACCGCACCATGAGCGCGGGCCGGATCTGCGAGGAGATCGAGCAGAAGCTGTTACTGGGCATCCGAGAGATCTACTTTGTGGACGATACCTTCAACATCACCAACGGGCGAGTGCGGGAGCTGTGCCAGGAGATCCTGCGGCGTGGGCTCCAGTTCCGCTGGACGGCACGTTTCCGGGTGAAGGGGGTGGATCGAGCGCTGCTCACCCTGATGAAACAAGCGGGCTGCAACCGGCTCCAGTTTGGGGTGGAGCAGGCCACCGATGAGGCCCTCTCATTGCTCCAGAAGGGGGTCAACCTGGCGGAGATCGAAAATGCGTTCCGGCTCTGCCGTGAGGTGGGCATCAAGACGGTGGCGTACTTCATGATTGGCACGCCCACGGAGCGCACGCGGGAGGACATCCTACGGACCATCGACTTCAGTGTGACGCTCCAGCCAGACTTTGTGATGTACAACATCTTGACACCGTTTCCGGGCACCACCCTCTTCGATGAAGGGCTGGAGAAGGGCATCTTAAAGCTCGAGCCCTGGATGGCGTTCATCAAGTCGCCGCACGAGGGGTTTGTACCTCAAAACTGGGACGAATACTTCCAGACGGATGAGCTGGCGGACTATCTCAACGTGGCCTATCGAAAGTTCTACTTCCGCCCTCATTTTATTGTGCAGAGCCTCAAGGAGCTGAGCAACTGGCAGGACTTCTCACGGAAGGCACGGGCAGGACTGACCCTGCTCAAACCCCGCGCCATGCAGGGATAGCACCGATTGACAGGGTTGCTCAAAAAATGCTACCGTCCCTCACACTTCGGGGAGCGTTCCCCAAGCTGGAGACTCGGAGCATGAAGTTCACCTTTAAGCGCTTGGGTACGCTCAAACGCGCCTCGTTTGAGCTGAAGCCCCTCACCGCCATCATCGGCCCCAACAACAGCAGCAAGACCTACCTCTCCTATGCTGTATATGGACTGTTGCAGACGCTGAGGCAGTGGTATGACACGCCAGCTTCTGATCACTTCATCGAGAACAAGCAGCATGTACTAAACGCGGAGCTCGTAGCGTCTGTCTCCGAATTTGTCAGCACACGGTTTCAAGACACGCGCGCCGTCTTTTTTCAGCATGTGGGTGATTCCCCCAACGACCCGATCTTAGGCAGTCAGCTCGAGCTCCGGCTCTCACTGGGAGAGGCTGCTCAGGCGTTTGAGCGGGCTTTTGACAGAATGGAACGCCTAGACAGATGGAGGGCTCAGCTTCAGCGCGAGCCGGAGGGTTCCCTCCGCTTCCACATCCAGGCCGCCCAAGAGGAAGGAGCTTCGCATGTCACCGGGGAGGCCGCTCAACGGCCTAACGAGCCACTGCAAGCCATGATATTTGTAGCAATTTTCGGCACTTCATTAGCACGACTTTCAGGAACACCCCTGTTTTTGCCAGCCGAACGAAACGCCCTCATCTTAACCCATCGTCTGCTCTCGACGCGGCGGCTGCGGGCGCTGAGAGATGGCCAGCGCTTACGTCTGGACTCCTTGGGACCACGCTTGCCCTTCTCAGATGCAGAGGAGCTCGCTGCCGGTGAGATTCGATATCCCCAGCCCATCGAGGATTTTCTGGATTTCCTCAGCGACCTGGAGCTGAAGACGCCCGACATCACACGGCGCCTCCAAGATGAAGCGACCCGTCCGCTGGTGGCGCTGGCAGACACCCTAGAGTCGGTGATGGGGGAAGGGATTCGAGTACACTACCACACCAACCCAGTGGGAGGACGAGAGCTGCGCCTGGAGCTCAAGCGAAAGAGACACCTCGGCCTGCACAACGCCTCATCCTCCATCAAGCAGCTCATACCACTGCTGCTCTTCTTGAGATATCACGCAAGACCCGGCCATGTGCTGATGATCGATGAGCCGGAGATGAACCTCCACCCCGCCACCCAAGCGCGGGTGCTGGAGATCTTAGCGATCATGGTCCGGCTGGGGGTGAAGGTGGTCTTTACCACCCACAGTCCCTATCTGATGTCACATCTCAACAATCTGATTGCCGCCGATAGAAAAAACCCCGCACGAGCACGCGCTCAAGCCGAGAAGCTCTATCTCCAGGATGAGCGGGCCTTCCTCTCGCCCGAGGAGGTGGGTGCTTTTGAGCTCAAAGCGGGCATCCTCCGAGACCTCTTCGACAAAGACTATGGCATCCGCTGGGACACGTTGGGGGATGTGGCCTCGGAGCTCCAAGCGACCTACTACGCCATTCGTGCGCTCGAAGAGGAGGAGCAGCTCGACACACCACCGGCCAGTACAAGCCCCACACCGACACAGGAAGACGGTCCCGAGGAGGAACACGAGGAGGGCTCGACATGAACCCTGAAACGCAACGCCCTCTGAATTGGCATGGGTTCAACTTTCTCGAAAACCTGCTCTTGTTCTGCGCTCACCCCCAGCTCTCGGTGCCTAAAGAGAGTGGCATCCGCTTTTGGATCGATGCCGCTGTTCACAAACACGGGCTCTGTCTCTTGTATTCTATTGATCGAGGCAATGAAGACTCGCTGATGCCAAAAGATAAGCCGAAGCCGGATTATCTGTGCATCTATCTGACCCAAGAGCACTGTATCGTGACCGCCATTGAGCTCAAAGGACAGGGGGAATCTGACCTGACACATGCGCTCGAGCAGATTCAAAACCTCCTCAAGCGACTTAAGACGGAAGTCTCAAACCACCTTCCCCGAGGCTGTTGCATGACCTATCAGGGGCTGGTGCTGACCTCAAAACTATCCAACTTCCCAAATCAAAAAGCATTGCAGATTCAAAAGGCTGAGGGCTTTGTCATCCGGTCTCGGGACGCTCAGCAGCAGTCCGATATCAGCACATGTGTGATGGCACCACTCTCCAAATTATGCGCAGCACCTCCCCAACCGCTGATAACACGCGACAAAAAAGACAGATCTTCAAGCACCACCAAGAGAGGCCATCGTGACCTCCCCCCGCTCCAAAGACTGCTCATGAGTGGAGCTGCTCAATACACTGATACACATATGTCTCTCTACCAACGCCCTCCAGAGGGGCCGCAAAAACAAGACGCATCTTTCGACGTCAAAAGAAGGGTGGGGGTGTATCTCCCGCTGGCGGATCCGGAGCTGAAAGAAGCGGTGTTGGCGTTGCCACCTTCGAAGCCCCTCCAGCTCTGTGTGCATCAGAAGGGCACGTTTGAAGAGCTCAAAACGCAGCTCCAGGCGCTGAACTGGCTCCAAACAGACGTGGAGACAGTAGGTGAACCTTCTCTCCGCTTCAAAGTGGGTGGACAAGAGGCCGTGCTGCGATAGGTCGAAACCTCCACACCCTCCTTCTTAATCCGAAGCGCCTCCATCCGAAGCGCTTGATCCGCGTTTCATCCGCGTTTCATCTGTGGCAAAAGCAGCAGCCGTGAGGTCTTGGCCAGTGCCTCAACCTCAAAGCCCTCACCCTGCGCTGAGGGCCAACGGCGTTAACTCAGCTTGAGCGCTTTTGAGAGGGTCTCCACCAAATGGAGCTGGCGTTCACGCGCGACGGCGGGGGTAAACTGTGGGCGTTTCACCAGCTCCTGCGTGATGGGAAGTGGCGTGGCTCGGTATCCTTCGCGCTGCGTTCGCCCCAACTTGACGGCAAAGTCAGCGTTCTTCAGCCGTTCGCTCGCCTTCGAGGTCAGGAGGGTCATATTCCCCAATCGGTGTGTCCAATATGCCCGCTCCTCCTCCGAAAAATCCGTCCGCCACTGCGCATTCGGTTCAGGATTCAGAGGCAAGATGTGCTCCAAGCGCGTCCAATCAGGCTCAAACTCTATACGGTTCCCTTCCTCGAGGTGTTCCGTCTCCAGCCAGACATAGAAGAGGAGCAACAAGCGCGCTTGACGGTCATCTGCCAGCTCCCCTTCGATGACATTTCGCAGCGCCCGTCTCTTCTCTTGCGTCAGCTCAAAATTGGCGGTTGCTTTCCCCATGTATCCGTGATTGAGCTCACAGATGGCCCTCAATACGGTGTCAGGCGAAAAGGGCACACCCGGCATAAGCTGCATATACCATAACCACGTCACATAACTCTGAACAAACGCGCTCAGGTAGCGGAGCGGTGGCCTTGCTCGATCCATGTATCGAAAGACCGCCATCAGGAGCGCACGCGAATGGATTGCATTGTCGAGCTGATCTATGCTCCGTAGGAATGCCCTCAACAGTGGATCTTTGATCTCCTCTGGCTCTCGTATCTTTTGGTAGTCACCCAGATACGCTTCCATGACAACTTCAAACTTCTTGATGCGGGCGTGGCCCGGGTCCGTGTCAAAGAGATGATGATAATCATAGATCTTCCTCAGCGTGCTATAGACTGCATAGTCTCGCTGCTCTCCTATCAGACTCTCGGTCCAGCACGAGATAAAGTCATCCGTGAGAGGATACTTTGACTCAAGACGCGCCCACCGCTCAGAAGCCACGCGCTCAGGATTGGGGTCCGTGGAGGCGATGGCTTGGTGATACTCTCGAAGGAAAAAGTTCCGTAGGAGATCCTTGTCGGTGAGCGGAATCCCCCGTTTGCTTAAGATCTCGAAGAGGGTCTGGCCAGGCTCCAAGAGGTTGGTTTCAAAGACCACGAGTAAGACGCGCGTCTCCAAATAAAAATAGAAGCACTGGAAACGATAGGCCGCTGGGAGCGTGAAGCTCCCATCTTTTGAGATGAACCATGCACGCAAACACGCCGACAAGGCATCTCGATTGTCAAAATACCGCTGTGCAAGGGTCGCATACTGAGGCTCAATCGTTTCGGGTAACGTGGGCTTCTCTTTACCCTGAACGGCCTCGTTGAGAACCGTGTCCAGATCAACGCCGATGGAGCGTTGAATCTTCAGCTTCAGCAGGGAGCGGTGACCCGATTCATCCAGGTTATAAAGCCGCTCCTCAATGGCTTGAATCATGACGTGAAAAAAACGTTCCTCGATGTCTGGAGCATTCTTTTGGTTCGACTCCAGGAAAGATTTCATCGCACCCAAGAGCAGGATGAGCGTGGTCAGTCGCTGCTGGCCATCCACCACGGCGTAATGCTGCCTCGCCATTGGAAGGACCACCATCGTGCCGAGAAAAAGGACTCGATGATCCCGTTCCTCCAGGAAGCCATGCCGAAGATCACGCCACATCTGATTGACTTGATTGTTGTTCTGGTTCTTATCCAGCGCTTGCCATGAATAAGGGCGCTGTTCGTCAGAAATCAAGAAGGTCTTACCATCCATGAACATCGATTCTAACGTTCGCTGTTCATGGGTAAAAAGATTCACATACATAACGCCTCCACAACTTCTGACCACTCCTTGAGCGGAACATATCTGTCACTGAGCATATCATCGAATCGGACTTCGTCTCGCGAAAATAAGCGAGGCTTCCGCGCAAACAAGCGCCCCTCGTGTGGCCTTCTCCTCCAAAGAAAGACCGGTCATTCAAATTCCACGCAAACCGGCGGATCTCAACTGATGACGCGCACGCCTCCCGAGCCGTCGAGGGTGCCGAGCTTGAGACGGGTGGACAAGCTCTCTCCGTAACTCTGAGCACGGGCCAGCCCGGTCTCCCCCACTCCGAAGGGCTTCAGCAGCCGCGTGAGCGGTCCCGCCTGCGGATCCCGTCCGTGTTTGAGCATGTGCCCCAAGCTCGCAAAATTCGTCGGACGTTTGTCCTGATCCGTCCAAACCCGCTGCTCGAGCACCGAACCTCCGGCCTCCGAGACCCACCGCTCGAATAAACCACTGGCACGCGCATAGAGGGCACGGCACGAGAGCAGGCCAATCACCGCCCGGCCTCGCAGGAGCTGGGCTTGAGGCCCTTTTAGAAACGAGTGCATCGGCACCGATGGGGTCATATACCAGGGCTGATACCCCAGCAGGATCAGGTCATAAGGTGTCTCCATTGAAGCCCTCAGCGGCTTGAGCGGCACCACCGGCCACGCACCGGTCAGCGCCTGCTTCAGCAGCCCTCCCAACAGCTCCGGCGGCACCGGCAACGGCATAGGCTCCAGCGGCTCGAGCTTCTCGCGGATGACCTGATGCCCTCCACGCTCGAGCGCCTCCGCCACCGTCAAGACGATGCGCTCCGTTTGATGGGTCAGCGAGGTATACAGGGCCAAGACGTGAGCCATAAAATCCTCCAAACGTGGGCGCTGAGACACAGTCCCAAGCGAGCTCCGACGCAAAACGATGTGGAGGGGGATTCTAGCCAAAGCACGCCCGTTTCGCCACAGAGATGCGTGAGCCCACCGAGGGCGCACCGAGCTCAGCCGTCGCGGGGTGGAGTCCTGCTTTAAACCATCGGCAAGGACGGACAACTAAAGTTGGTTGAAACACAAGCCGGTGGGTGCTGGTTCTTTTTGCCCTGCCTTTTCCTCTCGCGGTCGTCGCGGAGGTTTTAGCGCGAAGGCATTAGGCGTTATCCCTTGATCTTTTCAGTGAAATCTATCTGTAAAGAAAGCAGGCTGTTCTGCCGACTTCTGCTAGGGTGAAGCTGGAAAAAGGAACTTGACATTTTATCCCTGGTGTATCCTAATATTGGTACGTTTATTGCACTACAACCGACCCCGGCAGGTTCGAGGACGCTACGATGAAGATCGGTCAGAGCATATCGCTGAACCAATCGCTGCAAATCACCATGCAGCCCCGTCAGATCCTCTGCAACGAGCTGCTCCAGCTCCCGCTGATGGATCTTCAGTCCGCCCTCCAGCAAGAGCTGGACAGCAACGTGCTCCTAGAAGCAGATGGGAAACAAGAAAACTTTGAGACCCCCTTTGTGGCCGACGTGCCCGCTCAGGTTCAAATGACCCCCCCCGGCGGCGACGCAGACCCCCCCTTCAACGGCGAAGAAGCCGCTCAAGACTCGTCCCGCCTCGGCGAGATGATGGACTATTTCCGCGACAGCCGCACCAGCGTTTCCTCCAGCGCCGGAGACCTCCCCGATGAGTTCTCCCTGGAAAACCGCGCGTCGATCTCCATCCCGTGGCGCGTTCAGCTCTCCGAAGCCATGCGGCTCGAGCGGGTCAGCGAAGGCGTCATCCAGGCCGCTGAGTATATTGTCAACAACCTCGACGAGCGAGGTTACCTCAAAGAGAGCCTCGAGGAGATCGCCGACGGTGCCGAAGTCAGCCTCGAAGAAGCCGAAGAAGCCCTCGAGATGGTCCAGCGTGTGGCCCCCGCAGGCATTGCCGCCCGAGACCTCCGCGAGCGCCTGCTCCTGCTCGCCCGCTCCCTCCGCGCGCAAGACGAAGATGAGGATGAAGACGAGGACGAGGACACCACCTTCCGCAACCCCGTGCTGGAAAAGATCCTCGAGACCTACTTCAAGGAGTTCCTGGACGGCAAGTTTGAGCTGATCAAAAAGAAGCTCAACATCAACGACCGCGAGCTCAAAGAAGCCATCGCCACCCTCAAGGAGCTCTACGCTCAGATTCCGTCCATCGAAGAAGACGCAGTGCCCGCACGGGTGGTCCCCGACGCCAAAGTCGAACGGGACGGAGGCCGCTGGGTGGTCAAGCTCCAAGACGACGCCGTGCCACGGGTCCGACTCAGCTCCTATGCCAACAGCCTCACCAAACAGATGGATACTCTTCGCCCCGAAGCCAAAGAATACCTCGTGCGCCAGTTTAACCGCGCCCGCTGGATGATGGAGGCCCTCGAGCAACGCCGCTCGACCCTCCGCAAGATCTTTGAAGCGGTGGTGGAGCGGCAACAAGCCTTCTTCGACTACGGCGACGATGCCCTCGTTCCACTCCGGCAAGAAGACGTGGCGGAGGCCATCAGCCTTCACCCTTCGACCATCTCCCGGGCCGTCACCGAAAAATACCTGGAGTGCTCCAAAGGGGTGTATCCGCTCAAACACTTCTTCCCACGCGGGATTGCCAACAGCCGAGGCGAACAACAAGCACGTAACTCCGTTCAAGATCGGCTCGAAGCCCTGGTCAAAGGAGAAAATCCCGAAAATCCCCTCTCCGATGATCAGCTCGTGGACATGCTCAAACGAGAAGGCATCAGCATCTCCCGCCGCACGGTCTGCAAATACCGCGATGAGCTGAAGATCCCCCCCGCGACCAAACGGAAGGGCCTCGCCCGGCTCAACCGCTGAGCTGCCCATGTCACCCAGCGCCGCCTGCGCCCTCTGCCGCACTCCCCGCCTCGAGCGAGACAGCTTCTGCACACACTGCGGACATGCACATCCCTTCTCGGGCGTCGAGCTGGAAGTGCGGGCGCTTCGGCCTCCCCGCGCCTGCCCCGCCTGCCAGCATCCCAACCCTCCCGCCAATCGGTTCTGCTCCACCTGCGGGACGCGGCTGCCCTCTCCGCAGAGCCTGCCCTCCCTCGAGGTCGAAGACGAACGCCGCACCGTCACGGTCCTGCACGCCGACATCTGCGGCTTCACCCGCTTGACCGAAGCCCTCGACCCGGAGCACACCCGGGCGCTGATCCAAGCCCTCTTTGAAGTGCTGGGTCAGGAAGTGCTCGCACGCGGCGGCACCGTCGAAGCCTTCATCGGCGATGCCATCCTGGCTGTGTTTGGTGCCCCCATCGCCCACACCGACGATCCTCAACGCGCCGTCGAGACCGCCCTGGCCATTCACCGCGCCCTCGAGCAGTTTGAACATCCTCGGCTCCAGGCGGGAACACGCCTGCGCATGCGTGTGGGCATCGAGACCGGCCCTGTGGTGGTCGGTCGGGTGGGCAGTGCGCGCCGCTCCACCATCACCGGTGCTACCCTCGCAGAAGCCATGCGTCTGGAGCGCACCGCTCGGCCCGGCCTCACCCGGGTGGGAGAGAGCACCTGGCAACAGCTCCCCCCCCTCTACGATGGCCAACCGGAGCTCGAATCACCCGGACGGACCACCCATCTGATCCACGGGCACCTCCGGCAGTCGGCCCTCGAGCCCTCCACGCCGACACAACCAGAAGGCCATACGCAGCCCCTGCCCGCCGCATCCACCTGGAGCCCCGCTCAGGCTCAAACTCGCCTCGATCAGCTCATGCCCTCTGAAAAGGCGGTGCTGAAGCTGGCCGCCATCGTGGGACGCCACTTCTCCGCCGAGGTGCTTGAGCGGCTGGGCCTGCCCGATCCTCAACCCGCCCTCCAGAGCCTTGTCGAACAAGGACTGCTCAGCCCCGTCGCCCGTGCTTCACTCAGCGGAGAGCTGGAGCTGATGTTTAAATCTGAGCCCCTGTGGAGAGTGGCCTACGAAAACAACTTGCTGCGGGTGAGACGCTTCAGCCATCGGGTGGTGGCCTCCTGGCTCGAAGAGCAGAGCCTTCACGATGATGATCAAGAAACCCAGACCGTCCATCACTACCTTCAAGGAGAAGATCCCCTCGCCGCTGCGCGTGTCCTGGTGAGCGCCAGTCAGCGCCGGAGCGGACGCCATGCGCTCGAGGCCGCTCGAAAGTATCTCCATGAAGCACAGCTCCTGCTGGACCGGCTCTCTCCGACGGAACCGGAGGTGTTGGCCCTTCAGCAGCGCGCCGCTGAGCTCCATGCTCGCCTGAGCCTCACTCGAGAGGAGGCCGGATGAACACGGTGGAGAGCTGTTATGCCTGCGGCCATGAGAATCCGCTGCATGCGCGCTTCTGTGGAGGCTGTGGCACCTCGCTCCAGGTGCCCCGCTGTCCGAGCTGTGGCAGTGGTACGGCACCGGGCTCTGCTTTTTGTGGGCAGTGTGGCTCGCCCTTGAGCTTGGCGGGATTGACACCGGTGCTTCCGCCCGAGGACCAGCTTCGTTCGGTGACGGTGGTGTTTGCCTTACTCTCCGGCGTGCAGACCCTGGTGGAGCAGTGTGATCCCGAAGAACAGAAAGAAATCGTCGATACCGCTTTTCGGCTGCTGACCGCTGAGGTGGTCGCGCGCGGAGGCACCATCGACAAATATATGGCGGACAGCTTGATGGCGCTGTTTGGAGTGCCCCTGGCGCATGAGGACGATCCAGCTCGAGCCGTGGGGGCCGCGTTGGGCATGCTGGAGGCGCTCGAGCCCTTCAACCGGCAGCTCTTTGCCAGCCGAGGCTTTCAGCTCGAGCTCAAGATCGGCGTGAATACCGGGCGGGTGCTGGTGGGCAAGGTGGGTCACGGGCAGGATATGACTGTGATGGGGGATGTGGTCAACACCGCCAGCCGTGTCGAACATGCCGCGCCCGTGGGCGGTGTGCTGATCTGTGAGTCCACCCGGCGAGCCCTCGGCAATGCCTTCTTGCTCCGCGAGATGCCTCCCCTCGAAGTGAAGGGCAAGACTCAGCCGCTGAAGGTCTTTCGGGTGCTGCGGGTGCATGAGGGCCAAGAAGCAGCCGCACCCGATCTCAACCTGCTTCCGCTGATGGGTCGAGAAGAGATCGTGGATGCCCTGGCGAGGGCTTGGCGGCAAGCGGTACGTCCCGATGGGGTGGCTGGCGTGTCGGGCTCGACGAGCCTGCCCGGGTTGCCGGGAAGCTGGCTGTCGCTGGTGGCCGATGTGGGCATGGGCAAGGGCCGTGTGCTGCGTGAGCTGAGCCGATATCTCGAGCAAGATCCGCTCCGTCCGCGAGTGCTGAAGTTGCGGGCTTCGGCGGGGCTGGGGCGAGGTCGTCCGCTGCTGCGTCGTCTGCTCGAGGGGGTGCTGGAGATTGCCCCAGAAGCGGGTCTCGAGGCACTCTGGCAGCGGGTGCTCAGTGCGTTTGAGCGGGTGGAGTCTCCTGAGTCCACCTCGCTGGAGACCTTTCATCCTGAAGGGGGAGCTCGGGCGCTCTTTCGACTACTGGGCCTGCCGGGACTGGGACAACGGGCGGAGCCGACCTCGAGCCTGCCCTTGCCGGAGCTGCGACGGGAGGGCGCTTGGTGGCTGCGAAAGCTGCTCGAGCGGCTGGCCCTCGAGCGTCCGCTGGCGCTGATCTTAGACGATCTCCACGAAGCAGACGATACCACCCTGGAGAGCCTCGAGGAGCTGGGGGCGGACTTGCCAGGGCGGATCTTGCTGGTGACGGCGGGTCGGCCTACCTTGCTCGAGCGTCGTCCGAGCTGGGGAGCGCGTCATGGATCACATCGGCACTTGTCCTTGCCACCGCTCACGCGCGCGCAGGCGTTGAGCCTGATTCGGGCGGTGGTGGGGGATCAGACGCCGATCTCGGGTGAGCTGCTGGACGACTTGATGCGCTTTACGGGTGGCAATCCGCTCTTTTTGACCGAAACTTTACGGGCATATCTGGAGAGCCGACGCCTGGAGACTCTCCCCCGTGATGCGGAGGCGCTGCTGGTTCCGACTTCCCTGGAGGGTGTGCTCCAGAGTCGTCTGGATCGGCTTCCGTTTGAGGCGGGCTTGACCTTACGTGCGGCGGGGGTGTTGGGCAGTCCGTTCTGGCGGGGTGCGCTTACCGCGCTCTTGGGAAGTGACCGCTCGGAGGCCCTTCAGCTCCTGGTTCAGAAGGGCTTTATTCAGCAGCGTGCTCATGCCTTACTGCCGGGAGAGGTCGAGTACGTCTTTGAGCATGCGCTCACCGCACGGGTGGCGGCCAGCAACCTGCTCGAGGCGGTGCGTAAGCGGTATCATCTGCGGGCGGCGGAGTGGCTCGAGGCTCAGCAGCGTCCTGAGCCGGATGCACCCAGTCTGGCGGAGGCCATCGCCGATCACTTTGAAGCGGCAGACGAGGGCGCTCGAGCGTTGCCTGCGCGACGGATGGCGGCTTCTCGTGCGCTCAAGGGTTATGACGGAGCGGCGGCTCTTGCGCAGCTCACCCGTGCGCTGGAGCTCTTGGGTGGGACGCAGGATGAGGTATCGGTGGAGCCCACCTCGGGAGGGGGCGTAGGGCCTGAGCGGGTGCGAGTTCAGATGCATGCGGAGGTGCGTGCGCAGCGGGGCGAAGCACACCGGATGTTGGGTCAGCTCGAGCAGGCGCTGGCGGACTTGCTGGCGGCGGCTCGGCTCTACGAGCGGCTGGGGCAGGCGGAACAGGCGGCCTCGAGCTGGTTTCAGGTGGGGCTGGTGCAGCTCGGGCTCGGTCAGGTGGAGCTGGCACACGATGCGGCCTCTCGCGGAGAGCAGCGGCTGCAACACCATCCGGCGCTGGAGGTGATGGCGATGGGGCATCAGCTCCGGGGGGAGCTGGCGCTGGCGAAGGCGCAGCCTCAGGAGGCGCGGACGCGGCTGGAGCAGGGGGTGGGGTTATGGCGTCGTTTGGGGGACAAGTGGCGGCTGGGGCATGGGTTGCACACGTTGGGGCGGGCGCACTTGGCCACGGGAGAATATGCAGCGGCGCAGCGGGTGCTCAAGGAGGCGTCGAGTTTGCGGGAGCGGCTGGGGGATGCACATGGGCTGGCGCTCACCCTGCACAATCTGGGGGCTGCGGCGGATCGGCTGGGGAGTTTCCCTGAGGCGCTGGCGCATTATCACCGCAGCTTACGTCTGCATCGGCGGGTGAGCAATCGTAGGGCGTTGGCGGCCACGTTGGTCAATCAAGGGGTGGGCTACTGTCGCACGGGCTATTTTGGGCGGGCGCTGGTGGCCTTTGAGGAGTCGCTCGAGCTGTATCGGGCGCTCAACCATCCGTATGCGGAGGCGGTGACGGTCTTCAATCTGGGTTTTTTGCGGGTGCAGGTGGGGCAAGCGGAGCTGGGGTTGGGTCACATCGAGCAGGCTCGGCAGAGCTTTGAGGCGCTGGGGGATATGGAAGCCCTGGCCGAGGTGCTGGCGGAGTATGCCTCCTGTCTGATGGTGCTCGAGCGGTGGCAGGAGGCGGAACAACATCTGGAGGCGTCCTTCACACTCTGTCAACAACGTCATGGAGGGCCGGTGGAAGCTCGCACGGTGCAGCTCCAGGGCACGCTGGCCTTGCTGAGACAGGATCTCGACACCGCGCAGGCCCGGCTGGAGGAGCTCGAGTGGATCGATGAGATGCAGGTCTCGGCGATTCACAAGCTCCAGGGGTTGCTGCTGAGTGGCTGGCTGAAGGTCTCCGGGGGGCAGACGGAACAAGCGCGGGCTCGTTTTAAAGAGGCGCTGGGGCTGGCGCGAGAAAAGGATCTGGCACCGCTGGCGTGGAGGGCTCAACGTTCGTGGGAGGAGGCGCGTTACGGGGGGGGCTTAAGCACGGCACGCGAGGCGCAGGACGAGCTGTGGCAGGAGCTTGCGGCGCGGGTGGAGACGCCGGAGCTGACCCGCAGTCTGCGTCAGCGGCGGGTCAAGAAGATGGGTTTCTGGTTGTGACCGACGGGTTGAGGGAGGGTGTGGGGCTCGGCGCGGGCTTCACTGGTCTAATTACACTCCCGTTGTTGGTTTGTGCGAGCCTCGTCACATAAGGGGGCTCTGCATGGGAGTGTGGCATGTGGGAGAGGGTCGTCGGGGCTGGGGGAGCGGGTACAGGTGGCAGTGAAGGTCGCAGTGAAGGTCGCAGTGAAGGTCGCAGGGGAAAACAGCGGCCCCCCGGAGCCGGGAGACCGCTGGCGTGTTCAGCCCAGAAAACGCGGCGACACTTTATGAGCTGGCGGGGCTTCACTTCTTGGCGGTTCCAAGTCTCGGCGCAAAGATCATGGCCTCCGAAAAGCCTCAGTCCAGCACCCGCTATCCGTTGTGGGCGTTTTATGTGCCAGACACACCTCTGACCCGCACACGGTTGCAGGCGTGGTATGCGGATCATCCGTCCGAGGATGGATCTATCTTGTTGCAGTGAGCTCGACGTCTCCGGGCCGCGTCTCTTCTTCTGGATCACCTCGGGGCAACGAGGGGTGTGATAGGACGCCCCAGTGATGACGGGTGGACTGCTTGACTCACCACCCGTCATCAACTTCTGACCGGATGTGAAGGATCTTTGACTGGGATTTAGGCGTTTTTTTGCCACGGATGAAAGTATCCCCCCAGCCACCCACATCTGCCGCCCTCTGAAAAAATCGTGCACAGTGCCGGTGACGAGAACCTGTAACCGGAGGTGTGTGATGAATCCAGAAGTCTTGCGGATGGCGTATCAGCCGCCGCCTCGTCTCGATGTGA
>JBJTQF010000122.1:0-12786 GCA_046075485.1 Myxococcota bacterium | reverse complement strand
GCGTTTTGGAGCCCTTTCACCCCCGCCTCTTTCAGCCCCGCCCCTTTCAGCCCCGCCTCTTTCAGCCCCGCCTCTTTCAGCCCCGCCTCTTTCAGCCCCGCCTCTTTCAGCCCCGCCTCTTTCAGCCCCGCCTCTTTCAGTCCTGCCTTTTCCAGCGCCTCCGCCGAGATCGTCAGGGAGCGGGCGGGGGTGGCCGTCACGCCCAGATTAAACACCCCGAGCATCACCTCTCCTTTGGAGACCCGATAGAAGGTCAAGACCCGGGCGTGCTCTCCTTCGCCTCGAGTGGGCGCGAGGAGCTGGCCGGTGAGCATCGCCGTGGAGCTCTTGCGAAAGCGGATGAGCTGGCGATACCACGAGAGCAGGCTGTCAGGCTGAGGCGATTGAACGGCCACTGAATGTTGCTCTTGTTTGCCTGAGAGGGGATTCCATAGGCTCTGGCTGCTACTGAATCCGGCATTGCTGGAGTTGTCCCACTGCATGGGGGTGCGTTTGCCTTCATCTCCGGCCCGAGGACCGTTGGTGAGCCCGATTTCTTCTCCTTGATATAAAAACGGTGTGCCGGGCAAGCTGAGCAACAGTGCAGCGGCGAGTTTTTGTTTGGCCACATCTTCTTTGAGCATGCTGGCCAAGCGTGGCATATCGTGGTTGGTCAAAAAGGGTGCGGAGAAGCGGCGCTCGGGAAAGTGTTTTTCGACGTTGCGCAGTGCTTCGATCAGCTCCTGTGGCTGATGAGAGGCCACCGACGAGATAATGCCTCCGGCCTCCTCGAAGCCGAAGCACAGATCCAGCTCATCCCCGGCCCCGTAGTATTGTGCGACGAGCTGCGTATCCGTCCAGACCTCACCGATCAGCGCCACCTCTGGCTTGAGCGTGCGGAGCGAGCTGGCCATACGTTTGAGGTAGGCGTGGGTCTCGGGTTGTTCGGCCTGCTGGCCTTTGCCGTTTTCGACCAGGTAGCGGATGGCATCGAGCCGATAACCATCGGCCCCTTGTTCCAGCCAATAGCGGGCGATCTTGATCAGCTCCTCCTGCACGGGCGGATGTTTAAAGTTGAGGTCTGGCATGCCTTCCCAGAACAGCCCATAATAATACTGAGGACCGCGAGCGTGCCAGACCGGCCCTCCTCCCCAGGGGCGTTCCCAGTCGAGTTTTTCGGTGCCCCAGACATACCACGCTTGTTGTTGTGGATCGGTGCTTCGTGCCGCCTGTTGAAACCAGGGGTGCTGATTGGACGTATGGTTGAGCACCAGATCCAGCAGAATGCGAATGCCGCGCTTATGGGCCTCCGCCACGAGCGTTTTGAAGTCCTCGAGGGTGCCATAGACGGGGTCGATGGTGTAATAGTCGGTGGTATCATAGCCGTGATACGACGGGGCTTTGAAGAGGGGCATCAGCCACAGGGCATCGACCTTGAGGTCCGACGTGGAGCTGGGATCCCCCGTGTTGAGATAATCCAGCTTCGTGGTGAGCCCTCTGAGATCCCCGATGCCGTCTCCATTGGAGTCAGAGAAGCTGCGGACCATCACCTCATACATGACGGCGTTGCTGTACCAGCGTTTTTCGTAGGGGAGGGCTCGAAACGCCTCCGCCGAGAGGGAGGCAGGCGCGGGGCGGGTGTTTTCTGCCCGTGCGCTGGGTGTTGAAGCCGCTGCCGATGGGGACGAGCTGCCGCTCGAGCTAGGGCTGCCGCTGGGTGTTGAGCTGCCGCTGAGTGTTGAGCGGGTGGTGGCACAGGCCAACAAACTGGCCAAGATCAGCGCGCTGCTCCAGCGTCTGACGAAGGGGGATCCCGAGACGACCATGTGTTTACTCCTTCTTTTCAGCGGCGGGTGTGGCGGATAAATCCGCTGAGCGTCGAGGGTCGAGCACAAATTGGGGTCGGCCACGTACCTGCTCGAGGATGCGCCATAAGTATTCACCCATGACCCCTAAAAATACCATCTGGATGCCTGCAAAAAAGAGCATCACCAGCATCATCGAGGTATAACCGGTGACCAACCCGCCCTGCGTGAGCTTATAGAGCAACAGGCCCAGAGCCCACAAGAAGGCCACGGTCGCAGCGGCGGCCCCGAACAGCGAAAACAGCCGGATTGGAAACAGCGTGAAGGCCAAAAACGAGTCGGCAAAGATCCGCACCAGCTTGGAGAAGGTCCACCCGGACTGTCCGAGCCGTCGAGCGGTGCGCACATACGGCACCGACGTTTGTTTAAACCCGGCCCAGTAGAGCAGCGGAATCAGCGGCGTGGAGCTCTCCCGCGAGCGCACGAGAAAGTCGATCACCCGTCGATCCAGCAGCGGCACTGCCACCCCTTTATCTGGATATTGAGGCACCACCAGCCGCTGCATCAGATACGTATACACGCGCGCGAAGAGGCGGCTCTTGAGCGAGTCCTGCCGAGCCTCTCGTTCCAGCCAGACCACTTCCCAGCCTTCTTGCCAACGTGCCACGAGCTGTAAGATCAGCTCGGGGGGTTCTTCCCCATCGATGGTTTGGATGAACGCGGCATCCCCTCGAGAATGCTCCAGCCCGGCGCGAATGGCTGCCCATGCGCCAAAATTGCGGGTGAAGCGCAGCAGCGTGATGGGCTGACTCAGCTCCTCCTGCTGAAGTTTTTCCAGCAAGGCAAAGGTTTGGTCCCGCGAGCCATCATCGATGAAGATAAACTCCAGCTCTAGCGGCGCGAGCTGGGGCGCGAGTGCTTTGAGCCGACGCCAGACATCACCATCCCGGAGGTTGGCTTCTTCATTAAACACCGGCATTAAAATGGAGAGCCGGGGGCTTTTGGATGGGGATGCGGATATTGACACACACACCTCTTTCTGAATGGCAGCCTCGGGAGCGTGCGGAGACGCCATGTCTCTCGCCCATGTCTCTCGCCCATGCCACTATACACCAGAAACACCTCGAAGCGACCCTCCTGCCTTCATGTACGGGCAGAGACTGCGAGTGCCGGTCACGATACACCAGAAACGCTTTGACGCTGCCGAAGCAGCGATGCTAATGTGCGCACACAGCCGCGAGAGAAGCGGGCGGCACTGGACAGAGCCAGCCAAGGGCGCGTAAGCTCCAGCCTGCGCCGAAACCGAGTGAAGGAAGGGCCTCGATGGACGAAAAGATTGTCATCACAGGCATGGGTGTGATCGCCAGCAACGGCATCGGAAAGAAGGCTTTCTGGAAGGCCCTTGAGCAAGGGCACTCGGGAGTCAAAGAGATTTCCTCTTTTCGGACCCACGGCTACGAGACCCACATTGGTGGGGAAGTGACCGATTTTAAGACCGATGCCACCAAGTCCGAGGATCGTGCTTTCCAGCTCTTGGATGTGGCGTTGGCGGAGGCGGTTGCCGACTTGCCAGCGGGTCTGTTGGCTGAAAAGGACGAGCGCATCCGTACCGGTGTGGCCCTGGGCACATGTCAGGGGGCGATCCTGACCGGCGCGCCTTTGCACCGGCGTTACTTAAAACCGGCGGGGGAGGGCACTGCCGAAGAGCGTGCTGCTTTTCAGCAATATCTTCCGGGTCAGGGAGCCCATCGGGTGGCACATCAGCTTCAGTTGGGAGGCCCCACCGCAACCCTGGGCATGGCCTGTGTCTCCTCGGCCATGTCGGTCTTGTGGGCGGCGGATCAGCTTCGGAAGGGCCGTGCAGGTCGTATGTTGGCCGGTGGATTTGAAGCCTTCTCCCCCTTTATCTTTACCGGATTTCACAGCCTGCTCGCCCTCGTCTCTGACTATTGCCGACCCTTTGATGCCAATCGCAGCGGGACGGTTTTGGGAGAGGGTGCCGCCGTGGTCGTCTTGGAGCGTGAATCCGACGCTCTCGCCCGAGGCGCGCGCATCTACGCAGAGCTGAAGGGTGCCGGTTACGCCGGAGACGCCATTCATCTGACCGCGCCGGATCGTGAAGGGGGTGGATTGGCCCGTGCGATGGACATGGCCTTTGCTCAGGCCGGAATTGCCAAACAAGACGTGGGCTATATCAACGCGCATGGCACGGGAACTGTCTTCAACGACGCGATGGAGTGTGCTGCCTTCCAGCGTTTTTTTGGTGAAGCAGCAGCTCGTTTGCCCATCAGCTCCTTGAAGCCTTTTTTTGGTCACTGTTTGGGTGCGGTGGGAGGCATTGAAATAGTGGCCTCCACCCTGGCCATTCTGCACGAGTTTGTGCCACCGACCCTCAACCATCAGCTCTGCCCGCCCGAGTACCCGTGGGATTTTATCCCCAACCAGGGCCGAGCGGTTCCGGGGCTGCACACCGTGCTCTCTACCAACTCCGCATTTGGGGGCAACAACACCGCCCTGTTGCTGCGGCGCGCCGAGCGTTCGCAGGTCACGCCGGATTCTCTCTGAGGTGCCTGAATGAAAGAGCGAGTTGCCATCACTGGACTGGGCATTATTTCTCCTCTCGGGGTGGGCCGAGAAGCCTTTTCAGCCGCACTGGAGCAGGGGACATTGGGCTTTAAAGACGAGCTCCTGGCCCCTGGGATTGTGCGTCCGGTTGGGCGAGTGGGTGAGCTGGTGCCGACCTCTGTTCGTCTTCAGTCGAGCAAAGCCAGCCAGATCGACGTGATTTCCCGCTATGCCGTGGAGTCATGTGGTCAAGCCCTCAAAGATGCCCGGCTGGAGCTGACCGAAGAGCAGCGAGACCGGACTGGCGTATTGTTGGGCACCGCATATGGGTGTCTCGAGAGTAATATGCTCTTCGATCAATACCAGCGCGCTGAGGATGGGCGACCGACGGGTGTGAGTCCGCTGTATTTTAAGAGTACGGTGAGCAACGCAGCGGCGGGGTGGGTTTCGATCCTCCTGAAGCTCCGAGGGGTGAATGCCACCTTTACCAGTGGTGTTTTGGCGGGCGCTCAAGCCGTGGCACATGGGGCGGATCTGATTGCCGACGGCATCACCGACTTGGTCTTGACCGGCGGCGCAGATCGGACCTTGCCGCTCAACATGTTGCTCGAGACGCCCGAGGCCGTGCCATCCTCTGAAGGTGCGTGTGCTTTGGCCTTGGAGTCTATGAGCCGAGCGATTTCTCGGGGGGCGACGGTGTATGGGCGCTTGCGCGACACCTTCCGCATGTCCTTGCCGGACGGAGATCTGGCGACCTTAACCGTCGAGGCTCTGAAAGCACTGGGGACACGTCCGAACCAGTTGACCACCCTGGTCGTGCCGGAAACAGATCCGGCCAAGCTGGAGGCACTCAAAGCCTCCGTGCAAGCCCGCACGGGTTTAAATCTTCAGCTTTGGCCCTTGAAGCAGCAGCTTGGGGAGTGTCGTGCCGCATGGAGTGTTTTGGCCGTCGCTGCGGTGTGTTTGCGTTTTGCCTCTTCCCCGGAGAACAGCCGAGGGGTGGTATACGTGCTGGACACCGAGCCGAATCTTGAGGGCCTGGTGTTGGAGCTGAGCCGGACCTGAACCGACCGAATCCTTCTGGAGAGGTGCTGGATGGCAGCTCCAAAAAATCGCTCGACCTTATTTTACGTGGGTTTGGCTTTTGGCGTGGCGGTGTTGTTGATTGTTCTCGGCGGGCTTTTTGTGGTCTTCCGGGGGTTGAGCAACGTGGGTCAGCAGCTTGACAGCCTGCGTGATCCGGTCAAACGAGACGAAAAAGTGCGGGCCTTGCTTCAGGCCCAAGTCCTACCGGATTCTTTCCAACCTGCATTTGCCTTAGAGCTGAAGTCTCCCATCTCATTTGCGGTGGTTTCCCTGACCGACGGTAAAGTGGTGGACGGGCGCACCGAAGATGAGCGGCGAGGTTTTTCCTATTTTGAAGCGATTGACGAGAAGGGCGACATGCCCGAAGTGCTGGCCATGTTGCGAGGTGAACACAGTCGCTTTGACCTGCTCAAGCGGTTTAACATTGAGCTGAATCCGAGAGACGTGTTGACCCGGGGGGAGCTGGACGTGCAGCCCCTCGTGCGTGATGCGCAAGCAGCGCCTGCACAGCCGCTTCATGTGACCTATATGTCCTATTTGGGGCAGATCAAAGTGCAAGGCGCACCGGTGGATGGCGCGAGCACCATTTTTGCCGTGCAGTGTCCCAGCGACCAGCTCTTTCGAGCGGGCTTATTTTTTACCCGTCATGGGCAGGAGCTGGCACGCTTGCGCTCTCTCCGGCATGAAGGAGCCGATGCGGAGCGCACCGACTCCAAACGAGGTGCATTAGAAGGAGCGGACACAGTGCCTGCCCCTGTGACCGCCTCGGCACCTTCCCCTGTCACCGCTTCGGCACCTTCCCCTGTAACCGGCTCGGTGCCTGCTCCTGTGACCGCCTCGGTGCCTGCCCCTGTGACCGCCTCGGCGGATGTTGTGACCCCAGTGCCTGTCGCGGATAGTCCTGCTTCATCGGAAATCCAAGCAAAGGCCGAAGGCACCTTGATCGATCCTGATTATCTCCGTCAGTTCCTCGAGCATTTTGCCCTGTGTAATCCGCGTCCGGTTGAAGCCCATTAAGGCCCTTCACGAAGGCCCTTCTAGGAGCTGCGCCAGCTCATCGGCGGCCATCACCTCCGACAGTGCTGGTATCATGAGCTGCTCTTCCCGCTGATGATGATGTTCTGACACCCCTTTGAGCTTAAACGTGCGCTCGAGCAGCTCCAGCGTGGCGGTTTTGCGTATATCTGCCTCCCCTTCGAGAATATGGCTGAGTCGTGCGAGCATCTCATCGGCCAGCCGCAGCAGCTTTTGGTGTTCATCAAAAAAGATCGTGTGGGCTCCGCCTCGGGGGGGTTGAGGTACGAGGTGGACATATGCCGCCAGCAGCCCGGCCTCCTCCCACGCCACATGAGCCGCCAGCAGCTCATGCCAGTGGCCGAGGGCCACCAGCGCCTCGTGTAGGGACAGTCCGACCAGTGCTTCTTGGAATTCCTGGAATTTTTGCTCGAGCACTGCATGTTTGGAGCGAAGAACATCTTGCATGAAAAGCTCCTGAGAGAAGTTCAAAAAGTGGGCGAGAACGATTCAAAAAAACAAGACACGTTCAAAAAAATCGTCCATCCTCAGAGGTTGTAATCCAGCTTGACAGGTGTTGCCAATATGTTATCGATAAAAATCGGGCCTTTCATCTCGTTGAGACGCACAGGGTTGGCCTTCATACCCCTCCGCATCGCGCTGTCTCGATTTATTGCTGGAACGAACCTTGTCAGCTTCGTGCGTGCTGCGGCCCGGAGTGCTTCCTCATGGGAGGCTTTCCCTAGCACGAGGTGGAAGCTCCACCTCTCACACCTGTTATTTAACCCGTGGAGTCCTGGACATGCAACGATACCTCTTTCCGCTGTTAACGGTTTTGGCCCTTATGCCTGCGCCTGCCCACGCCGCTGGTATGATTGTGGTGGCGGGTGGTGGCTCCGAAGGAGATGTGGGGGATACCACCTCCTGGTCTTATAAGCTCTATCGAAAGCTGGTGCTCAACGGCGACGTCAACGGCGATGGCAAGATCAAAGTGGCCATTCTCTCCACTGGCGTCGAGACCAACTGGCTGCCGGATTATTTTAAGTGGCTGGGGGCCACCGAAGCCGTCAACGTCAAAGTGACCACCAAAGCTGACGCCAACAACAGCGCCGTGGTGGATACCGTGGCCACTGCCGACGTGGTTTTTCTCAAGGGGGGGGATCAAGGAGCCTATTACGACGCTTGGAATGGCACGCTCCTCGAGACCCATATTCGCACCGTGGTGGACACCCGCAATGGCGCCATCGGAGGCACCAGCGCGGGAGCCATGAGCCAGTCTCAATATGCCTTCGCCGGTGGCAAGGATCTGGTCTCGCTGGATGTGCTCACCGACGCCAAGACCGCCTATCTCGATGATACCGATGGCGGCTCAGGCATCCACAACGACTTTTTGGGCTTTATTCCCAATACCTTGATTGACACCCACTATACCTCACGCGGACGTTTGGGGCGACTGGCGGGACTCTTGGGCAAAGCCGTGCAGGATTATGCGGTGCCGAGCCTGCTGGCCATTGGCCTGGAGGAGCGCACGGGGTTGGCCATCTCGGGCACCACCGCTGAAGTGATTGGGGTGGGTTCGGTGGATCTGATGCAGCAGACCACCACCACGGTGTTGCGGAGAGACTCGCGGCGTCCCCTGTATTACACCAACCTGCGGGTGGATCGGCTGACCGAAGGCTGGACCTTTGACGTGGCCAAGCGCACGGTCAACACCTCCCGGCTTCCTGCGGGAGCGGTGGCGGTCACCTACGCGGGTGACAGTGAGGCCAACTCGGGTTCGTTGACCATTGCCGGGACGCAGGCCACCGACGAAGATCGGTTTGAGCGCACCGTAGACTATGCACCTTTCCCGTATAAGACCGCCGTGGGCACCTATACCACTTTTGTGCGCTCCAGCGTGGGCTTGGTGGATGCTCAAGACACCGACTTTCGAGGGGCCATTCACGAGGCATTGTTTCGTGCGCTCTACGATTATCCGTCCTTCACCGGATTTTTGGTGGCCGACTCTGGACAGCTCACCCGAGCCACCAGCACGCCGGATCGGATTCAGTTTGGGCGTAACACCCGCACCACCTATGTTGAAGCGGCCTCCATCGTGGTGGATGGCAAGACCCTCACCCACAAGTCCTTGTCTCCTTATGTCTCCAACCTGGACACTGGCTCTCAGACCCTCAAAGCAGCGGGACTGATCAATCTACGTGTTCATATCTTGGCAGAAACACGCTCCTCCAGCCGGGGAGCCACTTACGATACTCGCTCCCACAGCGTCGTGGGCGGCCCAACCCCCTGAAGCTCCCCCCTTTCCCCTTTGAAATTGGACAAGCCCGAGGGATGCGCTATACTCCTCTTGAGCGCCGAGAGACCCCGGGCCATTCCACCTGCTCATGTCCTTGAGCGGATCCCCCCGCCTGGCCCGCGCTGCCCCGTTCGATCAAGGAGTGTCGGATGTCTGTGCCGATTCGTTTTATCTACCGTTGGGACTTGGACAAAACCTACTTGGAGACGGACTTCAGAATCCATCGGATCTGGCAGGTGCCGTTTCAGAGTGCGGAGTCTCGCCGCAACATCCCGGGTGCGGTGGCGCTCCTGCGTGAGCTGACCCGTCAGCGTCGAGAGCCGGGGCAGGCGCTGGCCAAAGCCCAGGTGAGCTTCATCTCGGGCAGTCCGCGCCAGCTCCGCAGTCAGATTGAGGCCAAGTTTAAGCTGGATGGCCTGTCGCCGGATGCCCTTCACCTCAAGCCGAACCTGGAAAATCTGGTGCGATTTCGCTGGCGTGCGCTGCGGGAGCAGGTCGGATACAAGCTGCCCCTCTTACTGGAAGCGCGGGTGGGGGCCCCGGTGGATGTACATGAAGCCTGTTTTGGCGACGACTCCGAGACCGACGCCTTGATCTATTCCTTATACGCCGATCTGGTGGCGGGTAAGATCGGTGACTTCACCTTACGCGAGATGATGCGAGCGGCGGGGGCCTATCCCGATGCCATCTTACGCGCGCGTGATGCGCGAAGGCGGATCCACTCTGCGCCTGCGGTAGACTTTATCATCATCCACCTGGCCATGCAGACGCCTCCCGAGCGGTTTTTGTCCTATGGTCCTCGGGTGATCCCGGTCTTTGACTATTTCCAAGCGGCGTTGGTCTTGTTTGGCAAGGGGCACTTGGAGGCCGGAGGGGTGGTCAGTGTCGCGTATGACATGATGGCCCGTTATGGTTTTGGTCCACGAAAGTTGGCCCGCTCCTTTAAGGACATCATGCGGCGCGGATTTTTCTTGCATCC
This sequence comes from Myxococcota bacterium, assembly GCA_046075485.1. GTDB lineage: Bacteria > Myxococcota_A > UBA796 > JAJRTE01 > JBJTQF01 > JBJTQF01. Next base: position 3,062 of record JBJTQF010000122.1, on the reverse strand, counting down.
CGACGCCTTACTCTTGGCCGAAGCGGTCTCGAGCATGCAGTTTCCGTCCCCGCTGCCTCCGCGCGAAGACACCGTGGCGTTTTTGCGTCGGCTGGCGGAGGTGGTGCCGACTTCCGTGACCCCACCGCCCGAGCCTCAGAACTTGGACTATCCCACGCTCATCGAGTCCTTGCGCCATAAGGTGCGGCAAGCCGAGCAGCGAGAGCTCCTCCCCGAAGCCCTCGAACGGGCGGTCTTGGAGGCTCAAGCGGCCCTGGTCAGCGATCATGAAGATGCCTTTCCCGATAACGTCTGAGCCCATCCTCTGAGGGAGCCCATCGGGGGAGCCCATCGGGGGAGCCTCCTAAACCCCTCTTGTCTGCGAGTGTCCATCCATGCAGATGAAGCCTCTTCCTCCTTCTACTCTTGTGAAAAAGGATGTGTGGCCCTTGTTGGGCGCTCTGCTCCAGCTCTATCAGCTCAAGCGCCTCTACCGTCAAGGCTGGCTACGCCGGGGAGTGCCTCCTGAAGCCTGCGAGAGTGTTGCGGAGCACTCCTTTATGGTGGCTTTTCTGGCGTTAGCCCTCGGTCAGAGCCGTGCTGAACCGGGACTGGATCCGCTCAAACTGGTATCGATGGCCCTCCTGCACGACGTGGGGGAGGTCTTGGCGGGTGATATCACCCCTCACGATGGGGTCTCTCCGGCAGAGAAGGAAGCCCTTGAGCGGGAGGGCGCGCACAAGCTGCTGCTTGCCATGCCGGAAGGTCACCGCTTGATGGACCTCTGGGAGCAGTACGAAGCACAATCTTGCCCCGAAGCGCGGCTGGTGAAGGCCCTGGACAAGCTGGAGCTGGGGCTTCAAGCGCGCGTTTACGAAGATGCGCTGGGGCTGGACTTGGGGGAGTTTTTGGCCAGTGCGCGGGCGGGTGCTGAAGATGGCCTTCTCCAGCGGCTGCTCCTGGCCTTAGAAGCGGGTCGAACCGGAGCGCCTACTGTTTATCCATCGCCTCCACCCAGATCCGAAACTGAGGGCCCGTCTCACCTATCACATCCAAGAAGACCCCCGCCCCCAGATCCAGCCCTCCCAGCAGCTCCGGAAACTTGATGCCTGCGAGGGCATCCGCTCGAAAGCGATTCGTCCGGCTTGTTAAGAAGGTGACATCCAGCTCACAGAGGCCGCTGCTGGGGTTACAGCTCGCATCCTCCAGCGCCGCTTGAGCACGAATGCTCTCACTGACAAAATATCCGGCGGTCACCCCCGCCAATACATCCAGGTGGAGCGGGGCAATGTGGTAGCCCAAGTCCGCTTGGGCAAAGATGAACTCTTCTTTATAGTTAAACAGTCCCCCCGACTCTGGCATCTCATTGACCCAGGCGTACCCCACCCACAGCGAGCGTCTGAGACCACTTCCCCAAGAGCGCCGCTCAAAGTTGGCGGTGAGCCCGGTGGTCCACAGCTCGTTGACCGTGGTGCTGCGCAGGAGACCAAGACCCAGCCGTCGAAAGGGAGGACGAATCAGGGCAGGTGCCTTCAGGGGGCGGTCGATGAGCTTCTTGAGCAAGTCCGAGCGCACCGCAAAACCCACGTTGGAGGCATCGCGGAGCTGAGCGGAGACCACCCCGAGCACCTTTCCTTCATAATCCAATACGGGGCCGCCGGAGTTGCCAGGGTTGATGGCGGCATCCGTCTGCAACACCCCCGGACTGGTAGCACCCACCACCCCCGCGGTCATGGTCCAAGTCAGCAGGCCCTTCAGATCGTCCTTCTGTTCGCTCAAGCTCCCAAACGGATGGCCAATGACCACCACTGGCTCACCGATTTGTAGCTCATCCACCAGTCGAAGGGGGAGGGGATTGCCTTCCGACAGCTCCTGTTCCACCTCCAGCAAGGCCAGATCGTTGCGCTTGTCATAGTCCAGCAGACGGGCTTTAACCGACTTGCCACCGTGCGTTAACACCTCAATATCCGCGCCTGCCGAGACCACATGAAAGGCGGTGGCAATCGTGCGTCGATCCTTGACCAGAAAACCTGCGCCGGTGCTCTCATCACACTTGATCAGCACCACCGAGTCTTGCACCTCTGAGTAGATTTCGCTGGGGGTGAGAGACCGTGCGCTGGTGCGCAAGCGCGGTGGCGTGGTCGCCTCTTGAAGGGATGTCTTTTCGGTAGCCTTTGAACTCTCCGCTTGGGCGGGGAAGCTGGCCCATAACAGACAAAAGGGGAGGGAGTACCGAAGCAGGCTCATATATAGACGAGTGATAAACAGAACAGGCATAATAGGTCTCCCCGGCAACTTGAAGGACAACACAGAGCTTACACAGGCGAGTATAACATAGCGGGTGGGGAAGATTAACCGAAGTGGCAAAGAGATCCACGCGCCGTTGCCAGCCAAAACAAAGACAACGGCGCATGAGGCGCCCACAAAGCAGGCCCTCAAAAGGCGGCAAAGTAGGGTGGCTGAGAAGGTAACAAAGAGGATGGAAAAATAGTGGGAAAGTGACGGAAGTGTTAGGGCCGACGGGTCGAGTGGACGTTCCCGCGAGTCCCGGTCGCTGCTGCGGGCGAGCGTTTGAGCATGCGCGCATCCGCGCTGCGTGTGAGGGAGAGCGGATTTTGATACACCGAGACCTTGCCAGAAACGGGGGCCAGCGTGCCATCTTGACGGGAGCCAATGACCAGCTCCGCCACGCCATCGCCTGTGAGATCCAGGCTGAGCAACGTGGAGCCCAGCCGCTCAGCTGCCGTCGCTCCCTCCACACTGACGAGGGCCGTCTCTTCCGCCTGTCGAGTATTGCCAACAGGGAGCGCACCCCCTTGCCACATGAAGACTTCACCCGCTTCGGCTCCGGCCGCTCCACGACGGTTGGGGGCGGCCACCAGCAGCTCATCCTTCAGATCGCCATTGAAGTCCGCCATGAGGAGCTGACCCCCAAAACGCGCATAGTCTTCACTTCCCAACAGTGTCACCACCGGGACAACATCTGTATCCAAAAGCTCCCCGCTGAGCTCGTGCAAGCGATAGAGGGAGACCGCGCCGGCTTGAGTCTGGTTCAGCTCTCCAAAAGTCGGCGAAGCCAGGGC
>JBJTQF010000121.1:0-6669 GCA_046075485.1 Myxococcota bacterium | reverse complement strand
GCTTGAGGTTGGCGAGCTGCTTTTCCAGGGCCTCCAGGTGCTCCAGATCTTCGCGGGCATAGCTGATGAAGATGCGGACGGGGGTCATCGGCGGTACAGTCATAGGGCTTCCCTCATGATTTTGCAGGAGTATAACAGCCTGAAACGTTGTTGGGGAAACGGGAATGGAGGATTTTAGGGGGGAAGGGCTCGACTTGGTCGGGTTTGAGCGGGTGCAGCACTTGCCCACAACCGCACGAGCTCTGCATCCGGGAGAGGGCACCCTCGAAGGGCTGCCCGAAGACGCGCACGAGCTCCTTCCAGCCGCTGAGAAAGGGTGGATCCTCAAAAACCGCGCCCCCTGCGTGTGAGCACCCCCCACCTCAGCCCTGCCTGCCCGCCATGCACCGATTTGCTTCTGTCCCTGCCTATGTTATGCTTTGAGTATGGTGACCCCCCTTTCTCTCATGACCTGGGAAATACACGCATGCCACGCAAGAATATTCTCCTCAACCCGGAAGAGCTGATCGACGCCCTCTCCCAGTATGTGCCGCCCACTCGCTCATAGATGAAAGTCCACTGTTCTTATCTCGGAGGCGTTCTCCCATGCGTGTGCATTTTGGTCAAGCTTTCCTAGAGCAACTTCAGCGGGTCGATGCGCGACAAGCACTACAGTCACTCCAGTCCTGGCCAGCAAACCCGGCACGCCTTGGTCCGTATGTCCTGAAGCCTGTGAAGAGAGGTCACTTTGTGGCCGTGGGGCGTGAGCTGAAGCGGGGAGAGCAGCTCGTTCCAAGCTGGCTCCAGCTCTACCATCGCAACAGCACCGAGTGTACGACTTTAAACGGGAACTGGCGAGACTTCGCAGCCCAGCAGCTCGTGCCCATCGAAGAGAAAGAAACGCGACGACTGCTAGAGGCACCTCTCTCAGAACAGGCGACTCCCGGGCAAATTCCCTTGGGGGAACACTACCACCCTTGGCTTCAGCCTTTGGACTACGCCCTTGATGATCAGCAACTTTATGAAACGGCGGGATGGATAGACCAGCTCAATAGCCAGGAGCTGAAGTCATTCCTGTCTGAGATCTGCCATGCCCTCGCCAACGTCGTGGATAATAAAGAAGTTAGGCTAACACCTGTGCCTGACTGGCCTGCGTTTCGTACCTTTCAATCCGAGTACTTACACTATGTGGTGGCACCATTGTCTCAAGTCGAGCGCCCACACTTCGTGCTCCTGTGGGTGGACCGGAATAAAGACTGGCAGACACGCTTGAGCGCATATCTCCCCCGGGAGGTGCTCCTGCAATTCCATCAAGAACTGCAAGACCTACAAAGCTCAAAGAGCGCCCTTACTACATTGGACGTCGTAGCCCAGCGGACGCGCCGCACCTATCCTGCTTGGCTGCTGTTTGATGTGGATCTCTGGCAGGCGGTGGTACGGGGTGGCAACAGCAACCTCTGTCTCTCGGCAGAAGAGCTGGACATATTGCATGCCCTGACTGGCAACCCAACATCATCAAGGCCCCAACTACCGCTCTTTCTGGAGGGGCGGGCGGGCTCTGGAAAATCCACGCTCCTGGCCTACGTCTATACCCGTTTCTGGGCTTATAAGTGGCGACACAAACTTCCCGGCTCGCCGCTTTACCTGACCCTCAACGAGCGATTACTTGTGCAGGCGAAGAATACCTGCCGGGTCTTGATCACAAAGCAGGCAGAGCTTGTAGGTGATCGCTCGATGGATGCAAGCGTTCGGCAGGAAGAAGAGGAGGAGCTCTCGGGGGCCTTCAAGACGATCCGCCAGCTGCTCACAGGACTTCTACAGGAGCAGCTTGGAGAAACGACAGCATTAGCGGATCGCTTCGTCCCTGAAAAACACATTTCGTTTCACCGTTTTGAGCAGCTCTACACGGGGGCGGGGGTGTCTGAGGAAGAGCAGCCGTGGGTTTGCCGGTCTTACCGGAAATATGAATATCCGGCGGAGCTGGTCTGGTTCGTGATCCGGGCCTTCATCAAAGGCTGGGAGGAGGAGTCGTTTCTCACCCCAGAGGATTTCCGGGAACTGCCGCGCGATACCCGTCGCATGCTCAGTCCCGATGACTTCGAGACCATTCACCACGCCCTTTGGGAAGGCTGGTATCAGAAGCTGATGCAGGAGCATGGCTTTTGGGATGATGAAGATCTGGTGCGCTTTGCGCTGGTAGAGCTACCAGTGCTGCCGTCGTATACCTTGATTTGCTGCGATGAGGCCCAAGATCTGACCCGTCTGGAGGCCCGCTTGCTGGTGCGCCTCTCTCACTTTACCCATCATCCGCTGCCAGCGCTACCCGATGTTCGACTCCCGTTTCTGTTGGCTGGAGACCCGTTTCAGACGGTAAATCCCAGCGGCTTTCGTCTTGCGACCTTGAAGGATATCTTCTACCAAGAGCTCAATGCAGCCAGAAGTGAGGTGGCCTCAGAGCGGTCATCCTCGACCGTCCGGCTCGAGGTGAAGGAGCTGACCTATAACGATTGTTCTGCCGCTTCCATCGTGAGCTTTACAAACCGAGTCCAGGCTTGGCGTTGTGGACTGTTCCAGCTTGGAGCAGCGCCTCAAAAGAGCTGGCAGATCGCTGGGGGGCTCCCGCCCCGTCTCTTCATGCTGGGAACTCAGCTCACGTCAGAAGACCTCCCCACCTTACTCAAAGACAGTTTTCTGATCGTCGATGCGCCGGAAGGAGGGGAGCGAGAATTTGCGGAGCGGGATGAATTATTAGGGCCGCTCATGGCGCAGAAGGTCTTGGGGGAACATAACCTCTTCAGCCCCACCACCGTCAAGGGATTGGAACATTCGACCGTGGTGGTCTACGGTTTTGGTCAGAAGGCTCCGACCAACCCCTATGAGGTGGACTCCTCTGAGCAGGAGCCGGACAAAGACCGGCTACAACGAGAATACTTCTGGAACCGTCTCTACGTGGCACTGACTCGGGCCACCAAAGTGTTGTTTATTTTGGATACCCCAGCAGGTGACACCCGGCTCTGGGAGCGGCTACAGAAGCAGGAGCTCCCCTCCGGACTCAAGAATGAGGCGGAGTGGCGGTCTCGCATTTCCGTACTTGAGCGCGCTGATAAGACCGATCTCCGCCTCCTGAGTGAGCACGATCCGGTCGCGCTGGCCGAGAACCTGTTCCGTGAAGGTGTTGAGAGCAACAACCCTGTGCTGTTGCGGAAAGCCAGTGGCTATTTTGAGTCGCTGCGCATGTCAAAGCGAGCGCAAACGTGTCTCGCTCGGGCCCTGGAGCTTGAGGGCCACCCCCGTGATGCGGCAAAAGTCTGGGAGAAGGTCGGCGATGAAGAGGCGCTCCGATATGCCGTCCGACTCTATTGGGAGGCGCTGGCTTGGTCCGAGCTCGCCCGGCTGGGGAAGACTCAAAAGCTGACCCCTGAGCAGGAAGCTCTGAGTGAGTTCCTACGGCTGACGATTCCAACCTCGACCAGCTCCCGCTCAAAAGAAGGAGACCTCTACCTGCAAGCACTGGAGCGGATGATCAACCGCCTCCATATCCTGCTGGACGAGAGAGGGCGGCCAACGCTGCAATCTCCTGCATGGCGCAGTCTGAGAGAGCGCATGATGCATCTCCTGGAGCGGGAGAACAAAAAGCGGTGGCTCCCAGACCGGAGTGTGATGGCGCTGGCGGAGGTGCTGGAGCGGCTTCAGGAGGCAGGACCGGGCACCCTGGACATGGCTGCACGCGCCTACTTCCTTCTTGAACGCTGGCAGGATGCCCTCCGTTGCTGGGACAAGCTGGGCAAACGTGGCTCTCAGGATTATGCTCGTGCGAAAGCGGAGCTCTCAAGCCCGCCGGAGAGCCTCCGTTGGTTCAATCAAGCAGGGCTTTATCGGCGTACCGTGGAGTTATGGCAGCAGGCCCGCTCCTCCGAAGCGTCTTGGGTTGAACCGGTGGCAGAGGCTCTGACACAGCTCCAGGAGTGGGCCAACCTGATCACGCTTCACCTCGAACGCGAACGTGCAGGTGATGAAGCGGCTTTTGTCATTCGGGATCATCATGCGCAAATGCCGGAGTCTCTTCTGACACAGCAGACCCAGCGGGTCTTTGATGCGCTGAGCAAACGAAAGCTCTTTCATACGGCCTTGGAGCTGGCCGATGTCCTGGTGAACGCACGACCTTCGGAGTCCGGTCTCCTTTGGGCTGCCCGGGCCTTGAGCATTTGGTGCGATAACGTGGGCAGGATTGAGAAGGATCCAGCCGCACTCGAGCGCACGAAAGAACGGGCCGGAAAGCTCCTGGATAAGCTGGTGGCGGGTTATTTTCCGGTAAGCCCGCAGCTTTCGCAGCTTCTTCCACCAGCAGACTTGGTCAAATGTGCTCAACGTCTGCAGAAGGAGGCAGACCGGCAAGAGTTGCTGAACAGGTTGTCTATGGACCCCAGTCCCGAAGCCAGGAAGCTGAGCACGGTGGGACAGGCTCTCCAGAAAACGGAGACGCCTGACACCTCAGAGGTTCTGCGACCGGAGCCAGAGGTGATTCATAAGTCCGGCTCTTCGCAGGCGAAGCTGAGCCCAGCCGCCTCTGAGCAGGGTGCTGAACGGGAGGTCACTGCACCGGTGCCAACCTCCGCTCCCTTAGACTGGACTCGGGTAAAGGGCTTCAAGCTAGAGCAACTTCGCCTGCGAAACTTCAAGGCGTATGAAGACGCGCTCTTGGAGTTCGAGGATTTGACGGTTCTGATTGGAAAGAACGGCGCGGGAAAGAGCACGGTGCGAGAGGCCCTGGAGTTCCTTCGGGATGCTCTGACTGAAAGGCTCAGCAACGCCGTCAGCAAGCGGGGCGGTTTGGCCCTGCTCTTGCGGCAGGGCGCGCGAATCCCTGTCCCCTCACTCCTGCTGGCGGTGCAGTGTTCCGTTATGGTGGGCACTCGTCCCTATCGGCTGGTCTATGGTTTTGAGCTGATGAAGGATCTCGAAGAGAATGGGCGTGTCACGCAGGAACACTTGAGCGTCGAAAGTTCGGAAGCACCGGCCTTTGAGCGGAAGGGAATGGAGTGGCGCTCTGATCTGCCAGGACTCAAGCCGGTGCTGGGGTATGAATCGCTGCTGCTGCCGGTGCTGGCCGAGCAGCATCCCCTCTGGCACCATCTCTACAACGGGTTGAGTAGACTTTGCACCTACGACATCAAGCCCGATGAGCTGCGGAAGGACTGCCAAGCCCGAACCGGTGAGCCTCTCGAAGCAGACGGATCCAACGCGCCCAATGTGCTGGCGGATCTGGAGCGTCAGCATCGACAGGAGCTGCGCTGGCTGACCGAATACCTTGCAAGTGTGTTGCCCGGCATCTCCTTGTTACGCACGGAGTCTCGCAAAGGGCAGCGTTCCCTCTACTTTGAGCAGGAGGCGGAGGCTTCGATGCGCCTGGAGACCACCCAAGTATCTGTGGGAACCCTCAGAGCCTTGGGTGTGCTGTTGGCCCTCTTTCAGCAGCCGCCCCCGTCGCTGGTGTTTATTGAGGAACCGGAGGACTCGATTCACATTCAGGCGCTGGACTCTCTGATCGATGCCATGACGTCTCGTCTGAAGGGCATGCAGGTGGTCCTGACGTCACATAATACGGTGGTGTTGATGCATCCGGCCATCACCTTTAAGCGCACTCGGTTGCTGGCGTGGCATCGCGGGAAAAGTCGTATCCATCGGTTGGTCGCCGAAGCCCCTTCAGTCGATGACATGGAGTTCTCTGTTGGTGAGCTGCTTCAGTCTAATGCCCTGACCCTGGACGCCGAGAATCCCCGTCCCGAGCCGGTCGCGGTGCGCGGTCCTTTTTTTGCGGTGGAGCGTGTGTGATGAACCACTCTCCGACGAAGAAGCTCGTGCTGATTGTGGAAGGTCACGGAGACCAAAAGTGTTTACCGGGGCTGGTGACAGGCTTTCTCCAGCAGCACGACGTACATCATGTGGTGGTCGCGGGTGAACCTCTGAATGCCAAAAGCTGTGGGAATCTTAAAAGGAAGGACGGCATAGAGAACTTTGTGAGGCAGGCCGTGCAGGTTCGGGGTGCCGATGCCGTTCTTGTTCTGCTTGATGCCGATAAAGAATGTGAGACGCGAAGCCGGAACGGTGAGCGGAGTCTCGGCCCTTGGCTGTTGGAGCGTGCCAAGGCCATCGCAGGACATAAGCCCATCTCCGTGGTGGTGGCTCACCGTGAATATGAAGCGTGGTTGATTGCTGGTTGGCCTGAGATTCATACGATGCTTAAGAACAGACCCGCTCAGTTCCCCAACCTGAAGGACGACGTCATCTCACTGAAGCACAGCAAGGCGTGTGAGCAACTTAGCGGGTACGAACGTCTGCTCGAAAACGCTCTGGGAGAGCCTTATGTCAAGACACGGCATCAGGCGCTCCTCACCAAAGGGGTATCCTTCTCGCGGGAAATGCAGGACCGCAGTCGATCATTTCGGAAGCTGGTCAAAGAGCTCGCCGCCCTTGTCGAGCTGCTCAAACCTTGAGAACTTCGGCCCGCGCTGCACCCCCACCTCAGCCCTGCCTGCCCGCCATGCACCGATTTGCTTCTGTTCCCTGCCTATGTTATGCTTTGAGTATGGTGACCCCCCTTTCTCTCATGACCTGGGAAATACACGCATGCCACGCAAGAATATTCTCCTCAACCCGGAAGAGCTGATCGACGCCCTCTCCCAGTATGTG
>JBJTQF010000120.1:0-4759 GCA_046075485.1 Myxococcota bacterium | reverse complement strand
CTTAACCCTCCCTCACGGGCAGGGAGGGGGCGGCTCTTCCATGTCGGGGGCTCTTCAAATTCAAGTAGAGCCGGGGTGGGGCATCCATGACTTTCAGCCCCTTACGAAGTGATTCCCCACCTCCGAGCTGGGTTCAGGGATGATGGAGGAGGTTTCCCGACATCCTCACTCTGCGAGAGGGCAAGAAAAATGCGGAACCCTCCCTGTAAGCATCCAACCTCCCCATACCTCTAATAGACAAGTATTTCCGACATTCTCTGACGAGGTCATGTATGCCCACGTCAAAGAGTGCCCCTGTTGATTCCCTCAAGCTCCGGGTCCATGACCGGACAACCAGGAGAAACGCATGAACCGACTCTTACAGATGCCACTCGTGATGATGCTCATGGCCTCGCCGCTTCTTCAGGAAATGCCGAGCTGCAACTCCAACATCGATTACGACGGAGATGGTTACACCTCGGACGTTGACTGCGACGACCAAGACCCCAGCATCCATCCCGACGCCAGCGAGCTTCCTTACGACGGCATCGACCAGGACTGCTCTGGCGCGGATCTCATCGATGTGGATGAGGATGGCAGTGCAGGCGGTCCAGATGGTACGGACTGCGACGACCAAGACCCCAGCACCTACCCCGGAGCCCCCGAGCTTCCTTACGACGGCATCGACCAGGACTGCTCTGGCGCGGATCTCAACGACCTGGATGAGGATGGCAGTGCAGGCGGTCCAGAGGGTACGGACTGCGACGACCAAGACCCCAGCACCCATCCCGGAGCCCCCGAGAGCCCAAACGACGGCATCGACCAGGACTGCTCTGGCGCGGATCTCATCGATGTGGATGAGGATGGTTACGGCTCGGAAGTAGACTGCAATGACAGCAATGCTCAGATTCACCCCAACAGTCAGGATCTGTGTGATGGCATCGACAACGACTGTGATGGAGCGCTGGATGAAGACCCTGCAGCACTCTATTACACCGATGCCGATGGAGATGGCTACGGAGATGCACAGAGCACACCCGTACAGAGCTGCACCACCATCGAAGGTGCGGTCACAAACACCTACGACTGCGACGATGCCGACGCTTCCGCCTACCCCGGCGCACCCGATGCCGTGGGAGATGGCATAGACCAAAGCTGCGACGGCACGGACGGTCTCGCCCCCAGTGTGGGATTGCCCACCTCCACCTTCTCCACCCTCCGCGCGGCACTCGACGCCGCTCAAGAGGGCCAGACCGTGTGGGTGGGACCGGGCACCTATCGAGAATCAGACCTCCAGCTCGCACAAAATCGACTCCAACTTCAAGGGGTGGCCGGTTCTGCCGCCACCATCATCGATGCCGAAGGACACGGGCGCCTGCTCACCATTGCCGGAACAGCCGAGTCCAGGCGGGAAGAGGTGAAACTCCAGGGTCTCACCCTCCAAAACGGAAAGGTGTACGGAGACCCGGGGGCGGGCGTGCTCATCCAACACGCAGACGTTACCCTCCAGGATGTGGTGCTTCAGGGCCATGTGGCTGCCCTGGTCTATACCACCACCATGTATCAGTCTCCCTCCGCACCCTACTCCTCCACCACCACCACCAGCGAAAAGACTGAAGGAGGAGCCATTGCCGCCGAAGACGCCACGCTGCACCTTGAGCAGGTCTTGATCGACTCCAACCATGCCTACACAGGCGCTGGTATCCTGCTGAGAGGCTCCGAGCTGAGCGGCTCTCGAGTGACACTCCGGCAGAATACCTGCCTTTTGTCCTCGACCGGCGAAAGGAGTGTATCCTGGACGGACAACGATATCTTTACCACCAAGAGTTATGGCATCGGGGGTGCCCTTTACGCGGAAGACTCCACCTTATTGCTCGAACGAAGCGCTTTTTCAGCAAATACCGCCAGCCAGGGCGGAGGTATCGCCGCACTCAACAGCGCCTTACAGCTCAAATCGACGTCATTCAAGCAACATCTGCTGCAGGAGAACATCGACGCCTATTCCAACAACTACAACGACGGAGACTATACCAAAGTCACCTCCGGGAAGGGTGGCGCCGTCGCGCTCGAAGACAGCACCCTCGTGATCCAGGATGGCCACTGGGAAGAAAACCGTGGAGCCCTGGGAGGTGCGCTGTGGATCCTCAACAGCACACTCGAGGCGCGTAGAGGCAACCTGCTGCACAACGGAGAGCATGCGCCAGCCTGCTCCAGCTCAAACAAGACGGAGATCTGTGAGCCCACAAGAGGAGGCGGGATCTGGGCCCAAAACGCCCAGCTCAAGCTCTCGGGCCTGGTGCTCAGCGAGAACCATGCCGGGATCGGGGGTGGGATCTTCCTGCAAGACAGCAACGCGGAGCTGGAACACCTCACCATCGCCGGCAATCAAGCCACTCAAGGTGGAGGACTGGCCCTGTTTGGCTCATCGCCTCAGCTCCGCCAGAGCATTTTGGCGTATAATGTGGCGCTCAACTTCTATGCGGACAGCAACAGCCATCCCACCCTCTCTTACGTCAACCTCTATCAAGCGTATGGGGCCAGCCATAACCTCGGCAGCCTCCCCGAGACCGTCACCGAGCTGGAGCCGGGTTTTGTCGCCTTCTCCCCCGATGGTGATCCCTCCAACGATGACCTGCACTTAACGCCGGACTCTGCGCTCATCGACGCCGGAGACCCCAGCGCCTGTTCCTCCACCGACCGTTCCGGCTGCGATCCCGATGGCAGCGTGCCGGACCTGGGAGCCTTTGGAGGTGCGGAAGCCGACTTTTCCTACTACCAGGACTCGGAGCAGGACCAGCTCTACGACGGCTGGGAGCTGGCGCAGGTGGGGAACCTCTCTGAGCTGGCAGGCCCGCAGGACAGCGATGCAGATGGTCTCACCGATGCGCAAGAGCTCCTCCAGGGGACGTCTCCGACCACTGCCGATTCCGATGGGGATGGTGCCTCTGACGGTGCAGAGGTGGCGCAGTCCAGAGCGCCGCTCAACCCGTCGTCTGTTCCAGGCGTCGATGGGCTGGTGCCCCTGATGGTGCCGTCCTCCCGGTATCCCTCGATCCAGATCGCCCTGAATGCGATTCCCGTGGGTCAAGAAGGCTCTGTGAAGGTGGCTGCTGGCACCTTTGCAGAGAACCTCAAGCTGGGCCAAAAAGTCGTCACGGTAGAAGGCGCGGGGGAAGGACAGACCCTGCTCGATGGTCAAGCCGGAGGCAGTGTGTGGACGGTGGCACAGGCGGAGCTCCACCTCTCACATGTGACGGTGCAAAACGGATATGCGCTGTCAGGCGGAGGAATGTACTTCTATGCAGCCGGTGGAAGCCTCACGCATGTCACCCTCAAGGCCAATAAGGTCTCATCCAACGGCAGTAAGGGTAACGGCGGCGGTGGCATGTATCTGTATGATGCGTCTCCCAGCCTCGAGCATGTCAAATTTCTCAACAACGGAGCGTATAGCGGCTACGAGGGTCAGGTCTTTGGTTATGGCGGTGGGATGTATCTCGACCATGCTTCTCCGACACTCCGCGCTGTGACGTTCCAGGAAAACTATGCCTCACACTCGAATATGGCAAACTTTGGATTGAGCCTTGGCGGCGGCATGTATCTGAACGCCTCGAATCCCACCCTCCAGCATGTTGTCTTTACGCGGAACTGGGTGAGCGGTTATACAGAAAGCGACAGGAGCTACAGCGGGGGGGGTGGCGGCGGGATGTACCTGCTCAGCTCGTCCCCCATCCTTGAACACGTTTTATTTACGAACAATGTGAGCAGTGGTGTCTATGGTGAGGGGGGTGGTATGTCTCTGACAGCCTCTTCCCCCATCCTCCGCTACAGCCGTTTTATGGGGAATACGGCCTCCTACTACGGCGGGGGGATGTCTCTGTACGAGTCCTCCCCCACCCTCACACACGTCACCTTCACGGGGAATACGGCTATGGGCTACTACGGCTTCGGCGGGGGGATGTATCTGGAGGACTCCTCCCCCACCCTCAAGAGCTGCATCCTGGCGTACAACCAAGCCAGCTACAGCGGGGGGAATCTGTATCGGTATACGAGTGAGTACACCCCCAGCACGATCTTGGCTCAGAACTCCCTGATCTACAACCCCTCGGGGTGGAAAGCGGACAACATCACGCCCAGCGGCAGCTATCTCAAGGTCGAGCCGAAGTTCTTGGACTATGCGGACCGGAACACGGGGAAATCCTGCACCCCCGGCAGCAGCACCACCTGCGTACCGGCGGAGCTCCACCCTGCCCTCGGCTCCCCGCTGATCAATGCGGGAGATCCGGCTTCGCAAGATGTGGACGGCTCTCGGGCCGATATCGGATCCTACGGCGGCGAAGGTGGGGATCAGTGGGATGTGGATGGTGATGGCATACCCGACTACTTCTGGCCCGGTGAGCGCGCCGATGCTCCCGCCGGGTTTAACCCCGCAGGCTATGACATGGATGATCTGGACCCAACGGTGCGGTAGGGGCGAATCATGATCCGCCCTCACAATTCCCGCCCCGACAATGCCCGCCCCAACACTGCCCGCCCCGACAATTCCCGCCCTCACAATGCCAGCCCCCGACAATTCTCGCCCTAACGCATACCTCCACCCCAGCCCCACCCCACACCCGCACCCGCGACGTTGAGACCTTCTCGTGTTATACTCTCCTTCAACGCCGACACCGCTTTGTATTAAGGGAGACCTTCATGGTTCGTCAGATCAGCATCGGCAATGAGTCCTTATCGCGTTTGATGGGAAAAACCTCAAGGTCAAGAAGCTAAGAGGGGAATAGAA
>JBJTQF010000119.1:0-13908 GCA_046075485.1 Myxococcota bacterium | reverse complement strand
AGCAGGAATGATATTGAGGCGTTCGGTGGGAGTTCCTGAAAAGAATTTCTGATAGTCGAAGCCGTGATACATCCCCTTAACGATTTCGTATTTCTCCTGTAGGATGCCTAGAACTTCTTCAGTGGGGATACCTGTATCGTCTCTATCGCTTTCGGTGTAGTTTTTGAGGGCTTCTCTGAGTTGTTGGGCAATGCCGAGGTAGTCTACTACTAAACCCCCTGGTTTGTCTTTGAAAACTCGGTTTACCCTGGCGATGGCTTGCATCAGTCCGTGTCCATGCATGGGTTTGTCGATAGAGAGGGTATGCAGACAGGGCGCATCGAATCCTGTTAGCCACATATCCCGTACTATCACCAGTTTCATCTCGTCTTCGGGTTTCTTAAAGCGTTTGGCGAGGTCTTTTCGGGCACTCTTGCTTCTGATATGGGGTTGCATTTTCCCTTCATCGGCGGCTGAACCTGTCATAACAACTTTGATAGTGCCCTTATCGTCATCATTATGATGCCAGTCGGGTTTAAGCTGTTGATGGCGTTGTCATAGTCCTTCTTATTGGCGTAACTGAGTGCCAAGTTTTGGTAAAAGATCTCGAGGTTATTCTTGTCAATATCCGTGGGAGGCGTTGCCTTCAGGGCCTCGCTGAGTGCTTCGGGGCTCTCGGCCTTCGCGTAGGGGGCCAGGGCTGCATAGGTCGTCAGCACTTTCTGATACGATGCAATGGACTCATCCCACTGGCCGAGGTTGTAATACGAAGTCGCCAGCTCCAGATGCACGCCGTAGTTGTTGGGCTGCACGTCCGAGAGCATCTTCAACAGCGCGACGGCCTCTTTATCCTTCTTCTCGGCGGTGAGCACACGAGCAGCACGCAACGCCACCATCGCCCGGCTGCGGTCTTCCACCAACACCGGTCCAAGAACCTGCTGAGATCCGGCGATGTCTCCGCTGAGCGCCAGTGCCAGCCCTTTGGCCAGCAGCGCGTCTCCTTCTTGTGGATTCGACTTCAGCACCTGATCATAGAGTGCCTGCGCTTCCGCCGACTTTTTGGTCAACACCAACACGATGGCCTTTTCTGCTCGGAAATCGTTGTCATCGGGGAAGCGAAGCTGCACCCCCGGATCGTCCACGATCTGAAGTGCTCGGGTGACCTGATCGTCGGTGGCTTGGATGATGCGCACTTGCAGCAACATCGCTTCTTTCAGGATGCCCTTATTGAGCGGATTATTGGCCACCCAGGGCTCGATGCCCGCTCGCACGGTGTTGGCAGACTCAAACGCAGCGGGACCATTATTCTGGAGAAGCTGTGCCTTGCCACGGATCAAGTAATATCGCACAAGCTGAGGCAGCGCCTGTGGTTGAGTGCCTTCCAATGGAGGCGACAGCTTGATGGCGGCATTACATTCGGCCTCAGCTTCCGCAAAACGGCCCTGTTTCAGATACACCTCCGCCAGACCGGCGTGAGCATCGGGGGTCTGTGACTTGGCCAGGGAGCTGTTATAGGTCGTGATGGCGGCGTCATAATCGCCCTTCTTGGCCAACGCTCCGGCTTCGCTGGAGAGCTTAAGGGCTTCAATGGTGGCGCAGCCGGAGAGGGCCAGCAACAGCGTGGGCACCATCAGGCTTCTCAGCACACGGCGGAAGCTCGGAAAGGCGGTGAGCACAGGCAAGCGAGTGTTCATGCGGGATTCCTCTTCATGACAAGCGATGACAAGCATTCTCTCAAAAGATGAGCGGGTACAGCACAGTTCAGGGGCGGAATATAGCACCCCCCTGATGCGCATGCAAGGAATTATGCCCCCTTGCCGCTGGCCGCGCCCCATGTTATAGCATGAGAAAGCGGGCATTCAAACGACCCGGCTTACCCCTAAACCCCTTTAGGAGGTCACACGATGGCATGGCGCAGGTTTAACCTTTGGGTATGGTTGAGTCTCTTCGGAGGGCTGATGCTCTGCCCGGACTTGACCGTCCAAGCAGGCACCCGCTCACCCGCGACCTCCCTTCAGGTTGCGCAGGCCACCGGTGCTTCTTTAAGCGAGACCCTGAAGACCTTTGACAAAGATTGGGATGATCGTCGCCATGATCCCAGTGTGGTCAAACAGCAGCAGGCCACACTTGAGAGCTTGCTCAAACAGCATGGCGAAAAGTATGAGCTGACGTGGCGCATGTCACGGCAATATTGGTGGCTGGCCGACGGTGAGCCGGAGGGCCCCAAGATGGAGCGTTTGGCCCGCACAGGTTGGGATTGGGGTCTTAAAGCGGTGAAATCCAATCCCAACTCCGTCGAAGGCCAGCTCTGGACCGCCGTCTGTATTGGCCAATATTCCCTGGCCATCGGCATCCTGCGTGCGCTTGCCAATGGCTTAGAGAGTGAGTTTAACAAATACCTCGACAAGTCCATCACGTTGGATCGAGCTTACTCTGGAGCCGCACCCCTGCGCACCAAAGGAAACTATTGGATGAGCCTACCCTGGCCCAAGCGTGATCTCGAGAAAGCCGTCAAGCTCTTGCAAGAAGCCCTCAAAATTGAGCCTCACGGCACCCGCTCTCGTCTCTATCTGGCGGAGACCTTTGAGAAGCTGGGCGACAAAAAAGCGGCCCTTGCTCAGCTCGATCAGATCATCAAAGCCCGCCAGAATGAGGTGGAGCTGGGAGATTATCCGCGCATCCTGGCCCGCGCTCAAGCCATGCGAAACCGCCTACAAGAGCAATAAAAACGGGCAGATGTTTGCCTACACCCGCCCGCCCTCGTAACCCTTTTCTACGGACCTCTTACATGCCTTTTCGCCCGTGCATCCGCGCCTGCGTGCGTGCGCGACCAGGCAGCCGAGCCTCCGTGCGTGCAGGTGCGCCTGCCTGCGTGAAGGTCACGATCTACACAAGCGCCGAAAAGACCGCATCCCACGGCTGAAGCCCCTCCGTCCGTCGAATTCGCCCATTGGCCGCCAGATGCTCCAGCACTTTGAGCGCCGTCTCCGACTTCTCAGGAACCCCCACGGCTGCCGCCAGTGCTTCGGCGGTCTCCTGAGTCCCCTCGGCGAGCTGTTGGAGCAGCTTCTGCTGAAGGGTGAGTACCGCTGCCGCCGCTTTTTTGCCAGCCTCCACCCCCGGTTGATGATAGGCGTTGATCCCCACCATAAAAGCGTAAAGACCCACGGCGCGCTCGAACAGGGCGATCATCGCCCCCAGCCGGTGCGCATCCACCCGGTCGAGGGTCAACGTGATCGAGCCTCGCCCCATCTCATAGAGTGCGTCACGGGTGCCGAGCAAAAATCCCTGTAAAAAATCGCCCGATGTGACCCCCGGCGAGAGCTCCAGCGACGCCCCATCCCGGTCGTGGAGAACTTCAATAAAGGTAGCAAAAAAGTTGTCCAGCCCTTCGCGAAGCTGCTGCACATAGGCATGTTGGTCCGTTGAACCCTTGTTGCCATACACTGAGATGCCTTGATGAACCGTTCGTCCTTCCAAGTCTTTTTCTTTGCCCAGCGACTCCATGATGAGCTGCTGGAGATAACGGCTCAGCAATAACAGCCGGTCCTTGTAGGGCAGGATCACCATATCTCGTTTGCCCCGTCCTTCGCCTGCCACATGCCACATCATCGCCAGCAATGCCGCTGGGTTTTCGCGCACCGTGCGCACCCGCGTGAGGCGATCCATCTCCGCAGCCCCGGCCAGCAGTCCATCCACATCCAGCCCTTGAAGTGCCGCAGGCAAGAGCCCGACGGTGCTGGTCACAGAGGTACGACCTCCGACCCAATCCCACATGGGAAAGATTGCCAACCATCCTTCACGTTTGGCCTGCTGGTACAGCGCACTGCCCTCTTGAGTGACCGCAACCGCGTGACCGGGAAACATCAGCCCTTGTTGCTGGTATTGCGCCTGCGCTTCGAGCATGCCATTGCGGGTCTCCGGCGTTCCGCCAGACTTAGAGATCACCAACGTGAGGGTGGTAGCCAGTCTGTTTCCCAGCTTACGAAACACCCGATCCATTCCATCGGGATCGGTATTGTCCAAAAAATGGAGCTGCATACAATCCGATGCGTGAGCCAGTGCGTCCGACACGAGCTGAGGCCCCAGCGCCGAGCCACCGATGCCAATCAGAAGCACATCGGTAAACGTCTCCCCATCGGGCGTCCCGAGCACACCGGCATGGATTTCCTGAGCCAGCAGCTTGACCTGTTCCTGTGCAGCCACAATTTGCTGTGTTAGCCGCTCATCCGGTGCCAACTCCGGTGCACGTAGCCAGTAGTGCCCCACCATGCGACCTTCATCCGGGTTACAAAGCGCTCCACGCTCTAGGTCCAGCATCGACGAAATGGCCCCCAGCGCATCGGCCTCAAGCTGGAGGAGCTGCGTGGAGGTAAAAAACATTCGGCTGATGTCGATGCGAAATCCCACGGAAGGAAGGTCTAACAAATAAGTCTGATAGCGTTGAAACAGTTGCTGCGAGGTCATGGGATGAGTACTCCAGGCCGTGATGGGGCTAGCGTTTGGGCACATGAGAGAAGGCAGTCTAACACAGGCCAGAGATGTCGGAAATCGCTTCTCGCAGAACCGATGGCAGGGAAGCAGGCGGGAGAGACTCCGCGTCGCGCCTACTCGTGTGTCCATTTCTTATCGGAATCTCTTAATGCATTGCCACGGAATGTAAAGAAATGACCAGTACTCAGATGAAAGTGAATTACTCATATTCTATAAAGTCTTTCTATTTTCCTACGAAACGCTTCACCTTGAAGTGTGCTATAAAGAAGCGTTCTGATCCTAAAATTGGCAAAGCGAGTCTGAAGTGGAGGCTGTACCGGTTCTGCAAAGGCATGGCCTGAATGTCTTAACTTTTCTGAGGAGCGTATGAAGCGGAGCAAGATCAGACTGCGGACGAAGCTGGTACACACCAGCATGGCGGCCTGGATGCTGAGTGGCGCGGGAACGCATCCCGCTCTGGCGGCGACCTTTTACGTAAATGCCCTCTCGGGCGACGACACGCGGGGCGGCACTGACGCTCAGAACCCTGATACGCCCTGGAAAACCCTCAGCCGGGCCACGGCAGAGTCGCTCCAACCGGGGGATATCATCTCGATTGCGGCAGGCACGTACAACACCGCCTTGGGTGAGACCTTCCCCATCAACCTGCCCAACGGTGTGGCGGTGGTCGGTGCTGGCAAAGATCAAGTGATCCTGGAATCCGACGTCGCGAGCGCACCCGTTCTGCGTGTCGGCGGTGAGGGTGCCTACACCAGCTCACTCATGGGAATGGCCCTCAAAGGCGCTGGAACCGGTCAATATGGTGTGGGCCTGGAGCTCGACACATCACATACCTTAGACGTTGAAGATGTTGACTTTGATGAGAGCTTAGCACGAGGCATCGTAACGGACTCTTTGACCGATACTGACCCCTCTTTGAGCCTAGACATCGCGGACTCCAGCTTCGATGCCATCAACTCCGCCATCTCACTGAGTGCCGGAGAAGCCGACAGTGCCATGTTTGAAGTATTGCTTCAAAACAACACCTTCACCAGCCGGGACGGCCTTACGGTTCAGCTTACCTCCTTCAGCTTTGATGCCAGCGTTGCCATCTCCGCCATCAATAATGAGTTCCAATCGCGCACGCCCATCAGCAGCGAGATCTTTCGCGTTCAGGGTGAGATCTTCAGCGAGCTCGTGGCGCAAGGCAACACCTTTGATGGCAGCAACCAAGCCATCATGCAGTACCTCAATGATAATAGTACGTTGGGTATGATTCCCACGATGGTGCGAGCAGATGTTCAGAATAATCAGTTCTTGAATGTCCACGGCGCCTATGCGGAATATATCTACGGCTTTGAAGGACGTCATCTGACCGATGAGATCACCATCCAAGGCAATACCGTGAATGTTGCTTCCGGTGATCTCTTCTCACTCAGTCTGAACAATTCCTTCAACTCTATCCCCTCACATGTGGATTCACAACACAAGCTCCTCGGCAATCAAGTTCAGGGGGGTGATGAATTCCTGTGGGATTATGTTTATGGATCCGAGTACGATCACCTGACCCTCGCGCTCACCGTTCAGGGCAACACCATCACGGGAACCAGCGGTGAGGGCCTCAGCATCCTGCGCTCGAGCTTCTTCAATCAGACGGTCCTCAATGATACCGTCGTGATTGAGGACAACTCCTTTGACCAGATTGATGGGGACGTGATTGGTTTTTCTACCAGCTACGCTTACGCAAGCTTGATTGACACGGATCTTACCATCCGAAACAACTCCATCACCAACGCCTCTGGCAACGGACTCTATCTCACCTTCTACCAGTTTTCTGGGAATGAGCAGGACCGACACCTCCTCTTGGAGGGTAATACCATCACCAGCACCACGGAAGCTGGTATTTACCTGTCTGACAATACCTATTATTATGACGATATCACCGCGCAGGTTGAGATCCGATCCAATGATATCTCGGATAGCCAGACCAATGGTATTATGGTTCTGGTTGAAGACCTCGACGGCAGCCGATACGAGCAGCAGCTCCTCCTCGTGGACAACACGATTGGGAACACCCAAGAAAGTGGCATCGAGTACTACGTCAATGAGACGGGAGGTACTCGATTTGAAAACACGGCTTTGACGATTGCAAATAACACCATCACGGACACACAGGCGGATGGCATCGAGCTCTCTCTCAGCTCCATGAGCAGGATGGGCGTTTCTCAGCTCGACGTCCGAGTGCTTCAGAACGATATTGAACGCTCAGCGGATAATGGCATTCGTTATCAAGCAGAGCTGGATGATTCGAGTCGCTTGGCCTCTCATTCGGAGATCTCTGGTAATCACATCGTGGATGCTGGCGGGGATGGCATCGACATCGAGTTCCAAGACTCTAACGCAGGGGCGAGACCTTTAATGGTCGAAGGTAATCATGTGAAGGGTGCTGCCGAGAGTGGCATCCTTCTGAGGCGTAACTTTGCGGCAGGTGCTGACGGAGACCTCTGGAGCATTCGTGACAATCTCGTGGAAGAGAATGAGGGCCGTGGGATCTTTGCTTACGTCGATGCCTTCTTCGAGCCCTTCATGCTCTTCAGCGGCAATACCGTGCAGAATAATGCGGGTGGCATCTGGCTGAACCAAGGCAGCACCTACTCGGGATATGCGCTGGATACCTTTGCAGACTTGGGAGGAGGTCCACTCGGCAGCACCGGACAGAATACCTTGACAGGCAACACAGGTATCGAAACCTACGACCTGTATTATAGCGGTGGCAATAACACGCTCTATGCGCACAATAACCGCTGGGACTCCACGCTCTTGCCCATCATTGACACCAAAGTCTTCGACAACGAAGAGCGATGTGTGTCTATAGAAGGTCCAACGATCCCCGCATGTGAGCCCGGCTCCACCTATGAAGTGTCGCTGAGTGATCCGCTGAGTGAGGCCCCCACGAGCAATGCAAAGGCGGAGCTGACCGCTGCGCTGCTCACCGATCAGGGAGGTGAAGGCCCGTCTCCCGGCGATACCTTCCAGCTCACAGCCGCTCTCACGGGTACAGGGGCGCGTGGCTGTCGTGACGCTCGTTTTGTCATCTCAACCCCCGCTGGCACGGAAATGGTGGCAGGATCCGCTGATACTTCTAAGGGTGCCATCACCTCTTGGGCCGATGGAAATCTCCAGGTCGCACTGGGTTCTCTCGCGGCTGGAGAGACCCTTCAGATCACCTGGGAGCTGACGGCTGCGGCTTCCGAGTCCTGTGTGCCCTTTGAAATCCAGGGCACCTTGACCTGCGCGGAAGTGGGTGAAGTCCTCACCGATGATCCTGCTCAGGAAGGGGATGCCAATCCGACCCGGGTGGCCTATCAGCTTCAGACCTTCTATGCCGATTCAGATGGTGATGGCCAGGGTGATCTCAACAGCCAAATCTCTTGGTGCCAAGCGGGAACACCGGAAAAGGCTGTCAGCAATTCCTTCGACTGTGACGACACTTCAGATTCCGCATTCTTGGGCGGCACTGAGACCTGTGATGGGGCAGACAATGACTGTGATGGTCAAGCCGATGAGGGTCTCACCCACGCATATTATGCCGACACCGACGACGATGGTTATGGCGATGAAGACACCCTCGTGAATGCATGTGAAGCTCCCGAAGGCTTTGTCTCGATGGCTGGAGACTGTGACGACGACAACGATGCCAGCTATATCAACGCTCCCGAAGTCTGCGATGGAGAAGACAACGACTGCAACGGTGAGATCGATGAGATCGGAGACTCTGTCTTCTTCGAGGATCAAGATGAAGACGGTTATGGTGATGCCAGCTCCACCACGATTGCTTGTTCGGCTCCGGTCGGATATGCAGATCAGGCTGGCGATTGTAATGATGACAGCAAAAGCGTCTCACCCGAGGCTACGGAGACCTGTGACGGGGTAGACAACAACTGCAACGGCTCCATTGATGAGGCAGAAGAGTGTGCCACGCCCACACCGGAGCCGGGAGAAGATCCCTCGCCCACCTCGACGCCCGATGTGGTCCTCAGCGGCGGTGGCTGTAGCTGTGATGCCAGCGGATCGGAGTCTCAGATGCCGATGGGAATGGCCAGTGTGATCATGGGAGCTGCCATTCTGACCTTGCTCCGCCGTCGTCGTTCCTAAGACTCTAACCGCGCCTTCGCACCCATTCTCACGACCTTATTCCCGCGCACCTTCACATCAGCACCGCTTTCCACTCATCCGCACGCAAGCACGCATCACACGCGCGCACGCATCACACGCGCGCACGCATCACACGCGCGCATGCATCACACGCACGCACGCATCACGCACACGCATCACGCACACGCATCACGCACGCACGCATCACGCACACGCATCACGCACGCACGCACGCATCACACGCGCACGCACGCATGACACGCACGCATCACACGCGCACGCACGCACCACACGCACGCTCAAGGTTTCATGTTCAGGTGTTATTCAGAAGCGGAGGCGGGGAGGGCTGGCGCTTCTACCACATGCCAGCCTTCAAGTTGGAGGGGGGGCACCACCAGCTGCTCAAACAAGCTGGCATCGACCGGCTTCCGATCCTTGAGCACCAGAGACTTCACCAACGCTCTGGCATGGACACGTTTGCCCACCAGAAAGGTCTGCTCCATCTCCAGCACCCGATCTCGCACTCGAGTGATGCGGGTGTCGAGCGTAAACGACTGCCACAGCTTGAGCTCTCGCCGATATTGAATGTCAACACCCACCGTCATGGGAAGGATCTTCTCTTTGAAACACGTCGAGAGAAGACCCGATACCGCCAGCAGATGCAATCGGCCTTTGTCCATCAGATACTGGTAACGAGAGTTGGTCAGATGGATGTTCAGATCGGTATGCCAGAAGCTCACTCGCATGTTGAGACGACTGACCTGCTGCCGCTCCGAAAAGAACATGGGAAGGGACGTCCAAATATAGCCGGGAAATCCTGACAACATGCGCGCTCAGCTCCAGTTTGCATGAAAGATACCGGGTCGATCCAGTCGCTCAAACGTATGTGCGCCAAAGAAGTCACGCTGAGCCTGCACCAGATTGGCGGGCAAACGAGCGGTGCGCACCTGATCAAAGTATGCCAACGAAGCACTCATGGCGGGCACTGGAATGCCATGCATCACCGCCTGAGCCACCACTCGCCGCCAAGCCGCTTGGCGTTCCACCACCAGCCGCGCAAACTCCGGATCGAGCAGCATATTCTCTAGGGAGGGATTTTGCTGCCACGCCCGCTTGATCCGATCCAGCAAGAAGTAGGAGCGAATGATGCACCCCCCTTTCCAGATGCGGGCAATTTCTCCCAAATTCAGCGTCCAGCGATGGGCTTCACTTGCCCGCTGCAACAACGCCAGACCCTGCGCATAACTCATCACTTTGGAGGCAAAGAGCGCCGCCCGCACGTCTTCCACCAGCGTCTGCACCGAGCCCTCCAGCCGAGGTTCTGGCCCCGACAGTAGCGCACTGGCGCGTTCCCGCTGACTTTTTCCGGCACTCAGCACCCGCGCATCCACCGCTGAGGCAATGGTGGGCAGCGGCGAAGCCTGCTCCAGCGCATCCTGGACCGTCCAGATACCGGTCCCCTTCATCGAAGCGGTATCCCGGATCATCTCCACCAGAGGCTGGAGGCTCAACTCATCTTGTTTTGCAAAAATTTTGCCTGTGATCTCAATCAGATAACTCTCCAGCTCTGAGCCGGGGGTATTCCAAGCGGTAAAGACCTCGTGGAGCGCCGGAGCGTTCAGCCCGCCCAGCCGGTGGAGCACGTCATAGGCTTCTGCGATGAGCTGCATGTCGCCATATTCGATGCCATTGTGGACCATCTTGACGTAGTGTCCGGCACTGCCGGGACCGATCCAGGTCACACAGGGGCCGTCGTCGGTCTGAGCGGCAATGGACTTGAGGATGGGCTCTAGGCGCGTCCAGGCTTCGGCATCTCCTCCGGGCATCAGACTGGGGCCTCGGCGCGCCCCTTCTTCGCCGCCGGAGACCCCCATCCCCACAAAGTGGAGCCCATAACCGCTCAGCTCACGCGCGCGACGTTCGGTATCTTTATGGAAAGCGTTGCCACCATCGATCACCAAGTCGCCGGGCTCCAGCAGCGGCACCAAGCTCGAGAGCGTGGCATCGGTGCCAGCGCCGGCTTTGACCATCAGCAGGATGGCACGCGGGCGCTCGAGGCTGGCCACGAAGCTGCGCAGCTCCTTATATCCGGTCAGACCAAAACGTTGGGCATCAGGCAGAGCCAGCGTTTCATCGGTTTTTTCGGGCGAGCGATTGTAGACGGCCACCGAAAAACCGTGCTCCGCGATGTTGAGGGCCAGATTCTGACCCATCACGGCCAGCCCAATGAGACCCATGACGTGCGACATGAACACCTCCAGCGGATGAGAGCAATAAAAAATGGACGTCGGATGTCTGGGAAGGATACGCAAGGGGGCAGGGCGACGCAACAAAATCCGGGTGGACGCTGCCCAATGGGGGAGACTAAAGCGCCCTCCGCCCATAATAAAGGGTCATGAGCAAGCCGAGTCCCACAATGGCTTTGCGGAGTTGTTCCGGGTTGATCCGCTGAGACAAGCGCGCACCGATAAAACCACCCAGCACCGCGCCCACCATCACCGCCAGCGACGGCCACCACCACAGCAGCCCCATGCTCAAAAAGAAGATTGACGCACAGAGGTTGATCAGCAGCCCCAGCCAGCTCTTGAGCGCATTGAGCTGATGTAGCGTGCCCTCCGCCATCGTGCCCAGCACCGCGAGCATCAAGATGCCCATGCCTGCACCAAAATATCCCCCATACACACTGACCAAGCCCTGCGCCAACACACTGCCGGAGCCTACGAGCTGACCTCTATGGTGTGTGCTCCACTGCTTGATGTGAGGTTGGAAAGCCAAGAGTACGGTGGCCAAGCCGAGTAGGACTGGAATGGCCACCTGAAAGGTCCGCTCAGACGTGCTCACCAGCAACCAAGCGCCCAGCAGCGCGCCCACCAGCGTGGGCAGCCACAGACGCTTGAGGTGATGCTGCACGGGCTGGAGCTGAGTCAGAAAACCGACCGCACTGGCCACCGCGCCCGGCCACAACGCGACGGAGTTGCTTGCATTTGCCATGACGGGAGGAACTCCGACTGCCATCAACGCGGGAAAGGAAATCAGCGTTCCTCCGCCTGCGACGGCATTGAGGGCACCCGCCCCCATGCCTGCCAGCAGCAGCAGTCCATAAGCAGGTAAGGTCTCGAGACTGGGAGGTTGGTCGGTCAGAAGTGGCGTCATGTCATACCCACACGGTGATTGGTAAAGATTGGGTTGCAGCGCCCATACGAGGGCCAGGTCTGGCACACCGGAGCGCCAGCGTTTCGGTATGTTGGCGCAAGGGATCACGTTCTGCAAGCCTTCTGGATGAAAAGGGCTTGAATGTGATCACAGTTTTGAGATAGAAAGAGGCTCTGCACAATGGAAACTGCGAGATTTCACGGCAAATTGCTGAGGCGATGGCGGACAGGAGGCTGTATGCGTTCGGTGCGAGTTTTGGGACTCTGGCAACTTTTGGCTTTGCCGCTCATGGCAGGCGTGGCAGGCTGTGCAGCAGTACGAGAAGAGCTTGGGATCTCCACCTCTCCCTTAGAGGCAGAGTTTGGAGCGTCCGCCGAGCAGCCGATGGCCGTGTCACAGGGTCGCTACGACGCCCCCGTCACCTACCGCTACAAGCCTGCGCCGCAACCCATGAATCCCAGCATGGGTCAAGCCGGAGAAGCGCATCACGATGATGCCCATGCCAGCCCCTCCGCCCCGATGTCAACGGCGGCTCCCAGCATGTCCGCTGCCCCCGGTCGTATGGTGGCCAGTCCTGCCGTGATCTCCGCTCCCAAAGTTGAGACCGTGGTGACTGCGCCGATGGCCTATCAGACCGTCTCTGCCGCCCCTCCAGGGGGAGGTCACGACAACGGTGGCCCCGGCGGAGCTCATGGCGCACCGATGGCAGGAGGACATGGTGGATCGAGTGGACCTGCTGCCCACGCCCACTGGAGCTACGAAGGGGCAACCGGACCCAACCAGTGGGCCACCCTCGACGACGACTACCGCCTCTGTCGGACGGGCCGGAATCAATCGCCCATCGATATTCCAACCTCGTTGCTGGTACAGCCTTCTAGCTTGTCTGTGATGTATCAGCCTATTCCTCTACAAGTGCTCAACAATGGGCACACCATCCAGATCAACAATACTGCCGACGCCTCCATCATGCTGGACGGCGAACGTTACAACCTGCTCCAGCTCCATTTTCATACCCCATCGGAGCATACTCTGGCAGGGCGGAGTTTCCCCCTCGAGCTGCATTTTGTCCATAAAAACGCGGCAGGTCAGCTTGCGGTGGTGGGGCTCTTCTTTGAAGAGGGGATGGAAAACCCAATTTTGGCGCGTATTTGGGAGACAGTGCCCCCCGAAAATCAGACACGCTCGGCCCCGGGCGTGGCACTCGATATGGCCTCATTGATCTCGCTGGATCGGGGTTTTGTGCGCTACGCGGGCTCGCTGACCACCCCGCCGTGCAGTGAAGGCGTCAAGTGGATCGTGCTCAACACCCCCCATGTGGCCTCCCGGCAGCAGGTCGAAGCCTTTGCGCGGGTTTTCCCGATGAACGCACGTCCGGTTCAGTTTTTGTTGGGTCGAAAAGTCACCCGCAATCAATGAGTCTTGCCTTTTGATGTTGGCAACAGCTCCCAGTCTTCGGGCACCACTCGGAGCTTCAGGAGCTGCTCTCGTGAGAGGCCCGTGATGGGCACCTTCCTTGTCATCCGAGGGACCAGCCCTTCGGGTGTTGACTCCAGCACCTGCTCTCGCCCCTCCAGCGTATCCAGCTCATACACTAAGATCTGCCGGGTGGAGTGGGTCCGCACCGACTCAAATCTCTCGCGTGTGACCGGAATAAGTCCGTACAAAACCGGCCCTTCCAGCCGCGGATCGTTGAGCTGAATGCCTGCCCCTGCTCGTAAGAGGTTGTTACATAAAGCCGGTTGCCCCGCCAAAGATGTTAAGGGGGTGGGCAGCAGCTCCGACCCTCGATGTTGGATCAGCACCAGGGAGGGGGGCTTCAAAAACGGCTCCACCGTCCTCACCAAGCGATCATCCACACACCAGTAGCGGTTTTGATACTCCATCACCAGGGCTTTTACGGTGCCGGAGCCCAGGCTGAGCAATAGTCCCGCTTGGGCCAGCAGCAGCACCGACATGCGCAGTCCTGGCAACCGTTGCTGTAGCATGTCTGCCCCCCAAAGCAGACAAGTGGCAATTCCCATCAGCACAAAAGGCAAGATCGGGTGCCAAAAACGAGCCCCATAAGCAGCCCCATGATACCAGTACAGAGAATAGAGCAGCGGCACCAGCACCAGCATGGGCAGCAGCGGCCAGCTTCGCCGTCTGAGC
>JBJTQF010000118.1:0-1428 GCA_046075485.1 Myxococcota bacterium | reverse complement strand
GCCAGCACACGGAAGCCACCGGTCAGCTCTTTGAACCTGAAGCACTGGAAGCGGTGTGGGGCTCACGCAGGGTCAGCCCTGGCTGACCAACGCGCTGGCGAATGTGATGGTGGAAGAATTGGTGGTGGATCGTAGTCAATCCATCCACGTCTTCCATGTGGAGGAGGCCAAAGAGCTGCTGATCAAGCGGCGAGATACCCACCTGGATTCCTTGGGGGAGCGGCTGCGAGAGCCGCGAGTGAAGCGCATCATGGTGCCGATGCTCAGCGGGGAGATGCTCTCAGACGTGCCCGACGATGACATCCGTTTTGTCCAGGACTTGGGCCTGATGGAGAACCGTCTTGGAGAGGGTCTGGTTGTGGCCAATCCCATCTACGCCCAGATCATTCCAAGAGTGCTGACCAATGTGTTGGAGCTCAATCTGGGCCCTTTCCATCCGACGTGGCTGTTGCCGAGTGGGCAGCTCAGCCTGGAGAAGCTCCAGCGTGCGTTTGTGGAGTTCTGGCGACAGCATGGGACACCGCTGCTGTCCACGGCCCCGTATGCGGAGGTGGCACCGCAGCTTGTGCTGATTGCCTTTCTGCATCGGGTGGCGAATGGGGGCGGGCGAGTTCAAAGGGAATACGCGATAGGCTCCGGTCGGTTGGATCTGCTGCTGGAGCTGAAGGGGGTGAAGCTGGCGGTGGAGTGTAAGGTGAAGCGTCCCGGGCAGAGTTCACCGCTCAAAGTGGGACTTGCTCAGCTTGATCGTTACCTGGAAGGCTTGAGCTGGCCAGAGGGCTGGGAGGGAAGTGAGACGTTTCAGGCGTGGCTCTTTGTGACAGAGCAGCAGGATCCCCAGCAACCCCACCGAGCGTCCCGGGTGCGGGCGGAGTGGCGTCTGACCCCCGAGCGGCGCAAGGTGTTGGTGATCTGGGGGTGAGTGTGTTCGGGATTGGACATCAGCACCCGCTTCCGGGGTTGACATCGGCATCCTGGTCATCACAGTCGTAGTCATTCCGGTCGAAACCGGAGGGTGCGTCCTGCCAGGTGCCGGGCCAGAAGTAGTCGAAGGAGCCGTCGTTGTCCCGGTCGAAGTCGTCGGCGCCAGCTCCACCAAAGAGGCCGATATCCGCTTCGCTGTCGTCGGGATCTCTCTCGCTGCTGCTGCCCACGTTGATGGCGGGAGAGCCTTTCGCCAGGTGAAAGTCCCCGTTGGCCGGGTCGAGGAAGAGGGGATCGGCCAGCCTGTCGGTGTCGGTCAGGGTGCATTCCGTGCCGTCCTGCGTGGGTGAGACGTAATAGAGGTTGTAGCCGGAGCCCGTGGCGGCACATAAACCGTACCAGTTGGAGGTGTTGGCGTCGAAAAAAGCGCTATTGGCACTGAGGATGGAGCTCTGAAGAAGGAGAGTGCCGTTGTCATTGCGGATAGCTCCGCCGTAGTGATTG
>JBJTQF010000117.1:0-19123 GCA_046075485.1 Myxococcota bacterium | reverse complement strand
GAAAGGACAGCGTCCTTTCAGCTCAAAAAGGGTGCAGTTTTCTGCACCCTTTCCGAAGCAATTTGTTGAGAGGGCGCTGCCCTCTCAAACTCACCCGCAAGGGGCCAGCGGGCCCCTTGACCCCATTTTGTTAGGGAGAGGGTTGTTTTATGGAGCGGGTTCTCATTTTGGGTGCGACCTCAGCCATTGCTGCCGAGGTCGCCGTGCTTCACGCCCTTCGAGGCGACACACTCTATCTCGTCGGTCGTAACGCCACCAAGCTCGACCACGTGGCTCAGCGATGTGGACAAGTCCAAGTCCACACCCACGTAGCCGACTTCACCGACCATGCCACCTCCACCGCCCTGATCTCCCACGCCATCCGCACCTTAGGCGGGGTGGATCGTGTCCTGATCGCCCACGGTCTTCTCCCCGACCAGCTCCAGACCGAGCACGATTTCCACGCGGCGCACGAAGCCCTCAACACCAACTTTCTGAGCGTGGTGTCCTTATTGATCCCCCTGGTCAACCATCTCGAGCAAGCGGGCCGAGGCCGTCTCGCCGTCATCACCTCCGTAGCGGGCGAGCGCGGACGACCCCGCAACTACACCTACGGAGCGGCCAAAGGCGCGTTGAACCTCTACCTTCAGGGGGTACGTTCTCGGCTTTACGGGCGAGACATTCACATCACCACCCTCAAGTTGGGACCGGTGGACACCCCGATGACCCTCAGCCATCCCAAAAATCC
Source organism: Myxococcota bacterium (assembly GCA_046075485.1). Lineage (GTDB taxonomy): Bacteria > Myxococcota_A > UBA796 > JAJRTE01 > JBJTQF01 > JBJTQF01. The sequence continues at coordinate 18,396 of JBJTQF010000117.1, read as the reverse complement.
GCTCTTTGGCAAGCCGATCACCGTGGCGCACGACATCCTGCACGCGATGGATGCGGGGGCAGGCGAAGTGTATGTACCCTCCTTCTGGCGCTGGATTATGCCGGTGGTGCGGCATACGCCCGAGTTTTTGTTTCAGCGGGTAAAAGCCCTCTCAGGGCGCTGAGCACAGAAAACCACGCCTCACCGCCCGCCCAGTGTGCCCCCCAAAAGAGTAAAATACCCACAAAACTCTTCATCTAAAAAACTTTGATCCGCCAGTTATGGCGGTATTCATCTTTCCATCCGTCCGTTATTAAAAATATCTCTTTGCAGCGCATGGCATTCATGCCTTAATCTGCATATCCCATCGCTCAGGAGGACTCCACATGCTCACCCCTCGCGTCTTGGATACTGTGATGTTGCAAGAAGAAGGCGGCGAATCCTTTGCCCTGGACCTCGAGTCTGGTGAAGTGTTTTCGCTGAATCCAACTGCGGCGCAGATTCTGCGGATGTGCCAGCTCGGGCGAAGTCTCCCCGATATCACCGCCCAGCTTCTGTCCGAGACACTGGAGCCCGCCGATCCGGAGCTGGTGAAAGAAGACGTGGAGGAGACGGTTCAGACCTTCATCAGCTTGGGGCTCTGTACGTATTAGACAAGACTCACTTCTGATGACATCTCTCAACTAAAATAACATCAATTTGTTATTATTTTCTGTTTTTGCATGTCCAGCGTCATGGCTGGATAAAGTCCATTATCTCAGGAATGTACTATTTTGCGCTCTGCTTTTTTTGACATTCACTTTTTTAGACTTTTTATATTCATTTTGTAAGCATTTATATCCTCTCATACTATTACGAGATATCAAAAGGCCCCGTAGGTTGCGGTTCTTTTGCTCAGCACACGCTCATGTTTTGGGCCGGACGCACCCTCTTGCGTTCACCGTGGGGAGTACGGTTTTACTCTCATTATGACACACTGTGTTATGAAGTAGCTATCATGTACGTCAAGGCTAAGATCACCCGCGTTACCTCTGCAACCGACAAATGCACCTGCGGAAATGGGATGAAGAGCGGCAGCGTCGTCATCGCGGTGTGATGACCGGAGGGGTAGGAAATCGTTTGTATCTCCTACCCCTTTTTTTGTGCGCATGCCACGCACCCTCCTGTTCATCAGCAGGCCACGGCAAGGAGTACTCCCAGCATGCTGATCTTTCCCCTCTTCACCGCAGCGGACGTACACGGCAAGACCCTCTTTCGCACGGTGAAGGTTCAGCTTCACCTGGACGCGGGCAACGGTCGGATCCACCTGGCGCGTGGCCACGGACATACGTTTGCACCCGAATGGGAAGAGACCCTGCTCGTGCTTCAGCGGCTGCTGTACACGCTCCCGGGCCAGCGCAGCTCCGCGCGAGACCTGAATGCTGCCGTGCATTTTGATCTCCACATCCAGCCGTTGGGCCCCGCCACCCGCTTAGGGGGCCGAAGTGCGGCCCTTCCCCTCTGGCTTGGCTGGTTGAGCCTCCTGACGGGACGCGCACTTCCTCAGCCGTTTCTGGCCACCGGGGTCATTTTTGACGATGCACAGCTCCAGCCAGCCCCTCGCGCCTTTATTCAAGGCAAGCTCCAGGTGGCGGAAGCCCTCGCACGCGCACACCTGCGCACCCACGAGCCCCCCGTTCACTTCTATTATCCAGCGGGCTCAGCGCTGCCCCCCGTTCACTCGGAGCTGCTGATTTTAAAGCCGCTGAACACCCTCTTTGAGGCAGCCGAACAGTTTTTGGGAGTCGATACAACACCTGCTTTAACCGACGGGCTGGCATCCTCTGCCGCTGTCCATTCTATCCTACAACCTGGGAGCATTTTCCATGATCTCTCAAGGGGTTAAGGCGCTGCGTGAGCTGCGCATTCTGAGCCAAGAGCTTCCCAATCTGCGCATTCTGATCCTCTCTGGTGTGGTGGGAACGTTGGGGGCAGGGCTGCTCAACCCGATCTTTTCGCTGTATCTGGAGTCCCGAGGTCTCACGCTGGAGCGCATTGGGATGGTCTTCACCGTGGGCTCCCTGCTGCCCATCTTTTTGCAGCCCATGCTGGGCAGTCTCAGCGACCGCTTCAGCCGGAAGAAATTTGTGATCGGGGTCTCCCTGGCGACCTCCCTGCTGCTGCCCGTGTGTACCCTCTTTCAACATCCAGGGCCGCTGGCGGCGATTTTGGCCCTCAAGCTCATGCTGGAGCGGAGCGCAGCGCCCGTGTCCTCCGCCCTGGTGGGAGACTTTGCCCCTTCTAAACAGCGGGCCACCGTCTTTGCCCTCTTGGATGCCGCCATCAACCTCATGTTTGTGGTGGCGCTCGTCGCATCCTCGTTGGCCGTGGCTTGGTTCTCAACGGAGGGGGTCTTTTACCTCGCGGGCGCACTGTTCTTCTGCTCGAGCCTGCTCCTGTTTGGTTTGGAGGAGACCCGGACGTTTACGCCTTCACCCGGCACTCCGCCATCGAGTACGCAGCCATCGAGTACTCTGCCATCGAGTACGGAGACGAGCTCGGCGCTCAAGACCGCCCTACAGGGTCTGATTTCACCCCTTCACCAGCTCAGAGGGTCGAGCACGTTTCAAAAACTCTTTGTGTACTATTTCGGCTTTACGTTTGCCCTGGATCTGTTTCCCATCTACCTGCCCCTCTATGCGGTGAAGCTCGGCGCACCTCAAGCATGGGTGGGCCCGATCATCGCCTCGAGCTGGTTGGCCTATGCCCTGGTCCAGCCCTGGGGCGGCAGGCTCTCCGATCAACGTCCCTCCCGTAAACCATTGATTTTAATTGGTTTACTTGGGATGGTACTCTTTGAGGCCGCCTTGGGACTCGCCGGTTGGCTGCCCCCTCCGCTGGCCCTGCCTGCCATGATCTGCGCCTGGATCCTGCTGGCGATCCCGGATGGGCTCTTTCGTCCGGCGTCTCAGGCCCTGATCATCGACGTGGCTCCCGCCGAAAAACGAGGGGAAGTGCTCGGCGCGCTGGGCTCCGCTGCATCCCTGGCGAATGTCAGCGCCCCCCTGCTGTACGGCATGGTGGCGGGAATTTGGGGGCTGCAAGGCGCATTTTTGCTCTCCGCCGGTGCCTTTTTGGTGGCCTTTGCCGCCATGTGGCAAGTCCAGGAGCCACGACCAGCACACCGGTCGGAGGCATCCACCACACCTGCCACGTCCAGCACCGACAAGCCCTCCGCATCCGCATCGGCCTCTTGAGAAAGGACTGCTCATGAAGATCGCTCCACGCCCGCTGGATTTGAAGGAATAGCCCGAGCAAAACGCCCGGCGTCCGTGTTCGTTTAGCACCCGTCTGCCGCTGGGTCTGCCCCTGGGTCTGCCACGGAGTCTGCCGCTGAGTCTGCTGCTGCTCGTGGCGTTTCTGTGGCCCACTCAGAGCTGGGCCGACTCCGATTATCGTGCTAAAGCCACCCGGACAGAGGAACGTATCCACATCGACGGGAAGCTCGACGAGCCCGCGTGGGCCACCGCAGAGGAGCTCTCCGGCTGGCACCAAACCCGCCCCGACACCGGCAAAGCGGCGCTCGAGGATACCAGGGTACGCATCCTGTACGACAAGCATAATCTGTACTTCGGCTTTCACTGCCTGGACTCCACCCCCGAGAAGGTGAGAGCCTATACGGTCCAGAATGAAGGCTTTTTGCACCAAGAAGACAATGTCACGATAATCTTAGACCCGTTCCTGGATCACCGAAATGCCTACTACTTCTGGACCAACTTCTTAGGGGTGCGCACCGACGGACGCATCATCGACGATGGAGAAGCCTTCACCACCGACTGGAAAGGGGAATGGGAAGCCAAAGGCAACCAGGTCTCCGATGGCTGGGTGGTGGAGATCCGCATTCCGTTCTCCAACTTCCAGTATTCCAACCGCAAAGAACAGACCTGGGGCATGCTGCTCGACCGAGAACAGTATGCACGGCAAGAGTGGAGCAACTGGACACCCGATGGAGTAAACTCGGCGAAGGTGTCGCGCTATCCACACTTAACCGGGTTGGTGGACATTGCGCCGCCCCAAAAGCTCTATTTTACGCCCTACTTGGCAACACAGGTGGGCAATCAGCCCGCGCGAATGCCCGATCCGAAGCTGGCGCTGGACCTACCGTCGGGAGACACACTCGGCCTCGGACTCCGGCCCGGCTTAGACGCACGCTGGGATGTCAACCGCTCCACCACAGTCAAGCTCACGGTCAATCCAGACTTCGCGCAGGTGGATGTGGATGCGGATGTGCTCTGGCTCGACACGGAGGAGCGTCAGATCGCCGAACGACGGCCCTTTTTTCTGGAGGGGGATCACCTCTTTGTTGCCCCAATTCAGTTGTTCTTTTCTCGCCGGATCGCTTCTCACCCCGATGATGTGGTGCTCGCAGGCGTGCAGGCCACCGGCAAATATCAAAGCACCGGGTTTAACCTGCTCGATGTACAAAGTCTCGAAGACCGGGGGGATGGTACGCTCGAGTCCATCAACTATGGCATCGCCCGCGTTCAGCAAGACTTTGGAAAACGTTCGGCGGTGAGTGTCTTGGGATTAAACCGAGAAGGAGATGATGCGTATCGGGTGCTGGGCATCGATGCCAATATCCATCTGTTTAATGAGTGGTTCACTCAGATGCAGGTGGCCAAAAATTGGAATCCCATCGCCGATGATCAGACCTGGGCCTTTCATGCAGGGATTCATCGCTTTGATACCACCTCAGAATATTGGCTGGATTATCAAGACATCGGCAAAAACTTCTTCAATCCGATGGGTTTTATCCCGGTCATCGATAAGCGGGCGTGGCGTGCGCATACCTACAATAACTGGTTCTTTAAGCACCCGATCTTTAAGCAGCTTGATACCACCTACAATGGACTCTATCGCAGCAGTCACGAAGGGGTTGAGACACGCCATCGGCAGCAGGTGATCGTACAACCTTATTTGGGAAACCACTTCGCGCTCTACGGAGAAGGGGTGCTTGATTGGCACGATGGATATGCCAACCACTACGGCTCGGCTGGGTTTGTGATCAGTCCTTATGACTGGCAGAGCTTGACGATCAAGGGCATCGGGGGATCGTTTCTCGGGGGCTCGCTGTTGGGGGTCAATGGCACCCTCAACCTGAAGCTCGGGCCTCGTGTGATGGCCAAGCTCAACGGATATTATACCGTCTCGGAGGATATTCCTGAGACCAGTGCGCTCTTCGCAGGCGCATCGGCAGGCGCGCAGTGGCTCACGTATGCGCAGGTACGATACCATTTTACCCCCGATCTCTATGTACGGGCCACCTTTCAGCAAGGGGATGCCGGCACTTTGGCCGATCTCAACCTCATTCAAGGGCGAGTGTTGGATACGGTGCTCGGCTGGCACTATCGAGAAGGAAGTGATGCCTATCTGGTATACTCCGAACAAGAGCTGGGCGGAGAAATGGACCGCAGGATCCTCCTGAAGTGGTCTTATCAACAAGGATTTTAGTCTCAGTCGGATGGAAGGAGTGTCTATGTCTCTCGCACCACTCGCAGATACCATCGCACAATGTTACGATAGCGTAGCACCCACCTATGATCAGAGCGAAAACGCAGCCCTGGCGCAGAAGCTGATCTGGCAGACCTACGAGCACCTCACCTGGAAGCCCGTAGAAGCCCTGTTGCCTCCCGACCGCTCGCTGCGGATACTCGATGCGGGTGGAGGGGGTGGGAAGTTCAGCGCCCGTTTTGCCGCGCTGGGGCACGCGGTCACCGTGCTGGATCTCTCCCCCGGCATGGTGGAGCTGGCACGCCAGAAGCTCGAGGCGGAAGGTCTGGCCACCCTCGCCTCCTTCGTGGTAGGAAATGTGCTGGCCCTGCCCTTTCCCGATGCATCCTTCGACCTGGTGTTTTGTGAAGGGGATCCGGTCTCATACTGTCTGGAGCAATATCCACGCGCGATGGCCGAGCTGGTCCGGGTGGCACGCCCCGGGGCTCCGGTGATCCTCGGGGTGGACAGTCGTTATGATCACCTGGTGCTGGGCGCGCTCCAGGCCGAGGACAAAACCGGGGCTCTTGCCCTCATGAACTCTGGACGCTCAACCTGCCCGTATGGGCTGCCAGTTCACACCTTTACGTTTGAGGAGCTACACGCCGGAATGCACCAAGCCGGTGCGGTGGTGGATGAGATCTTCGGCAAGCCGGTGTTGTTCTGGGAGACCGTGCAAGCCCTCAACGCGGCACACGGCCCCGAGTATCGGGTCTCTCTGCATCTGGAGGAGCTGCTGGCGTTGCAGGAAAAACTCTCCCGCTCGTTGGGCATGTTGGGCAGCCACTATCAGGTGATGGCCCATCGACGCCCTTAGGATGAGGGACCACCGCTCCCTTCTGGACCTCAACGCAGGAGCACACAGGCATGACACAGCTTCCTTATCTGGGGGTGGGACTCAGCTACCGCTGGCATCTCAACCCCGACATCATGCGGGCACGCGCTTCCATCGACTGGCTGGAGATCACGCCGGAGCACTTTTTACCCCTCAACGAGGATACCCGCCTTCGGCTGAGCCTGCTGGCGAAACGTTTCGCTGGTAGGACATGGACTTGAGCTCTCGCTGGGCAGTCCTCAGCTCAACGAAGGTTATCTCACGCAGCTCGAGCATCTGCTGGGCCACGCGGGGATGGTGTGGCACGGGGATCATCTGTGTCTGACCGAGACGCCTCACTTGGCGATCCGCGCGCTCACCCCACTGCCGATGGTGGAGGAGGCGGTGACGGTGGTGGCTCAGAACACTCAGCGGGTCAAGGCTCGGCTGGGCAGGCCGCTGGTGGTGGAGAACATCGCCTATGCGGTAAGCTGGCCGATGAATGTGCTGGACGAAGCATCGTTTGTGGCCAAAACACTGGTGGAGTCGGATGTGGGCTGGTTGTTAGACTTGCACAATCTGTACGCCAATGCACTCAACTTCGGCTTTGATCCGTATGCGGTGCTGGCGCGGATGCCCCTCGACCGGGTGATTCAGATCCATCTGGCAGGTGGTGAGACTCTCGACGGGCTCTATCTGGATACCCACGGGCGGCTGACGCCGCCGGAGGTGTGGCGCATGCTGGAATATGTGGCGCCCCGCTGTGCAGTCCGAGGGGTTAACTTGGAGATGGACAGCCAGTTTCCAGCCTTCGAGGTGCTGCTCGAGGAGCTGGCTCATGCGCGCACGATCCTCAACCGACACGGTGTGGCCCGTGCAACGCTGTGAGAAGAACGCTGTGAGAAGAACCCTGTGAGGATAACCCTGTGAGGATAACCTCCACGATCTAGGAGTCTCCAGATGAGCTATAACGGCCTGCTCGAGGTGATTGCCAAGCTCCAGGTCTCGCCGCCGTTTCGGGCGCAGCTCCAGACAAACGCGGGAGAAGCCCTTGCCACGGCGGACCTGAGCCCTACCGAACATGCGCAGCTCCTCCAGCTCTCGGCGGAGACCCTCGCGCGGGTGGATGCGATGGCGATCTTTCACCGCTGGATGCGGGTGCAGGAGCATCTGACCTGGCTGGATCCCTATCGGCGCTCCAACCTCCGGCCTCTGTTTGAGGCATACTTGGAGCAGTGCCCTCCCCGCCTGCTCAACCGGGAGGATGCGTTGAGTTTCTCCCAGTTTGCGGAGACACACGGGCAAGATCCAGTGCTGCGCGAGCTCTGCCTCTTTGAACGCCTGCGGCTGGAGGTGGCGTGGCGGCTGAGACCCTGCTCGCCGCCGCTCGAGGTGCCGTTTGAACATTCGATGATGGGTTTGACCGGGTGGCTGGAGACGCATCCCGAAGGCTGGCCTACGATGAGCCCTTATCCGGTATGCATCACCTTCATCAAGGTGCCGATGTTACCAGCGGTTCAGGTGCGGGAGCAGGTACGGGAGCAGGTACGGGAGCAGGCGCAGCTCGAGCGGACGCCGTGAGGACGGGTCGCGGATCCACACACGCACGGGCTCAGAATTTGCCCTTCGGCTGGTAGGTAAACCCGAGCAGAAATCGTCGGTCGCTCAAGGGCTGAGTGGCAGTCATAGCGCCCAACCCCACCTCAAAATCCAGCCACGCCTCGGGGGAGACCTTCACCGAACCATGCAGCTCCGGCGAAAAGGACGAAAGGAGGTGATTCGGGAACCCGTCAAAGGCCATCACGGGCAGCTCGACAGAGCCTTTGAAGTTGGGCTGGACCGTGCCAATGCCCACCGCACCGATTTCATTCCACAAGTTGGGGGAGATAGAGCCGGTCATCCCCCGCAGGTAGGCGTAGGCCAGCTCCGGCTTTCCCGCCCAGAGCTCGTAAGACGCAAGCAACGGAAAAGCATCGGTTAAAGTGGGGTTGATCGAAAAACTCGGCCCCAGCTCGATGCCCGCATACTGCCCGTGATACCCCAGTCGAGCAGCCACCGAGCCCTCCACAAGAAGCTCACGCTGATCTTCGCGCTGGAGGGGCGTCAGGGTCGCGTCGGCACTCACGGACACACCATTGTTGTAGAGCTGGCGCATGGAGGCATGCACCGGCATACTGATCATCCGGACGGAACTACAGCCGGTGGAGATGTCCTGATCGTTATAACCCAGGCTGCCCGAGTAGGTCAGGCCCTTCTCAGGAGGCACCGCACCACACAGGACCACCACCAGCAAGGGCGCCAGTCCCAATAAACACGCGCGACGCTGCGCCATCGCTCGCGCCCCCACCGGCGAGGCAGAGGAGACAACATCAGAAGCCGCAACCTCTCGCACCTGCGCGTCATTCAACTGCATGGTCTTTTTCATGTTCAGCACTCCTTATATGAAGGGTCAACACCCGTGAGGCTCCGCGAGAGACACCCACAGGGGCTGGCTCAAGCAGGTTATTTCGCACCACATCACGAGATACAAGAAGTGTGCCAGTTGCTCCATGCCGCATCCGAAATATGTTTGGCGCAGATGGGATGCCGGATGCCAGCCCGAATGAGGCTCTTTCGCAGACAAAGGTGCCGCTGCGTGGTGTGCTTCGCACGCTGCGTGGTGCGCTTCGCCCGCTGCGTGGTGCGCTTCGCACGGTGCGCTTCAGGGTTGCACGGTGCGAACCAACAGAGTATGCGCGGCATCATACAAGGCTGCGTTTTTTGCTTTTCGTACCGGACAATTGCTGCCAACATGAAACGTCTTTTGAGGCATCATACGCACACGGAGCCCGCACGCGCGTGAGGCATGGACACGCCTCAACACCGCGTGCCGTGGCCTTTGAACCGTGCATGGGTACGCTGGAAACGCTCGTGAGGAGGAGATACAGGGATGGCCGGAAGCAGCTTTTTTGCCCTGCTGGATGATATTGCAACCATTCTCGACGACGTGGCGGTCATGAGTAAGGTGGCCGCCAAAAAAACCGCCGGGGTGTTGGGGGATGATCTGGCGCTCAACGCGCAGCAGGTGACCGGCATTCAGGCGGAGCGAGAGCTGCCGGTGGTGTGGGTCGTCGCGGTGGGCTCCACCAAAAATAAGGTGATCCTGGTGCCAGCGGCCCTGGCGATCAGCGCCTTCCTGCCCTGGGCCATCACCCCCCTGCTCATGGTCGGAGGAGGCTTCCTCTGTTATGAAGGGGTCGAGAAGCTGGCCCACAAGTTCTTGCACAGCGAAGTAGAAGAGGAAAAACATCACCAGGAAATCGTAGACGCCCTCGCCAATCCCGCCGTGGATATGGTGGCCTTTGAGAAAGAAAAGGTCGCTGGAGCGGTGCGCACGGACTTCATTCTCTCGGCAGAGATCATCGTGATCGCCCTCGGGACGGTGGCAGCCGAGCCGTTCCTGGAACAGGTGCTGGTGCTGAGTGTGGTGGCCGTGGCCATGACCATCGGGGTCTATGGCTCGGTGGCCGGGATCGTCAAGCTCGACGATGTGGGCCTACACTTCAGCCAGAAAGAAAATGGGGTGTCTCAAGGGCTGGGGCGTTTTCTGCTCTGGCTGGCACCGGTGTTGATGAAGTTCCTGTCGATTGCAGGCACCGCCGCCATGTTTTTGGTCGGTGGCGGCATTCTCACCCACGGCATCCCAGGCGCACACGATCACATGCATCACCTCGCCCAGGCTGCCGGGTCCATCCCGGTGGTGGGAAGGGCGCTGGAGGTGATCCTGCCCTCCTTGCTCGACGGGGTGTTTGGCATCATCGCGGGGGCGCTGATCTTGGCCGTGGTGCTGGGCATTGGCAAACTTCGAGGTGGCAAAGGCGGCGAAGAAGCCCACGGCGCTTGACCCTTCCGCCGATTTCAGGCAATTTAACGCCGACGAGGACACCCCTGCGTTTTGTGTCCTCCTACTCTGGCTCGAGGCACGATCATGCTCACCCGTATTTTGGCCGTTTTGATGCTGCTGGCGCTCTGCGTGGGCGGTTATGTCGGCTATCAGTATCAGCAATTTATCACACAAAAGCCCTCCACCGAACACACCGAGAAGATCATCACCATTCCACGGGGTGCATCGTCGGGGGCCATCGCCAATCTGCTCCAGCAGGAAGGTGTGCTGCTGGATCCCAGCGGCTTCCGGTATTATGTCCGGCTCAAAGGGGCGGCTTCCGGCATCAAGGCGGGAGAATTCCGGTTCTACACCGATATGACACCCCCTCAAGTGCTCGAGGTGCTGGTCAAAGGGGAAGAAGTCACCTACAAAGTCACCTTCCCCGAAGGTTACAACATGCGGGATATGGCCCAGACGCTCCCCAAAGCAATCCCCTTCTTGGATGGTGCCACTTTCCTGTCGTTGGCACGCAGCGAGGAGCTGGCACGCTCGCTCGGGATTCCCTCCACCAACCTGGAAGGGTTTCTCTTCCCCGCCACCTATCAAGTCACCCGCTCGATGAAAGAAAAAGACCTCGTCGAGCAAATGGTGAAGCAGTTTAAGGCAACCTGGACTCCCGCGTTTGATCAACGGGCTAAGGAGCTGGGCATGGACATGCTTAAGGTGATCACCCTCGCCTCGGTGGTGGAAAAAGAGACAGGCGCTCGTGATGAGCAACCGACGGTGTCTTCGGTCTTCCACAACCGCCTGCGCAAAGGGATGAAGCTCGAGAGTGATCCCACCATCATCTATGGGCTGGAAAACTTCGACGGCGATATCAAACGCGCGGATATCCGTCGAGCGCACCCCTGGAATACCTACGTGATCCCCGCCCTGCCTCCCACACCGATTGCCAATCCCGGCCAGGGCGCGATTGAAGCCACCCTGTACCCCGCCAACACGGATTATCTGTTTTTTGTGGCCAAAGGAAATGGTGAGCACACGTTCTCACGCACCTTCGCTGAACACGCTTTGAAAGTGCTCGAGTACCAGATCAGACGTCGAGGCCAAGCCGCCGCACCCGCCCCCACTGCAACGCCATAAACGACACGCCCTGCCCTCCCCGCCCCGCCTCCGCTCAGCCGATACACCCCATTTGAATATCACTCGGCGAGCACAACACCCACTTCTCACCGCTTCAGAAGTGAACGTGTGTGCTCACACCCGCACGAAAGACCGCATTGAGGGCGGAGGGATATCCGTAAGGCTCCCCTTGCCAAGCACCGGAGTAGAGCGCCCCCACCCCCAAAGAGAGCTCAACCCCCACCGCATCGTGGACCATCAGCTCAAGCCCTCCCCGAGCCCATGCCCCGACCGCCGCCGCTTGAGGACCAAAGGATAAGAGCAAGAGCTCTCCTCCCACTTCGGGATGGATACGACTCTCGCCGAAGCGGAAGTTGGCACCCAGCCGCGTCTGCACCAGATAATAACGTTCACCGGTGTTGCTCGTGCCATGCAGGGTCTCCGCCGCCAAGTTCAGCCAGAGCTGAGGGTTAAGCCGCATGCCCACCTCCAACGTCGGCCCGGCCAGTCCGTAACCCATCAAACCCGTGCCCGCCACCCCACCCCCCACTTGCCACTCCGCCTCCCGCTCCAGGAAGGCGTCGGAGGAGCTGTTGCTGCCCTCAGAGGTCTTGAGTGTGGCAATTTCCTGTTCAGAGACCTCCCGTGGAGAACGACTGGGCTTGGAGCGCTCGCCGGGGGTGACTCGTTGCGCGCTCGGCTGGCTGCCCGAAGCGTTTGCAGAGGCGGATGGACGCGAAGAAGCGGTGCCACTCGATACCACAGGCTGTTGAGGCTGCTTGTTGCTCTTGCTGGCCTGCGTTTTATGCGCTTCACTACGTTGCGCCGAGGACTCCTGCTCGGGACGCGGTAGATCTGGAAGTGGATCTTGACCTCGCGCTTGACGCTTCTGGTTTTCGGCGCGCACTTTTTGAACCTCGCGCTCCCATCGGTCTTCCAAGCGGGCACGCTCCCGAGCAGCCTTTTCTTCTTCGATGCGCTGCTGAGCCAGTCGTTTTTCTTCGAGACGACGTTCGGTCTCTTGGCGGACCAGCTCCGCACGACGGGCTTTTTCACGCTCGCGGCTCTCACGCTCGGCCTGCTTTTGTTCGTCTCGCGCGCGCTGCTCTTGTTGGTGTTTGGCGACCTTCACCGTGGAGCCGTCGGGGACAGAAGCACTGGGCTCCGGCACGAGCTCTACGGAGCGACGGGCGCTCTGTCCATCACTCTGGGTCGCGTCGATGCGCTGCTCAAGGGAGAGGGTGGGAATGGGGGTGTGGCTCAGGGAGCCTCCCGCTTCGAGGGCCAGGGGTGCCACTCCAGGCTGAAGCAGGTCGGAGGGGGCGAGCGCCGCCATCGGGAGGCTCAAGGATGCCAGCTTCATCACCTTCTGGGTGGCCACGTCGAAGAGCACGAGGGTCAGGCCCAGACCTTGTCCACGCGGGCCGAGCACTCCCACCAACAGACGAGGGGTCTCCAGGGCGCGTCCCATGCCTGCCAAGCAGGGGGCATGGGTCACACACTGGGCCGTAAGCGGCTGAGGCGGCTTCCGAATGCGCAGCTCAAAACCTTCGTAACGCTTGAGCTCGGTGAAGAGCTGACCGGTGAAGTCTGGGGCGAGTGGTTCGGCTTTTCCCAACCCCAAGAGTGGCACGAGGGTCACGGGAAGGCCACGCGGGAGTGCGCTGGCTTCACCCGCAGAGTCTGGTGTGGGCGCAGGCGCGGGCGCGACTTTCTGGGTGCCCTGTGAGGCACTCTTGGCAGCACCGGAGGCTGTGTTCGGGGCAGGCACGGTACTCTTGCTGCCTTTTTCCGGCACAGCAGGGGCCTGCGCCCCTGGTTGGCCTGCTGCCTTCGCAGGGGTGGCCTTTTTAGAGCTCGTACCGGCAGGGGCCGCTTTTTTGGGCACTCCCTTTTGAGCGTTATTTTCGGATGGAGCTGCTTTTTTGGGGGTACTGCCCGCAGGGACGGCTTTTGGAGGGGTGACGCCCGCAGGCTCCGCGCCCTCCTGAGCCGCTTTTTGATCTTCTTCGGTTTGAGGGTCCGGCTTTCCCGGCGTCCCCGCTCGATTGGCCTGAGCCGCTGAGGTCAGCCCCCCGATCATCAAGGTGCTGACGAGTACCTGCTTCCACTTCCGCTCCCACTTCCACATCCACTTCCGCATGTGTCGCTCCTGTCTGCCCGCGCGCGCGGCTCGAGTGTTGAAACACACTCCAGCACTTGACTTAAAGATAGCATCGGTCCAAGTCAAGCGGTAGGAGAAGCATGCGGGAGGGGGCGACGTCCAGAGGTCAGCTCGGCATGAGGCCCAGAAGCGCCAGCAGAAGTCCTCCACCCGCCGTCACCAGGATCAGGCGGATGATGTCCACTTGATACCGAACCAGGGCCACCAGGGAGATCAGGGCAATGGCCATCGAGGGCCACGAAGGAGCAGCCTCCACGCCCTTCGGGAAAAATACATGCCAGGCAAAAAAGATGCCCATGTTGAGCACCACACCCACCACGGCGGCGGTGATGGCGGTCAGCGGCGCCGAAAACCCCAGCTTGCCCCGGGTCTTCTCCACCCAGGGAGCGCCCAGCAGGATGAACATAAACGAGGGCAGGAAGGTGAAAAATGTCGCCACACTCGCCCCCAAGAGCGCCGCCACCAGCGGCTGTCCCACCCCAAGCGCCTGCATATTCCAGCCCGAGACAAAACCGACGTAGGTGACCACCATGATCAGAGGGCCTGGGGTGGTCTCGCCAAGGGCCAACCCATCCATCATCTGAAGAGGGGTGAGCCACCCAAGCTGCTGCACCGCTTGATCGTAAACGTAGGGCAAGACGGCGTAAGCGCCTCCAAACGTCACGAGAGCGGCTTTGGAGAAGAGCCACGCAAGCTGAGCATAGAGGCCGTCCGTTCCCTGCCAAACCAACAGAGAGCTGGTCACGGCAAGCCCCAACACAATGCCTCCGACACTCACCAAGAGCGGACGCGCGGGCGGAGGCTCCAGGGCCAGGGCCGCACCCACTTGAGTGGCACCTCCACCATGACCTCCGCCGGATTTAAAGTGCTCCGGGGCCAGACGTCCCCCCACGGCACCCAGCAGGGCCGCGCAGACCACAATCAGCGGAAAGGGCACCTCAAACACAAAGCTGGCAATGAAGCTGGCACCGGCCATACTCCAGAGCACCCCCCCTTTGAGGGCCCGTTTGCCAATCCGATGGGCAGCAGCCAATACAATCGCGACGACAGCGGGTTTAACACCCCAGAGGGCTCCCGAGACCGCCGGAACGTGCCCCAGCGCCATATACAGCCAGCTTAAACCCACCAAGATGAAAAATGACGGCACAATAAAGAGCAGGCCCGCCGCAATACCTCCTCGAATACCATGCAGGAGCCAACCAATATAGGTGGCGAGCTGCTGCGCTTCGGGTCCAGGCAGGACCATACAGTAGTTGAGGGCGTGCAAAAAACGCGCTTCAGAGATCCATCGTCGGCGCTCCACCAGCTCTTGATGCATCATGGCAATCTGTCCGGCAGGGCCTCCAAAGCTGATAAAACCCAGGTGCAACCAATACCGAAGGGCTTCGGTAAAGCTCGGATGGGGCGGTGGATGCTCCAATGCTGCGGATGAGGGTGGGGTGGCCAGCTCAGGGGGAGCGTTCGTCATACATACCTCGGCAGGAGCATTTTGGTGAATGTGTGAGGGCTCAGAGGCTCTTGAGGAGCTTTTTGATCTCCACCAGCGCGTTTTGGTCGTCGAGGGGATTTTTGACCTGGAGGGCCTGCTCCAGAATCTTTCGGGCACCCGCTTCGTCGTCCAGCTTGAGCTTGGTCCGGGCCAGCCACAGATACGCGCTGAGCTTCTGAGGCTCCACGTCGATGGCCTTCTGGAGATTTCGAGCGGCTTCGACAAAAGATCCCACGGGTGGCTCTGCGTACAGGCTGGCGGCCATTTTGCGAGTAACCCAGCCCAGATCGGCCAGACCATAATGCCACCGACCCAGGGCAAAATAGCTGTCGGCGGTTCGCTCTCCGAGGTTTATACCACGCTCCAGGTGGGTGCGGATCTCAAAGGAGTTGCGAATCTGCGTCTCGGGGTCTGCGTTTTCTATCTGAGCCCCCAGAATATACGCATACCACGCATGCGCTCGGCCTGACGACGGATTGAGGACGGTGGCATCTTTGGCATACTTCAGCGCATTGGCAAAATGCTGCTTATAAGCAGATGAACGCACCGGATTTAACCGCGCTTTCTCAAACTCTAGGCGCGCCCGCTGAGTCCACCAAGCACTGTTGCGCTGATTGGCCGCTGCCTGCTCGTCCAAGACCGCTTGAACCCGGCTGAGATCCTTCTGAAGATGAGCCTTGTCCAACACTTCTTCCCAGCTCGACTTGGGCTCCGCTGCCGAAAGAGAAGAGGCGATGCTCAACCAGCAGACGGCCCAAACGACCAGGAAGGACCACGACATTTTTGACAGGGGATCATAACAACGAACGGTCGCCACAAGGGATGCGAGGGGGGACGGTGTGAGCGGCATGTCACCTCCTGAGGTGGATGGTCGTCGGCCAACAGCTCGACAGAATATGCCTCCGTCACTGAAGAATGTCAACGAACTCGCTTGCAGCAGGCTTAAGTTCTCATTCTGACATTGACAGACGGATGACATGACTCCAGAATTCCCTCAGAGACCGGAAAGTGCAGGGAGGCCCGCGTCATTTTCCGTCAAGGTCGGTCTGTCAACCCGTGCAGGAGCAAGTAGGGCATGGACTTCGCCCGAGCTGGTCTGAGCCAGGCGCTACGTCTGGCCGTCTGTTATCCGTATCGTTGGGGCGTGGGCTTTTTACCACCGGCGCGTGAGCTGGGTCTGGCCAAGCTGGTCGGCGCCACACTCTCGGGGTTAGACTCGGCGGTGCGCTCGCGGGTGGAGCAGAATCTCCAGCGTGTCTTTCCAGGAAGGCTGGAGTCGGAGGCGCTGGCGTCCGCCTGGGTGGCTCAACGGGCGGCGTTTCAAATGCTCAGCATCTCGTTCGAGAAGCTCAATCGAAGCTCGCTGTCGTATTATCTCAGCTTCGAGGGGCTGGCGCGGCTCGAGGAGGCGCTCGCGCGAGGGCGAGGGTGCATCTTGACCTTCCCGCACCTGGGGCCAACGCTGCTGCCGCTGTTTGGGCTGGGATTGCTGGGGTATTCGCTGGTGCATCTGACGGTGCCGGAGCTGCCGACGGATTCTTCTCCGGCCACGCTGGCGGCGTTCCACGTTCAACGTTATCTCGAGTCGCTGGTGCCCGCCACGGTGCTGGATGCTCGTTCGTATCTCCGCCATACCCTCCGCCGACTGCACCAGAATCAAGTGGTGGTGCTCCCGTGTGATGGCTCAGGGCTGGGCCAGGAGGTCGGGCGGAGAATGCCCGTTCGCCTGCTCGGTCAGACCGTGCAGATGCCGGTGGGCGCGGTCTACTTGGCGCTCCGGGCTCAAGCGCCGCTGCTGCCGATGGTCACGCTGCCAGGCCATAACGGGCTCGCGTATCGCACGGTGCTGGAGCCGGCGCTGGAGCTCCACCACAAAGGGGCGCTGCCTCAGACGCTCCGTTATCACTTACAAGGGCTGGCGGAGCGGCTCGAGCCTCACCTGCGTGAGCATCCCACGTACTGGCATCTCTGGCCCGATTTTGAGCCAGGCAAGATGCTGGCGGAGCTCCCCACCCGCTGAGACGGAGGTGTTACAGGATCCATGCAGAGCTTTCACCTTCCCGGTCACTCGTTGTACCTCACGCACACCCATACGCTCGCGGAGCTGCGGAATGGGGTGGGACATCTGCTCGACAGGTTCGCCCATCGGCTGCCACCCGCTCAGGTGCCACTGCTCATCAAGCCCTGTCTGGGGCTGGACCGTCCAGCACTGCTCGGCGGGAGCTCGGATTTTCGCCTGCTGGTGGCGCTGTTCGAGGGTCTCAAGGCTCGCGGTTTTCATACACTGGCACTCGCGGAGAGTGCGCTGCCCGGATACCACCGAGCCGGGGTGAAACCCTGGCGACGGCTCCGCGCTGAAAAGCTGCTGGCTCAGTATGGGGTGAAGCTGCTCGAGGTCGGGCTCCTGCCTTCGACGAAGGTGGAGCTTCCGGCTGGGCCGGTGAGGGTGCTGCGGGAGGCGCTCGAGTGGCCCATGATCTTGGTCAGCAATGTGCGCACGCACCCGGATCTCGGGCTGGCGATGGGGGCGTGGAATCTCAAAGGGCTGGTGCATCCCGAGGACCGCGCTCAGCTCATGCGGGCCGGAGGCGAAGGACTGCTGGCGCTGGTGCAACAGGTTCAGCCTCGGCTCAGTCTGCTGGATCTCGGGGTGGTGATGGAGGGTGAAGGGCCTCTGGAGGGCACTCCACGAAGGCTCGACCGGCTGCTCGGGGGGGAGGATGTGCTGGCACTCGACCTGCTGGCCACACGACTGCTCGGGTATACGCCGGAGGAAGTGCCCACGCTGTGGAAGGCGCTCCATGAGCAGGTGCTGCTGCCCGAAGCACAGGTGTGGCTGGAGGAAAAGGTGTCGAGTGTGGCCACGCTGCGACGGCTGAGGGTACAAGGGCCCGCGTATGAGGTGCGTGAGGTGGTGGAAACGTGGGTGAAGGGGATGCTGAGAAGACGCTCGGAGGCGAAACGATGGCAGTGGATGGCGGAGCGGCTCAGCGTCCGGCATGTGGTGCAGGCAGAGGCGGATCCTCCGGTGAGGCTGAAGAGAACGGCGGAGCTGTGCGGAGGATGCCGCAGATGTGAGGATTTCTGCCCGGTAGGGCTCTCACGGGAGGAGATCGGGCTGGAGATGAAGACAGAACGGTGTGTGGAGTGTCTGTACTGCTATCAGGTGTGTGATCGAGGGGCGCTCCGGGTGGAGGGGGAACGGGGGCCGCTGCTCAGGCTCATCGAGGCACACAAAAGCGACACCGAACGCCTCTAACCCAACAAAAAGGGGTGCAGGGGGGAGATCCCCCCCTGCTGGGAAAGTTTGAAAGGGCCACGCCCTTTCAAGAGAGGGCTTCGGAACGGGTGCAGAAAACTGCACCCGTTTTGAGCTGAAAGGACGCTGTCCTTTCAGACTTTCCTGCAAGGGGCCAGCGGGCCCCTTGACCCCG
>JBJTQF010000116.1:0-37537 GCA_046075485.1 Myxococcota bacterium | reverse complement strand
TTCCATCCCTTGACCCGTGTTTTGTTTTTGCGCTTTTGTTTTTTTGTAGTTGACCTCGTTGGGTCACACGCGAATGGTCACCACCTGCTTCATCAGCAAACCGCCCACGGCTTGAAGGGTGAGCATAAACAGCAGTGCGATAATCCCAATGGGTGTGGTCCACATCAGCTCCACCCCTTCAGGATTCATCACATACAAGATCCCGCCCAACACAAACGGCATACAGAAGATGATGATCCCCTGCATAATTCCCTGAGTCGTCAGAGCAGCAATCTTCCCCTTCACCTTCTTCCGTTCCCGAATGGTATACGCAATGGTATCAAACGTATCCGAGAGATTACCGCCGGTCTCTCTCAAGATCATCACCGCTGTCACCACGATCCGGGTATCTTCCGAGCTCACCCGCTTATCCAACGCCATCAGCGAGTCATTGATCCCATTCCCGAGCTGAATCTGATTCATCACCATGCCAAACTCTTGCGAGATGGGGGTCGGCATTTCTTTCACCACCGTATCCATCGACTGAATGAACGACAGACCCGCCTTGAGTGCATTGGACATGAGGGTGAGTGCATCCAACATCTGATCATCGAACATCTCGATGCGACGCTCCCACATGATCGCGACGACCCTTCTTGGCAACGCCCACCCAAACCATGCAAACGCAAGGATGAGCAGCAGGCGAAAGAAGTTCCATCCCCACGAGTCATACGCTTTTCCGTGCAAGAGCAGCGCGCCGAGCAGCGCAAAACCCACCGTCGAACCTGCGATGTACATCATACAGCGCTTCAGCGGCACATCCATAAACATGCGGTCGAGTTGTTCTCTCAGCCACTCTCCATAGATCTGGAGACGGTTCATCGCAACCGTCTGAGCCGGATCATAAAGCTGATAGAAGAAGAGGAAGACCCCCGCAAAAAGAGCGACCATACAGAAAAAATAAGCGATCAGATAGAGACTCATCGTCGCATTCCTCCTGGGCCAGCGCCCCCTTCGGCGGTCCTAAAGAGACCTTTCGGCAGCTTGATGCCTTTGGCCTCCAAACCTTCGACAAACTTGGGAATAAAGCCCGTTGAGACGAACTTCCCCACCGCCTTGCCCTTCTCATCCACCCCGGTCTGACGATAGATGAAAATGTCCTGCAAGGTGATCGTCTGACCTTCCATCCCCGTGACTTCGCTGATGGCGGTGATCTTTCGAGAACCATCTCCCAAACGACTCTGCTGCACAATGATGTTGATGGCACCGGCAATCTGCTCTCGAATGGCTTTGGAGGGCAAATCCAATCCAGCAAACATCACCAAGGTCTCAAGACGGGCCAAACAATCGCGGGGACTGTTGGAATGAATGGTGGTCAGAGAGCCATCGTGACCGGTATTCATCGCCTGGAGCATGTCCAGGGCTTCGGCACCACGACACTCACCCACCACGATGCGATCCGGTCTCATTCGTAGGGTATTCTTCACCAGGTCACGGATGGAGATCTCACCTTGTCCCTCGATATTCGGGGGTCGGGTCTCCAAGCGCACGACATGAGGCTGCCCGAGCTGAAGCTCCGCCGAGTCCTCCACGGTGATGATGCGCTCTCCTTCGGGAATGAAGTTTGACAGCACATTCAGCAGTGTGGTTTTCCCCGAGCCTGTACCTCCCGAGATCAGACAGTTCATGTGTGACTCGATACATGCACGCAGGAAGTCTGCAATCTCGTCGGTCATGGAGCCAAATCGAACCAGATCTTTGTAGGTCAGCGGGGTCTTCGAGAACTTACGAATCGTCACCGCAGCCCCATCAATCGCCAGGGGGGGGATGATGGCATTGACACGAGACCCGTCTTTCAATCGAGCATCCACCATCGGAGACTTTTCGTCGATGCGCCGTCCGAGAGGGGCCACAATGCGCTCGATCACCGCCAAGAGCTGGGTATCATCGGTGAAGGTGATGTCGGAGAGGGTCAGCTTACCACTGCGCTCCACGAAGACCTGGTCTTTTCCATTGACCATGATCTCGGTCACCGTCGAATCGTTGAGCAAGTCCTCCAGAGGACCGAGGCCGAGGGCTTCATCCAAGACTTCTTTGACGATGCGGGCGCGCTCTTCGCGGGAGGTAATATGTCCTCCCTCTTGGTCCAGCACTTGCACGATGGCGCGCTCGGTGCGCTCGCGCAGAATGCGGGCTTTATCTTCGTGGTTTTTCAGCTCCATGTCGAGCTTCTTGAGATCCAGCACTTCCAGCAAGCGCTTGTGAATCAGCAGCTTGAGGGTGGTGCGGGCGTTGAGCTCGCCTTTTTCGCCGCGTCGTTTGGTACGACCGGCCATCCAGCCTTCGACCTCTTTTTTGGCGTCGGCCATAAACTGGCTGGTGGCGTCTCCTTCGACCTGTGGACCTCCGCCGACGTTCACACCGACCGGCTTTCGCAGCATCATGAGCTGATCGAGCATCCGGCGCTCCACCAGGGCTTTCACAAACTCATCGAAGTTGCGGGTGAGATCGGCTCGAGGCTGCGAGAAGGCGAAGGGCACCGCCTGGATGATCGAGTCTCTCACCAAGATGTCGTTCCGCAACAGCACGGTGAGAATGTCTCGGCCCAGCTTCTGTCGGGCCACGTCGATGGAGATCGGTCCTTTGGGATCAAAACAGTTGAGCACCACCTTCAGCATCTCTTTGGGGAAGTGCAGAAGCTGGAGCTTGTCCACCATCAACCGGGTGGAGTTTAAGGAGAGCAGCTCGGGCTGCGCCAGAATAAAGGAGATCGCCGAACGCTCAAGGGCCTTGATCATGTAGTTGTTGATCGTGGCACCCGCGTCGATCACAATAAAGTCAAAAAACGCACCCAGGAGATCCAAGACCTTCCCAAAAAACTCCGGGCTGAGCTTATTGGCCTCGCTGGGGTCTTTGTAGTATTGCATCACCCCGATGCCGGTCTGGTGTGGGGTGATATAGTTGCGCAGCAAGTTGGGGTCGAGCCGATCCGCATGGGGCACCAGCTCCACCAGTGCCTTAACATCCGGCATACCCAGAATCAGCTTCAGATCCCCACAGCTATGGGCATCCATGTCCACGAGCAACACACGGCGTCGTGTCTCGCGCAAGAACGAGACCGCGATATTGGCAGAGAAAATGGACTTGCCCACCCCATCTCGAGCACCAATGATGGTCATGATGCGGGCACGGGCGGCAAGCTGAGCGTTGGGAACACCGGGCTGCATGGGCGGCTGTCCCGGCGCACCACCAGGCGGCACCGGATACCCTGGAGGCACCTGCCCCGGCGGATATGGACCCGGCTGACCTTGTGGGACTGGATATTGACCCGGCGGAAAGTGTCCCGGCGGCATCTGACCGGGGGCTCCCGGTGGCATCTGACCCGGTGGATATGGACCCGCCTGACCCTGCTGAGCAGGATACTGGCCGGGCGGGACTTGACCCGGAGGCATTTGACCCGGTTGAGCCTGACCCGGAGGCATCTGCCCTGGAGCACCCGGAGGCCCCGGTGGGTTTCCTTGACGGTTGAACATGAGGGACACTCCCGGCTTACTGCTTCACTTCTTTCAGGTTGAACTTCTCCTGGATTTCCTTGTTCGCCGTCGAAGATGTCTCGTGAATCTGCGGGGTAATGAACACCAGGAATTGGCTCTTGGCCTTATTGTATTGCCGGTTCTTAAAGAGATGCACCAGCGCGCCTTCGACGGTCTCTGGACTCCGGTTATACAAAACACCGTCGGAAAGCCGCGACAGACCGCCGATCACAATCGACTCCCCCGCTTTGCAGTATTGCCGGGTCTCGATCTTGGAGGTATCAATCGCGGGGTCGCCGTTGGAGTTGGAGAGCTGCCCCAGATCGGTCACTTCGATCTTGAGCTTCATGTCCACACTATCACCTTGTGCGTAGGGGGTGGCGTCCATCTTAATGCCGATGTCTTTCCACTCAATCGAGACACCCCCTTGATAATATACGGGGTAGGGATACTGCAAGCCGCTGAACATCGAGACCACTTCGCCGCTCTTGACCGACACCGTCGGGTTCTCCAGCACACGCGCGTAGCCGGAGGTCTTCGCGCGCTGAATCCGAGGCATCAACAACCGCGCACCACTCGAGAGGGTGATGCCATTGGCACCGGAGTCGGTGAAGAGCTCGCGGGTCTCCGGGTCAAACTTGTACGCAATCGAGACCTCGGTCAGCGAGCCATTGTTGACCGCCAGCGGTGCCCAGTCGATGCCCCACGAGTTTAACAAGCTCTTGGAGAGGTTGACGTAGTGTGCAATCAGCACCACCGTCTTCTCTTTGCTGGGCGGACGATCTGCCTGCCGCACTTCCAGCACGTTGATGATATTGTTCGCGTAGGCGCGTGCGATGGCCTCCGCCCGAACTTTGGCCACCTCCGAATAGATCGTGCCTTCGAGCAAGATCTGATTGCGCAGGGGACGCGCGGTGATCTCAGGCCGTCCGATCTCTTTTTCGATGGTATTGGCCAACACGCGCAAGGTCACCGGGGAGAGTGTCACGTTCTGGATGATGTTCGGGTTCTTCTCGGCCACCGCCGTCACCCGTCGGATCTCGTCCTCCAAGAACACTTCACCTTCGATCACGATCTTATCGCCGATGATCCGATACTTCAGGCCCTCGATATCACCCAGCAGGTTGCGGATGTTTTTCATGGTGCGCTCGAGGTTCTCGGAGAGCACCTGAATCTCGTACTCGTCGCGGCGATTGCCCCGAGTATCAAAGATGATGATCGAGTTGATGCCGGGGCGCGAACCAAACACCAAAATCTCACGACGACCGCGCATGGGGGTGATATTGGCCGTCGAGGAGTTCCCGATGGAGATATCTCCAAAGTCATACGGCACGGTGATGACCTTCTGAGAGCCCACCACCACATCCAAACGTTTAACACCACGCTCAGATGTATCAACACTGTCCTGCCCCACCGCCACCGGCTCGGGGAGGAGCTGCGTGGCACCTCCCACCAAGAGCAACGATGTGAGAAGCGACACACCCACCGATCTCGAGCTGAACTTCATCATGATCACCTCATGGCCCCCGACTTCAGGCGGACACGCGCCGGAGGCTTCACACCCACGCCCCTGAAGGGGGGACGTAGGCCCTCAACTTATCAGAAGGAACCTTCCCGAATGGTCCGGTAGGACGCCTTACGCTGATAACGCACCTTCTTGGGGATACCAATCGCCGTGTGGATGGAGGTCTTCTCCAAGTCCACAAATCGCTGATCTTCCCACAAAGAGCGCAGGGTCAGGCTCAGCGAGCCCATTTCTTGCGCCAGGGTGATCTTCTGACACTCCAGCGGGGTGAGTGAGACCACAATGGTGCCGTTGTTGCGGGTGGTGGCGCGCACATAGTTGTCTTGAGCGGCGGCCTCGTCGATGCTCTGGGGCACGGACTGGCCGAGGTCATCACCGACGGCCAGCACCAGCACGTTCTGGAAGAGGGTGATCGTGCGCAGGTCGGCTTTATCACCCGTTCCGAAGTCAAAGGAACCCATAATGTCCACATAGTTGCCGGGCTTGATGTGGCCTCCCACGGCGTTCACTTCGTAGACCGCCACGGCAATACCACGCTTACGCTTGGGCACTTTAAAGGCCAGACCGGCGTCCTCCAAGCTCACCAGCTTGGTCAGCAGCACCTGCTCACCCTCCTGGATGGGGCTGGCGGAGATCTGCTGATAGACATCTTCGCCTTTGCCGAGGGCTCCGGGCTGCTGCCACTTACGAGGCACCAGCTCGACCTTGACCATGGTCTCGTCGAGCTTGACGTTCTTGGGGATGTTGCGGGTGGCAATCACCGTGGGAATCAGCTCTGAGTCATGCAGAAGGGCTGCTCGCTCTTTGTTGATACAGCTAAACTGCATGAGGAGGGCAATTAAGCCCATGACAATGGACAAGATCAGGGCTCTTGGGTTCTTCATGAAGACGCTCCTGGATAGAGATCACTGAATTCCGTGGTGATCGCAGCAGACAATCGTGTCAGTGAGGACCGATCTCCCGCGCTCAGACAGAGTAAGCAAGCAGAAATGACAGCTTTTACCATCGATTCCATATCAAAGACGCGGGTGTGCTGTCAACTAAAAACCTTGACGAGGGCGATACAGCCGCTCAGCGGGCACTGGACGGACAACCGATGGGGGAACAAATGTAGGCGTTGGCCCGAACATAAACCCCTTCACGTCCTCCGAACTGCGCATTTCCGCCCCCCGCATCCGAGATGCCCGCAATGCCCTGGTCATGCGCAAAGGAGGCAAATCCTTTGGCGTTGGAGGAGCCACTGGCAGCACCCGTCACACCCCACGTCGCGGGATCCGCAATCCTGTAGTTGCGAGCACCCGAGTCAAACACGGAGTCACCCGTCGTACCGGGCTCTCCCGCAGGAGCCCCACTCACATAAGCGCCATCGTGCAACAGGTACTCGCGGGCGCGGATGTGCGCATTTTGAGTGGCAAAGGTGATGGTGAAAAGCTCATACATCCCCATAAAAACCAAGAGCATGATCGGAATCATGAACATGGTCTCGACGGCGGATTGACCACGCTGCTTCTGGAGGCATTTGCCTTGTCGAGTAGACTTCTGGCTCATCGGTCTTCTCCCTCGTACACGGTGCAGGCGTACACCGTGCTGGCGCTCAGTGTAACATGTACTGCTCGATCTTGCTACTCGGGGCTTTGGCGGCGCGCAGCAGATCGTACTTCATGATTTCCAGGGGGGTGATGGGTGTTCGACCGGCCCCATCATCTACCACCATCTTTTCTTGAATGGCCATCATCCGGGCGCGATACTGAGGCACAAACTTGTCCCAGGTGTCGGCGTCTTCAAATGAATCGTAATCGTATCCTTTGACGGTCTTGCTGGCGATCCAGATCTTAAACCGAATGGTCTGAAGCTCTCCGTTCTGGTCCAGCTCCGGGCCAATATTGCCTCCAAAGGGTTTTGCGGCAGCAAAGGCCCAGATGCCGTCGCTGATGCCGATGGGCTTCCGACGCCCTTCAAAGAAGCTCTTCCGGCCTTCGCCAAAGTCGAGAAACTCTTTCTGAGGCACACCGTTGACACGCGCGGGGAAAAACACCGACGGTCCAGGGGTGTCCTTATAAAACCAAGTGTCCAAGTCGCGGTTGAACACATCCAGACAACCTTTGATGTTCGGGATGGGCCACGGCTTAAAGGTCGGACAGCCACAGTGTCCAGCCCAGCGCCACATGGCCCAAGTAAATGTGGTCTGAGCACGCTCCACCTTGATCAAGGGCTCCAAGAGCCGGTTGGTGGGAGACTGCTTATTCCACTCGTAAAAATTGCTCTTCGTCGGACGGGCCAAGCCATGAATATTGGCATCGGCGGTCATCCGAGCCGCCCGAATGGCGGGCTGGGTCGCGCGTGTATTCTCCAGCATAAACAGGGCGGCTAAGGCGTCGAGCCGCGCTTGACCCACCTTTAAGATCGCATCCGGCACCTTCTGATCGCAGAAGAGCATGGGAAAGACCCGATGCCCATTTTTGTCGCAGTCACTCTCCAGCGTGATGATCTCTTTGGGATCGGTCGGGAGATCCTTGCAGGTCAGATGCTTCCGAATATCATCGGCCACCATAATCATTCGACGGTTGATCTCCGTCATACGATTGAGGGCCCGGGCCTGCTCGAATGCACCCGCATAAGCAGCCAAGTCGGCAGCGTTCTGAAAGCGTACCCGATCATTGACCACGATGCCGACGTTGGTGGCCAATGCCAAAAAGATCACCATACAAAAGAGTCCCAATGCCACCAGTACGGCAGCTTGACCCTTCTGTGTCCGCTGTTTTGCTCCCATTCGTGCCATGGGATCCATAGGTTCTCTCCTGCCCTGCTTCCGCGCTGCTTCTACACTGCCTTCTGGCGCATCTGGCCAGCTTCAACGTCCATGGCTCGAGCTCGTGGCTCTGGCATCGGGCGCTTCAACGTCCGCATGCGAAGGGTTTTATCTGCTTGAGAGAGTCGCTGCTCCACCTTCTGCGTGGAAGGGCTAGCATTTTACAAGCCAACCGTCGAGAAAGACCGGGGCGTCTCGGGTCGAAGCTGGGACGATTCAACTTTTCCTGTCAGCTCGGATCCAAGGGATAAACGCTGCTTCCGCTTAGCAGCGATTATACGGGCTCGACGACATGTCGTTGTCGGAGCAGCCGGTGAAGGCTCGGCCCTCATACTCTCTCTCGTCGGGCCCCATGTTGACGGTGGCGCTGAACTTGGCATCCGGCATAATGCCCGATAAATATGGGAAGGTGGTCTTCCAGCTCTCCAACTGAATGGTGATGCCGCTGCGAGACTCTTTCAGTTCATGGTTGTCTTTGAGCGCGCTGCCCGTCAAGATCAGCTCGCCCACATACGCGGCGGATTGAGGCCCATCCACGTTGCGATAGCCCACCGATTTGGAGCGGGCAATGGTGAAGGCGGCGTAGTTGGTGAAGTGAATGACGCTGAAGTACAACGACATCTCGATCACAAAAAAGAACACGGCAAAGATGATGGGGATCATCAACATAAACTCCACGGTGCTTTGACCGCGAAGGCGTCGAGGCTGTACTTCCCGCTGGAGCTGCTGCTTGCTGACTGCTGCCTGTCTCACGGGCAATCTCCTTGTTTCACCAGACACCACACCTGCATCGGCTCATCTTAGCAGGATTTCCCGGAGGGTCAACCGCGCGTCCGCTCCGAGGGGGTTCCCCTTCAAAAAAGGCCCGGGATAAAACCTCGGCTGCCCAGCCAGTTTCCAAAATGCACCAGGAGGGCGGCCACACCCAACACCATGCCAAAAGGTGCCAAGGTCATGCCTTCCATGTTTAAGGGCTCCGGGGTGAGCGCCGGATGAAAGCGGGCGTAGAGAAAAAAAGCCAAGCGTTTGAACGCCACCCAGCTCTGACGCAGACGTCCCGAGAGTAAGAGCACCACCAGCCCCACCGGAAGGTAGAGCACAAAGGAGAGCACGACGGCACGTAGGATCTCCCATCCACCCATCAAGGCACCCAAGGACATGGCGAGCTTCACGTCACCTGCTTTCATGATGCCCATCGCATACAGGGGGCTCATCCCCAAAAAACCCGCCCCGATCCCCAGGAGGGCTCCCCAGAGTCCCGATGTCCCCGCCCCCATGCTCTGGAGGATCAGCCCCAGCAACATGGTGGGAAAGGTATGCACATTCCGGATCCGCTGGGTGCGGAGATCGGTCCAGGAGGTCACGCCCACGATCAGCATCAAGGCCACATCCAGCGGCCCAAGCTGCATGTCGCCGATCATGCGCAGCCTCCCCGAACAAACACAAAAAGGATGACATCGGTCATCCTGCTGCTGGGCATATTCCACTTTTTTAGAGCTTTCTGCACCCTCATGGGTAAGGAAGCTCAATCATCCGACGCGCATTATCAAAGATGGAGCGTGTGGAGTTGCTCATGTACACAAAGGCCAGCGACATGCCAATCACCACCACGGAGATGCCCAGCATATACTCGGTGGTGGTCTGTCCTTGCTCGTCGGCCAGCCATGCGCGCACACGCGGATGAAGGATTTTCCAGAGATTTGATGGCACGGGCTGCTCCTTCATGGGGGCCTCGGGCGGAGACCCATCATAACAGAATCCGTCTCTTACACGGCTCAACAACGGCTTACATGCCTCATGCCAGCGCGTGCGGAGCGGATGGATTCGGAGGACTGAATCAGAATGCTCGGAGATCTTAGGGTAGCATACGCGCATTTGACGTGCGCTTCAAGCGGTTGTGGCAGCGCCTCGGAAGGGGCTCGCCGCCCAATGCCCTCCGCACCCTGGGCTGCGCTGAGCACGGGCTTAGGCCCTCGTTGGCCCCTCCTGAGACACCAGCGGGACATGGAAGAACCATCTGAGGCTTTTCTGTCGCACTGGCTGGGACGTTCGCGACCCACCACCGGCTCTCCACGCCTGTTTTTTTGCCGCTCCCGTCGCGGGAATCAGAGTGACTTGCACAGTGTTTCCCCAGGTCACTCGCATATGACACCTGCTCATAATGCAATTGACGATACGCCCTTCGGAGAGATATCATCCACTCACAGATCCCTGGCTTTTTGCTCTGACCTTCCTCCCTCGGGGCCCGCTTTGGAACGATCCGCCACTCCTATGATCTTTGGTAAATACGAGCTGCTCGAGCGCATCGCGGTCGGCGGCATGGCCGAGGTCTTTCGTGCGCGCTTGCGCGGCGATGGAGGCTTTGAAAAGCACCTGGTCATCAAACGGATCTTGCCACATCTCTCCAGCGATTCAGACTTTGTGGTGATGCTGATCGATGAGGCACGCATCGCGGTCTCCCTCACCCATCCCAATATTGTGCAGATCTATGACCTGGGAAAACAGGATGGCACCTATTATATTGCGATGGAGCTGATCGAAGGGGGCGATCTGAAGGTCTTGCTCCACCGTCTGCGGACACAGCAGCTTCGGATGCCCATCGCGCATGCCCTCCACATCGGCATCGAGACCCTCAAGGGGCTGGAGTATGCCCATCAAAAGATGGGAGGGTCCCACGAACAGCCGGTGCCTCTTAACATCATCCACCGTGATATCAGTCCCCCCAATATTTTGATCTCCTACGAAGGAGAGGTCAAGCTGGTAGACTTTGGCATCGCAAAAGCCTCCGTTCGACTCATGGAGACTTCCGCAGGCATTCTCAAGGGCAAGTATGAGTATATGTCACCGGAACAGGCGATGGGCTTGGTGGTCGATCATCGCTCCGATCTGTTTTCGGCAGGTGTGGTGCTGTATGAGCTGCTCACCGGACACTCTCCTTTTGCCGCCGTGACCGATCTCAAGGTGTTGCAGAATGTACGGGCTGCCCAGTGTATCCCCCCCTCTCAGCATAACCCCGAGATCCCACCTGCCCTCGATGCCATTGTGCTCAAGTCGCTCAGGCGCGAGCGTGACGAACGTTACCAGCGAGCCTCCGAGATGCGCGCAGAGCTGAATGCCTTCGCTTTTGCGGGACGGCACCTGTCAAATGCCGCGCGTTTGGCAGGCTTCATGCGTAGCCTGTTTGCAGAAGAAATCCGCTTGGGCAAGGTGGCACATCTCGACCAAATTGTCAGCGGACCAGGCCCCGGAGCCCCCGGTGGAAGTCCAGCCCCTTCCGCCCCCCCCATGATGCCCCCAAATACCAGCGGCCCATCCACCGCTCCGTCTCCCAGCCTTGCCAGGCTCGACAGTGGGGGCCTCCCCAAAGCCGAGATGCCCGTCGCTCGGCGTCGAGACGAGGACGAAGATGTGCCCACCATCGCAGGCCAAGTCGCTCCGGGTTTGGTGACGGCTCCTGGGCGGGTGCCCCTGAAAGTGCCGCCCCCTCCCCTTTCACAGCCTGAGAATGCCAGCAGGTTGTCGGATTTTGCGCCGCTGGGCCGGCTCGCTTCTGCAGCAGGAACTTCTCCGGCCCCCCAAGGAGCCGTGGTGAGCCTCTTTGCGCCACCCCGTCGGCTGGAAGAAGATGAAGACTCCCCCACCTCCGTCAGCCAAGTAAAAGAAGAGCCGGGCGTTCATCCCCCAGGTATGAGCGGAGCCCCTGCTCCGGCAACCTCAAGCGTAGGCGTTGCTGGGCGTGGAGCCATCCCTGCTCCGGCAGCGACTGCAAGTACAGTGGGAGCTCCTCGTTTGCCCCCGGGTCCGCTGGCCCGTCCGGTCGGCTCGGAGTGGGTACAACCGTCTCCAGCGACGTCTCGACCCGTACCGAGCGGACCTACGCCTGTTGCCTCTGGAGGCTCTGCGGGAGCTGTCAGCGTGGCCACCCCGCTGCGGATGGCTCCAGCAGGCGCTCCGCCTAATTCCGGTCCTGCTTCGGGGGTGCCTGCTCCGGGAGTGCTCGGTGCCAAGCCTGGAGCCTCGATGGCCTCTCGGCGCACGTCGCTCGACGACGACGAGCTGGATGTGGAGTCGGTGGTGTTGGAGTTAGATCCGGCCAGCACCACCCATTCGGAGGGGCTGGGGCGTTTGTTATCCAAGCCGGTTCCGCCTCCTCCGGGGCGGTTGGTGAGTCGAAGTGCGCAGGAGAGCGTCTCCATCCCACCGCGCAACACGGCTCCACCGGGGGTTTTGGTCTCCCATCGGGGTCCGACTCAAGCGGAGCCGGAGCGTCAGACGGGGATGCCACCGTTGCCACCTCCTCTGCCGAGCTCAGGCGCAAAGGGGATGGGGGGTGTTGCTGCGGGCGCTCTTGCGGCGAATCCTCCTGCTGGAGCGCGTGGCCACGATCCTTTTGCCACCAAACCCGCGCATGAGGGCTGGCAGCCGCTGGGTTCTCCGGTGCCGACAGCGGCTTTGCCGGATATTCCGACCCGTGCTTCTGATGCGACCCTCTTGGCGGGGCCTCCGGGAACCACTTTTCCTGCCGTGCGTGCGCAAGCGGAGACGGTGGTGGAGCCCAAGCCGGAGCTGACACCTCGGGGCGAGATCTTACCCCTCTCTTCTCCGGTGGAACAGGATGAGTTTCAACGCCGACGTCGCATGGCGTTACTCACCGGCTTTTTTGGTGGCTTAATCCCGGGTTTGCTCATGGCAGCGTGGTTTTCGATGGTGGATCGTCAGATCAGTCCATCGGTGGTGCCGCTGCCTGCGCCCATTCTGTTGGTGGAGGGCACTGCTGAGCTGCGCTTGCTTTTGGATGGCCAGCCGGTCGAGAGTCCTTTGCCGGTTCGTTTATCACTGGAGCCTGCCCGTATGTATCGCCTTCAGCTCATGCGGGGTGATGCCGTGGCCCTCGAGAAAACCATCACCCTCGAGCCGGGCCAGCAGCTTCACTGGCAGCTCTTGGATGCCCGTCCGACCTCTCTCCCCGAGGATGGTACGCCGTTGCCCCCTCGTTAAAATCTGAGCTTGCCAACAAGGAGATTTGCATCATGAGCGATAGCACGGATGTCTCGCAGCCACAGGCGCTGAGTGTTCCACGCGCGTTGATTGAGGCCATGCGCCCTAAGCAGTGGACAAAAAACGCTGTTTTGTTTGCCGCTTTGATCTTCTCACGGCATACCTTTGAGCTGGATTATGTGCTCAAGGTGGTGGCGGCCACGGCCATCTTTTGTATTCTGTCGAGTATGGGGTATATCTTCAACGATATGTTGGACATTGAGGCGGATCGGGGGCATCCCAAAAAGCGGAATCGGCCTCTGGCGAGTGGGCGGTTACCGACCTCGGTGGCAAACGTGGCAATGGTGGTGGGGGTGATCGGTGGGGTGGCGAGTGCATTTCTGCTCACGCGGGGTTTTGGGATTGTGGCCCTGTCGTATGTGATCTTAACCTTCACTTATACGTTCTATATCAAGCATGTGGTCATTTTGGATGTGATGGCCATTGCGGCGGGATTTATCTTACGTGCGG
This sequence comes from Myxococcota bacterium, assembly GCA_046075485.1. Classification (GTDB taxonomy): domain Bacteria; phylum Myxococcota_A; class UBA796; order JAJRTE01; family JBJTQF01; genus JBJTQF01. The sequence continues at coordinate 24,183 of JBJTQF010000116.1, read as the reverse complement.
TGGCGGGGGCGATGGCCATCTCGGTGCCGATCTCGCCCTGGTTTTTGATCTGTATCTCGTTTCTGGCGCTCTTTTTGGCCATGAGCAAGCGATATTCCGAGCTGGTCTTGTTGGAGAAGACGGCGGGTAAACACCGCAAGATCCTGGAGGAGTACTCCATCGAGCTGCTGGACAAGATGCAGAACATCGTGGCCACCGGTGCCATCATGTCATATGCCCTGTATACCTTCGACATGGGAGGCCATCCGGGAAAACCGGCGTGGATGATGTTGACCATTCCCTTTGTGCTCTACGGGATCTTTCGTTATCAGTACCTGGTGCATCGGAAAAACGAAGGTGGAGCCCCTGAGATGACCTTACTCACCGACCGTCCGCTTCAGATCAACATCCTGCTGTACACCCTCACGGCGTTGGCGGTGCTGACCCTGACGTGACAGGTGAGGCGCTCTCCGCAGCCGTGGTCCCTGCTGGTCCTGCCTCGTGTGGTGTGAGGTCTCCCACTTCTGTGCTCTGTGTGCCTGCCTCGTGTGGCGTGACGTCTCCCACGTCTGTGCTCTGTGCGTTGAGCTTTAAGCTGGCCGCTTCCGCTGGGTCAGTCACATCCGGCGGCGCTGGAAGCTGGCTCCTTCGCTTCTCCAGCACCACCGCATCTGTCCCTTGATGGTGGACCTGCCATCCTCCCGAGGTCTCCAGGGCTTGAGGCAGGAACGAGTCTTTTTTCCACACGACAAAATCAACTTCGTAGCTGTCCAGCAGCTCTTCCCAGCCGGGCAACATCCCTCGTATCCGGTCGTAGTCCTCGAGCACGCCCAGCGGATAGGCATTCTCTCGACCATCCACAAAGATCTGGAGCTGGCCCTGCCCTGCCCAGAGCACGTAGCCGCTCCACTCCAGAGGCGCGAGCACACGAGTGCCCGCCTTGCTGCGCACGATCAGGGCATCCACCGCCTTTACCGGCATGTGGTGGGCCGCCGCCAGCGCATCCAGAGACGAAGACCCTGCCATCAGCGAGTGCTCCGGCCAGAGCGGTCCCAGCCGCTCATGCGGCACCAGCCACGCCCACGAGAGCAGCCCCATCAGCAGCACCCCCACCATTCCGGTTGAGCAGCGGGTCTCAAACGCAGAGAGGCGATGCAACGAGTCCGCCATCACCAGAATCGGACGGGAGCGTAAGGGCGAGAGCAGGCCCAGTCTGGGCTCATGCCGCACCCTCCGGGCGACTTGCTGGATATGCTCCATCAGCGTCACCACTCCCCAGACGCCCCAGAGCCCCACATAGCCGGGCATCAGCAGCACAATCGGAGTCAAAAGCAGCCACGGGAGCGCCAGTCGCCAGCGCACTTCGGAGCCCACCGCCAGCAAGGTCAGCCCTACCACCCCCATCAAGGCACCCCCGAGCGCCAAGTCATGGCTCGACAGGAGCTGAAGGCGTAGGATCCCACTGCTCAGGAGCTGCCACAGCTCTTCGAGCCCCAGCTCAAAGATGCCTGCATAATATGGATTCCAGAGCGCAAAGAGGGTGGCCAACAGCGCCAGCGGCGGATGCAAGACCCAGCGCGCATCGGCTCGACGCCGCATGGCATCCCAGACTTCTCCGGCGCTGTAGAGCCACAACAGCACCAGTCCCACCAGAACAGCTCCGTGAAGGCTGGCCCAAAACCAGCAGAGAAGGGGGACGACCACCAACGCCGGAAGTCCCGTCCAACGTGGGCTCTCCAGCAGGTTTAAGCAGCTCGCCAAAAACAAGGCCGACACCAGGAGCGGCTCCAGCGGCAGCAGCGACTGAAGCGAGAGCCACAGCAGCCCGGTCAGCAGGAAGGTCGGGAGGATACCTCCTCGACGCCGCAAGGTACGCACCGAAAACCCCACCAGCAGGGCCACACTCAAGGCCCTCAGCCACACCCACCAAGAGAGCCCCAGCCGATCCACACACCAGAAGATCATCACGTCCAGGGCCCACTCATGGTTGACCCACGGATGTGTCGGAGCCGCAAACGAGAACAGGTTCTGATGCATCACGTTGAGATGCTGCAACATCCACTGACCCAGGGCCATCCGCCACCACAGGCTCGGCGAAGGCAGGCTGGTCAACAGGGTGCCCAAAAAGGCGGCCACGACAGAAAGGTCAAAAAATGAAGGAAGAAGACGAAGGCTCAAGAAGCGAGGGGAAGTCTCAGGAGTGGGGGATTCTAAGCGACTCACTTTTTCTGCTTGAGCTGGTCAAGGCGCTGGCTGGCGCGCTGATAAAGGGGATGGGACTTGTCCTGTACCAGCGAGAGCACCTGCTTGTAGAGGGTCTCCGCCTCGGAGGTCGCCCCGGCTTGCTCTCGGCTCTCCGCACCCGCCAGGAGCTTGTTGCCTTGTTTGTTGAGTTCCGCCTCAACCTGCTTGAGCCGAGAGGCCGCCGCTTGATAGTCAGGCGCGCGGTTCACCGCATCTTGGAGCTGCTGACGGGCCTCCGCAAGCTGCCCACGCTCCGCCAACGCGGTCGCTTCGGTCACCATCGGACGTACCTGCTCGTGCAGGCGTGAGCGAGCGGCTTGGATGTCGTCTTCGATCTGATAATACAGCTCGGACTCTCGGCGCGGGTCTTCGGCCAGGGCTTTCTCAAAGAGCTTGATGGCTTCCGGGAGTCGGCCCTGTTTTTGGGCGACCAAGCCACTCTGATAGCTGGCGTTCATGCGCTTTTCAACGTCGGCTCGGCTTGGCGCACTCGGGGTTTTGGCAACAACCGGATTAGAAGTGGGCGAATTTGCCACACTTGTCAGGACATCTGCTGTTCGACTCCCGCTGCTTGTCGAGGAGGCCGCCGCAGCACTGCTCGCAGCCGATGCCGCTGTCGTGGGGGCGGTCGTCGTGGGGGCGGTCGTCGTCGGGGCGGTCGTCGTGGGGGCGGTCGTCGTCGGACGCTCCACCTTGGGAGGGGTGGTAGCACTCAACAAGGTCGCCGGTTTACTCGGAGCTGGGGCTGGGGTGGGGGCTGCCACCATCGCCACACGGGTCGGAGGCTCGGCAATCGGAGCGGAGGTCTTCGCTGAGGGCAGGCTGGGTGCGGAGGCCGGTTTACTCTCCACGGGAGCCGAGGCGGTGCGCGCAGATGCCGGGGTGGGGACCACGGGGGGCTCCACCGGAGCCGGAACAGGTGTTACAACAACGGCCACTGGAACCGGGGGAGCTGCAACCTCTGCCGGAGACGAAACAAGCACGGGGGCGGAGGCAACAGCGCCTGAGACTTCCGGGGCGGTCACGGGTGCTGCTTGAGCGGGCGGAGGCTCTCCCGGCAAGGCGGCGACAGGCTGAGGATCGGTGGGTCCGGCGTTGCTCTTCTTAAGGATGGCGGCACCAGCGCCAACGGCGAGGGCCAAGAGCAGGGCTCCCACCACCACAGCGGGGGTGGAGAGTCCCGTCTTCTGAGGGGCTTGCACGGGCGCGCCCACGCGCGCGGGAGCCGCAGGACGTCTCGGTGCCGTGGCGATGTTGGCAGCGGAGATAGCGGGAGCGGCCTGGGATGGTGCCGCCAAAGGTGACGCTGGGGTAGCCGCCTTGTTTTTTGCCGTCGGCACGGCGACCGGAGGGGCAGCCACGGGAGGCTCCGCCACGGGAGGCATCGTGCTCCGGGTGCTCTTGGGTGGCTCGAGGGATGCCGCAGCACTGAGGGGCGGCGCGGCAGGCGCAGGGGGATGATTCACCGGCGGAACCGGAGCCGGGCTTACATGGGGCTCGTGGGTATGGGCCTGAGCAGCGGCGAGCTGCTGAGCGGTGATGGCCACGGTGGGCGGGTCTGCTAAGGGAGCGGTCTTCTCGGGCGCCGCTTCACGCACGGGCAAGATGACGGGTGCGGGAGCGGCGGGCCAGACAAACTCGAGCACGGTATCGCCAATCTGGAGGCGATCACCGGGTTTGAGTTCGGCGTATTGGACTTTTTCGCCGTTGACCTTGATGCCGTTCATGCTCCAAATATCTTTGACATATACGGAGTCATCTTCCCAATGTACGGCGGCGTGGCGTCGGGAGGCGTTGGAATCCAGCAGGACCAGATCCATCTCTTCGGCGCGGCCAATATAGAGGGTTCGACGCGCCAGCTCCATGATGGTCTGGAGGGCTTGACCTTCTCTCAGCTCCAAGCGGGGACCGTCGGGATGGGAGAGCTGCGGGGTCTGGGTTTTGCTGCTGCCTTTCCGTCCGGCTTTGGGTGTGGAGGCGAGATCGACGGTCTTGGGCAGGCGTGGGTTGGGCCGGGTCGCATCAGGACGATGGTTGTTGTCGGGCCCACCTTCGTCGTCGAAGACAAAATCGGGGCTGGATTTCGGCTTGGTGGTGGCCTTGCTGCGCTCGAGCTTGGGACGTGCGGCGGGCTCAGGAGCAGGTCTCGCAGCAGGTTTGCTCTTTTCGGGCTGAGGTCGGAGGGTGTGCTCCATCCAGTCGTCTTCGTGGAGGCCAAGAAAGTCGTGGGGATGCATGGAGTCGTGTTCGCCGACACCTTCGTCGGAGCCTTCCGCGAGCATGGAGAAGTCGGACTCGCCGCCAATCGCAGCACCGGAGTCGGTTGCAATGGAGTGGATGCCCACGGGACGGGTGACGGTGGCCACGTCGCCCAGCTCTTTTCCAGGCTGGGTGCTGTCAAGGCCATCGTGAATGACCACATCCTCTTCTTCGAGCCAGATCTCTAAGGAGAAGGGCCCGATGGTCAGGATATCGCCGTCTTGGAGGCTGGCCTCTCGCACGGGCTGGCCACCCAGCCACGTACCGTTGATGCTGGAGAGGTCTTCCACTTCGACGTGGCCATCCCGCACATGCAAGCGAGCATGTCGTCTCGAGATGCTGTGATCGTCGAGCGCAATGGTGTTGTGCAGGCCCCGGCCAATTGAAAATGCGCCTTCAGAGAGGCGGAGCCTGCCGACCTCACGCGCGTCGCGAAAGATGATGAGTTCCATGCCCTGGACTCCCCACGGTGGTTGAGGGTCACGGGGTCACAGGAGCGCTATGCCTCAATACCCGGGCTGACCGTTGAGCTTCGCCTGTGCATCCCGGATATTTTTAAGGGCTTGCTGATGGATCGGGTGATTTTGATCGGGCACCAGATTGACCACCAGCTCCCATGAGCTGACAGCGTCTTCGTATCGCAGCGATTGAAAAGCCTTCATTCCGTCGTCCAGATGTTTTTTCACCATCGCATCGATGTCCCGCATCAGCCGCTCCCGGCGGGTCAGACAGAGCTGACAGCCCGGGTCAATTTTCAGCGCCCGCTCGTACTGTTCGCGTGCCTCGTGATACTTCCCAGCGCCCTGCAAAAGTTCCGCGCGATCGAGATACTCCCTGACCACATTTTTCCGTTCATCAACCGGAGCAGGCGCAGCGGCCTGTGGTTGATTTCCGCCTTGAGAGGAAGCATTTCCTCCGCCAGCATTCGTTGCAGCGCCCGAATTGGCGGGCTTTTCAAACAGACTCTTCATGCCCGAGGGGGCGGGCTCCGCAATCGGAGCCACTTCAGGAACGGCGGGTGTGCTCTTGCCTCCGACAGCGGCGATCACGATGACCAACACAGCGGCAACGGCAATGGTGCCCCCCACCAGCAAGGGCTTACGGTCTTTGCCTCCCACCGCTTCCACGGTCACGGAGCCGTCGCTGAGGCGGAAGGTGAACTCTCCCAAAGAGATCGTGTCTCCATTGGCAAGGGCTTGCTGCTGAATGCGCACGCCGTTGACAAAGACTCCGTTTCGACTGCCCGCGTCTTGTACGTAGGGGATGTCTTGATAGACAAAAAAGCGAGCGTGTTTTCTGGAGACATTTTGGCTGGCCAGTGCCACCTCACACTCGTCACTCCGTCCGAGGGTAATGCCTTGCTCTGCAAATAGGTATTCGACCCCGTTGCTGGTGCCGCCGACCGAGATAATACGCCAACCTGAAGCCGTTGCCACCCTTCAAGACCTCCGTTTCAACGCATGACCAGCACTGCTTGAGCAGGCTGACCTTGAGCACTTTGAACCATCATCACCGCCACACCGACTTTTCGTCCCCCGCTGGCATCCGGCAGGGTGACGGTGGTGTTGGCCATCTTTTCAGGAGAAGCCGCTGCCTGTGCCAGCAGCTCTTGTGCGGCTTTGAGCAGCTCGGGGCTGCGCATCAGCGCCGGTAAAGGCTGACCTTGCGCTTGTCCTCCGGCCACACCAAAGAGTCGCTCGGCCACCCGGCTGAGCTGTTTTACCCGCTGGGACTCATCCAGCAGGACAATGCCTTCTGGGACCACGTTCAGAAGGGCTTGAAGCCGAGCTTCAGACATCATCAGCTCCTGAGCGGCCTGAGCAGACCGGGCACCACTCTGGGCACTGGCCTGGGCTTGTGACAGCCGCTCAAAGCTGCGGTTTAAGCTGTTGGCTAAGGCTTCCAGCTCTGGCCATTTGGCCCTACTCTCGACGCTGCTCAGATCGCCCCGCAGTACCAGCTCTGCATCGTCATGTAAGGCATGGATCGGGCGATTCGTCAACAGGAACATCCCAAACACCAGACCTGCCAAGACAATTCCTGCACCCGCTGTTGCAAAACCGAGACGAAGGCCGCGCTGAGCACTCTCGGCGGTCAATCTGCCCGCATCATACACGATATAAGCATAGCCTTGAAGCTCTGGAATGTCACGATCCGGCGCTTGGACACGAATGGGGGTGACGATATGATACACTCCGTCGATAGCCCCTTGAGGATCGGCCTCCCATGCGCTCATGATCACGGCTTTACGCTGCTTATGTGCTTCCATCAGAGCCGGTTCTTTGTTTTTGACCTTCCCGCGCTGCTCCGTCGGGCTCATCACCATAAAACGCGCGTCAATCAAATACGCTGATTTAACGCCGGGCTCGTCCAGGGTGACTTTGAGGTCCAGCCGAGTATCCTGGCGCGTGCGGATATACTCTCCGTTGCGGGTTCCAAGCTGCTCCGAGATGAGCTGACCTCGCACCAACACACTCTGCTCAAGCTGGCTCTCCAGGCTGCCCATCAAGGGGCTCAACACCAAGAGATACAGAAACAGGAACGCCAGGAGGCCCATCGTCAGGGTCTGCCCCTTCCAGCCCAAGAACTTGAGCCGCCGGTACACCTGCCAGAACGGAGTCTCTTGATCTCGTGCGGTGGCGGAGGTCTGAATGGCCAGCCCTCCCATGCCCGCTGACATATAGGGTGACGATGCGGACCCCGAAGCCACTCCAGAAGCTGCGCCGTACAGCTCGGTGCCTGCCATCGGGCCTCCGCCGTATAACTCGGTGCCTGCACCGTAACCCCCGCCCTCGTAACCACCGTATCCCTGAGCGGGTGCGCCGCCGTATCCCTGAGCGGATGCGCCACCGTATCCCTGAGCGGATGCGCCGCCAAGACCCCCTTGGGTCGCGCCGTAGGGATTTCCGCCCCCCGCATGTCCAGGAGCAGGGGCTTGAGCCGCCGGTCGCACGACGGTCAGCACAAAGTCGCCGAGCTGAAACTGCATATTCGGGGTCAGCTCGACGCCTTGAGCCAGACGCTGGCCGTTTATGAAGGTGCCGTTGGCGCTGCCCATGTCTTCCAGCAACACCCGGCCCCCGTTGAGGGTCAGACACGCATGCCGCCGTGAAATCTGGTTGGAGGGAAGCTGGATCGTGCAGTCTTCTGATCTCCCCAGGATATTACGTCCTTGGATCAACGGAAACTGACGCCCTTGCTCCGGCCCCGACACGATGAGAAGATTCATCCAGGTCTCTCCCATGACTCAGCGCGGCGATGGCACCGACACAAACTCAAGCTGGTCTCCCGGCTGACAAGGCACTTTTTGCAGGGTGCCGGCGGGAAATTCGATCACTTTTCGGGCTCGAAAATACATGCGGGTCAGTCGCCAAGGGACGAGGTTTTCCAACACCCGCACCACTTGCCCTTCGGAGGTGACAAAGAGCACGTCGATGCTGAAGCGCATAAAAAACGTGTGAATGGAGTTACACGGATCGATGATCAGGGCGCTGCCCTCCGCGAGTCCGTCCCGTCCGAGCAGACCTTTCGTCCGGGTGGCAGCGGTATCTGCCAGCTCCGCTTGATGTGCGAGCACGCCGCCGCGCGTGCGATTGAGGATCTGATAGGTCGTCAATCATCCACCCGTGGTAGGCTTTGGCTTAAAGCCGCCTTGGTAAACAAAGGCCAAGCCAATCGGACCAAAGATCATGATGAACACGGCAGGGAGAATGCACAGAACCAGCGGGAAGAGGATCTTCTGAGCCGCCGCCGCACCCGCCTTTTCTGCTCGCTGGAAACGTTGGGTGCGCAGCAGCTCGGATTGAGCCCTCAACACCGGTCCCACAGAAGCACCCAGCTCGTCGGCCTGCACCAACAGGGAGACAAAGGAGCGTATCTCTGGCATCTGCAAGCGGAAGCTCATATTACGAAGGGCTTGCTGCCGGGTATTGCCCACTTGTATCTCTTGCAGGAGGGTTGAAAACTCGTCCCGCAAGGGTGAAGGGGGAGATTTTTCGGCCACTTTGCCAATGGCGGCCACAAAGTCGAGGCCGGCTTCTACGCTCAGGGTGAGCAGGTCCATGGTGTAAGGCAGGGCCAGCAGGATCTCGGTCTGACGGGCTTGCACACGCCCCGAGAGCCACTGGTCGGGAAAGGTAAACCCAAACACGATCAGCAGGATGACGCCCCACCACGGCACAAATTTTCCGGTGATGGCCGGAATGGAGAGCCCAAAAAAGAGAGGCACTCCCAAGCCCATGATGATCTTGTAGGCGATCATGTCGTCTACGGTCAGCTCGTCCATCGAGGCGGTCACAAACTGACGCTTGACCTTCTCTCGATAGGCGGGCACGGCGAGGCGCTTGGTGAAGGGCTCCAAAATCACAAAGAGCGGGCGCACAATCCGCAACAACAAGGATGCGGTCTGCTTATCCGGTCCCACGATGCCCAGCCGCTGGCGCGCGGCAAGCTCCGAAGGATCTGGAAAAAGATTGTAGATGAGCAGGAAGACCGCTCCTCCCAGTAGGAAGGGTGCCAGGCTACCAAGAAAGTGGTAAAGCTGAGCCATGGGTGATCCTCAGTGATCCGACAGAGCGAAAGGAGCTTGATCAGACTCCTCCCAGGGTAAGGGCTGAATCGTAACACGCACACAAAATCGGCGTCAAGTCCTGCCCCTCCCTCGCCGGAAGGTTTATCCATTTTGGATCAAATAATCGCGTAAAAGTCCCGCTTCGATGTCGAGGTCCAGCAGCAGCTTGAGCGAGAGCGCACCTTGATGTACCAGCATGCCCAGTCCTTGCAGAATGGTCAACCGTCGTGCGGTGGCCTGCCCCAAAAAGGGGCTGCGAGAAGCATAATAGTTGATATCGGCGATCAAACAATCAGGCCGCACCCGCTCCAGGGAGAAGGTATCCAACAAACCACTGGCGGCACCTCGAGCAGCGTTGATCACCATGTCGAACTCAGGGGCCCAGGTGGCAAAGGACTGCCCCGAGAGCGGCAGGGCCTGAAAATAACTGTTCGGAAAGGCCCGGCCCAGCTCGTCGGCGGCCAGAACAGCTCGACTTAAGGTCCGATTGAAAAAAACAATCCGGCTCACGCCCACCCGCGAGAGCGCACCGGCGATGGCACGTGCAGCGCCTCCCGCCCCCAAGATGCCGACGGTGGTGCCTTCGGGACGATAGGGGGTCTCTTCGAGCAACGCTGCCACAAATCCAGGGCCGTCGGTGTTATCACCGTATAACCGCCCTCCCCGATTGACCACCACGTTGACGGCCCCGACGGTACGGGCGTCGTCGCTGAGCTCATCCAAGAGTGGCAACACTTCTTCTTTATGAGGGCAGGTCAGGTGAACGCCACCAAGCTGAAGCACCCGCAAACCATCCAGGGCTTCAGTGAGCTGATCGGGATGCACTTCCAGGGCGATATAGGCCACGTCCAACCCAAGCTGCTGAAAGAGCGCGTTGTACATCACGGGGGAGAGGGTGTGCCCCACCGGATATCCCAAAATACCAAAAATTTGGGTCGAGCCTGTGATGGGCGGCATCAGCTTGCTCCCTCTTCCAGCCCCAAACGTCGGCGGGCCTGTAACACGTCTTGGGCAATCTGAGCCTTGAGCGCGTCCAGTCCGCTGAATTTCTGCTCGCTCCGCAAGCGGCTGACCAGCTCTAAGACCACCGGCTGATGGTAAAGATCTCCTTGGAAATCAAGCACATGGGATTCCACCGTCACGGTAGCCCCGGAGAAGGTCGGGCGATTGCCAATATTGGTCACCGCCGGAAGGCGAGCGTCTCCCACCCGCAAAAAACCCGCATAAACGCCGTGCGCAGGCAAGAGCTCGGTCTCGGGTACGATGTTGGCGGTGGGAAATCCCAGGGTGCGCCCTCGTGCGTCGCCGTGAACCACCACGCCGTGTAGCTCGTGAGGCCGCCCCAACATGGCCGCTGCCCGCTCCACCTGGCCCTCGAGCACCAAGCGCCGGATGTTGGAGCTGCTGATGATCTCTTCTCCGCCTCCAGGAAGGCCCAGGGTCAAGGGTCCGAGCTGGTAGACATCCACGCCCCGAGGTTCGTAGTAGCTGCGCAGAAAATGGACATCACCTCGACGCTCTCGGCCAAAACAAAAGTCGTAGCCAATAAAGATGGCTTTGGGCCGGATATAGGTCTCCAGGAGCTGCTCGACAAACTGCTCTGCGGTCATGGCGGCCAGCGCAGGGGTGAAGGTCTCCAGCACAAAAAGCTGGACGCCCAAACCTGCCATCCAGCAGGCCCGATCAGAGAGGGTCGCAATCTGGGGACTGGTGGCTTTGCCCAAAACCCGGCCCGGAGGCGGATCAAAGGTCAACACCACGGACGTACCATGACGCTGCCGGGCGAGCGCCTGAACCTCTCGGACAATCATCTGATGGCCCAGATGGACCCCATCGAAGTTGCCGAGGGTCAGAACGGCTCCATCGATGGGAGAAGAGAGGGATTGAATGCCCTGAATATGCCTCATGCCGAATGGACTCTCTGTGGAGGGTTAGGTGGGGTCAACTTAACCACATCAGGAGGGCTTTTCAAGGAAAAGGTGGCAGAGACGACAAAGCGCCGGGCAGGACATCGATGGATATCCCAGCCGGCGCTCCGCACAGAGACCACAGCGTCAGGAGAAGCTCAGCGCTTCACACCCTGGCCGTTGATGAAACCGCCCGACAGAACGGTCTTCACGTCGTTGGCGAGGTTTTGCACGCCCTTCTGGAAGGGCTCGATGAACACGTATGCCGCAGCCACCACGGCCACCACGATCACGGACACGATCAGCATGTACTCGGTCGCGGTCTGGCCTTCTTCTTCGCTGATAAAACGCTTTGCAACTTCCAGCATGGGTAGTCCCTCACTTTGGTCTTTGTTGGTTGGTCTGAACTTCGGGGGAGCCTCGCCGGGCTGGCTGTGCGCCCCTGACACCCGTCATATTATCAAGCGACGTGCCAACGGTTTTGCGGCTCCATTTTCCCTTCATTTTTTTTGAAATCAGCCGGGGATGACCCCCATGAAGCCGCCAGAGGCACGTTTTATATCGCTCAAAACCGACCGAGGAGTATTTACAGGCCCCTCCAGCGGCGAAACAATTTCACGTTGACAGCGCCGGGGACATTACTGCCCCACGTTCGTCGCAAGAAGGCTGGATCAAAAGATCCCACTGCGACCTTCTCGTCGCACTCGGGAGGGGATGGCACGTCTCAGGGGCACCGTCGCTCCGCCCTGTTGTTCAGCTCCGTCGCTCAGATGCCAGCAGCGCCGCCAAAGAAGGCTGGCCCGCCTGTTGGACCGCCTCCCGCAAGGTCTTGCAGCTCCGAGAAATCAACGCAGGGCCTTCATAAATAAAGCCCGTATACACCTGCACCAAGCTGGCACCCGCACGCAGCCGCCATAGGACTTCGTCTCCCGAATTAATGCCCCCCACCGATACCAGAGGCAATCGAGCACCCACACGCGCACGAAGCTGCTGCAACACCTCACGCGCACGCTGCTTCAAGGGCGCTCCAGAAAGCCCTCCGGCCTGCTCGAGGGAGGTCTTGAGCCCCGCACGAGACAGGGTCGTATTGGTAGCGATCAGCCCATCGAGTCCTCGCGCCAGCGCCAAGTCGGCCAGCTCATCCACCTGCTCGGAGGTCAGATCCGGGGCGATCTTGAGCAACAAGGGCTTAGACTTGCCCGGTGCCGCCCGCTGAAGCCCGTAGGTCTGCACCACCTCCAAAAGAGCCTCGAGCTTGTCACGCTCCTGGAGCTGTCGTAACCCCGGGGTGTTGGGGGAGCTGACGTTGATCACAAAATAGTCGGCAAACGGCCATAATAAGGACATCGAGCGCCGATAATCTTCAGGGGCTTCTTCAAGCGGAGTCACCTTCGACTTGCCCAAGTTGATGCCCAACGGAATTCGCGGACGCCCCACCCGCTCATGAAGGGCCGCCAGACGCACCGCCACCTGCTCCGCACCGTCGTTGTTGAAGCCCATCCGATTGATCAGCGCCCGATCCGCAGGCAAACGAAAGAGGCGAGGCTGCGGATTACCCGGCTGAGCCAAGGCCGTCACACTGCCGATCTCCACGCCCGCGAAGCCAAGTGCAGCCCACGCAGGAAGGGCTACCGCGTTTTTGTCGAGGCCCGCCGCCAAGAGGATTGGGTGAGGAAAGTCGAGTCCAAAACAACGGATTGACAAGGTTGGATCAGAAACCCCGTAGCATGTATGGATCATGTCCAGCAAGGCCGGATGCCGACTGCACCACGCCAGAGACGCGAGCACCCGATGATGAATCCATTCTGGGTCCATCCGAAAAAAGACTGGTTTTATCAGGGAGTACCACATGGCGCGGCACTTTAACGGATCCCCTCCGATCCGACAAGCATTTTTCGATTCCGCCTTGCCCCACCCTGGATTTCCGGCTATCATCAACACTCCATATCTATGCACGCACGGTCTCCGCGATGGGTCATCGATTCTGAGCGGTCGCATTACGCCCCCCTCTAAGGGCACCGTTACACGAGGTCTTCATGTTGGGTCAGCTCGGTAAGTATACGCTCCTTCAAAAGCTGGGCGACGGCGGCATGGCGGAGGTGTTTCTCGCTCAAATTTCCGGCCCCGCCGGATTCACCAAGATGGTGGCCCTCAAGCGCATGCTGCCACATCTCTCGAAGGATCCTGCCTTCACCCGCAGCTTCATCAATGAGGCCCGGCTCGGTGGCTATCTCAACCACCACAACATCGTGCAGACGGTCGAGTTCGGAGAGCTGGACGACTTCTATTATCTGGCGATGGAGTATGTGCGAGGGGTCACGCTGGAAGATGTGCTCCTCGCGCAACGCGCCTGCAAAGAACCCATCCCAACTCAGCTTGCGCTCGAGATCACCGGCCAGATCGCCGATGGGCTGGCTTATGCACACACCGCCGAAGATCCCGATGGGAAACCACTCCGCATGGTTCACCGAGATCTCAAGCCCTCCAACATCTTGATCAATACCCACGGTGGCTGCAAAATCTCCGACTTCGGCGTGGCCCGCTCCGAGGCAAACTCCGCCCAGACCGTCTTCGGCGGCGAGCTGAAAGGCACCGTCTCTTATATGTCCCCCGAGCAAGCGATGGGCGAACGTGACCTCGACGCACGCTCCGACCTGTTCTCGCTGGGTGCCATCTTCTTTGAGCTGCTGGCCAATGAGCCACTCTACCCTCAAGGCAACTACTTAGGAGCCCTCCGCGCCGCACAAGACGCCGACTTTGGCTCACGCCTCGAGCCCCTCAAGGAGCTGCCCCACGGAGAAATGTTACACGTCATTCTCTCGCGGGCACTCGCGCGTGAGCGCGGGGAACGTTACCCGGACGCACAGACCTTCGCCCGTGAGCTCAACCACGCCAAGATGCAGTTTGAACCGGATTGGGAGCTGGCACAGTATCTCAAGGCGCTGCTGCCCAAGAGCCCGCTGAATATGCGGCAAACCGTCTTGGGCGTGGCGGTCGGGCAGAACTCCGGGAGCTTTTCCATCCCCGGAACACCCTCGGGACCACAACCCAACCTCCGTCCAGCCGTCACGTCTCAGCCTCAACCCCTGGCCGCAGCCGCCTTAAACAGTCAGCCTTTGCACAGCCAGCCCTCACGCAGCCAGTCTCTACAGAGCCAGTCTTTACAGAGCCAGCCGGGTTCCGCGCGAGCCCCTCAAGCCTCGGGCTCCAATCCAGGTTATGGCATGGCCGGAGGATCCCTCCACGGCCTTGAAGCACAGCCGATGTCACTGCTGCACAGCCCAGGCGCATCCACCCCGCTGGTGCAAGAACCCTCCGCCGGAGGCCACGGACGCCCCGCAGCCACCACCGGACAGCTCGCCGCCGCCGAGAGTCTGTGGAAAGAAGGAGGGGTGTCCGCTGAGATCAGCCAGACCATGACCCCTCGACGGCCTGCTCAGCGTCCAACGCCTGCGGCAGCCACTCGACCTTCTCCCCTGCTGCTGGGCGCTGGAGCCCTGGTGCTGGTGCTGGTTGCAGTGGCCGCCTTCATGTTCAGTGGCCCCGCCACCGCGCGCATCGAGAGCCAACCCCCCGGTGCATTGTTGGCCACTCAGAGCGGTCAGCCGCTCGGCACCACCCCACTGGAGGTCAAAATCCCCCGCGAGGGCCTGCCCGTCGTGGCCACGCTCGAGGGCTTTACACCCCTCAACACCACCCTCAAGGCCGGAGAAAGCCGGGTGATCCTCCCACTGGTGAAGGCCAAAGCGGTGCTGGCGCTGTCGGTCGTACCCACCTCCGCTCAGGTGGAGCTGGATGGCAGCCCCCTCGAAGGAAGCTCACCCTATCGACTGGAGGCACTCGCCGCCGGACCTCATGCCATCGCCGCGCGGCTCAAGGGGTATGAGCCCCTGGTGCGCACCATCGAGCTCAAGGCCGGTGAGACCCTCAACATGACCCTGGAGCTGAAGGCCATCCCCAAAGCAACGCCTGAGCCGGTGGTCACTGGATCTGCGCCACGACCGACTGCGCCCCCGCCTGGGCATTCTCCGGGCCCCAAACCGAAGCCCTCCAACGAGCCGCCAGGGTTTGTGACCCTCAACGCAACCCCGTATGCGCTGGTGGAGATCGATGGTCAGGTGATTAAGAATACACCGCTGCTCAACCATCCCCTTCCGCCCGGCCCTCACAAAGCCCGCCTGCGCACCGAAGATGGACGAGAGCGCGTGCTGATGCTCAACGTGGTCTCAGGAGAGACCGTCAAACAGATCGTGCGGTTCGACTGAATCCCCACGGTGGAGCCTGCCGATGAAAGCGCGTGGCATCTTTTGTGACTCGAGAAGCTCGCAGTGCTCACGCTCGGCGGGGCTGCTGACCCCACGGCTGCTGACCACACGGCTGCTGACCCCACGGCTGCTGACCCCACGGCTGCTCGGGTGGTGGTGGATGCTGGCCCTCACACTCCCAGGACTGGCTTGGGCCGAGAGTACTTCATCCCCTTCTGGAAGCAACAGCGCCGATGAGCTCAAGCCGGATGTCCCTCGTCCGTTGGTGATCGACCTGACCACCTATTCCGGCTCGCCCCGCCTGGGCTCGATTGTGCCCTTCATCAGACAGAAGACCCCGTTGACAGCCGATACGTATCCGGTGATCAGCGGTGCTCAAGCGGATTTTGTGCGCATCTACCACTGGCTCCTGCTCGACGAGAGCCGTACCTGTCCTTCACCCACCCCTGCTCTCGAAGAGCGGCTCAAACAAGTCGATCAGCAGCTCGTGGACCTCGAGATGGAAAAAGCCCTGGCGTCGGTACAACAAGCCTGGGAAGAGCTTCCGTGCCAGCATGAGCTGCTCACCCGCGAGTCCCTCCGACGGCTCTTTTATCTGGAAGGGGTGGCTTGGTACTACGCCGGAGACAAAACCGAGAGCCGCCGCGCGTTCCTCGAGGCGATGGCCATTGAGCCCAGCCTGATGCCACTGGCCGGATATGCGCCCGAGATCAACGATGCCTATCTGAATGCCGCCCGTGGCCTGGCCTCCCTGCTGCCTGTCAATATGAAGACCGAAGCTGCCCTGCGACAGCCCGATGTCCGCATCGATGGAGAAGAAGTCCGCCAAGAGCCGCTTCCCCTCCGCCCGGGTCGGCATGTGGCACAGCGCATCAACCCCGATGGCATCGAGCGCACCGTGACCTTCGACATCGTGGAAGATGATAGCCGGACCCTCGCCCGTATGATTCAGTTTAACCCACCAGATACCCCGACGTATCAACGTGACCTGCTGCGGGTGGGCGTTCAGGGAGATCGACTCTCGACCCAACAAGCGCGGGCGCTGAGTGCGTATGCTCAGCTCTTCAACCATCCGTATCTGTTTTTTGTCCTGCCTTCGAGTGATGGCTCGGGGGGAGGCTTACGGCTCTCGGTGTTTATTCCAGGCACAGGACTGTCGGATCAGGTGCCGCCCGATGTGAAGGCCCTCCCACCCCTTCCACCTCCATCCGCTCGAGTGGCAGGGACCAAACAATCCCAGAAGCCAGAGAAACCCACAGCGGAAGCGCCCACCAACCGCACAAAAGTGCCTCGCCCCACCATGTTCGGAGAACAAGCCGACCGCTGGGAGGCACAGGTGGCCATCGGGCCCCGTGGTTATAATACGCGGACCTTTCTGGCCGTCGAGCCGACCCTCTCGTATCAGCTCCGCCCAAGCTGGGGAGTGGATTTCACCGTCAGAGCCGCCTTGACGGGAAGCACCGCCGCATCGTCTCCCGGAGGACTCAACAGCATCTGGGGCGTGCGTCCTGGAGTCAGCCGCCAGCTCGAGAAAGACGCTCTTCACCTGCGTGGACGCGCAGGGCTCAGCCTGAGCATCACCGATGTGGTGAGAACCGAGACAGGCTCACAGCTCATTCTTCAGGCGATGCCGGAGCTGGAGGGAGGCGCGCTCTACGATCTCACCCCCGAGCTGAGGGCCGGATTTCAGCTTGGTACGGGTTTGGCGGCAGGTCTGGGAGCCGGCCAGCTCCTGTGGACGTGGCATCTGGGGATGGTGGCCGGTGGGGTATTTTAGGCCCTGTTCTAAAAGAAGCGGTTCTACCCGCTCATAGTGAGTCTCTCTGCACATTTTTGCACTCCGCAATTGACAGTCACCTGACAACTGGCTACTGTGAAACTCGGCAGAGGAACTGGATCGCTCAATTGCTTCACTTCTCGGTGAATTTAGACACTCTCAGCTTGACCTCTGCCTTCTTCCCCTATTCCTACCTCGCAGGAGATGGCAGCTCGGTCTTCGGAGCATCTCCGTATGACACCCTCCTGGATTCAAATTCGTGGTGCAGAAGTTCATAACCTCCAGTCGGTGGATGTGGATCTGCCTCGAGGCGCGCTCACGGTGCTGACGGGACCGTCCGGCTCCGGCAAATCCTCGCTGGCCTTCGATACACTCTACGCGGAGGGCCGCCGCCGTTATGTGGAGAGTCTCTCGACCTATGCGCGCCAGCTCGTGGGAGGGCTCGAGCGCCCGCGTGTGCGACAGATCCGAGGGTTGTCTCCGACCCTGGCGCTCCAGCAAGGACAAAGCACGGCCAGTCCACGCTCGACGGTGGGCACGCTGACGGAGCTGGCGGATTTTTTGCGCCTGCTCTACGCACGGGTGGGGGTGCAGCACTGTCACCGCTGTCAGACGGTGGTCAAACGCCAGAGTGCTCAGGAGATGGTGCATGTGCTCTCTCAGCTCGAGCTTGGGACTCGTTTTAGCCTGCTGGCCCCCCTGCTGACCCCCTCAGCGGGCAGCTTGCGTCCGCTTCTGCTGGAGGCACGCAAAAAAGGGTACGCGCGGGTGAGGCTGGATGGCACCCTCTACGGGCTCGACGAGGTGCCGGAGGTCGATGCACGGGTGTCTCACACCCTCGAGCTGGTGATCGACCGGCTGGTGGTGAAGGAGGGCATGCAGCAGCGGCTGACAGACTCGGTGGAGACCGCGCTTCGTGAGGGCCAGGGGGTGCTCAAGGTGCTGGTGGCGGAGCAGCTCTTGACCTTCACCGAGAAGCTCGCGTGTACCCAGTGCGGTACGGTGGTGCCGGAGAAGACACCCCAGCTCTTCAGCTTCAACTCGCCGCAGGGGATGTGTCCCACCTGCACGGGGTTGGGGACATGTCTGGAGCCGGATGTCCAGCGGGTGGTGCCAGATCCGGGGCTCTCGATTGGGCAAGGGGCGATTTTGCCGTGGGCATCGGCGTTTGAGCGTCAAGAAGGTGCCACGTATGAGGTCTTATCGTCGGCGTTGACATCGTTGGGCATCGAGGTGGACCAGCCCTTTCGAACGCTGAGCGCAGTACAGCAGCAGCAGGTGCTCTACGGAACGGAGCAGGTGCTGGTCGAGGTGGACTGGAGCGATGAGTCCGGCACGACACGGCAGAAGTCACGTTTTGAAGGGGCCATTCCAGCCTTGCGCCGACGCTTGCTCGAGACTCGCTCAGAGGAGGCTCGACGTTCGTTGATGGAGTACGTCAGCCAAGCCCCTTGTCCAGCCTGCGAGGGCATGCGGCTCAGGCCGGAGGCGTTGGCGGTACGGCTGGGAGGGCTCTCGTTGGGGGCGCTTCAGCGGCTCTCGCTCTCGGATGCGCTGATGCAGGTGGAGCAGCTCGAGCTGATGGGGGAGGCATTACAGATCGCGGCGGAGGCGCTGGCGGAGGTGCGGGCGCGTCTGCGTTTTCTGGTGCAGGTGGGCCTTCCATATCTGAGCCTGGAGCGAGGCGGGCCAACCCTCTCGGGGGGAGAGCTGACCCGGATTCGGCTGGCATCTCAGCTCGGCTCGGAGCTCACCGGGGTCACGTATGTGCTGGATGAGCCTTCGGTGGGGCTTCATCCGCGAGACAATGGACGGCTGCTGGAGATTTTGCGGCGACTGCGGGATCTCGGCAACACGGTGGTGGTGGTGGAGCACGAGCTGGAGACGGTCCAAGCGGCGGAGTATGTGGTCGATTTTGGTCCAGGGGCGGGTGCAAACGGAGGTCGGGTGTTGTATGCGGGGGGGCTCGCGGGACTGCTGGCGCAGGAGGGCAATCGCACGGGGGGCTATCTCCAGGGTCGGCTGAAGGTGGAGCGGGGTCGTGCGCCGAGCAAACCGGCGGCCAAACATCTGGTGCTGGAGGAGGTGAGGGCACACAACCTGCATGGTCTGACGGTGCGGATTCCGCTGGAGCGGCTGGTGGCGGTGACGGGGGTCTCGGGGGCGGGGAAATCGACGCTGGTGCATGGGGTGTTGTATCCGGCGTTGCTGGGGAGATTGCACACGGGCCGGGTGGAGGCTGGCTCGTTTCGCCGACTGGCGGGGCTGGAGCACATCGACCAGGTGATTCTGGTGGAGCAGGGAGGCATGGGACGCAGTGCGCGCTCGATTCCGGCGACGTATGTACGGCTGTTTGACCCGCTGCGAAAGCTCTTTGCACAGCTCCCCGAGGCGAAGATCCGAGGGTTTACGGAGCAGCGTTTCAGCTTCAACCTCAAGGGTGGACGCTGTGAAGCCTGTCAGGGAGAAGGCATTCGGCGGGTGGAGATGGCATTCCTGTCGGATGTGGAGGTGCGCTGTGAGGTGTGCAACGGGAGACGTTATAACGAGGCCACGCTCGAGGTGAAGTATAAGGGGCTGTCGATGGCGGATATGCTCGAGCAGCCGGTGGAGACGCTTTATCCGGTGATGCGGCATCATCCACAGATCTCGAGGATCTTGTTTACGCTGCTGGAGGTGGGGCTGGGGTATCTGAGCCTCGGGCAGCGTTCCACCACGCTGTCGGGAGGAGAGGCGCAGCGGCTCAAGCTGGCGCGTGAGCTGGCACGGCAGGATACGGGACGGACGCTGTATTTGTTGGATGAACCGACGACGGGTTTACATTTTGATGATGTGGCCAGGTTGTTGAGTGTGCTGGAACGATTGGTGGAGCAAGGGAACTCGGTTTTGATGATCGAGCATGATATGCACTTGGTGAGCTGTTGTGACCAGGTGCTGGAGCTCGGGCCGGAAGGGGGAGTGGGTGGAGGACGACTGGTGGCAGAAGGGACACCGGAGTGGATGCGTGCTCAGGCACGGACACCCACCGGTGAGGCACTGCGACACCTACACGCGCTGAGCCCCTAAAAAAACAACAAGGGGTCAAGGGGGCCGCCGCCCCCTTGCAGGAGAGTTTGAGAGGGCAGCGCCCTCTCAATAAGGGCTTCGGAAAGGGTGCAGCTTGCTGCACCCTTTTTTGAGCTGAGAGGACGCTTTCCTCTCAGACTCTCCTGCAAGGGATTCCATCCCTTGACCCGTGTTTTGTTTAGAGGCGTGTGATGATGCGTTCGGTGTGCGCCTCATCCAGCAGGCTAAAGCAGCCTTCATCCTCTTCATAAGCGTAGACATCTGCCTTCGCGATATCGAACCACCAGCCATGCACCCGCAGCTTCCCTGCCCTGATCCGCTCCTGCACCATTGGGTATGCCATCACATGCTCGATCTGTTGCAGCACATTCAACTGCGAGAGCTGGTTATGCGCACTCAAGCTCTTATCGGGTGCTTTTCCGGCGCGCCAGCGTTCAACGGACTCTTCTCCGTGTGCGAGCCAGTTTTGCAGGTTCGGGGGGCTGAGTTTCTCGCGGCCCTCCAACAGTGCGCGCATTGCGCCACATTCGCTGTGACCGCAGATGATCACATTGGAGACTTCCAGCGATGTGACGGCAAACTCGATGGCGGCTCCGGCGGATCGGTCATTGGGCGTGATCCCACTCTCCTGGCAGACCGGAATTAAATTGCCCACATTACGCACCACAAAGAGGTCGCCCGGATCACTGGACGCAAAAAGATTGGGTACCACACGGCTATCAGAGCAGGCGATAAAGAGACAGTCTGGAGATTGTCCCAAGGCGAGACGTGCAAAAGTCTCTCGGTAGCTCGGCAGGACTCGATTCCGAAAGTCCGCGATGCCTTTCAGCAGCTTCTTCATGTAAGCTCCTCATCAGGATGTGTGTTGTGGAGGTCGGAGATGTCAGCCATCTCCCCGCCATCCTGGAGGCATACTATACAAGCGAGCTTGGCGAAGTCGAAAGGGAAGGTCAAACGAGCGGCGATTTTTTATCATGTGCGCGTGGTTGCTTACCTCCACGCCTGCCCTGCTTACTCCGTCTCCTGCGTGGCCAAGCTCAGACGATATGAACACGTCACCGGATATCCAAAGCTGTCCGTACCCTCATAAGTGCCACTGACCTCCACCGCGAGCAGGTTCTCCACCACCGAGCCCACTCCCTCCACCGTCACCTGGGCACTGCTGTCGTCGAGCGAAATCCCACCACAGGACTGCTCCTGCACCGTGAAGACCCCTTCCTCCTGCTCCGAAAGATTGGCCTTGAGCTGGCAATCTCCCACCTGAACAAACAGATCCCAGTAATCCCCCTCCGAGATCTTCACCCGCGAGACGTCCGACAGCAGCGAAGGGCGAGGCGTCGAACGATCACAGCCCGTAATGCTCTCCGCCGCCAAAACATCGTATTGCCCCACAAAATCTGTCGCACTGGGACCACAGGCTGGAAACCCGCCCAGCAGCCAGAGCCCCATCAGGCCCCAGCTCCCCCGCCGAGTCCGTCCTGGGCCACACTTGCCGCATGCGCGTGTGACCGTCTCCACTCCATCACTGTTGCCATTCATGCGTCTTCAAGCTCCTCTGTGATCCCGTAACCGTGATCCCGTAACCGTGGTACCGTGTCGTTATCAAATCCGGTCGTTATCAAATCCGGTCGTCGTGATACCCCGTCGATGTCAAACCCCGTCGATGTCAAACCCCGTCGTTGTCGCGGATCAATAGCCGTATAACAGATAGATGGCACCCGCATTTTCTCCACCCGTGCTCTCCGCAGGTGCGCCGAGTGCCCACTCCGCCGCTCCATCGGCGTTGAGGTCCGATACAATGGCCACCGCCGCCCCGGTCAGAGCCTCCGAAGGGGCCAAAAGCTCCGCCGCCGCTGCCAGCTCCACCGGTCCCGAGGACCAGCTCTGCGTCGGTGTTCGACCCAGGATCAGCCAGGAAGCACCCACGCCCGGAGCCCCCACCACCAAGTCATCGATCCCATCCTGGTTGATGTCTCCTCCCGTCGAGAGTGAAGCCCCCAACGCTGCCCCCGCGTCTCCCTCGAGAACCACATCGGCCAGCCCCAGGTCGAGCTGTTGCGCCAATCCCGACGGTTTGCCAAACACCACGTAGAGCTGACCCGCTCCCAACGAGGCACCCGGCGCTCCCACCACCAGATCCGCATACCCATCGTGGTTGAGATCGGAACGACAGCTCAGCGCCTGTCCCGTCAAGCTGCCCGGCTCTCCACGCAGCGTAATGTCGGCTTCGTTGAGATCGGGACGCCACGAGCTCGACCGGCCAAAAAAGATGTAAACCTGATCGGCACCGGGTGCGGCCAGCACCAGCTCCGAGCGGCCATCTCCTTGCAAATCACAACCGGCGGCGAGGGCAAATCCAAGCTGTCCATCGGGCTCAATGCCTTCGATGTGGATCAATCCCTCCAGTCCTGCCGGTTCGCCTTCGTCTGGCTGAGCAAAAAGGGTGCTCGCGCCATATAAAAGGTAGACGGCACCGAGGTCAGTTTGTTCACCTGGGGCACCCATGAGAAGGTCTGGCACTTCGTCTCCATTAAAATCACCGGCGGCAGCGGAGCCGAAGCTGGCATCGGTGCCTCCTTCAAAGGCTCGACCTTCCACCGCGAGGCTGTAGAGTGGGCCCCAGGTGGTTCTTCCCGGCACCAGATAGCCCACGCCTCCGCCTGCATTTGCCTGAGGTGCTCCGATCCAGAGGTCGTCGAGCCCATCGTCGTTGAGGTCTCCCACCCCTTGCACCACCGCACCCGCACCGTCTCCCAACGACTCCCCGCGCAGGGTGCTGTCGGCATATGAGAGATCGAGCGTGCTCTGTCGTCCGGCGTTGGCTTCCTTGAGCAGACCGCTCGGGCCGCCCAGCAGCACGTAGGTCTTCCCTCCATCCGCTCGAGGAGCGCCCACCAAGAGATCCCCGTATCCGTCGCCGTTGAGATCTCCGCCCGAGCTCAAGGCAAATCCGGCTGCGTCTCCCGCGTACTCACCGATGAGGGTGGCGCGAACGGCGCTCAGCTCCAGTTGTTCGGGTGAGGTGGTGAGCTGACAGTCATTGCTCAGCCCGTCGAAGAGCTCGGGGGCTCCTGGGTAGACCGCAGGGTTGGCATCGTTGCAGTCGTTGGAGGCTGAATCGCTCTCACAGATGGTAAATCCGTCGCCGTCTCGGTCTGGGATATTATCCACCTGGGTATCACAGTTATTATCCACCGTGTCACACAGCTCCGCAGCGCCTGGATAGACCTCGGGAGCGGTGTCGTCGCAGTCCTCACCTCCGGCGGAGCTGGCAAGGAAGCCGTCTCCATCTTCGTCGCAGCCCGGATCGATGCTGCCGTTGCAGTCGTCGTCGAGCCCGTTGCAGCTCTCCGTGCCTCCCGGGTTGATGGAGGTGTCCGCTTCGTTACAGTCTCCAGTCTCGACGGTATACCCATCACCGTCGTAGTCGCCGGGCAAGGGCGTGGGGGATGTGTCTTCGCTGGACCCACTGCATCCACTCAGGGCTGCACCGAGGCTCCACAAAACCGCGCTGAGCAAAACCGAGCTGAGCAAAACCGAGCTGGGGCTCATGAGCGAGGGCCGCAGCCACCCACGAGGAGGACGCGCAAAAACCGAAGGCTGGAATGGCTCCAAAGAGCCGCTGGAGAGCTGCTGAGACTGCATTTTCCGCTCCTGCTGGATCGTCGAGACGCTACCGGGGGGCGCTCCGCATATGAGGCCGAGGGTCGCTTTTGCTTCATGAGGTTACGAGGGGAGGCACTTTCTGTCAAGAAGAAGGGCGGAGCAGAAGAGGAGGAGTGGGGACCGCAGGCTCACCGCCTCTGAAATCAACTGAGAGGATCCACCACCTTCACCACCTCGACGACACACTTCTTGAGCCCCACGCAGACAATCGAGGCCGCTTTGTAAGACGCTCGTCCCAGGAGCTGGCGCAGGCGTGGACCCTCTTCGCAGTAACGCAGGAGCTGCTCTCGGGCTTCTTTTTGTTTCGCCTGGATCACCGCTTGGGAAGCACTCTTTTTGACGTATTTAAACTCCAGGATCCAGCCCCAGCGCGCCTTCGGATAACGCCGATCCAGTCCCAAAAACAGGTCACAGTATCCGCCCGAGGTCAGCTCCGGCTCGCTGATCACG
>JBJTQF010000115.1:0-26846 GCA_046075485.1 Myxococcota bacterium | reverse complement strand
GGTGAGGAGCCCTTCGGGAAACCTCCTCCGTCATCTCTGCACCCAACTCGGAGGTTGGGAACCACTTCGGAAGGGGTTGAACGTCATGGTCGCCCCCACCCCAGCCCAACCGCCCCCAACTTTGGGGGAGGGTTAAGACTCTTGATGAGATCGCTACGTGCATAACTTATATGCGATATATTCTCTGGGTTAGCCTCTCCCTCAGAATTGGGGGGGGAGGTTGGAGGGGGGGCGGAGGGTCTGATTCGAGACTTCGGCCTTTTACGACACCCTCTGAGTCAGAGAGGGCAGCGCCCTCTCTGCACAACTAAGCAGTGCAAAAAAGAAAAAAACAAAACACGGGTCAAGGGATGGAATCCCTTGCAGGAGAGTCTGAGAGGACAGCGTCCTCTCAGCTTAAAAAAGCCGCTTGGAAAGCGGCTTTTCTTTTATTGAAAGGGCTTTGCCCTTTCAAACTTTCCCAGCAGGGGCCAGCGGGCCCCTGCACCCCATTTTGTTGTTTTTGAATGTTTTGTGTTAGCGTTTCCATTGCAGGAGCTCGGGCGCCGGGCTCACCACCACCGCCACTCCAAACCGAAACGCCGAATTCAATCGAATATCCGCACTACTCGTCACCGGATCCCCCACCTCCAACCCCTCCGCCAGTCGGTCTGTCTGTCTCAGCACCCCCGCCAGCGCCACCGAAAAATACGCATTCCCATAATCCAGCCCCAAATAATACGACTGAAGAAAATTCACCCCCCCATCACTCCCCTTCAGCACCCCCACCCCAAAATACACCCCCAGCCGGTTTTTCACCTCTCCCTCCAGCGCAGGCTGAAAGAAGTGCTTGTACCCCATCACCAGCTCCACATCCACCACTCCCGAGTCCACCTCGACAAGCTGCCCCTGGTCACTCCCCACGGGCCGATACACATCGTATCGTCGATCCACCGCATCCAACGTCGGAAAGGCCACACTCGCCTTCAACGCTCCCACATACTGCCGCTGCACCTGAAAGCTAAACGCACGCACTTCTTCTCCCTGCGTCACCTCCAGACTCACCGCACCCGGCAACAACCCCGGAAACGAATACAGCGCCACCTGCGTGCGATTGTTCGCCACGCTCCCCCCCCGAATGAACCCATCCAAGACCTCAAGCCCCTGGATCTCTGGACGATAGATCCCCGTCGCACCCTTCACGTTCACCCGCACCGGGCCCTCATCGTAACGCAAGACCACCACCAACGTCTGCTGCGGCCCCATCTGCGCCGCCTGGCCTCTCGGCGTAAAAACCGACTCCTGAATCAGATCCACACAGTATACAAAGTCGCGCTCCTGACGAGCACTCCCCCCCTCACACCAACCAGACCACCGAGTATCCTCCGCCATCTTCAAAGAGGGCTCCGGCTCCACCTGCACCATCATGGCAGGCATACCCAACCAACGAGGAAGCTCCACCTTCACCTTACCCCGCTGCTCGAGCCCGGTGAACAACAGCTCACACCCTCCCACATCCCCCGCGACCACCAGCTCCACCGGTCCCTGAGGCCCCGTAGTCTGCGTGCGGCCCTGACAGCTCTGCCCATTCTCCAGCGTTAACGGAACTTCGGCCTCCGTCTCGCTGGACAACGCCCCCGTCGGAAGCCGAACCACAAACCGACGCGCCTCCAGCTCCTGCACCGAGAGCATGATCTCCCGCACATCCGCCACAACCGCAGCAGAGGACTCCGCCATCATGCTGGGAGTACCCGCCGCACGACCAGCACCCGCTCCCGCCGCTGCCTCTGGACCCACACCCGCCGATGAGGTGGAGCTCCCCCCCCCTGCACTCGACGCAGCAGCACCCGCCGGACCCACACCCGCCGAAGCCCCCCCCCCAGCGCCAGCCGGTGAGCCCCCCGGAGCCTGCTGACCACGCACCTCCGCAGGCAGTACCACAGACAAAACAACAGTACCCAACACACAGAACAACAGGAGCGGTGTGCGCATGACAGCATCCTTATGAATGGGGGGGAAATTTCGATCCACGACAGAACACTCAGGCTCGACCTAAAGCAGAACACGGGACGAGGACACGGGCATCAGGCGGGAGACTCAGGCTTTGCGGGCACCCTGCTCATCCTGAGCAGCCACGCGGTTCACTTGGACCGCACCTTCTGGAAGCTGGCCCTGAGCCCCCGGCGCAGAAGGCGTTACATCGATCTCTTCCTGGCCACTCACCGCCTTTTTGAAGCCCTTGATGCTCCGTCCCAGCGCCTCACCGATCTGAGGCAGCTTGTTGGGACCAAACACCACCAATACGATCACCAAGATGACCAGCCACTCCCACACACCGGGCATGGAGATGGCCTTCACAGTCAAAGAAGATTCAGATGGCACGGAAGCCATCAGCGCAAGCATGGACATATCGACTCCTGAAAAAGCGGCACAGACATCGACCCAATCTGAGGGCATCGTAACCTGAAACACCGTGGCACACAATACATTCCGCGCGACCGTGGGATCCCCGCTACGCGCTCGTTCATCCCCCCAGGGGCGGCAAGGTGGAACGAGTGCCTTTTCGCCGGATCGCCAAGCCATCCTTACGAGCCTGCTCGATGGCACCGGAAAATGGAGGCCGCAAGATCGCCACCTCGGTGACAATCGCCGTGATCAGATACGCCGGCGTCACATCAAACGATGGATTAAATACATCCACTCCCGCCGGAGCAATGGGCTGATCCCCCAGATGGGTTACCTCCCGAGCATCCCGCAGCTCGATGGGAATCTCTTGCCCACTCGCCACACTCGGATCCAACGTCGAAGTCGGTGCCGCCACATAAAAAGGCAATCCATGATGATGGGCCAGCAACGCCAGCGCATATGTCCCGATCTTATTGGCCACATCCCCATTGGCAGCGATACGATCCGCTCCCACCAACACCGCCTGCACCCTCCCCTGCGCCATCAACACCGCCGCGCTGGAGTCCACCAGGAGCGTCACCGGAATATGCTCCATCACCAGCTCCCAGGCCGTCAAACGTGCCCCCTGGAGATAAGGCCGGGTCTCATCGGCATACACCCGAAAACGAGCACCATTTTGCCACGCTTGGCGAATCATCCCCAGCGCCGTCCCAAAGCCTGCCGTCGCCAATGCCCCCGTATTACAGTGTGTCAACACCCCCGTACACTTCTCGAGCAACGGAGCTCCTCGCGCGCCCAGCTCACGATTCACCGCCAGGTCCAGCGCCTGGAGCGCCAACGCCTCCGCCTCCAGCCGCGCCACCTGGAGATCCGGCGGCAGCCGCTCGGTCGCCCACAACACCGCCTCCATCTGCTCCAGAGCATGGTTGAGGTTGACCGCCGTGGGGCGGGTTTCTCGGAGCATCACCAGCGCACTCTGAACCGCAGGACCAATCGCCTTGCCTCGCCCCAGGCTCTTACGAGCCGCCAGCACCACCCCAAACGCCGCTGCAACGCCGATGGCGGGTGCTCCTCGCACTGCCATGCCTCGAATCGCCTCCGCCACACCTGCCGCATCCTGAAGCGAGAGCCAAGCCAGCTCCTGCGGGAGCTTCTGCTGATCGAGCAGCTCCAGCCGGTCTCCCTGCCATCGAATGGACTCCACCATAAAAAACTGGACCTCCCGTTGAGGGCTTAGGGGTAGACCACTTCTCCCTGCTTGATGACCATCATGCAGTGGTTCATCCCAAAATGATAGAAGAGTGTACGATAATCGAGCGCATCAAACACCGCCAAGTCCGCATCCAGTCCCGGCGTCAGCCGTCCAATGCGATCCGAGCGCCCCACCGCCGCCGCCGCGTTGATGGTCATGCCTCGCAGCACCTCCGGCAACGGCAAGCGCATACGGGTAGCCGCCAGCGTGCCCATCAGCGGAAGATTGGGGCTTGGCGAGGAGCCCGGATTAAAGTCCGTGGCCACCGCCACTTTTACCTGCGCTTGAATAAAACGCCGCGCATCGGGAAACTCGAGGCCCAAAAACATCGCCGCCCCCGGCAGGAGCACCGCCACCGTACCCGCTCGGCGGAGTGCCTCCAGCTCATCATCCCGGATATGCTCCAGATGCTCCACCGAGAGGGCACCCAGCTCCGCTCCCAGCGCGGCGGCGCCCGTGTGCGTGAGCTGCTCCGCGTGGACCTTGAGCTTAAAACCCAGCCCTTTGGCCGCCGTGAGGATCTCTCGGGTCTCCTCGAGGGTAAAAGCACCGGTATCACAAAAGACATCCACACACTCGGCGAGCCCACGCTGAGCCACGGTGGGC
This sequence comes from Myxococcota bacterium, assembly GCA_046075485.1. Lineage (GTDB taxonomy): Bacteria > Myxococcota_A > UBA796 > JAJRTE01 > JBJTQF01 > JBJTQF01. Next base: position 22,603 of record JBJTQF010000115.1, on the reverse strand, counting down.
AGCAGCTCCTCGACGAGCAGGCGGACATATCCGGCGCGATCCTGTTTAAACTCCGGCGGCACCACATGCGCTCCCAAGCAGGTGGGCACCAGAGACACCGGCTGACTCTGGTTGAGCGTCTCGATCACCTCGAGCTGTTTGAGCTCATCCTGGACGCTGAGCCCATAACCGCTCTTGATCTCGCAGGTGGTGACCCCGTGCTCGAGCATAAACTTGAGCCGAGAGAGCCCGAGGTCGAGCAGGGTGTCGAAGTCGGCCTCACGGGTGGCCTTCATGGTGGAGACGATACCACCGCCGGAAGCGGCGATTTCTTGGTAGGTGGCCCCTCGGATTTTGCGTTCAAACTCACCTTCGCGCGAGCCTGCGAAGACCAGGTGGGTATGACAATCGATGAGGCCGGGGGTGACGATGCGGCGGGCGGCGTCGATGCGCTCCGTGTTTTTGCCGATCTTGACGTGCTCTGAGAGGCTCGAGGCGTGTCCGGCCCAGAGGATTTTGCCTTCGGCGATGGCCACCACCCCTCCGGTGATGCTCCCGAGGGCGTTTTCGGCGAGGTTGTAGTCCATCGTGTAGAGGGTGCTGATGTTCTCCAGCAGCAGCTCAGCGGTGGGGAGGGGGGGACGGCGTGACATAGGGGCTCCTCTGCGGGCTCGAGTGAAAAAGGGGTGAGGCTCATCCTAGCGGGGGAAGAAAGGCCGTGTCAAGGATCCGGGCATGGGCTATGATGAGCCCCAAATTGAGCGGCACCGAGAGGCGAGGTTTGGGGTCATGCGGGCGGCGAGCGCCCCTGCGTTGACGTTCGGCGCTCGAAGGTGCTCAAGGGGCGAAGAGCTTTCATTCAGGCAGGTGAGTTATGCGTGATACGGTGGTGATCATCTTGGGCGGTGGACAAGGAAGCCGTCTTTATCCTTTGACGCGCGTGCGAAGTAAACCCGCCGTTCCCATTGCGGGGAAGTATCGACTGATTGACATTCCGGTGTCCAATGCCATCAACTCCGAGCTGCGTAAAATCTTTGTGTTGACGCAGTTTAATTCGGCATCACTTAACAGTCATGTGGTGCGCACCTATCGTTTTGATCCCTTCTCGGAAGGATTTGTGGAGATCTTAGCGGCGGAGCAGACCGCAGAGAGTGGTGACTGGTTCCAGGGGACTGCCGATGCCGTGCGAAAGCATATGCATCGGTTTGCCACACCCTCGATCAAAAATGCGCTGATTCTGTCGGGAGATCAGCTCTATCGGATGGACTATCGTAAGCTGATTGAGCAGCACAAAGCCACACAAGCCACCGTGACGGTGGGGGTGGTGCCGGTGCGACGTGATCAGGCTTCGGGTTTTGGTGTGCTCAAGGTGGACGACAAGGGCCGGATCACGGAGTTCTGCGAGAAGCCCAAAGATCAGGCCACGCTGGACCATATGGTGTGTTCACCGGAGCAGCTTGCGCGGCTGGGATTTAATGATCCGACGCGGCCTTATCTGGCCTCGATGGGCATTTATCTCTTTAATATGAAGGCGCTGGAGAAGTCTCTATCGAATCCTTCCAACCTGGACTTCGGTCATGACATCATCCCGGAGGCCATTCATAAGGTGCCGGTGTACGCTCATATCTTTGACGATTATTGGGAAGATATCGGGACCATCAAAGCATTTTATGAAGCCAACTTGGACCTGGTGAATCCGACGCCCAACTTCCATTTTTATAATAACGAAGCGCCGATTTATACGCGGCCTCGTTATCTCCCGGGCTCGAAGGTATATGACTGTCGTGTGCATCATTCGATCATCTCGGAAGGCTGTCTGATCCGCGACTCGATCATCGAAGACTCGATCATTGGCATCCGCAGCCGTGTGAACCGAGGCACGGTCATCCGGCGCACTGTGATGATGGGTGCCGACTATTACGAGCCCTACGAAGAATGGGAGCGCACCCGACCAACCCTTGTGCCTCTGGGCATCGGCGAAGACGTTCACATCGAAGGTGCCATCATCGACAAAAACGCACGCATTGGTGATGGTTCGTTGATTCGCAACATCAAAGGGGTGCAACACGAGGACGGAGACAACTACTTCATCCGCGATGGAATTGTGGTGATTCCGAAAGATGCGGTGATTCTGCCGGGCACTCAGATCTGAGGATGTTTCGCCCCCGCCCTGGACCTACTTTCCTTCATTTTTTCGTAAAAAGACTTCCCTTCCATAGCGTTGTGGTTATCTTGTTCATGCACAGCTTTACCTCTTCCACTGACTTCTGCGGATGTGAGGTCGAGTGGCCCTGCGTCCGAGCTCCGGCCCTCACCCCCGCTTCATGACGACGGAGACCGTATCATGGACACCACAACACAGCTACGATTTCACAAACCCAAGGGGTTCACTCCCTCCGCATGGCAGAGCTGCTCACCGGCCCTGCTCTTGAGCCCCCTGGTCTTGGCGCTGAGCCTCCTGCCCGGAGAGAGTCGAGCCCAAGCGTCGGCCACTTCATCTGCTCCCTCCACGGCGGAGCGTCAAGGTGGTCCTGTGGGCCTGGGTTTGTTGGTAGGCAACCTCAGCGGCCTGAGCTTTAAGCTGGCGCTTGATCCGGCTCAGGGCATTCAGCTCCGCCTGGGATCTTCGGGGTTAAACTCGGTGGCGCTCTCGGGCAGCTACGAGTATCACTTCCGCCCGGTGGTGGTGCCGGACAGCACCTATAGCCTGCCTTTTTACGCAGGTGTGGGCGCCCGGATGCAGGCGCAAGCAGGCTCCTCGGTGGCCTTTGAGGGAGGACTCGAAGGGGTCTTCGGCATGTCCATCTTGGTCAAAGACCTGCCGGTTGAGATCTTCATGGAAGTGCGCCCGCGCATCGTGCTCTATACCCCTCCCGTGACCTCCTCGGATGACGTGTGGCTCGGCGCGGGGGTCGAAGGTGGCATGGGCGTCCACTATTACTTCTGATCGGTGTGAGTCTGCCCGGAGTCTGAAGCCCCCCCATTTTTTGCGCTGCTGCCTGCTCTGACATCGTGTTACCCTGTCCTGACACACTTCTGGAGGGGCCTATGTCATATCAGCGCATCGACGAAGTCATCACCCACATGGAAGGGCTCCTACAACAAGCCCTCGCACGTCGCAGTCGCGGAGGGTATTTTGCCGCCCTCTATTATCGTGTCACCTGCGCCGTGCGCGACGCCATCCACGCAGGCCGCTTTGACGACAACACGCGGATGGAGCAGCTCGACATCCTCTTTGCCCAGCGATACTTTGACGCCGTGCAGCTCGCCGAAAAAGGAGAGCTGCCCTCTCGTGTGTGGCTCCGGGCCTTTGAAGCGCAGGAAGGCCGAAGGCTGAGCATCTTGCAGCACCTGGCGTTGGGGATGAACGCCCACATCAACCTCGACCTGGGCATCGCCGCCGCGCGGATCTGCCCTGGCACTCAGCTCGAGAGCCTGCACACGGACTTCAACCGCATCAACGAGCTGCTGGCGTCGATGGTGCCTCCGATGGATCGGGCGCTGGATAAGCTCTGTCCTGGATATGAGCTTGCGAGCCTGTGGAATCCGGCAGGAGAAGAACGGTTGATCAACTTCTCCATGAAGCGGGCCAGAGACGCCGCGTGGGGGCTGGCACAACGACTGGCGCCCCTCTCGCTCCCCGAGCAGCTTCTGGAGATCGAACGGCAAGATCAGCTCTCCTGCGTCTTGGCGGAGGGCATCCAACACCTGGGGCCCGGCATCTCCCTGCTCAACAGCCTGGAGAGCCAGGACATCCGCCACAACATTCAGGTGTTGCTGGAGACGCCCATGCCACTCCAAGCCATCCGACGGCTGGAGCAACACTGGAACGGCTGAAGCTCAAAAACGACGGCTCTCCTCTTTGGAGATCGGGGTGGAAGGTGCGGCAGGACGACGAGGCCCTCGCCACGACCCCGGCGAAGGCCCCGGCGCTCCCGGCGACGTAGACTCCAGCACCATCGGATCAAACGGACCCGGCAGGAGCAGCTTAAAGTGACGTAGGAGCTGCTCAAAGGCACTCGCCAGCCCCTCAAAATGAGCGGGCGGCGCACAGTACCCCACCCGCACCAGATACCCCTGGCTCCGGGTGATGATCAGGGCACAGTCTTCTTCCAGCGGACGGTCATAACGAGTCCCCACCAAACCCACCGCTTCGCGCTCATCCAGCACAATCCGAAGCTCATGGTCGAGCACGGGCATTCCCCCCCGCTGACCCAAGACCTGCATAAACTGAAGCTCAGCCAGCACCTCGAGCGGAAGCTGCTCCGCCCCGCGTGGGAGCGGCATGGCATGCACAAACAGGTCCGCATCCTTTTCGGAAGCATGATACAAAACCCGGGTCTGAACAGGACCACGCCGATTTTCCGTCAGCTTCCAGAAGGGAGGCTCCGGGCTCCGCCAAGAGAAACGCTCGGGGGCCACAAAATGTTCCTCGTGGAGCATACCCGCAGGCGTACACGCGCACAGGCACAGGAGCAGCCAGAACATCCCCAGGATCCCCGATTTCAGAGCACCCTCCCTAAGAGATTTGTGACTCGAGTACAAGCTCAGCCGTAACATCCCATCCTTCAAGCAGCAACACGAGGGTCGAAGTATCTCCGAGACGCAGGAGATGCTCCCGCGGCTCCGCGTTGTCACTCAGGCTGCCTCAAAACGAGCCGCCATTCAAACACAAAAGGCCGGAGATGTGTCCACACCTCCAGCCTTCTGCTTCAGATCCCCTCAACCTGCTGATGCCAGACGAGCTCAGACCGCCGTTTCCATCCGGGAGTCATGGCCGTTCTGCACAAACAGCTCAAACCGATGGATCAGGGCATCTTTGGACTCCAGGAACGAGAGCGCCATGCCTCGTTCGGTGGGCGAGCCGTTCTGCACCCGCTGTACCAACCCCGGCAAGATGAACTCCGCCTCCGTCACCGGATGAATCAACACCAAGTCCACCTGCTCGGTCGGACGGCGCAGCAACGGTGTGCGGAGAAAGGTCTCACCCTCCGTCAGCTCGTGGGTGGCAAAACGCAGCAGGAGCGCCATCGAACGCGCCCGGAGCATATAACGCATCGGGCCTCCCTCGTGCTCCGCTCGACGCACCCGAAGCCCCACCTTGTTCTGGTCGATGGCCCCTTCCCGCTCGATGCGGTCCAGGAGCTGATCCCACAAGTCCTTGTCCCGAGAAGCCATCACATAAAATTTCATACCCATGCCGGGCTGACGCTGACGACCTGCCGCCTCCTCGGGGGTCAGGGTCCAGGCCACCACCGCCATCACCCGAATCACCCGGATGGGCTCATCGTCTCCCGCTGGGAGCTCCAGGTAGAGCTGCATCAGCTCTCCCACCTGACGGAGCTCGTCCGTCAGCAGGAAGATACCGTGCCGACTGATCGAATAGGTTTGTGCCTCGACCACACCCTTTCCTGAGCGGAAACGTGTGGCCAGCCCCACTTCATAACGTGGTGTCACGCGACGTTCAATGACAGCCATATAAGACTCCTGCTTCAGCATTGGTTGATTGGATCTTCTCTTTCTCATTCGGTACACCAATGCCCAGCTTTAGCCCTCCTTCCGATCTTGCCAGATCATTTTTTTCCCGAGATATTGACCCAGCACTTTTAGACTCCCGAGCCCGTAACGTATAGAACCCACCCAGGAAATACTCGAGCTGCTCTGCTCATAACGACAGCTCGTCTCCACTTCCTTGATGCGCATGCCCTCAAGCAGTGCGTAGGCAAGAAGCTCCTGATCGAAGAGAAAGTCATCTGAGCATGCCTCCAGTGGAAGACGCGCCAGCGCATCCGCTCGATACGCCCTCAAGCCCGTGTGATACTCACTCAACGCCTGCCCATACACCCCATTTTGCACCCAGGTCAGCCCCCGATTGCCCCAATAACGCCAGCTCGGCATACCATCATGACGCGGATCTCGGCTCAGAAAACGTGAGCCTAAGACCAGCTCGGCCTCTCCCCGCTGAAGGATCTCCAACATCGCCGGAAGTCGGCCCCCATCGTATTGCCGGTCGGGATGCAACATCGCCACATACGTCACCCCCCGCTCCAGCGCCGCCCGATAACAGGTCTTCTGATTGGCCCCATATCCCCGATTTTGAGCATGCACCAAGACCTCAAGACCCAACCGACGGGCCAGCGCCACCGTCTCGTCAGAAGAAGCGTCGTCCACCAAGAGCAGCTCCGCCTTAAGCGTGGCCGGAATATCCCCCAGGGTCGCCTCAAGCGTCCGTGCCGCATTGTACGCAGGCAGCACAATCAAGAGCCGCTCCTGCCCTGCCCCTTCGCTCATTTTTGAACCTCCTGCGCCACCACCTCTTCCAACACCAGCGCGTCGAGCTCTCCGCTCCCCCACGCAAAGGGTAAGTATGCCGGCGTCGGCCCCGGTGCCAGCAGAAACGCATAAAAACAGCCTCGCCCTTCCAGTGAGACCGTCCAGAGCCCCGGCCAGGGCGTCACCGGCCACCGCCCCAGCACTCGGCGAGGTGGTAAATGCTCCGGCTGCTGAGGCCAGGGATGCCCCGCGCTCACAAGCTGATCTCCCGGCTTCAGCAGCGGAGGCTCACGCTCACTCAGGGGCAGCGCACCCGCGCGCTCGAGATAATATTGCATCCCCCAGTGTCCCACAAAATAGCGGGTGCCCTCCAGCGGTGGGAGGCGCTCCACCCCCGCGCGGTATGCATTGGCAAGTTGCTGATCGGCACTCGCCAAAGCCAATGAGACCAGCAGCCCCAGCCCTCCACCCAGCCGACAGGCCCACGCCAGCCACAGCGGATGCGATGCCCAGGTGCCACGCCGCAAGACCAGCAGCAAGGCCGGCACCGCCCCCGGCAGCAAGTAACGCACCGAAGCAAAGCGTAAGCTCTGATTGAAGAGCAACACCCCCAAGAGCCAGCAGGCCAAAAAACACAGCTCCGCGTCCTGCCCTCCCCTCCCGGTGAGCAGCCGACGCCAGCGGCCTCCTCTCACCCCCGGACGCAGCGCCTCGAGCGCCCACCCCAGCACCGCCCCCCCCAAGCCCATGCCCAGCACCAACAGCAGGCACGAAAAAGTCGGCACCCCCGTGTGAAGTGCGACGGTCAGCCCACCCAGCCCTCCCAGCGCCAGCCCTCCCAGCCCCCAGACCCGCCGAGTCCGCTGCTGCACGCCCCCCCACGAGACCCCGAAAAGCGCTCCGAAGAGCACCCCGAGGAGCACCCCCAGCCCCGGCAAGACCAGCGCCAAGCCCAAGCTGGTGAGCTGATACAACCCCTTGTGAAGCCCAAACGACGCCTCCGCATGCTCCGTCTGAAATCCCACCATCGCCAGGAGATGAGGCCGACCGTACTCCACCGTGCTCAGGGCCGCCCACAACACACTCGGAAGGGCCACCAACAGCAGGCTCAGCCACCACAGCCGGCGGGCAGGCCGAAAGAGCACGCCATAGAGCAGCAGCAGAGGCAGCACCGTCAGGCCACTGTAGCGAAAGAGGGCCGCCGCTCCCGCCAACAGGCTCCCGCATATCACCGTGCGCAAGGCGTGAGTGGCATAACCCTCCAGGGTCAAGGCCAAACCGAGGGCATAACACCCCACCAGGGGCAGCTCGGGCATCATCGTCTGAGAGGCCAGAAACAACGCCGGTGAGAAAAGCAATAACAGAGCAGGCCAGTCTCCCCACGCTTCCGGCTCCGGCAGAAAACGCTGGGCCAGCCGCCGCATCCCCTCCAGGGTCATGGCCAAAAAAGGCCACAGGGAGAGATGGGCCAGCCACTCCGCGGAGCCTCCCAGCTTCCGCACCAGTGCCAGCCACCACGCCACCCCCGGCGGGTTCGAGAGCACATCAAAGGCACGCTCCGCACTGCCTCCCCAGTTGATCGCGGCATGATAGAGCCCCAGCGGAGACTGCTGTGCTTGCTCGGCCAGGTGCAAAAAGTTAGCATCGTCGATGTGATAGGCTTTGTCCAAAAAAGGAAGACTCAGCAGCAGGGCCAGGATCAGACTCCACCGGCGCGGGTCTCGCATCGTGCGTGTCAAGCGGCCTCCCCACGAGGTGCAGGTGGATCAGGCGCGCGCGTCAAAATACGCGGGCTTAAAGAGGATCATCGGGATGAGCTCGAGATCCCGCACATTCTGCTCAAGCAGGAGCTTGCGGCGCTCCAGCTCCGGGAGCTCGGGGCAGTGGACTCGACCTTCTTGCTGAAGTCGCATCAAGAGCTCCACCGCTTCTGAAAAGGCGGCGGAGTGACGGGCCAGGGGCTCCAGGAGCTGGAGGGCTTCTTGATCCTGCTCAGGGCTGAGCTGCTGCTGCTCCACCAGCGCGCGGGCATACCCGAGGGCAAAGGTGCTGTACTCCGGATCGAGCTGATAGGCTTGACGCAAGTGTTCCAGGCGGCCCGTATACTTCGAGAGATGATAATACAACGACGCACGGATGACCTGCACAGCCTCAACGGTGGCGCTGCGTTCTCCCGAGAGCAGCAGGGTCATCAGGTCGAGATAACGACGATAGTTGAAGAGGTTGTACGCAAAATCCCAGGGCATCACGTCTTCGGTGCCCTGGAGCTGCCACAGCTCGGGAGGGCTGCTCAGCACTTGGTCGAGCAGGTGCAGAGCGCGGGTGACCGCTTTGGGCTCGGCAAAATACAGGCTGGCGCGGATCATATTAAACCGCAGCACCAGGTTCTCGGGGAAGGCGTCCACCACACGACTGCAAAAGTCGAGGGTCTGATGGAGCAGGCGCTCATTCTTCTTGGAGACGGGCAGGCCCAGATCATACGAATAATAGGCCAGCACCACTTCTCTCAGCAGCTCGTTGCAGGTGTTGGCGGAGACGTTCCGCTGAAGGCGCTGCTCGAGCGCCTGTAGGTTGGCATCCGAATATTCCTGCCACGCTGAGATACGAGAGGGGGTCCAGCCTTTCCACAGCACCGCACGTTTCTGGAGCGGCGGCTGAAGCCGATAGGGTCGGCGTCGAGGTCGAGGCCGGGCGGCCAAGAAGGTCAGGAAGCGCAGATATTTGGAGACCACCCGCTGCATATGAAGCTCTTCGCGCACTCGCCGAGCGCCTCGTTGAGCGGCTTCTCCGATCTGATCCCAGTGTTGCACGATGTGGAGGAGCTGCTGAGGCAAGCTCTGATCGCCGATTTCGTAGGGAAAACAGCCATCTTCTTCGGTAAAGTAGAGCCGGAAGACGCTGGCGCGGTCTACCACCATCGCATTGCCCATCGCCAGTCCTTCCACGGCGCGAGAGGGCATACATCCCGTATGTCGAATATAGCAGTAGTTGGCTTTGGCCCGGTTGAGGTGCTGATAATACTCTTCGGCGGGCGTAAAACCGTTCTGGAGGTGGAGCTTGAGGCTGCGCTCGGCGAGCACTTTCTCCAGCAGGTGCAGCTTATCGGGATGGTACGGATGAACGTTGGTCCCGGAGAGGTACACATCGATGGGGCGCTCGACGCCGTGGAGGGCGGGCAGGTTGTTACGGATACAGAAGGTCAAGGGCATCGTCGAGATCGGCAGGTGGCTGAGACCTCGCAGGTGCTGATACTCGGTGCCGTCGTTGACGATCAGCTCATCGAACATGGCCAGCCAGGGCTGGATGATCTGGATGTGGAGGTCAAAGTCGGCGGTATGGGCCAGGGTTGGGAAGGGGGCGCTGTGCAGATTTTGGGGCAGATAGTGCCACTCGAGCATCACGCAGGCGTAAAAATCGGGCACATCGTCGGGCCGATAGAGCTGGTGGAGGTCGATGCCCGGTCGATTTTGGAGGTCTCCCTCATTGAAGCCCAGGTTGGAGAGCCGAAAGTGAGGGTCTGCGTCGATGGCGGCCAGGGTAAAACTCGCCAGGGCATACTTGGAGGGCCACTGGGTGAGCACATGGATCTGAGGCTTCTGGATGAGCTGAGCCAAACGTTGTGCGTGTGGATTTTCGACGAGGGGCAGGAGATCCTGGAGGGCTGCGGCATCGTCTCCGCCGATCCAGGCGGCGACGCCTCGATAGAAGCGGGCTTCTTCGAGATGTTCAAAGCGACTGAGGCCGGGCAGTGCGCGGTCGGTGCGTCCGACGAGGCCGAGGGCGGCGAAGGTCTGCCACTCGTCGGGGGAACCGAGCAGGGCGGTGGTGGTATAATTGCCGAGCTCGAAGGCAAGAGGGCTACTCACGCTCCGGTCTAACTGAATGGGCTGACAAGGAACAATCACTTCTGCCTCCACTGGGACGAGTCGTCTTTTCGGACGAGTGCCACCATCGCTGCCACAGGTATGCGCATTCGCATATGGTTTTCGATTTTTATACACTGTATAGTCATGGGAATGTGAGATATTCATCTGCTATCGATGCCAATTAGGAGGAGTACCCATGACCAAGCCGACGGTGATTTTATATACATGTCCCACGTATGACCCTCAGCGGATCGAGCGCATTGTGACGGAGGGGCTGGAGCGGCTTGAGCTTCGGCCTCGGGGTCGAACACTTGTCAAGCCGAACTGTGTAGCCTCGGGCGCGCAGTTCCCGCATGCGTATACGCGCCCGGAGTTTTTGGAGGGGGTGTTACGGGCGCTCAAGGGACGTGCTGCTTCGGACCTGACGGAGCTGGCGCTCGGGGAGCGGTGTGGCATTACCATTCCGACGCGCTTTTCGTTTAAGGGGGCTGGCTATTACGAGCTGCTCGACCGAGTGGGGGGTGTGAAGGCGTATCACTTTGAGGAGTGTACGCAGGTGGAGATCCCTTTGTATCATCCGCAGCGTCTCAGGGACTCGTTTTTTACCCCGGAGCCGGTGGCCAAGGCGGACTTTTTTGTGAACTGTCCCAAGTTTAAGGCGCATCCCTGGACGACGGTTACGTTCTCGATGAAGAACTATATCGGGATTCAGGATGACCGGCATCGGCTGATTGACCATGACCACAAGCTCAACGAGAAGGTGGCGGATTTACAATATATCATCCAGCCTCAATTTATCGCCATTGATGCGATCACGGCGGGGGAAGGTCGGATGTTGACGCCGATTCCGTTTGATCTCGGCCTGGTGATCATGGGCAATAATCAGGTGGCGTTTGATGCGGTCTGTTGTCACATCATTGGGTTGGATCCGCTGAGTGTGGATCATATTCGGATGGCCTATGAGCGTGGGTTTGGTCCGGTAAAGCTGGAGGATATCCAGCTCGTCGGCGAGCTGAACCTCGAGCAGGCGCAGGCGCGTGCGAAAGGATTCCGTACCGGGCTGATCCGGGTGGAGGAGTATTTTAAGGAGACTCATATTCGGGCGTATGCGGGGCCTCCACCGGAGGGCACTGCATCGGACTATTGCTGGGGCGGCTGTCCGGGTGCGCTGGAGGAGGCCATTGAGATCTTGCGCCAGTATGACCAAGCGGCGGATCGTAAGATTGCAGAGAGTAAACGTCTGCATGTGGTGTTTGGGAAGTACGAAGGGACGCTGGATGTAAAAGAGGATGAGAAGGTGGTGTTTATTGGGGACTGTGCGTCGTTTAAGGGGGAGGTGGCCGGTAAACCCGTGGATATGCCCAGCATCTATGAGGACCGGTCGAAGAAGAGTCCCTACCAGGCGAAGTCTGAGGATGTCCTGTATAAGATGGTGAAGGTGAATGGGCAGTGGATGGCAAATCAAGGGAAACAGGTGACGCGGATGGCCGGCTGCCCCGTGAGTGTGTCGGAACAGGTCATGCTGCTGGTACGCACGATGAAGATGAATGATCCGTTTTTGGGAGCGGATGCACCGGTGTTTATGTCGTGTTACTTCTCGAGTCGGCTGAAAACGACCATCGCACGACTGACGGGGAAACCGTATCAACAGGCAGGGGCGACAGAACGAGGGGCGGCGAGGCCGTCTCAGAACCTACCACCACAAGGCATCTCAACACCCCTCGAGAAACAACCCTAACAAAATGGGGTGCAGGGGCCCGCTGGCCCCTGCTGGGATAGTTTGAAAGGGCAAAGCCCTTTCAATAAAAAAGAAAAGCTGCTTGGAAAGCGGCTTTTTTAAGCTGAGAGGACGCTGTCCTCTCAGACTCTCCTGCAAGGGATTCCATCCCTTGACCCGTGTTTTGTTTTTTTGCGCTGCTTGTTTAAGCTGAGAGGACGCTGTCCTCTCAGACTCTCCTGCAAGGGATTCCATCCCTTGACCCGTGTTTTGTAGGGGTTACGGCATCACGGCGTTGAGATATTTCACCGAACAGTTACTCTTCGCCGTCGGCACCGTCAGCCGTACATACTCAAACTCCGCATGTGTCGTTGCAGGCAGCTCCCACACATTGGCCATCAGCCCCACATCCAGGGTCGCGGGGAGATCCGCTCGCTGGTACGTATGATCCAACCTCCAGCCCGCATCCCCATCGATCTGCCGAAACATACGGAACGTCGCCCCATATCGGCACGCCGCCAGTCGTCCCTCATACCGTCCGTCGGTGGGCAACAAGGTCAGCACCGAGCTGGAGTTATCCGTGGTCTTCCCTTCAGTTCCCACGAACTCAAACTGATATCCCAGATTATACACCAGCCAGTTTTGATTGCCGCCCACACTGGCAGGATCCCGCATCATCAGGCCCGCCGAGTTAAACCAGCTCGACGGCGCAAGCGCTTCCCCATCCACATGATGCGCATTAACCCGCGTCACCACCAGGAAGTTCCCCGTCACCGGCTTGTGCAGCAGCGGAGCCGTGAAGTTCTCATACCAAGCACTGTAACGAGGCGTCGATTCAAGGAACCGAACCGACAAATTACCCGCCACACTGTCATCAATATCCGTCTCCGTGTAGCTCAGGTTCTCCTGCGCCCACGCACTCAACGAGCAGGGATCCTCAAACTCGTCCGAGAACCCCTGCGCCGCCGCACACCCACTGGGAGGATACGCTTGGTTGAGCGCCTCCACCGTACAATCCGCAGCCCCCGAAGGCACATCAAAGCGGAGATAGTCCACCTCCGCCCGAATGTCCGCCGGCACCTCCCAGGCATTGGACATGATCCCCACGTTGAGCGTCTGAGGCAAGTCCGCCCGCTCAAAGGTCCGGTCAAGCACCCAGCTTGTGGCCCCGTCGATCAGGCGGAACAGACGGAATGTCCCCCCCACCCGACACATCAGCAGCTCCCCCTGAGCACTGCCCGTATCCGTCAGATACAACGTCGAAGCAGAATCCTGGGTGGTCTTGGCCTCCGTGCCCAGCGCATACGCCTGGAAACCCAAGTTGTAGGCAATCCAGTTTTCATCCCCCTGCACACTGGCCGGATCCCGCGCCAGCAACCCCACCGAGTTAAAGGTCTGCGAGGGCGTCTGCGCCAAGTCCGCCGCATCCCGCACGTTCAAGCGCGTGCGAGCGATAAAGTCTCCCGTCACCGCTTTTGACAACAACGCGCCGTGATAGTCCTGATACCACCCGGAATAAGCAGGTGCCGTGCCCCGCCACGTCAAGGTCAAGTGCCCCGCCGTGCGCGTGTCGATGTCCACATCCGCATGGGTCAACCCACTCTGCTGATACGCCGCCAATGTACACGCATCCTCAAACTCGTCGGAGAGCACCGCCGCCGGCCCACAGCTCCCCCCCACCATCGGGCTGGCATCGTGCTCTGGCATCGCCACCTCAATGGCGTGAGCATCCCCCTCGAGGCCCTCAGAGTCCAACCCTTGACAGCCCAGCAACGCCACCAGGCCCACCGGCACCCACACGCCCACACTCGACATATAAAGTCCCGCCATTGTCAGGCCGGGTCGCTCACCCAGCCGTGAGACGTGCAGAGACGAAACACTCAATTTAAAGGACTTCATGATAGAGTTCTCCTGTTAGACACTTTTCAAGACCCCTTCACCTGACCAGCAGGTGCGACCGTATCGCAGTTACCTCCTCTTCCATCCGGTGTGCCAGGAGAACGCACACCCCACTCCGTTTTATATAAGTAAGCGCAATAACTCCGTTTTTTTGTGATGCGCGCGCCCGCTCGTTCAGCCACACATCCGACCCAAACGCCGTTGACCGGTCAAGTCAGGCGGACCACACCCGCCACTTCCGGTCAAGTCGAGTAGACCCCCCAAATGCCTCCGGGCACCCCTCGAAGCCTCCATTTTTTCGGCCCACATCCCCTCACATGCGCTCGCCCCCCGAGCAAAACCAGCCCAGACACCACTCGACAGCCCCAAAAGCGTCCGGCGTGCAGTCACATGGTCAATTTCCATCCAGATTGTCAGAGATGACAGCCGCTTCTGCCTGTTTTTATCAAAAACCTGCCCTTTCCCCTCTCCTGGAACCCCACTTGGTAGCAATCCCACCTGAACCCCGTGGCGCTTTACTCCAACATGGGCAATCGTTGCCGCTCGACCCTGGAGAGTGATATCCTGTGGATATGATGACATCCAGAACCGTCCTTCTCTTAAAAAGTCGTGGGTACGTCCCAGACGGAAGTGGCTCCACCGCCCGCCGCAACGCCTCAAATTCCAGCAACGGCGGCGTCTGCGGGAGAGGCATGGGCGCCAAACGCTCCAGGCACATGACCCGTCAAACGCTCCTGCTCTGCTGGGGATTGTGGCTCGGCCTGCTGTGGTCCTCCCCCTTGAACGCGCAGATGCAGCCCCTGCCTGAGCCGCTCCAGAGCCTCACACCGGCCACACCCAGCCTCCGAAGTGCCGATCTGGACGTGCTGCTGACTCGAGCCCTCGCCTCCCTCCAGCTCGGTGCCTACGAAGAAGCCCTGAAAGACAGCCAGCGTGCTCTGGCACACCTACAGAGCCCTTCACCTTCGTGGGTACTGGCACATTATCTGCAAGGGATCGCCTGTGCCCGCCTCAAACGCTTTGAAGCGGCAGCTCTCTCCCTCGAGCAGGTGCTGCACTCCGAAGCGGTGGCGCATTATCCGCAACTGGCCCTCGAGCTGGGTCTGGTCAAACTCCAGCTCGGTCAGCGCACCGAAGGACTGGCCCTGCTCGAGCTGGCGGCTCGACTCCCAGAGACCGCCGACGAAGCACAACAGCTCCTCAGCCAGCAGCGGGCTCAGCCGTCCGACCGAGGATGGGCGCTGGAAGTGGGGCTCGCCACCGGGTACGACCAGAATCCCGGCGGAGCCCCTCGCCAGCATCCCCTCGACTGTGCGCCGGGCATGTTGGGAGATGAACCGCTCAACCCCTCCTGTGGCGCCTTCGTGCAGACCCACCTGGAGGCACGAGCCGGTCAAACTCAGAGCTCGTTTCGGCTCCAAGCACGGTATCGGCTGCAACATCGTGGTTATCTGGCGGCTTCGTTGGCACCATTTCAGGAGCTGCGCCAGCGTTTGCAGCTCCAGCTTCGGCTGTTGCCAGCCCTGCATACGACGGTGGAGCTCCAGAGCGCAAGGGCAGGTGCTGCGTGGCTGCCCGCCTCCCGCTTGGGTTTGGTGGGCCTGCGCTGGACGCCCCCCTCGCTGCCCTTCTTCGAGCTCCACTACGAAGGAGGTTATGAGTGGCTGGCGGATTTGCCCTCCATCTGGGGCGTGACGTTTTCTCAGGAGCTGCCGTGTGATGGCAGTGTGCCCGGTCTGAGCTGCACCGCTCAGCAACAGGGCCCCCGACAACGACTGAGAGCCAGCCTCTTGACCCCTCCCGCGCGCGCGCGAGGGCGACTCGAGGCGCTGGTTCTAACACAACATGCACAAGACCCACGTTTTACAGGGGCAGGAGCAGCCCTCCGCTGGGCGGTGGAGCTCAACCTGTCAGCTCAACGAAAGCTGAATCTGGCGCTGGATGGACAAACCCTCCAGCTCCGCGACTGGTATGTGCTCACGTATGGGTTTCAGGTACAAGCGCGGCAAGGGCTGGCGCTGCCTGGACAGAGCGCGGGCCTCACCCGGCCCTTGGCCCTCACCGCCTCACTGGGGGCAGGGGAGACCACCGTACAATCTGAAGAAGGAGCCGCTGAACCCCGCCGATATCGCCGCTGGGTCGGGCTGCTGGAGCTGAGTTATGCATTCTAAAGCTGCACACATCCCCCACGCCGTGTTAAGGCTGCTGAGCTTGAGCCTCCTGCTCTACGTGAGTGTATGGCTCCGCCCCGCGTGGGCGGAGGAACAAGCCGGAGCGCCCTCTTCTGCGCCGTCTGCCTCCTCTGCTCAAGGGGTGCCGACAGGCCCTGCTTCGGCTTCGTTGCTCCAACAAGCGGGAGCGGTCATCGTGACCCGCCTCCAGCCCGTAGGCGGAGACGCTCAGTGGACACCCGCAGGCCAGCAGCCCAGCCGCCGTCTCGAGGTCGGCCAGAGTCTCCAGCGTGGAGATCTGATCTCCACAGGACCGGAGGTGTGGGTCCAGCTCCTCTTTGTGCCCGCCTGCCGGGTGTGGATCGCCCCCAACAGCCGCATCCTGGTGGGCAACTTGGGCAATGACTCCGAAAACCTCAGCCTCGAGCTGCTCCTGGGCCGAGTACGCGCCACCTTCGGAAGCCTGCTCGGAGACGTGGAAGAACGCTTCTCCATCACCGCCGAGAGCGTGTTTGCCGCCCCCCGTGGCACGGATTTTACCGTCGAACGCCTCCCCAGCGGCGGACTCATCGTGCAGGTGGTCGAAGGAGAAGTGGCTGTCGGCAATCGAGCCGGAGAAGGACTCCGCTTACCCGTAGGTCGAGCCGTCGAAGTACAGCTCAGCGGCAGCCTCAGCCCCGTCTCCAGACCGCTCAAGCTGGAGCCGGAGAAGTGGACGCCCCCCGCATCCGTCTGGCTGGGTCGAGGTGCCTTGCCGCTCACCGTTCCAGCCGGAAGTTCAGCGTTGCCCGGCGCCGCTCAGATCGAGCTGCCCCTCACGCCTCCCCTGGCACTGCCCCCCACTCAACCCTGGGTGGTGGAGCTTAAACCCTGAGCCGATTTCCGCCTGCTCGCCCTTCGGCGACCCCCGCAGGCTCGCTGCTTTCTGATGTTCAACCGCTCGCTGCTGAGGTGCCCGTTATGCAGAGCTCCCCCTTCAACTCGCCGACGGCATGGCCCGCTTCTCAAGAGAATGCCCCCAGACGTCACGCGCCTGCTCACCCTCTCGCGCCTGCTCACGCTCTCGCGCCTGCTCACGCTCTCGCGCCTGCTCACGCGCACGCACGCACACGAGGACTGCTGCCTCTGTGGAGTCTGTTGATGCTCAGCGCCTGCGCTCGTGAGGTCTCGGAGCTTCCAGCATCCCCCTTTCAAGTGCTGCTCAAGCCGGACTTGCTGATGCGTCAGCCCGTGGCTCTCTATACGGTGAGAGGGTCCACACAGCCCGTTGTCTCCGCACCCTGCGAGGCCCTCGAAGACTCCACCTGGGCCTGCTCCTTTCCAGCCGCTCCTGTGGCAGCAGCGGGAGACCTCCGCCTGCTCCTGGGCGACAGCGATCCCACCTGCGGTCTCCCGGTTTCCGAAGGAGGTGTCTTCTGTCCCTGGCCCGTCACCTTTGAAAATCCCAGCGCCCTCACCGGCGTGGAAGCCCGCAGCACCCTCGAGCTGCTCGCGCCCGAAAAACAGCCCCCCCTCGAAGCCCTCCCGCTCAACTGGGCAGGCAGTGGCCTCGACGCCGAAGGACTGCGGCTCACCCTGCAAGAGCCCCTCTCTGGCCTGTGGCTCTCCGGTTTTACCGATGAGAACGGCTTGCTCACACCCTCCGAAGGCTGCGCGCTGTGGGAAAGCAGCGGCTGTATGCTGCCCGGTGCCCTCGAGTGGCACGTTCAAGCACAGCTCGACACCGGATTAGACCTGGAGCTGATGCCCACCCAATGGTCAGCCCTCAGCCCCTCACCGCTGGAAGTCACCTGCCCAGACCAAGACAACGATGGATTTCCACTCGCCGACTGTGGAGTGCTCCCAGCAGACTGCGCGGATCACAACCCGGCCATCTTCCCCGGTGCCAGCGAAGATCCCCAAGACACCGGCCTGGGTGACGGACTCGATAACGACTGCGACCAGCTCGTCGATGAAGGCACCGCCGCCGGAGACGACGACCACGACGGCTACTCCGAGCTCGCCGGAGACTGCGACGACAGCAACCCCAGCCGTAACCCCTCCGCCACCGAGATCTACGGAGACGGCATCGACCAAAACTGCGATGGAATAGACAAGCTCGATGAGGACGGGGATGGTTTTTTCTCCACCACCACCGGGGGCGATGACTGCGATGATACCCGAGCCGAAATCCATCCCGGGGCGATGGACTTGCTCAACGATGGCCTGGACAGCAACTGCAACGGCGTCCAAGATCTGCTCCAGCGACTGGCAGGCACCGGTACCTACAACGGCGAAGGACTCGCTGCCCATAAGACCTCCCTCGGCCAGCTCTACGGGATCGCCGCCGACAGCGACGGCAAGATCTACCTGGCAGAATACCATGGCCACCGCATCCGCAAGCTCACGCCCGAGTTTCAGATCTATACCGTGGTCGGAGATGGCATCGGTCGTTTTAACGGCGACGGTGCGGCTCTGAGCAAGAGCATCGCCAATCCCACCCAGCTCTTTGCAGCGCCAGATGGTGAACTGCTCATCGTGGATACCTTCAATCGACGCATCCGGCTGTACAAAAAGGATGGCACACTCTCCACCCTGATCGGCAACGGCACGTATGGCGTCGGGGAAGACGGAGAGGCAGCACTCGACACACGCATGCAAGGACTGTTTGGCGTCGCCGTGGATGGCCTGGGCCGAGTCTGTTACTCCGAACCAGACCTGCACCGAGTCCGCTGTGTGCAAGGTGATGGCACGGTGGTCACCGTCGCCGGTGTCGCAGGTGTCTCAGGAGACAGCGGGGATAACGGTCCCGCCACGAGCGCCCTGCTCAATACCCCGATGGGGCTCGGACGCTCGAGCACCGGCTCCCTGCTGATCGCCGATGCAGGCAATCACCGGGTGCGTAAGATCGCCCTCGACGGGAATATGTACCGAGTGGCCGGACTCACCCAGGGTTTCTCGGGAGACGGTGGGCCCGCAGGCGACGCCAAGCTCTCCAAGCCGGTAGGGGTGCTGGGACTCTCGGACGGACGCATCTTCATCGCAGATTATGGGAATGCTCGAGTGCGGATGGTAGATACCTCCTTTAACATCTCAACGGTGGCCGGAAACGGCTCGAGCGGCATCAGCGACACCGAAGGGGAGCTGGCCACCAAAGCAAGCATCGGCTTGCCGATGGCCATCACCCAGAGCAGCAGCGGGGAGTTCTTTCTCATCAGCGACGACAGCAAGCTCGCACAACGGTTTACCCTCGGAGGCCCGATCTACCACGACATCGGCAACGGCGGAGAAGGTTATCACGGTGATACAGGCCCAGCGCTCGACGCGCAGGTGGGTTCTCCGCTGGATCTGGCGGTCAGCTTGGCAGGAGAGCCCTACTTTTCAGACCAGCCCAACTGTGCCATCCGCCGCGTCAACACGGACGGCATCATCGAGACGGTGGTGGGTGGCCGTTATGGGTTCAGCGGAGATGGAGGCGCCGCAACAGACGCAGCACTCCGCCAGCCCGCAGGCATCTTCATGGACGATGAGGACGCGCTGTGGATCGCCGACACGTACAATCACCGCATCCGTTGGGTCAATGCGGCAGGCATCATCGAGACGCGGGTGGGAAATGGCACCGCTGGTTACAGTGGAGACGGAGGGCCCGCGCTCAGCGCGTCACTCAACGAGCCCACCGATGTGGCGGTGGATGAGGAACGTAACATCTACATCGTCGATAAACGTAACCACTGCGTTCGGAAGGTCATCCCGTTTGAGAACGGCTGCAAACAGTGTATCCAGACCTTTGCGGGCGTCTGTGACCCCGTCGGGCAAGGTGGTTTTTCGGGAGACGGCGGGCTGGCCACCGATGCCGAGCTGAGTTATCCCCGGGCGGTGCTGCTCGGGCAAGAGGGTGAGGTCTATATCTCAGACACCAACAACAGCCGCATCCGAGTGGTGTCCGCGGATGGGGTGATTCAGACCTTCGCAGGCAACGGCGGTTATGGCCTGGCCGGAGATGGTGGGCTCGCCGTCAATGCCACGATGTATATGCCCGGCTTTATGGCCCAAGATGGAGCAGGCAACCTCTATTTTGCTCAATATGCTCGGGTTCGGCGTGTACATCCCGACGGCATCATTGAAGCGGTGGCAGGCATCGGCTACTCTGGAGATGGCGCGGAGGGTGGCCCTGCGTTGTCTGCCGGATTGACCATGCCACTCGGACTGGCCATCGACCCATTGGGGGTGCTGTATCTGACGGATCCGACCCACCTGCGTGTGCTGAAGGTCACCCCCTGATCCTCCAGTCATGCACTGGAGGCGCATGAGCGACTCGCAAAGTCCGCTCGAAGAAGGATTACCTCGACATTTTGGCCGCTATCGTCTGCTCTCCCTGCTGGGTCAAGGCGGCATGGCAGCGGTGTATCTGGCGGAGCTCAGTGGGCCAGATGGATTCTCGCGGAAGCTGGCGCTCAAGCGGGTCCATACGCATCTGGGCGCACGCTCGAGCTTTCGTCAGCTCTTTTTGCGGGAGGCACGGCTGGGGGGCCTGCTCCACCATCCGAACATCATCCAGACGCTGGACTATGGGCTGGTGGAGGGTCAACCGTATCTGGCGCTGGAGCTGGTGGAGGGGGTCTCGCTGGAGACGGTGCTGACGTTTCATCGCACGCAGGGGGAGCTCATCCCGGATGGGGCGTTGCTCTCACTGGGCATCCAGCTCTGTCGAGGGCTGGCGTATGCTCATACGCTCACCGATGAGCAGGGGCAGCCGCTTCAGCTCGTGCATCGGGATATCAAGCCGTCCAATGTGCTGCTCAGCCGCTTCGGGGAAGCGCGTCTGGCGGATTTTGGCATCGCGCGTGCAGATATCGGCTTGGACATCACCCAAGAGAGTGGGGTGATCAAGGGCACGACGTTGTATATGTCTCCAGAGCAGGCGCTGGGGGAGGCGTCGCTGGATCATCGCTCCGACCTGTTTTCGCTGGGATTGCTGCTGTTTGAGCTGTATACGCTCCAGCCGTTTCATGAGGCGACCAGTCCGCTGGTGGGACTCCAGCGTGCTCAGAATCCAGATGTGGAGGCTCGCCTGATGCGGCTGCCGCCGGGTCCGCTGACGGAAGGGCTCCGGGAGGTGTTGAGGGTGCTGTTGGCGCGTGTGCCTGAAGAACGCACGCCCCATGCGCAGGTGCTGGCGCATCAGCTCCAGCGGCTGGAACGACGGCTCGAGGAGCCTTTTGACTTCACGAGCTGGTGTGAGCGGGTCGTGCGTGCGTGTCAGGGGACGAACGAGGCCGCATCTCGCTCAAAAAGTGAGCAGGTCCGGCTGGAGCAGACGTTTCCAGAGGATACGCCAGAGGCGCGCGCGCGTGAGACGTTCTCGGTGGAGGGCGATGAGACCGGGGCGCTGACAGCGGGGCAGGCGCTTAAATCAGAACTTATCTATAACGTAGAAGAAGAGCTGAAACAGCATACGTCGCTACATTCATCGACACATGTGCAGCCGAAAATTCCATCCTCACAGGAGCTAGAACCGACTCCGAGGGCGCGTTTTGTCTCCCTGCGGAGGTTTGGAGGGCTCTTGCTGGGGCTGCTGGTGTTGCTGTTGTTGCGGGCGAGTGGTCTGCTGACCTCGTTGGATACCATGCGTCAGGATGTGTATGCCTGGTCGTTGTTGCCCACGCCTCCGACGCACAAGGTGATGATTGTGGATCTCAGTGATGAGGTGGAGCCCTGGCCCTGGCAGCGTGGCACCCATGCGCGTCTGGTGGAGCGTCTGATCCAGGAAGCGCAGGTGGCGCAGGTGGTGATGGATGTGGTGTTGAGTGCGCGCTCGGCGGAGCCACGGGAGACGCGGGAGGTGGCGGAGCAACGGCTGGCGGCGCTTCAGGCTCAGACGGGAAAGCTGGTCTTGGGTTTAGGGGGATTTCTCCAGGCGGAGACGACGGGGCCCATGCCGGTGTATCGGCTGAGTGCGGATGAGCCGATGCCGTTGTTGCTCCGGGAGGTGCCGAGAGGATTTGCGGCGTTGCTGGCGCCGGGCAAGCGGGGAGGGCCGGTGAGACGGGCGGCGCTTTATGCAGAGCCGCTCCAGGCGGAGGGGCCGCCGCTGGAGCTCTCGTTGGTGGGGCGTGCGGTGGCGGGGACTCAGCCGCCTCAGCCGGATCGTGGGCATCGGCGGATCAAGCTGGGGGAGCACTGGATATCGACGGATGGGCTCTTTGCGGTGGAGCTGCCTCCGACTCGACCGGAGGATTTTCCGATGGTATCGGCGGCGCAGTTGTTGGGGGAAGGCCCGCTGTCTCCGGTGTTGGTGGAGCGCCTTCGAGGGCGGCATGTGGTGTTGGGAAGGTCTTCGGATCCGTATTTGGATCGCGTGGCGACACCGTGGGGGTATCGTCCGGGGGTGGTGGTGCAGGCGACGTTGCTGGCGGAGCTGTTGGAAGGACGCTCGCGATATCGGGGGGGGTTGGGGTTGGAGCTGGGGGTTTTGGGGGTGCTGGGAGGGTTGGGGATTTCGGCGTGGCAGGTTCAGGAGCAGCGAAGGCGGGTGAAGCGGTTGGTGCAGGTGTGGGCGGTGGTGTGGGGGCTGGAGGTGATGCTGATTCGGGGGTTGGGGATGTGGCTGGGGGCCCCGGTGGTGGAGGTGGGGGTGCTGTTGGGTCTGGCGTGGTTGCGGCCAAGACGTGGGTGAGGACAGCGTCCTCTTTGCAAAATAAAACAAAAAACCAAAAAAA
>JBJTQF010000114.1:0-18929 GCA_046075485.1 Myxococcota bacterium | reverse complement strand
GCAGCTCGGAGACGACCTTCTGCTGGTCAAAATGAACTCGACCTTCCCCCCTCGCCTGCCCAAAGTGCAGGTCGGAGAGATGCAGGAGCGTGAGGCTTGCGGAGTTCTGCGATGTCATCGGATATCCTCATACGGGGGCTTCACCGGCTCAAGTGAACCGACATTAATATACGCAACGGTGCAAATTTCCAGTGTGTAATGGGCGAGCACCCGCGTGCTCGAGCGTGCGGACTTGGTGACGGAGATGAAGCCGCTGAAACACGACTTCGACCAGGGACTGGCAGCCCGCCCGGGGATCGAGCATGGAGGGGGGATTTGCATTGCCCGCCCCGGTGCTACTCGCTAAGATGAGAGAGGAAGGGGTCAAATCATGTTTAAGATTTATGGTGAATGCTTGTCTGAGCTCTATCCGCTCCTCCATCCGCGTTTCATCTGTGTTTCATCCGTGGCCAAAAACTCCTAATGGCGTCTGAGCTTCTCTTTCCTTCGTGTCAAGAGCCTATACCCGGTTTTGAGCAAGTGCTCTCCCGCTCTCGCGGAGCGCGTTCTGCCATACTCCAGCCAAAGATGAGGCAATACGATAACCCTCCCCCCCAGCGCATGCTCACAACCTCTGGGTTGAGCACTTCTCCCTTCGCCTTATTCACTCGACAGGCTGCTGTTTCTCCCTTACTCTGAAGATCTGGCCTATCGGATACGTGCAGGATCAAGCTGGCGCAGTGGCGGCTGTTCGCGCTCTCTTCTGTTGCGGGAGTTTTCATGTCCTTTTTGTCAGCCTGCCGTTTTGCGCAGGTCCAAAGCCCTTCTCGGATTCTGCCAGTCCTGTGCTGCTTGTTGAGCATCCTTGTCCAGTCACCGCTGCATGCTCAGGCACCACTCCCACATCCTCTCGAGCCCCTCTCTGCCGACGAGCTGCGCCAAGCCGTGCGCCTCCTCCGTGCCGAGCCGCTCACCGCCGACCACCTGCTTGTCTCCTTGAGCCTCAAAGAGCCCCCCAAAGTTGAAGTGCTCTCCAGCAGCCCCGAGCGGCAGAGCCGTCGCGAAGCCCGCGCACTGCTCTTGGATCCCCGTACCGCTCAGCTCGCCGAGCGGGTGATCAACCTGCGCTCCCCGGAGCCGCGCGCCATGCAGCCCCTCACCGAAGCACAGCCCCCTTTGTTTCCCGAAGAGCAGGCCCAAGCCGCCGCCTTGCTCCAACACGATCCCCGCTGGCGTCAAGCCCTTGCCGCCCGAGGTCTCACCGAGCCGGAGCAGCTTCACCTGCTGAGCTGGCTGGTCCCTGCCTCCCGAGGTGTTCGTCGAGTCAAAGTGTTGCCTTTTGTGCCGGGCGTCACCTTGCCCACCGCCTCGCCCGTCGAGGGCCTCAGCGCCCTGGTGGAGCTGACCTCGCAGAAGGTGGTGGCCATTCAAGACGAAGGCCCTGTCCCGGTGCCTGCCGAGCCTCCGCTCCCGAGTCCCCGCCCTCCGCTCCAGCCTTTTTTTGCCGTGCAGCCGCGAGGCCCGAGCTTTACCCTCGACGGCCACGCCCTCACCTGGGATCGGTGGCGGTTGCGTTACAGCTTCCAGCCGCGTGAAGGGCTGGTGCTCCACCGAGTCGAGTGGCGAGACGGCACCACCTGGCGTCCTGTGCTCTATCGGGCTTCTCTCGCCGAGCTGCTGACCCTCACCGGTGAGCCCGAGGGTGAAGCCTGGACCGGTCGTTGTGTGCTGGAGGGTGCCGAGCGAGGACTGGGCACCTACAGCCTTCCCCTCGAGCGGGGGCTGGATCTCCCGGACAATGCGGTGTTGCGTGACGAACCTTTCGTGGATGCACAAGGCGAGGTGTCTCTGCGGCCTGCGCGTGTGGGCATCTATGAGCGTGATGCGGGGGTGCTTTGGCGTCAGCACGATCCTCACACCGGTCGAGCACAAGGGCGTCGTGGCATGGAGCTGGTGCTCAGCAGCCTGCATGCGCTGAGTGCGGGAGAGCTGCTGGTCTCCTGGTCTTTTCGGCAAGATGGGAGTGTGGGCCTCGAGCTGACCCGCTTGGGGGCTCCTCCCATGCGCATTCAGCTTCCGGGGGGAGCCTCGGAGCCCCATGCCAATCCCCTCGTGAGCCTGAGCCGAGGGGGAGGCCGACCGCAGACCGCCTTACCGCTCACCCCCTTGTTTCAGGCCCCCAATTCACAACAGTTTGTCAGTGTGCGCTTGGATCTCGACATTGACGGCGTGCAGAACTCGGTGCTCGAGACCAACCTCAAGAGCCTGCCCATGAGCCGACACAACCCGGAGGGCACTGCTTTTGTGCGCGATGAGCTGCCTTTGTTGACGGAGGTGCAAGCTCAGCGGGATCTGAACATGCCTACTCAGCGCCGGTGGCGGGTGGTCAAGTCGGGGGAGCGTGGAACAGAGGGTGTTTCCGGGGGATATGTCCTTCTCAACCAGGAGAATGCCTTTCCGCTGGCCAATGAAAAGAGTTTGCCGCGTAAGCGAGTGCTCTTTCCGAGCCATCATCTGTGGGTGACACGTTATCGAGAAGGCGAGCTGGCGGCAGCGGGAGAGCTGAGCGCCTGGAGTGGCACCGATGGGGGCTTGTCGAGCTGGGCCGGTGACAACGAATCCCTCGATCAACAAGATGTCGTGATTTGGTATACCCTGGGGTTGACCAGCTTGGCTCGACCGGAGGATTTTCCGTTTTATGGTCCTCAGACCGTGCGCCTGCGCTTGGAGCCCTCTGGATTTTTGGATCAGAACGGTGCCCTCGACCTGCCGAGGGCCGATTAACGCTCAGACTGTCCCTTAGACTGTCGCTCAGACCTCCGAACGCTCAGACCTCCGCCGACAGCTTCTTGAGCCCCCGAGGTCGCTTGAGCCCATGCATCTTGAGCTGATTTTGGAGACTGCCGGTGGGATCAAAATACTTCACCGCGTCGAGGGCGGTATAAGGCTCTCCATTCAGCAGGCGATTCATCATCACATCGTACCAGGAGAGCAGCAGTCGGACCAGCAGTGCCGCCTCTGGGAAGGCTTGTTTCATGGTGGGCAGGGTCTTGAGAGACTCGCTGTACGTGGAGATATTTTGACCGGAGACAAAACCCTTAAACGTCTTCGTTTTGCGTGACCAGCCGATATGCGTTTTCAGCGGTGTGACGGTGAGCACCAAGCAGATATACTGCTCGGGTTTAAAGGGGGGGAGCTGGAGCGACACCCGAGGATCCTTGAGCATCAGGCTCTCCACCGGGACGTTTTTGAGTTTGGCAAGAAATTCCAGGGTATTCTGGCGGATGGCACTGTCGCCAAGTTCTGAGAGCCACAGGCCATACACGTTGTCACCTTCAACGCGAGAGGATACTCTCGTTGGCAGTCCTGACAAAGTGTGATATTGGGCATGGACACCGGGAGGGTTGACTTCCAGTCCTTTACATAATTCAAAATGTTGGCGGTATTACGATCTACGATGCCCTTCGCCCCGTGGAGCTGGGGCGACGCTCCATCAGGCAAGGGTTGCTCAAAAAAGCTCAAAGCACGATCTTTGGTGTACAAAAACGAGTTGCCAAAGTCAATCAGCCGCAGCCGCCCCTTAAACATCATCATGTTGCCGGGGTGGATGTCGAGATGCACCAGCTCCACCTGCTGAGTTAGGTCTGTTTTTGTGTAAAACTTCTCGTAGTTGTGCAGTGTGTGTAGATCATAAAACACACTCACCACGTCCTTGAGGCTGAGGCTTTTCCAGTCCACCTTTGAGCCTTTGGTGAACAGATACCAACGATGAGGGCCATAGAGGGTATAATCGACGCAGGTGGTGGTGACATCTGCCTCGTAGAGCTTGTCGAGCCGCTCATTAATGAAGGACTCCTGGGCTCTCGCGTTGGGTGATGGGGTGAGCTTATGCCAAGCGCAGCGTTCGATCTTGCAGGCATACTCGCGCCCATGTTGATCGGTGGCGAGATAGACAGCAGCGCCCATGCCCCCTTTGCCCAGCATCGGCGCGAGCTTGACCTCGATCCCAGTCTGACGAAACCGGATGGCGATGAGCTCTAAATAGGCGCTACGTGCCGCATCGATCTTGTCCTGATTGGCTTGGCGGGTCCACCGGCTGCCCGTATAAGCCGCCTCAAACTCGTCGAGCAGCTCGCTGAGTGCAGTGGACTTTCTGAGCGCCTGAATCAACTCCCAGGCCACTTCAGGTCGAATGCGTTCTTTGACCTTGTGAATGACCTTCCAAATCTGCTCGACGGTATTTCGTCGCCCTCGGTCGCTGGTTCCGTTGTTTCGAGCCAGCCGGTTGAGCGCCGTTACAATCGGATTAAACCCTTTCTCGTGGAATCGATTGAACCCCACCGTCCACAGATTCGCTTCTACTTGGTATTGTAAAATGTTGGGTGTGACCCAGCGTGAATAGACGGTCTCCGCATCGCTCATGGTGCCTCCGCAGCCGCTTCTCGCTCCGGGTATCACGCGCACGACACCCGCGCAGGTGTGTGGGGGGCTCGGGCCTACCGCTTAAAGGCCGCAGGATCTTGTGGGCGCTGCCGGGTATGCTCTGGCTCCAGCAGGCGTCCGGTGATCAAACGGGCCCCCCGTCCATAGGTGAAGTAACTCCATGTCCAGTTAAAGAGTACCACCGCTCGATTTTTGAAGCCAATCAAAAACACCAAATGGACCAGCAACCAGCTCAGCCACGCCATCATCCCCCGCAGCTCGAGCTTCCCGACCTGCGCCACCGCCCGCCGTCGTCCAATGGTCGCCATCGAGCCTTTATCGAAGTACACAAATGGAGTGTCTGGCAACCCCTTGAGCCGTCCTTCGATGAGGGCCGCCACATGACGCCCTTGTTGCATGGCCACCGGACTCACCCCCGGCAGCGGCTGACCGGTCTGGTGGGTGAAGGCCGCCATATCCCCGATCACAAACACATTGGGATCTCCCGGAATGTGTAAGCTGGGCTCGATCAGCACCCGTCCCGCCCGGTCGAGCGGAGCGCCCAAGAGCTTGCCGAGTGGACTGGCTTCGACCCCTGCGCCCCAGATCACGGTTCGGCATGGCAGGAAATCGGCACCGAGCTGGATGCCCTCCGTGGTGATGTTGCTGACTCGTGTCTTCAGGCGTACTTCCACCCCCAGCTCGTGGAGCTGTGCCAGCGCCGCCGCCGAGACCTGCTCCGAGAACGACGCCAGCACTCGCTCACCCCCTTCGATCAGCAAGATCCGGGCGCTCGACGGATTGATGCGGCGAAAGTCGCGGGCGAGCACATGACGGGAGAGCTCCGCCAGGGCTCCAGCCAGCTCCACACCGGTGGGGCCACCTCCCACCACCACGAAGGTCATGAGGCGGGCCAGCTCATCGGGGTGCGTTTCGCGCTCGGCGGCTTCAAAGGCGAGCAGCACCCGTCGGCGGATCTCCACGGCGTCGTCCAGATCTTTGAGGCCGGGGGCGAGTGCTTCCCACTCAGGATGTCCAAAGTAGGTGGTGCGACCGCCTGCCGCCACCACCAGGGTGTCGTAGCTCAAGCTGTCTTCGTGCAGCAACACCTTGCGGGCTTGGAGATCAAACGCTTTGACCTCCGCCAGCAGCACTTGGGTGTTCGGCGCTTGAGAGACAATCGAACGAACGGGCCAAGCGATCTCGGCAGGAGAGAGGCCCGCAGTGGCCACTTGATAGAGGAGGGGCTGAAAGAGGTGGTGGTTGGTTCGGTCTACCAGGGTGAGGTGAACCGATTTTCCGGCCAGTGCCTGCACGACGGAGAGCCCGCCGAAACCTGCACCCACCACCACCACCCGATGAGGGGAAGCTGAGGCGGACATAGATCCTCCGCAACCGACGGGTGGCTTCCTGACTTACTCCGACAACACCGGGGTGCAGTGGGTGGGCTGTCCGGGGGTGCCGTAGTCGGTATCGGTGGTGGTGGAGGGCATCAACACGTCCTCCAGACACCAGTTGATGAGGGTATTGTTTTCGAGTGCGGCAAAAGAATCCCAGGCGCGCCCGAGTGCTTTGCCTTGCACGACGCTCTTACCACCCAGGGCGGCCACGTCGTAGCTCACCTGGTCGATGATGATCGGGCTGGCATCGTCTCCGCGCCACAGCTTCACCAGCTCGGTGGTCTTAGAAAGTGAGAGTCCTCCGGCGATATAATCCGACGTAAAGAGGTCGGAGGATGCCACGGCAGCACTGGTGATCACCGCCAGCTCACCGGGCAGGAGCTGGAGCTCGGTGGTCAAGCTCAGCTTGGTGCTTCCGGTCGTGCTCAGGTTTAACCCCCCCAGGTTGAGGGGATGGTTGCGCACGTTATAGACTTCCAGATAAGTAAAAGAAGCCCAATCCGGCCAGAGAAAGATCTCGGTGAAGAGCAGATCACCTGCGTCGGGGTTGGGGTCGTTGCGCACGTCCAGGCTGATCACGTCTTCGCTGATGTTGTTGAGGTCGGTCGCGCGCACTTTAAAGTTCACGGTCTCGTCGAAGGCTTTGATATCGGCCAGGGAGTCCCATACGAAGGTGCGCACGGTGCCGGAGCTGCTGACATTCACATCGAGCAGCGGATCGGATCCGGTCGCAGCGGTGGCCACTGCCGTCTGCGTGCCACGCTCCACCAACACCGTCACGTCGCACACGTCCCCACGCGCATCCGTGAGGGTATAGGTAAACGGAATATTGCCATCGTTGAGGCTCGGGGGGCTGACCTTCACCACGCAGGGCTTGTCGAAGGAGGTATTATCGACCTCAATGGGGGTGACAGCGGGGGGGAAGTCGTTGCCGCTGACGGTGCCGGACAAGCGGAAATAGACCTTCTTTTTGGCGTAGCCCAGGTCGCTGAGGGATTCCCAGCGCAGGGTGTACTCGGTGCCGGTGGTGCTCACGGGCAGGTTGCTGAGGCTGGCGGACTCCACCGCAGCGGGTTTGTAGCTGAGCTGATCAAACGAGTACTCCGCCTTCATATTGGCGCGAGCGCCTCCCGGTCCCACCAGGGTGAAGGCAATATCGTAAGCGCCCGGGGGCTCGCTGAGCACCTTCACATCGCCGAGGCTCAAGCCGGGATCCACATCCTGGCCTGGGGTGGGGGACTCGTTGGGATCGGGGGAGGTGGTGGGGGATGTGGTGTCATCATCCTCCGGGGCACCGGAACAGGCGGAAAAGCTAAGCAGGGCCGTCATCAGCCAGGGGGTCACAGAGCGGAGCGGGCGCATGGAGACTCCTCAGATCACAAGGGTACAGGTTATTTTGAAGGGGGTCGTTTGACCAAGTTCCGGGTTTCCTCGAGCTGTTGCCGAAGGGTGGCCACTTCTCTTTCCAGCTTTTCGTCAAGCTGCTCCACCCGGGTTTTCAGACCGTCGATGCTCTCCACGATATCCCGAAACGTGGTGGTAAACAATAGCTTCTGAAGCCACTCGCCGAGGGAAAACTGCGCCATCTTTCCGCTCCTTTACAGCTTACGATTGGCCGCGTCTTTCATCAGGGCATCGTAGCGTCGGTCGTCGGCTTGACGACGGAGCATGCCGGTGACAAAACCCAGGGCCCAGCCGATCAGCAGCACCAGAATGCCCAGCGCCGCCCACATCCACATCCGCCAGCTCTTCAGCTCTTCGTTTTGGGCTTGCAGGACCGCCGCTTCGCCTTTGAGCTGGCTGGTCTGAAGCTCCAGATCTTGGCGGGTATCCGCCAAACGTTTCATCTCTCGATTGAGCTCTTCGTTTTCTGCCTGCACCAGCGAGAGCTTGCGCTCGAGGGTCTTGACCACCACCGGGGTCGGAGGGGTGGTGGTGATGGCGCGGCGGGTCAACCAGCCTTCTTTGCCCGAGGAGGTGCGCACTTTGACCCAGTCGTCGGTGACTTCTACCAGCTCCACTTCTTGTCCTGCCGAGACGATGATCACACTCTCGTATTCGGTGCCGGGACCACTGCGCAGGTTCGAGCGGGCGACATCCACCCAGGCACGCTCTCCGGCTTTTTGGTCCGGTTTTTCGTCTTCGGCCTGAAGGGTGGGTGCCATACTCAGCAGCAGGCTCAGGGCCAACCAGGGGAGGACATTTTTCGTGAAGGCTCTCTGGATCTTCATGGAGGCGGAATTTTAACTCGTATCCCAGGTTAAGAAGGGCCGCTGGCTCGGTCGGGAGCACCCATCGCAGGGCCGTGAGTCAGTCGAGGTGCGGGCATTTTAGCGGACATTCTGCGCTTGCGCAAGGAATGCGTAGCGTCTGGGCAGGACCGAGCTTCGAGCGCCCTCCCGAGGGGGGCGCGGAGTGCCTTCGCTTAAGGCTGAGGGCATTCGCTGAAGGGGGAGAGGGTCTCGTACAGCGCAGAGCCCTTCAGGAGTGAGGCACCGCGAGCTTCATGCCATGTGCGACCATACGTCCCACAAGGAAGGCCACCAAGATGACCCCGCCGGCGATGAGCCAGGCCATGATCGTGTTTCCTAAGATCTCCTGTTCAAGCATGTGTTTCCCCCCGAAGGTTGGTTGTCTGCAAGCGCGAGCCTGCCGTAGGTGACGTCAGGGTCTCATGGGCGACCGCTGCACTTGCTTCCGCTCGGACGCACTCAAGCGCCGGTTCACAGGGGTGCGTTCCAGCGGCTGTAAGGGTGTGGTAGGCAGCAGCTCAATGGAACTTCGATTCAGACAGCAAGGATATTCAGGGGCTGAGCGTGCTGCTCGGGGATTGAGGGTGAGCCAAGGTCTCAGCGGGGAGGGCGCGGTCTGTGCGTGACGGGGGCACGCGCGCTGCCGTCGAGCTGGCGGGTTAAGCGCCGGTGGTGAAGGTCAGCTCGGCACTGGCGACGAGCTCCCCGCGCACGCGGGCGATGCCTTCGGCTTTCACAAAACCGTCAAAGATCTTCAGGATTTTAACTTCAAGTTCGAGCACCTCTCCACCCAAGACGGGCTTGACAAAACGCACCCGATCCAGTCGTGCAAAAAACTTACCGTCGGCGGAGGGGGTCTCACCTTCTGCGACGGGCTCGGCGGTCAGGACGGCCCCGAGCTGGCCCAGCCCTTCCAAGATCAAGACCCCCGGATACACCGGACGGCCCGGAAAATGCCCCGCCAACAGGGGATCGTCTGCGCGCACGTCTCGTTCCGCTCGCCCTAACTTTCCGGGCTCCAACCAAATCAGCCGGTCGATGAGCAAAAACGGCGACCGATGAGGGATGTAACGTTCGATGGTTGTACGATCCAGCCACACTTGCATGAGAAATGACCTCCGACTCGGGGTTGGCAAAAGGCTTGAATGCCGCTTTTAACGGACCTATAATGGAGCTTCAGTGTGTGAGGTATTGTGCCGACCCTCGATGCCTCGTCAAGTCTTGTCTGAGCCGTCGTTCCGAAGTCACCGAGGCATGCATGGAGCTATATCCCCCCGCCGCTTCTCCTCGCCTGGTTTATGTAGGTGTAGATGGTCATGTCAACATGATGGTGCGTGACCAGGAAGCCAAACGTGTCTCCTGGAACCCGCTCGAGCTGAGTTATGGGGCTTGGTCGTTGCAGTTCTCCACAGAGCCGCGTCGATATTCATGGCCCACGTGGTCCCCGGATGGCACGAAGCTGGCGTGCCTCCGCCTCCAACAAGACGATGAGCAGGAACGCACGGCTTTGGTGGTCTGGGATCTGCTCGACCCTCGTAAGAGCTGGGAAGTCTGGAACGGTGGGACTTCCGTCCCCATCTATGTGGCATGGTCTCCTGACAACCGGCACCTGACCCTGGTGGTCCGGCACAGTGAAGCCCTCAACCTCCAGTGGTTTGACTATGAGCTGCCGGGGGAGGCTCAGTCGCTGGTGACCGGTGTGCCCCTCTTTCACAGCCATTCACCCGATGGAAAGGTCATTGCCATCCATCTGGGCGGAAAATTTAACGGGGAACAAGGGCGGAGACTCTATCGGCTCGACACGCGAAGCCCTGACCGCCGCCTCACCCTCTCATCGGTGCCGGGAAAGTTTGGCACCCCGGTCTGGTCTCCAAACGGACACTATCTGGCGTATTGTGCCACTGAAGACGAGCTTCAGGCGGTGACGCTGATCGAAAATGGACGAGGGCCGTATCAGCGGCTGGGCAGCTTCTCAGGACAAGGGACACTCACCTTTAATCCCGAAGGGGACGCCCTCTTCGTGTCCTGCACAGCAGAAGAGGAGCAGCGCATCTATACACAATTGCTGCGGTTTCCGGTCGATGGTAGCCCGGAACAGTGCCTGCTCAGCACCCCGTTCCTCGGCTGTATTCCCCTCTCTCGTGGGCGGGTGCTCTACTTTGCACCCGATGGTGAGGGCGGTGCCGTGGGAGTCTATCTGCTGGACGCCGCCGGACATAACACCAAACGCATGCGCTTTTTTCCCTCCCAGCCGCAGCAGTTTTACCTTCAGTTCTTGCATCAATATCAGAGCACCCATCGGCTGGTCTCACCGGATGAACGTTGGCTGGTGGTCAGCGGCTACAGCTCCGTTTGGGAAGCAGAAAACGCTCAGGTCCGCCCCCGTATTCTCCAAGTCTGTCTGGAGGATACGACAGAACCCGAGCAGCTAGACTGGGGGCTGCTGGCCTTTTTTGAGCCTCCCCGCCAGCGTCTGGCTGCCGTCTGAAGGACTCGGGCTGAGATGCTCACGCTCACGCGCCCACACGCTCACGCGCCCATCACCCGCGCGCGCACGTCCCGCAGGAGGGAAGATCCTTCCGATTGAGCCCAACCCTTCACAAAAATGGACAGGCCCCGCGAGATCCCTTCCGCTTGGAGAGTCCCCTTCATCAGATGTTGGGCAATAAAACGCGGTCTGAGGTAAAACTCACGCATGCCCTGGTCGCGGAGCTGCATGAGCTCGGGGCCCGTCATCCCGTCCGGGACAAAGAGCAGCTCTCCGGCGGAGGCTTTATCCAACCACGAAGAGAACTTCCGAAAGTCCACCGGCCCTTGACGACTGCCGCGCCATTGCTCAAAAAACTCCGAGCCCGGATAGGGGACCGCCAGGTTAAACTTGGCAAAATCCGGGTTGAGCTCCAGAGCCAAGTCGATGGTGGCACGCGCGGAGGCCGCCGTCTCCCCCGGCATGCCCAGCATAAAGAGCCCTAAGACCGCCACCTTATGCTTGCGGGCCGCCTCCATCGCTTGGTGGGCCGATTCGAGCTTCACCCGCTTATTGTAGCTGTCCAACATGCTCTGGGTGCCAGACTCAAAGCCAAACATGATCAGCCGCATGCCTGCTTTGCGCAGCACTCCCATCGTCTCATCGTCGATCAGATCGACCCGTGTTTCGGTGATCCATTGCATCTTCTTGTGGAGACCTCGACGCATGAAGTGCTCCGCAAACTCCAGGGCACTGGAGCGATTCCACGGAAAGTTTGCGTCGAGAAAGCCCATAAAGCGCACCCCATGCCGCTTGTGCTGATAGGCCATTTCTTCGACCACCGCCTCGAGGTTTCGTCCTCGAAAGCCTTTGGGCAGGTTCTCCTGGGTGCAATAATGACAGGTAAACGGACAACCTCTGGATGCCTGAACGGGGAGGATTGGCTCCATCCAGCTCAACATAGGAGGGGCCATGTATCGACGAATATCCAGCAGCTCGTAGGCGGGATAGGGCAGGGCATCCAGATCGGCGATCACCGGACGGGGTTTGTTGTGGATGATCTCGCCGTTGGAGCGTCGATAGCTCAGCCCCAAGACCCCACGCGGATCGGTCTGATCGGCCACACAGCGCACATACTCCACCAGAGACTCTTCTCCCTCTTGGTGAATGATGGCATCCGCGAGATGCTGCTCCAGGATATCGTTTGCAAACACCCGAGCATGAATATTGCCCCAGATGATGCGCACCGAAGGGAGATGCGAACGCAGCAAGACACTGAGACGCTCCGCCACCACCGCCGCAGGGGTCAACACGGAGAGACCCACCACATCCGGCTGAAGGGAGGCCACCCGCAGAGCCAATGCTTCCGCCGTCTCCGGGGTCTTGTACTGATCGATGATGCGCACACGATGGCCTGCCCGCTCCAGGCTCGACGCCAGATACGCCAATCCTGCTGGCACCACAGGCTGCATCGCTGCTGCATACCTTCCGAACATCTGACGCAGATCATTGCCCGGATTGATCAAGACAACGCGCATAATCGCTCCTTTTTAGCTCTCATACCACTGCGGTTTCCAGAGCGAGTTGACCCCCGCAAAGCCTTGAAATTCCTTACGTCCTGCCATCGAAAGCACGGCATCTTGGACCAAAACTCGGTTGATGGCAAACAAGAACCACCAGTGTAACCTTCGCCGGATGTCAAAAGGAGAAACCAAACGTGAGAAATAGCGCCAGGGCTTCTTGCCTACAAACATCTGCTGACACCAAGTGGTATACTCCGCCACCTGCTCCCGGCTGAGATGATGGGTGCGCATCACCGGGTAGAACATATCGTATTTGGGGAACTCAAACTCTTCCATCAGCGGACTCTTGATCACTTCATCAAAGAGTGGTGTGCCTGGAAAGGGTGTCAGTGGATGGAAAGCTGCAAAGTCAAGGTTACACTCCAGCGCAAAATCCACCAGCTCCTTGATCGACTGCTCGGTATCGTCCGGTAAGCCCGTGATGAAGGTGCCTTGTCGGAAGACCTGCGGATAATGTTGTGCCAGGGTGTGGAAGGCTTCGCGGGTACGCTCGCGGGTGTAACGATGTTTTTCCAAGCTCTCGATGTCTTGGGTCTCGGCACGTTCCACGCCCACCAACACATGCCGCAGTCCGGCCTTCACCATCTTGGCGAGTGTGCCGTTTTTGTGCTGCTCTTGCACCCGGTCGATGCGAAAAAATGCCCACCAGCCCAGCTCATACTTTCGACGAATGATCTCATCACAGAACTCATGGAGCCAAGCATCGTCCATGTTCCAGGTGGCATCCACCCAGAAGAGATAACGCACATGGTATGTCTCGTAGAGCCAAGCGATCTCTTCGACCATTCGCTGAGGACTCTTGGAGCGAACCTTCTTTCGAGGCTGCCACTTCTCACCATTCCAGCGCAGCTCCCCTTCTTGCACCCACCAGGAGCAGAACTTACACTCGTCGATGCACCCGCGTGAGCGTTGCACCGTCACCGCACGCGGCCAAAGTTTTCCGAAAGGCGCATAACGCTCGAGATGTGCCAGGTCGTAGGCAGGCATGGGCAGGCTGTCGAGGTCCGAGACCAGCGGTCGAGGCAGGGTCTCCACCACCCGGCCCTCACGGGCGTAGGCGATGCCGGGCAGCTCCCAGGGCGCTTGTCCCGCGCGAAGGGTGCGGAGCAGGTCCAGAAAGCTCTCTTCCCCCTCGTATTTGACGATAAAGTCCAGCTCCGGGCACACCTGGAAAGAATACTCCGGCATGTGGGTGAAAAATTGCCCACCCGCCACCAGGAGGGCATTCGGCAGCACTTCGCGGGCCAGTCGGAAGGTGCGCAGGGCCTCGTGCGCATACACCACCTTCTCGCCGATGGCCACCACGTCAGGCTGATGGGTCTCGAGCCAGCGGCGTAAGGAGGCATACCCCATACGCTCCACACAGCAGTCGAGGATGGTCTGCTGCACGTCCGGCATATGCTCCCGGATATAGGCTGCGAGCGTAGGATATGCCAATGGAACCAAGAAGTTATCTGATTCGTTGAGGATCGGCCAATAATGTCGGGGCGCACGAATATAGACAATCTTAAGGGGGGAGCGACCTTGAAGGCTGAGGGTGTGGGGCATGGGCTGCTCCTGCTTCCGATGAAAACCGCTGATTTCCGCTTCCGCACATGCGTACAAGGGCTCGTCACGCGCCCAGACACACGAAAGACCAGGAAGACGTCAGTATAGCAGGGAAAATCAGGAGGCGGGGGATTGATTGCCCCGGGCTTGAGAGCTGTAACGAGGCTCACAAGTACAGAGACATGTGGCATTCGCAGGCAGGGACAGGTACTCACGCGGGCACACGCACGCACACGCACGCACACGCACGCCCACCCACACGCACGCTCACACACACGCACACGAAGCCGTGCTCAGCCTCTCGGGGGGTTGAAGGAGTAATAATGGAACTGCAAGGTGTGATATCCCTGGAGCTTCCACAGCGGCCAGTCGTGCGGACCCTGCATCACATCCAGCTCGGCATAAAATCCCTGCTGGCGGAGAAACGTGACAAACGCTTGATTATTGGCCAGGGCTTCGCGCTCCTGCAAGCCCACACCCACCCGGAAGCGCGCACCCGCACGCACGAGGTACTCCCGCACCTGCATGAACTCCTGCGGGGCTTCGTCATCAAATCCACCGGAGAGCATGCCATACGAACAAAACAACTGAGGACAGGAAATCAGCATGCGAAAGGTCCAACCTGCACCCAATGAGAGCCCCTCAATGCCTCGATGATGACGCACAGGGATGGTACGATAGGTGCTATCGATATGCTGAATCACATCGTGCGCCAGATAACGCGCAAAAGCAGACTCTCCCGCCTCATCAGTGGCCGCATTGTCCTTGTCAGGCATCACCACGATCAGCTCCCCGATGCGCCCTTCGTTGAGCAGCCGATCCAGATGCTCATGGATCCGGCCCTTGTCTACCCAGGTGCGCTCATAGTCCATCAGCCCCGGCAAAAGGTATAGGGTAGAATATCGCACATCCTGACGCATCCCATAGGAGGGAGGCAGGCAGATGCAATATCGCTTCTCTGCCCCCAATGCGGGGGAATAAAATGAACGATGCAGCACAGTAGACAGTGACACATATCCTCCAGATCACGATGCGGATGAGGAACCAAAGGCCCCCGAGAGGGCCGCTTCAAGCACATCAGGAGCGGCCTTCACCGGAAGGGTGACGTTCAGCCCCTGCTCGTCTTTCATACTCTGTTCGAT
Organism: Myxococcota bacterium; assembly: GCA_046075485.1. Taxonomy (GTDB): domain Bacteria; phylum Myxococcota_A; class UBA796; order JAJRTE01; family JBJTQF01; genus JBJTQF01. The sequence goes on along the minus strand of JBJTQF010000114.1, from coordinate 4,136 downwards.
GGCATAGATGGCACCCGAGTTGCCCGCCCATGCTCTCCGCGCCAAGCCATTGGCCACATCCCATGAGAGCATCTTCTGAGCGCGACGGGCTGCATCCGCACTGCCATCCAAGACCAAACCAAAACCGCCGTTGATGACTTCTCCCCAGCCCACACCTCCCCCGTTGTGCAGTGAGACCCAAGTGGCGCCTCGAAAAGCATCTCCCACAAAGTTATGCACGGCCATATCCGCTGTAAATCGGCTTCCATCGTAGATATTCGCCGTCTCACGATAGGGAGAATCCGTACCCGAGACATCATGGTGATCTCGACCCAGGACGATGGGCGCTCCAATTCGACCGTCTCGAATGGCCTCGTTGAGCGCCAATGCAATCCGCACCCGCCCAGGACGATCTGCATACAAAATGCGGGCTTGTGAGCCCACCACGAGCGCATTCTCCTCTGCCTGTCGAATCCAGAGCAGGTTGTCCAGGAGCTGCTGTCGTGTCTCGGCAGGAGCGTCTTGGGCCAGCTCCGCAAGCACCGAAGCCGCAATCTGATCACTTTCTCTCAGATCGGCGGGGCTCCCGGAGGTACACACCCAACGGAAGGGTCCAAAGCCATAATCAAAACAGACCGGACCCATGATGTCTTCGACATACGAAGGATAACAGAAGCTGCCATCCGGTCGCAGAATACCCGGCGCTCCCGCACGCGATGCTTCCAGCAAGAAGGCATTGCCATAATCCCAGAAATACATACCACCTGCGGTCATGGCTTGAACGGCGGCGGCATGGCGTCTCAGCGATGCCTGCACCTGCTCTTTAAATCCCATCGGATCGGAGACCATCCGTTGATTGGCTTCTTCAAAGCTCATCCCGGCTGGATAATATCCGCCCAAGTAGGGATTGTGCAGCGAGGTCTGATCGGAACCCAGCTCGATGGGCTCTCCGGCTTGCGCCAGCTTTTCCCACAGCTCGACAATATTGCCCAAGTAACCCAACGAGAGCGGTTTTTTCTCTCGACGCGCACGCGCGATGCGCAGGAGCACCTTGTCCAGATCAGACTCCACCTCTTGAACCCATCCTTGCTCATGGCGAGTCTTGAGGGGTTTGGGATTGATCTCCGCCACCACACCAATGGCGCCAGCAATCACCGCCGCTTTGGGCTGAGCACCACTCATCCCACCCAGGCCAGAGGTCACAAAAACCTTGCCCTCCAGCCCCTGATCGGGCCCCAATCCCAGATATTGACGCCCCGCATTGAGCAAGGTGAGGGTCGTTCCATGCACAATCCCTTGAGGGCCGATGTACATGAAACTCCCGGCGGTCATCTGTCCATAGGATGTGACGCCCAGCGCCGCCATGCGATCATAATCCGCGCGGGAAGAGTAGTTCGGAATCACCATGCCATTGGTCACCACCACACGGGGCGCATCGGGATGTGATGGAAACACACCCAGCGGATGCCCCGAATAGAGCACCAACGTCTGTTGTTCCGTCAGCTCCGTCAGATAGCGCAGGGTGAGCAGATACTGTGCCCAGTTCTGGAAGACAGTCCCCGTTCCGCCATAGGTGATCAGCTCATAGGGATGCTGCGCCACCCGCTTGTCGAGGTTATTCTGAATCATCAACATGATGGCAGCCGCTTGAGGCGTGCGCGCTGGATACGCACTCAACGGGCGCGCATACATCGGATAGGAGGGGCGAAAGCGTCGCATATAGATACGACCGTCGTGTGCCAGCTCTTGGGCAAACTCGGGAGCCAGGGTGGCATGCCAAGCCTGCGGAAAATAACGCAAGGCATTCTGAAGGGCCAGACGCCGCTCCGCTGGAGACAAGACACTCGGACGCGCGGGCGCATGTGAGATGCCCGGCTCCTCGGGTGGCATGGGGGGAAGCTCGGCGGGAATCCCTTGACGAAGGGCTTCTTGAAAGGCTGAATCAGCCTCGGGGCGCTGCATAGAACCTCCTGAGACGAGAGAACAACAGAGGCCAGCCGGGAAGGACCAGCCACACTGTCTCCTGAGATGTCGTGTGGAGGGGGATGTAACACGCCTCGCGAGGGGATGCAAAAGTTTTGAAGGGGAGACGACGCTAAAGCAGGCCAGGAAGAAGCGAGGAGGGCAAGGCGAGGAGGCAAGGCAGGCTCAGACGAGGTGCTCAGTTCACCGTGATGCTGCGGGTGGTGGTGTGGTTGAAGTCCCGCGCCTGGTTGTCAAAGTCAGCGGTGGCCGAGATGGTCTTGCTGCCCGAGGTGGTCCACGTATGGGCCTTCGGTGCATTGGTGTTGGCTGCGCCGCTCACCGTGTTGCTGCTGCCATCACCCCAGTTGACCTGATAGGTGGTCTGAGCGGTCGAGTACGGATAACACGGACGCATGCGGAAGTTATAAGTTGAGCTGACGTTGCGGGTCACGCTCGATGCACCGCTGATCATCGGACGCAGGGCCGAAGAACCGCCGGCGCTGGACAGCAAATCCCAGAACTTGATATTGCCCGTGATATTGGCAAAGGTGGCGTCGCTGGTGCCAAAGGTCAAGCTGCCATAACGGAACTTGCCTTGTACGCCCCAATCCAGATCCAAGGTGATGGCATTGACATACTCAGGTGTACCATTGCCATCCGCGTCACCACACGCATTGCCACTGTATCCCCAGAAGTCCGCCGGGGTATACGCACGCGGTCCCACCTGCGCAAAGAACACATACGGATCATAGACGGAGGCACGCACCGCCGCATACAGGCCCGGGGTCAGGTTGGCCCGACCATTCAGGCTCAAGGTCGAGTTGTTGGCATTCGGAGGGGTGAAGTTGGCGCTCAATCCCGCGCTGCTGCTGCATCCCGTGTCGGTACAGGTCACATTCACCGAGCCCTGCACGGCTGCCGTGGCATTCAAGCTCACCGTCCCCGAAGCATTGGCCGTGATGTTGATGTCAGACTCCACCGGCAATGAGAAAGGAATGTACACCGGAACATATCCCACCCAGAAGGAGACCGAACCCAACGAAGGATTCATGATCTCATACTTCTTGGAGTAGTTGGTGCCCACCGACACCGTGCCCGTCGCATTCATCTGAATCGGATTGGAGCTCGCACTCCCCGCCAATACCACGCTGCGGAACTTAAACAGATAGGGGAAACAACCCAAGACGGCCTTCGTGCGCTTGTAGCGATAGTTGAGCGTTCCATTGAAGTTGGCACTCAGCGGAACGGTGACACTCACCGAGCCAGAGAAGGTGCCGGGACCAGTGCTCCACTGCTGATTGAAGGTATTGTTATAGCTCAGGTTTGCAAAATTCCAGGCGCCATCGTTCCACGCATTACAGGCGTAGGGGCTCGGCTCTTCTTCGTCCTGCCAGGGGCGTCCCAGACGCTTCCCATCGGTGGAGGCTTCTTCTTCCATCGCCGCACGGTGGATCACATACACCCCTTCACCTTTGACCACTTCGCCCGTCTTGGGATCCAGCGTTCCTTCGTCGGCGCGCAGATCTTCCAGCAGCGAGCTGCGCTCACTCTCGGGAATGGGGGCATTCATAATACCATTGAGACCATTCAGAATATAGGCTTCCACCGGTGCAGAGCCGTCCGTCGGATGAAGCATGCTCAGGCTCCAGCCTTTGCCGCGCTCCAGGGTCTCAACCTTCACTTCGCCTTTCATGGGCACCACTTCGCCTTCACCTTCAAAGGCAGAGGCGTGCTGAGGCAGCATGGAAGCGGTCATAAGTCCGGTAAAGGCGGTGAACTTGAGAAGGGTCTTCTTAAACATGCAATGCTCCTATGAGATGAATGCATGCAAGACTCAATCCCTTGCATGTTTGTTTTTGCTGTCGCATTCTCTGCGACATTGTCCTGACACTCTATGGAAGTACACAGGGCTTTTGAATCTGACAGGCTTCTCGATTTTTCTTCTAAACTTTAAAGAAAAAAGTCCGGGATAAAGATCAGAGGAGAGCGCCGCAAGCGTCTGACAGGCGTGACACCACGACGGTGCTTGAACACGTCACGAAGAGCTCCGCGTGTGTTGAAGCTGGGGTGGGCTCCGCGCGCCCGCACGAGCCCGCACGAGTCCGCACGAGGGATGAGCCTGTCTTAAGGCCAATCGGATGATACAACCGGCGGGGAGCTTCTCTCAAACGGGGTGCAAAGATCGAGGGCAG
>JBJTQF010000113.1:0-7334 GCA_046075485.1 Myxococcota bacterium | reverse complement strand
CTCCAAACAAAATGGGGTCCAAAGGGGGCCGCTGCCCCCTTTTTTACTGAAAGGAAGCTGTCCTTTCCGACTTTCCTGCAAGGGATTCCATCCCTTGACCCGTGTTTGGTTTTTTTATTTTGCGCTGCTTTTTTTGCGCTGCTTTTTTTGCAAAGAGGGCGCTGCCCTCTCTGCACGCTCCCGCAAGGGATTCCATCCCTTGACCCGTGTTCGGTTTAGGAAGAAGGCTCTTGCTCTCGTGGCGCAGGACGGCTGGGCAGGCGTAAAACAAACGTCGCTCCCCGCCCCGGCGATGACAACGCATGGATCGTCCCACCCTGAAGTTTCATCATCAACCTCACCAAGGTCAGTCCTGCACCGGTTCCCTCATGCGCCTCCCAAGAATGCAGGCGCTGAAACAATCCAAAAATACTCTCCACGTAAGCACTCGGAATCCCAATCCCTCGATCCCGAAACCGAAGCTCCAAGCTGTCTGCTGTGCGGCTCCACTCCACTGTCACATGGGCGGGAGGAACGCTATACTGCACCGCATTCCTCAGCACATGGTAAAAACATTCCTCCAGCAGCTCTCGGTCACAAACCCACTTCGGAAGCAAGCCTGGCTGCTCAAGGTGGAGCCCCTCTCCTCCCGGCACACTCTTCACCCGGGCCTGAGCGGCATCCAACAGCAACTGAAGCGCATTCTCCTGCAACACCAGAGAACGTTGTCGGAGCTGCGCCAAAGCCAGCACATCATCCAGCAATCGTTGAGCTCGCCGCGCTGCGGAATGAATATACTCCAGAGACTCACGGCTCTCTGAACCCAAAGAACCTGCTTGTTCCTCCATGAGATTCTGGGCAAACCACAAGATGCCTCTCAAGGGTTCCTTTAGGTCGTGTCCGATCAACCTCAGGTAGTCGTACTCCTCAAAAAGGGGCGGACGACTTGCGCTCGGCGTGTGGCCTCCCGATTCAGCAGCGGTCATGGGCACCACCGGTACACTAACAGGCGTAGGCGCACGGGAACTCAACATGCCAGCTTCCGAAATCACGGCGGGTGCGACGAGAGCGGGCGTCGCTTGCCCTGGAGCCCCCCCCCCTGGAGGTACGCTCCCAGAGGCGGCCAACATCGGCGCTCCTGCATGCACGCTGCCGTCTTCCCCCACCATGACAAAGGAGCCGTTGAGCAAAGGCTCCAACTTACGCTCCAACGAGGTGGTGAGCTTTTCAAAATGTTCACTGGCTCGGTTAAACCGGGTGGTGGCTTCCTCCATCGTATTTCTGGAGGTCTCCAGCTCTAAAAGGAGCTGCTCCAGCTCGTCTTCGGTGTCCGCGTACCGTTGTTTCTTCATGAGAGCAGGACTCCTATTTGCCGGTGCAGGCCACCCTGGGTTAAGCGGTCAGCTCAAAGAGATTGCCACGTCCCAGCAGTCCGAGCGGATCCAAGACCCGCTTGAGCTGACGCATCTGCTCCACCGCATCGGCTCCCAACAGGGCCTTGAGCGCACCCCGCTTATTTTTCCCAATCCCATGTTCGCCCGAGACCGTTCCGCCCAACCGGATCGCTCGCTCCGTCAAGACATCGTAGAGGGTCTTGGCCACCACCAGCCCTGCCGCACTGGTGGGCAACAGGTTCACATGAACGTGATTATTTCCGATATGACCAAACGTCGCCGACTCAAAGGTGGTGGGGAGTCCGAGCTGCTTCCACAGCACCAAGACGGCTGCTTCCAGCTCCTGTGGAACATCCCATGTTCCACGAGCAGCCACCACATGGGCTCTCAGCCGGTTCAGGGCCTCCTGCTGGTCTGCGAGGGTCCGCAGTTCAGGGATCTCTACCTGCTCGAGCTGAGCCATCAGGCGTAACAGGCGCTCCGTACCCAGTGTTGCTGGAACATGGGCGATGCCTTCGGCGTAGGCTTGCATCATTTCTTCCAGCACCTCGTCGGGCACCGCCAGATCGGTGCCGAGCTTCGGCATCCGGTTGTGTGCGGCTTTTTCGTTGACGCCCGCGGGCACCGCATGCCTGAGCTCGTAGAGAAGCTGCTGACGAGCTTCGGTATCCGCCACCATCACACCCTGTTCTTCATCTACCAGAGCGCCACGCTCACTGAGAAGAGAGTACCATTGCTCGAGCAGCTCGGCTTCGGTCTCGTCGCTGCATTCCTGCTCAAAAAAAACCGCTGCTCCCGCCTGAGAAGGCAGGCCCAGGCTCGGATAACGTCGTCGAAGCAGCTCGAGCGCCTGAGCATCAAACCACTCCAGGCAGCGAGGGTCGAGCCCACCGCTTTGTCGGGCTGTCCGGGCGGCACGTACAAACGAGAAGGCGGCCTTCTCATCGGGCCAGCAGGCCAGCACAGATACGACTTTTGCGGGAAGGGGCAACAATCGCACCTCCACTTCGATGATCACACCCAGGGTGCCCTCCGAGCCGATGAACAGGTCGATCAGATCCAGTCCAACGCCTGCATGATACCCTGCTGCATGTTTCACCTTCGGCATCTCATACCGAGGACATGGTAGCTGCCGCGTCTCACCTTCGGGGGTGATCAGGGTGATATGCCCGGAATCGTCGGCGAAAATCTCTCCACGCCGCACTTCGAGCCCCAGACCATCTGCCAGCACCACCCTCAGCCGGGTCACATAGGGCCGGGTGGGACCATACTTAAAGGTGCGAGCTCCCGAGGCGTTGCAGGCCACCGACGCGCCCAGGGTAGACTCGTTGCGACTGGTCGGATCGGGCGGATAGAGCCAGCCTTGCGCCTCAAGCGCCCGCTGAAAATCTCCGAGTAGGATGCCTCCTTGTGCGCAGGCTCGGGCACGGGAGGCATCCAGCCAGAGGAGCTGCTGGAGCTTCTCCATCGAGAGGATGGCGCCCCCCTGTGGCACGGAGCTTCCTGTTGTGCTGGTTTGACGGGCGACCACCGTCACGGGCACTTGCTCCGCCGAGAGGCGACGCATCAAGGCCACCACCTCTGCTTCGCTGGCGGGGCGATAGAGTCGCTCCGCATGTCCCACCAGTCGCGAGGCGTCTTGCAGATAACCTCCGATGATGCCTGCATCGTCCAGGCACTCTGGCACGGGCTGCTCGGGTGCGGCCCAGTGCTGAAGGTGAAGAACATGCGTTTTTGCATCTAGCACAGCAGGAACCGATTCAACAGGGGGAGCTGAGGCGGCGTTCACAACACACTCCGATCAGGCTAGAAAAAATGGACCGATGAGGCTCAAAAGATCGGCTTGAGGGTAACATAGGAGGCTCGAAATGACAAGTTAAGCACCGGGAGCGCAGATACCCCGCAGAAATAGGCAGCGGCGAGGTCTTGTCATCAGGGGAAACTCACCACTTGGTGAGCAGATGCACGGCCACACGCAGACCGGCATCAAAGCGCAGCTTTTCTTCGACCGTCTGTGCTTTCATCGCACGCTCGCGCTCGGCTTCGGAGGTAATGGAGGGCACTTCGGGCAATAGACCCATGCTTTGCCAAGTCCGTCCCGAGGGGGCAAAGAGCTGCGTGGTGGAGATCAAAACACCTCGACCGTCGGAGAGGGGAAAGAGTTCTTCGACAACGGCTCGACCTGCGGTCTGCTGACCGAGCAGGCGAGCGCCTCGCAGCTCGACGAGGGCCAATGCCAATGCTTCAGCGGTGCCGGTGGTTTGGGCATCGACCAGCAACACGGTGGGCACACTGAGCAGCAGCTCTCCTTTGGAGAGGACAGGCTGACGTCCACCCTCGCGCTTCTCCAGGTTCAGGATGGGCGTTCGAGGGGGGGCGAACAACTCCAGAAGCTGGACGAGCGGTGTGACCTCGAGGCCGTAGCTGCCTCGGAGATCGACCACCAGTCCTTTGATCTTACGCTCTTTTAGATCCTGGAGCACATCGCGGGCCTGCTGCGGCGAGGTCCGGCTCAAGAAGCCGACGTCCATCAACCCGATCTCGGGTGGAAGCAGCTCTCCTCTCACGGACTCGAGGGGAAATTCTTTGCGGACGAGCTCAAATTCGAGGCGATCAATGCCTCTCAGCACTGTAAAACGCACTTTGGAGCCCGGATTGCGGGGCATGGCATCACGCTTCTCGAGGGCGCCAACCCGTCGGCCATCGACCATGACAATACGGTCGCCGGTGCGCATGCCCGCTTGAGCGGCAGGGCTCTGACGCATCACCTGTGTGACGTCCATGTAGCCGGCGTCTTCGTGGGTGTCCAGCCAGAGGCCCACGCCCAAGAAGGTGCCTTGCATCACCCGCTCCATCGACTGACGTTCCGAGAGCTCCAGGAGATAATTGGAGCTGCGTATATTCTCTTTGCTCTCTTTGTCTGAGCTCTTACTCTGGTTGGGGTCCAATCGCTCCAATGACACGCGCTGAAGCATGCCCTGGATGGCGGCGTGATAGAGCATCTCCGCCGAGAGGCTGTCGTCGATATGGCGCTCCAAGAGGAGGGTCATGACTTCTTGAAGCTGCTGCTGACTGGCGCTCAGCCCACATTGTTCCTTTAGGAGCGGACGATGGGGAGGCGGAGTCTCACGCGCAGGGGCCTGTGCGACCGGCACGTCGGCAGGCTGGGCCATAACCTCCGGTGGATGACTCCAGCTCAGCAAGAGGCAGAAGGCCAGCAGTGTGCTCACCAGCGGCCACGTCGGAGAGGGCCTTGTGAAGGGCTCCAGGGGTTTCAAGGGATTACCACGCATTGGCAAACTGATCGGATGGAAGTGCATCGGCGGTCTGTGGCGTGCTGGCCTCTTCGGTCTCTTGGCTCGCCCCTCCATTACCAACGGGGATGGGTGCTGCGCTGAGCTCGGGCGCACGGGGAGGTGCATCAGTCCCATGCTGCTCAAGCCCTTGATAGACCAAGAGCATGGCCACCCCTGCCAAGACCGCTTGATAGGCCGGAATGGGGGTGCTGATCCGCTCCCACAAGATGCGGGTGATGCGGCGGTGCCAGGGCACTTGAGCCTCCACGGCCCTCAGCAGGGCTTCCGATGGAGGCGGAGCGGTCAAGGCGGCACCTGGAAGCTGTTGCACCAATGCCAGGGTCTCCTGAAGGGCTTGAAGCTCCAGGGTACACACTGCGCACTCGCGGAGATGATGCTCCAGCCACTCCTGATCGGCGGGCGGGAGCTCTTGAAGCGCGTAGTCCATCCAGCGATCTGGTGCTGGACAGGGCAGTGCTGGTAACTTTTGCACGGGGCTCTCTCCTCTCTTCTAAGCGGCTCAAATACAATGGGGTCGATGAGCCGGGGGAGTGGGTCCGGCTCGCCCATAAAATGGCTTAGGCGCGTGGTCGCACCAAAGGTCGAACGTTGTCCAGTGCAGGCTCCAGCACGGCGCGAAGGCTGGAGATGGCCAAATGCACCCGCGATTTGGCGGTGCCCACTGGACAGGACACAATCTCTGCAATCTCTTGATAGGATCGCTGATGGCGATGGCGCAACAAGAAGGCTTCGCGCTGCGCCTCCGGAAGCCCTTGAAGAGCCACCTCCAGGGCCTGAAGCTGCTGATGCTGCCCGAGAGAAAACTCCGGGCTGGCTTCTTCGTCGGTGGACCACTCGCCTGGGGAGGCTTCTTCGAGGGGCAGACAGCGACGAGCGCCATGATCTCGCACATGGTTGAGCGTCAGGTTCCGGGCGATCACGTAGAGCCAGGTGCCGACGGTCGCGCGGGTGGGCTCAAATCGTCGATCTTTGAGCAGGCGCATGAAGGTCTCTTGAAGCAGCTCTTCGGCTTCAGAGCGGTTGGGCACTCGTTGTAAGATGAAACCCAAGAGCCCTGGCGCATACCGCTGGTAGAGCAGCTCAAAGGCGCGGGTGTCACCTTCTCGAGTCGCCTGAAGCCAACGAGCCTCAACCTGCCGCCGTGCGTCGTCGGAATGAACGGGTGTATTGGAGATGTTCATGGGGAATTCCTTCTGATGACGTCTCTTATATATGTTGTAACCCGACTGCTCATCCCCGGTTCATCAGGATGCTGCATCTTTGCCAATATGATCGTATTCGGAGCAAATCGTGTGGGGATTTGATGGAAAAATACCGGTACGCTCACGGATGTCAATGTCTCTCGTTCTCAAGACAGAGGGTGTGCGGACTGTGGATCAAAAATCTTCGGGTAGGGTATTCGGTGTCAAGCTCGGAGTGCAGGCTCAGCAGGATTATTCATCGAGCTTGAGCCCCAGCTCTTCCATCCATGCTTGCAGCTTCTCCAGCTTCTGACGCTTGGCTTCCAGGGCTTCGGTGGCGGCAGCCTTTTCTCGACGCTCTGCTTCCAGGACCAGCTCCTTTTCGGCCAGGGCTTCGGCGGCGGCGGCCTTTTCTCGACGTTCCACTTCCAGGGCTTCGGTGGCGGCGACCTTTTCTCGACGCTCGGCTTCCAGGGCTTCGGCGGCGGCGGCCTTTTCTCGACGCTCCACTTCCAGGGCCTGCTCTTTTTCAGCAAGGGCTTCGACTGCGGCTGCTCTCTCCCGCCGCTCCTTCGCAAGCACCCGCTCTCGATCCGCCAACGCTCCCCGCGTCTCCTCCAACACCTGGTCCCGCTGCAATAACGCCTCCCGCGTCTCCTCCAGCGCCGCTTCCATCGTCGCCTGCACCCGCAAATACTCCAGACGCGACTGGTAATACCAATAGTCCGCCTCACGCTCCCGGATCGGACGCAACGCCTCCACCGCTCGCGCAAACTCCGGCGATAATCGCTCCGATAACGTCTCCAAGTCCATCATCCTCGCCTCACTCATGAACTTCAACCACTCGTCCAACGTGTCCTTTACATCCCCACCCTTCCGCCACTTCTCGACCTCCAGCACGTAAATACCACTCTCCTTGTCCAATATCACGCCCGTTCCCTTGTCTTGAAGCTGCGCTCGATGCACATACGCCGCTGTCTCCTCAAATACCGTGCCCCTCACCAGCCAAATCGCCGTCACCGGCTTCAATGACTGATACTCCTCACCCTCCACAAGCTGCTTCCCATATAGCTGACACCAACTGTACACCATACGCTCCGGCAAGTACGGATGCACCACAAGCTGCACCTCTATCTGATACCAATGCCCCTGCCCATCCCGCGCCTTCACATCCACTATCGTCAGCTTGTCCTTCCCAAACTCCTTATCATTATATGGATTTAATAATGTCACTTCAAGAAGCCGCGCCGTCCCCTTCCGACCCAATACACTGTTCAGAAAAAATATCAGCACGTCCTTATTCTCTTCTGTGCCCAGCAAGATCTTAAACACATAATCCACCATCGGGTCAATCCGACGACGACGGATCTCCTCCGGAACCATGCCCAGCGAAAGCATTCTCGGAACCTGTCATTGAGGGAATATGACGACGGATAACACACTCTCGCAGGATATCTGATCAC
>JBJTQF010000112.1:0-105600 GCA_046075485.1 Myxococcota bacterium | reverse complement strand
TCGCGTCACCAAGCGCATGGCAAAGTTGTCCGCACCCTCATTATGGCTGCTCATGAAGAACATCTTAAAGGCGGTAAAGAGCAAGACCACGGCAAATACATACAAGATCCAGCTAAAGCTGGCCACGAGGGCTGCACCGGCACCAATAAAGATGGAGCGAAACACTAATGCACCGATCACACCCCAAAACAGAACCTTATGCTGATATTCCTGGGGTATGCGGAAGAAGGTGAAGATCATCACAAATACCATGATGTTCTCGACCGCTAGGGCCTTCTCAAGCAGAAAACCGGCCAGAAACTCCTGCCCTCGCACCGCCCCACCAAAATGCCAGACACCTCCCGCAAAGATCATGGCCAGTGTCACCCATACTGCTGTCCAGCTCAGGGACTCTTTGATGGTGACTTTGTGAGACTTCTTGTGAAACACTCCTAAATCCAGCGCCAGCATCGCCAGAATAAATAGGACAAATGCACCGTACATCAGCGGACGATTGGCCGCAAAAAACTCAACCATGAGAACCTCCAACGATAGAGCTTGCTTAAAACGGGCGAGAAAAGGGATCACATCCTGCAATGACTCCCTATGGATACGGCCCATCTTGCAGAGATTCAAGGGTTTGGGTCATAGATAGTTCCGGCGAAGATCGACGGAAAAAACAATGTTCTTCGACAGATAACAACATCCATGCTGCGACATGATCGCAAGTCGAAGGGCTGGCAAGCCACGATTATGCTCGGCGAAAAAACGCAGGGAAAGCAGGACGGCGAGAGGAAAGCAGGGCGCAGTCACCCCACACGGGCGAAATCCCCCACCGAGACCCGCACAAAGCTCAGCAGCGGGCTCTCAGTGGTCTCAAGGATGATGGGGTCAGTCAGTTCCGGTAAGGCCAAATATTTCCAGGAGCTCTAAGGCCGCCGCATCAGGGGTCTGGCTTTCAGAACGTACTGCATCTTCTTTTGCCGGAAGTTTAGCACTCACCAGGGGATGGCTGCGAAAGGCTTGCAGGAGCCGCTCCCGGATCCGCTCCCACATCCACTGCTGACGCTGCTGCTGGCGAAGCTGAGTTAACCCCCCCTGCTGCTCCATAATCCGGCGATGCTGGAGAATACAGGACCAGATATCGTCCAGCCCCTCCCCTGTCAGAGCACTACAGGTCAGCGCCTCCGGCTTCCACAGCGGTGAACGAGGCCGCAGGTAATGCAGAGCGGCGGCGTACTCCCGACGCGCACTTCGCGCACGGGCCACGTTGTCTCCATCCGCCTTGTTGATCACAATCGCGTCGGCCAGCTCGAGCAGCCCCTTTTTGATGCCTTGCAGCTCATCCCCTGCGCCGGGCAACATCAGAGCCAGGAAAAAGTCCACCATGTCGGCCACGACGGTCTCACTCTGGCCAACCCCCACGGTCTCCACCAGGATGACCTCAAAACCCGCCGCTTCACACAATAACAGGGTCTCGCGAGTCCGGCGGGCCACCCCACCCAAGCTCAAGCCACTGGGTGAGGGCCGGATGAAGGCGTTTTCTGCCATCGAGAGGCGCACCATCCGGGTCTTGTCACCCAGGATACTGCCGCCGCTGAGGGAGCTGGAGGGATCCACTGCCAAAACCGCCACCCGCATGCCCTGGTCCAACAAGCGCATGCCCAGGGCTTCGATGAAGGTAGACTTGCCAACACCAGGCACTCCGGTGATGCCCACCCGAAAGCTCCGCCCCGTGTATGGCAAGATCTGGGCAATCAACGCTTGGGCCAACGGCTGATCCGATGGTTTTCGAGACTCAATCAAGGTCATGGCCCGTGAGAGCACCCCCCGCTCACCTGCCAACACTCCGGCTGCATACTGCTCAGCGGTCATGCGTTTTCTCCAGCCTAAGCCGGGAGGAGGGCTCGAGATGCTCGACGCAGGGCCAATAGCGGATGACTGAAGTGGGGAAACGAGTGAGTCAGCGGCAGCGCGGGTACACTCAGGCTCGCTCAGGGGCGGGTTCGGAGAGGACATCGGCACACACTCCGTCGGCGGAGGACATAGACTCAACCCGCGTGGGAAGCCACCAGCGCATAGATGGCGTCGAGGGCTTCATCCAGTCGAGCTGGATTCTTTCCACCCGCTTGGGCCAGCTCCGGTTTACCGCCACCTGACCCATCAATAATCTTGGAGGCTTCTTTGACGAGAGCCCCCGCTTGGAAACGGGAGGTCAGATCTTTGGTCACAGCGATCAACAAGGTGGCCTTATCTCCTCCGGCAGCACCGAGGGCGACGATGCCACTGCCCAGGGTACTGCGCAGCCGGTCGGCTTCTTCTCGCAAGGCTTTGATGTCGTCCAAATCCATGCGCATGCTCAACACTTTAACACCGGCAATCTCGCGCGTGCGTGTCTCTGGGCTCGCAACCGCTCCCCCTCGGGCATGGGCCAATCGGGCTTCTTTCAGATCCTTCTCGAGCTCTTTCCGCTCTTGGATCAGACGCTGGACACGGTTGGGCACTTCCTGGATATGAACCTTGAGCACCTCCGAGAGGGTCTGATTCCGATCATCATGGCTCCACAGCAGGTCAAGAACGGCCATGCCGGTCACGGCTTCCACGCGGCGCACACCTGCTTGAATACCACCTTCAGAGATGAACTTAAAAAATCCGATGTCGCCGGTTGCGGTGACGTGGGTGCCACCACAAAGCTCCTTGCTAAAGTCCGGAATTCTCACCACGCGCACTTCGTCGCCATACTTTTCACCGAACAAGGCTGTCACACCCGTGTTGAGGGCCTCCTGGAGGGAGATATGACGCACTTCGAGGGCGATGTTGGCTTGAATGGCCTTGTTGACCTTCTGCTCGACCGCTCGCAGCTCTTCTTGAGTCATGGCGCGGAAGTGGGAGAAGTCGAAACGCAAACGATCCGGTGCAACCAGAGAGCCGCGCTGCGCCACATGCGCCCCCAGCACTTCTTTCAGGGCGGCGTGCAGGAGGTGGGTGGCGGTGTGGTTTCGCTGAGTCGCGGCTCGGCGGGCCTTGTCTACAAAGAGACAAGCAGAGTCGCCCACCTCCATCCGTCCCGCCACCACCTTTCCCTTGTGAACCACCAGCCCCTCGACGGGGCTCTGAGTATCGCTGATTTCAATCTTGGCAACGTGATCGCCGTTGCCGAGTCCTTCAATCAGCCCGATGTCAGCGACCTGACCGCCACTCTCGGCATAAAAGACGGTGCGGTCGATGATCACTTCCACTTCATCGCCCTTTTGGATCTCTTCAACCCTCTGGCCGTTCACCACGAAGGCTTTTGCGAATCCAATCACCGTGTCCTCTTCATAACCTCGGAACTGGGTGGTAATGCCTTCCGCTTTGAGGCTCTGATAGATGCTGGCAATTCCCTCTTCACCGGAGCCCTTCCAAGCACGACGGGCCTGCTCTCGCTGACGGGCCAGCTCGGTATGGAAACCTTCGTGATCAACACTCAGGCCCTCTTCACTGGCAATCACCTCCGTCAGATCGAGCGGAAAGCCGTAAGTATCGGAGAGTTTAAAGGCAAAAGCACCGGACAGCACACCTTGACCCTGAACCTTGAGCTGTTCGGCTTCTTCGCGGTAGAGCCGCAAGCCCTTCTCGAGGGTACGAGCGAAGGCATCTTCTTCGGCCAGCACCACTTCCCGCAGATAGGGCCGATTGGCAGCAAGCTCCGGGAAGGCACTCGCCATCTCATCCACCACCACGGACACCGCTTGCTCCAAAAATCCCACTTTGAGACCCAGCTTGACACCGTGACGAATGGCGCGACGCATGATCCGGCGCAACACGTAACCCCGATCTTCATTGGAGGGCATGACGCCGTCGCAGATCAAAAAGGTGGTGGCTCGTGCATGATCGGCGATCACCCGCATCGAGGTGGTGCTATGCTCCTGCTGACCATAGGGAATTCCGCTGAGAGAGGCGACCCGCTCAATAATGGGCATAAAGAGGTCGGTGTCGTAGTTGCTAGTCTTGCCTTGCAGGACGGATGCCAGACGCTCCAAGCCCATACCCGTGTCAATGGAGGGACGGGGAAGGCTGAGCAGGTTGCCGTCGGTAGCACGCTCAAACTGCATGAAGACTAAGTTCCAGATCTCGAGATAACCTTCGGGATCTTCGAGAATGCTCAGCGGGTTAGCGCCCTGTCCGGCAAAGGCTTGTTTATCGATGTGGATTTCGGAGCAGGGCCCACAGGGGCCGGTGTCACCCATTGCCCAAAAGTTGTCTTTTTCGCCCAAACGCACGATGCGCCGCTCGGGGATCTGTTGGGTATCACGCCACAGCTCAAAGGCTTCGTCGTCGTCACGAAAGACGGTGATCCAGAGCTTATCGCCGTCGAGCTTAAAGACGTTGGTGAGCAGATCCCAAGCAAAGGCAATGGCGTCTTTTTTAAAGTAGTCACCAAAGCTGAAGTTGCCCAGCATCTCAAAGAAGGTATGGTGGCGGGGTGTGAAACCCACGTTCTCCAGATCGTTGTGTTTGCCAGAGACACGGAGGCACTTCTGAACTGTGGTTGCGCGGCGATAGTCACGCCTGTCTTCGCCGGTGAATACGTTCTTAAACTGCACCATACCAGCGTTGGCAAAAAACAGCGTGGGGTCGTTGCGGGGGATCAAGGGGGAGCTGTTGACCACCGCATGGCCACGGGACTCAAAATATTGAAGGAAGGTCGAGCGAATCTGAGCGCCGTTCATATGCAAAAAACTCCTCAAACGAAGGCAAAAACGCTGAGCAAAATCCAGGGATGGAGATATAGCACGAAGTAACGGTCAGCGCCAAGTCCGGCGTCATGACGGCGTGAGCAGCAGAAATTAATGCAGCGAGGAGCGTCCGCCGGAGCCATCTTCAAGCGGGTTCGATTCCCAGTCGTCGGAGGTCGAGACACCGGACATGCGCAAAGCAAAGTCATCGGGGTTGGTGGCCTGCTTCAACGCCTCTTCGTAAGTCACCAAGTTGTCTTTGACAAGCTGATACAGAGACTGGTCAAAGGTCTGCATGGCGTACTGGTTGTGACTGCGCGCAATCGCATCGGTGATCTCTTTGTGCCGAGTGGGATCACCAATCAGCTCCCGAATCCGCCCCGAGTTGAGCATGATCTCCATCGCGGCCACGCGGCCACGCTTGTCTGCGCGCGGAACCAGCCGCTGACAAATCACCGCCTTGATGATGGAGGCCAAGGTCACGCGCACTTGGGCCTGCTGATGGGGCGGAAACACCCCAATAATACGGTTGAGGGTCTCACCGGCATCGACCGTATGCAGCGTCGAGAGCACCAAGTGACCGGTCTCGGCGGCATGAATCGCTGTCTCAATGGTCTCCATATCCCGCATCTCACCCACCATGATCACATCGGGATCTTGACGCAGCGCAGCGCGCAGTCCCGTGGCAAAAGTAGAGGTGTCGGTGCCCACTTCTCGCTGGTTGATGATGGCTCGTTTGTCCTTGTAGACAAACTCAATGGGGTCTTCCACCGTCAACACATGACACGAACGATTGCTGTTGATGTGATCCAACATTGCGGCCAAAGTGGTGGACTTTCCAGAGCCCGTCGCACCGGTCACTAAGATCAGGCCACGCTGCTCTAGGGCCACTTTTTCAATGACGCTGGGCAGGTGAAGCTGCTGGATGCTCGACACTTTGAGCGGAATGATACGCAATACCACCCCTACAAACTGCCGCTGCATGAAGACGTTGACACGGAAGCGGCCTAAGTTGGGCACCACATAGGCAAAATCCAGCTCTTTGCGACGCAAGAACTGCTCCCGCTGCTCCGCATTCATCAGGGTTTGAGCGACCCGAATGGCATCCTCTGGAGAGAGCCTCGCAGCGTCCTTCAGTGGGATGAGCACACCATCCAGCCGGAAGAGGGGGGGCAATCCCACCTTGAGATGCACATCCGAAGCGCTTCCCTTCATTGCAACGGCCAGAATCTCCATCAGCTCCATATGCGCTCCTCATCAGTCCTGCGCTTGGGATTTTGAACCCTCCCGGCACCATTCCGGTCAGCGGCAGCACGCATGATAGCACTGAGTGGAGACCCTGCACACCCCTTGAAAGAGGAGGCATGCAGGATTCTCTCGAAGAAACACTCCGCAGCGCACGGGAATAACGCCGACGGCCCCCTTCATGACCAGTGATACTTGAGCACGGAGACGGCGTCAGCCACGCTTCGTCAGCCACGCTTCTTCAGCCACTCTTCCTCAGAGCCGCTCACTCTCCGTCGAAGTCGTTGTCGTCGCCCCCCGCCACCGGATTGCCTGCCGCAATTTTGTAGTTGGACAGGATTACTGCACGAAGCTCTGCCGCAATCTCCGGATGCTCTTCGATGAAGCGGCGAGCGTTGTCCCGGCCCTGCCCAATCCGCTCATCCTTGTATGAGAACCAAGAGCCAGACTTCTGCACCAACCCCAGCTCAGCGGCCATGTCCAGGATCTCTCCCGACTGACTACAACCTTGACCATACAGGATATCAAACTCCACCTCTCGGAAAGGAGGTGCCAGCTTATTCTTCACCACCTTCACCCGGGTTCGGTTGCCGATGACGGACTCACCACTCTTGATCGCTCCCACCCGCCGAATATCCATCCGCATCGAGGCATAAAACTTCAGCGCGTTACCGCCGGTGGTGGTCTCAGGATTGCCAAACATCACACCAATCTTCATACGGATCTGGTTGATGAAGATCACCAACGTATTCGACTTGTGAATGGTGGCGGTGAGCTTCCGCAGTGCTTGGCTCATCAAGCGGGCCTGAAGACCCGGCAAGGAGTCCCCCATCTCTCCTTCGATTTCTGCTTTAGGCACTAAGGCTGCCACCGAGTCAATCACGATGACGGTGATGGCACCGGAGCGCACCAACATATCGCAGATCTCCAGGGCCTGCTCGCCGGTATCTGGTTGACTCACCAGCAGATCGTCGATCTTTACCCCCAGTGCTTTGGCGTAGGTGGAATCTAAGGCATGCTCCGCGTCGATGAAGGCGGCAATTCCACCTTGTTTTTGTGCCTCCGCAATGGTCTGGAGGGCCAAGGTGGTCTTACCAGAGGACTCCGGCCCGTAGATCTCGATGATGCGCCCGACCGGAAGCCCACCAATGCCCACGGCAATGTCTAGGCCCAGTGAGCCAGTAGAGATCACTGGTACAGCGTCCGCTTGGTCACTCTTGCCGAGCCGCATGATCGAGCCCTTACCAAACTGCTTCTCAATCGAGGTGATTGCCAGCTCAATCGCCTTGCTCTTGGCGGCATCGGTGGTCTGCTGCGTTACGGCTTCTTTTTCAGAGGAATTTTTCTTTGCCACGGTCATGCCCAATCTTTGGTCAAAGGTTGATTTGCAGACCTCTCGTGGAGCCCGTTCTACATGACTCCGAAGCCTGCCACACAGTATTACCCATCCGGTTACACGTCATTACCCATCCGGTTACACGTCCGGTTACCCATCCGGTTACACGTCCGGTCACAGATGAGATTTCGTCCGAGTGAGGCGCGCTCGTGGGGGGCCAAGCATGTCCGTCGCTCAGGGTGGTGAGAATATAGCTGCCGTTGAGACGCTTGTCCGGACAAAATCTGTCCGAAATCCGAAAAAATTACGAAAGTGGAGGGCAATGCTCAGGTGAGGTGCAGCACCCCTTGAAGATATCGACGCAGCAGATCCAAGGCAGAAGAGGCCGTATATCGACGAATGCGCTCTCGGTCACCCGCAAAAAACAACTTCCGAACCGTGACCTCATCTGGAGTCGCCAGGGCGATGTACACCGTTCCCACAGGCTTTTCTTCCGTGCCACCTCCTGGTCCCGCAATGCCCGTGGTGGCCACTCCATAGGTCGTGCCCAAACGCGCACGCACACCGGAGGCCATCGCTGCCGCCACCGGCTCGCTGACAGCGCCGTGTTCGGCCAACAACCCATCTGAAACACCCAGGAGCTGAACCTTGACATCGTTGGCGTAAGAAACAACCCCCCCCATAAAGGCGACAGAACTTCCAGCCACACTGGTCAGCTCAGCAGATGCGAGGCCGCCCGTACAAGACTCTGCGGTTGCGACCGTCTCTTCTCGCCGACGAAGCAGCTCCATAATGGTCTGGGCCAGGGTCTCATCGCCCTGGGTATAGACCGAAGGGCCCAACCTACGCAGGGCTTCTTCGGTGAGCTCTGCCAGCACGTCATCCCCTGCGGACTCCCAGCGCTCATACCCACGCAAGCACAAGCGCACATGCACTTCTGGCATCGCCGCTCGATACTGAATGGTCAGCGCGCCCGGAGACGGTGGAGTCAGCGACTCCAAGAGATCACCCACCTTTGATTCGCCCAAGCCCATCAGCTTAAGCCCAGAGACCCGCACCATTCCCGGAGAAAGGCGCTCTCTGAGATCAGGCAAGACAAATCCTTGAAACATACCATAGAGTTCCTTTGGAACACCTGGCATAAAATAGAGTCGGCTGTGTCTCACATCGAGGGTGAAGCCCGTCGCCGTTCCGCGCCGATTTTCAATCAGCCCACACCCTTCAGGCAGCCAAGCTTGTTTTTCGTTGTTGGGGGTCATCGTGCGTCCCATCATCCGAAAAGCACGCTTGACATGTTCTAGGGCAAAGGGAACCAGCTCCGTCTTGCGCCCGAAGGCTTTAGCAGCGGCATCGGCGGTCAAGTCGTCGGTGGTAGGGCCCAATCCACCCGAGACCAACACGGCAGCCGAGCGCGCAGCACTCTCTTGAAGGGCTGCGATCATCAGGTCCAGCTCATCACCCACGGAGGTATGTCGGGTGACAACAAAGCCGGCCTCCAGGAGCTGCTGGGACATCCAGCCCGAGTTTGTATCCGTAAGACGGCCCTCAACCAGCTCGTCGCCAATGGTCACAATTTCAATGTTTTGCATGTGATATGGTCCTCATCCAAATACTAGAGGATGGCTTTGCCCAAAGCAGAGAGCACCAGCTCGACCGCAACATCGCTGGTCTGGTTACGATTATCCAACAATGGGTTGATCTCAACAATATCGATATGGACCAAGCGGCCCGTATCCGCCAGGAGCTCCATCGCAAGGTGAGCTTCACGATAGGAGAGCCCCCCGTTGACAGGGGTTCCAACACCCGGGGTAAAGCTGGGATCAAAACCGTCCATGTCGATGGAGGCCACAATGCCTGCGGTGCCAGCCTTTAGAATGACAAGTGCTTCTCGCATGATATTGGCAAGACCGCGCTCGTCCACTTCTCGCATGGTATAGACGTGAATCCCTGCTTCGCGGAGGAGGCGGCGTTCACCGGCCTCAAAGTCCCGGCCTCCGATGTGGATTACCTTGTCGGGCCGGAATTTGGGGGTAAAACCACCGACATTGACCAGCTCGGGGGCTCCAAGTCCCATCGTCGCGGCCAGAGGCATCCCGTGGATGTTGCCGGAGGTGGTGGTGGCGGGGGTGTTAAAGTCGGCGTGGGCATCAAACCAGATCAGTCCCAGCTCTTGCCCACGTTTGCGAAAGGACTTAGAGATGCCTGCCAAAGAACCAATGGCAATCGAATGATCCCCCCCGATGGTGATGGGAATCGCACCATCATCCGCCGCTTCTTCAACCCATTCGGAGAGTTCGCTACAAACGCCCGCAATGGCAGGTAAGAAGCGACAGGAAGTGTCACCCATTTCCATCTGCTCGACACTTTTTACGGGCACATTGCCATCATCATCAACGACGTAACCGAGGGTCTCGAGACGGGATTTCAGGCCCGCCACCCGCACCGCGTAGGGGCCCATGTCCACCCCTCGGCGGCTGGCTCCGAGGTCCATTGGAACGCCGATGATGCGCACTTTACGTCGTTGAAGCATACGGTACTCTCCTGTCTTATCAGACTTTAAGGGGAATCAGGATGGTTGCATTTCACCCGAGAGCATGCGCCCGTGTCAACCTGAAGTGGCTCGCCCCCGCTGATTTGGAGCGTCGAAGGCCGCGCCAGGTGGTCTTGACGGGGAGCACGGGTGGCCAAGAGAGCGCATCGCAGGGGGTGTGGTGCGCATGTGACGTGGCGGTGTGGATCGACGCTGGGTCCAACGTGTGGTGCTCACGGCCTTCAGCCTCGCACAGCGTTAGGGCTCCACGTTGCTGCCGCCCATGTCAGACAGGATCTCAAGCGGCGGCATCATCGACGACAGCGCAGGCGAAGCACAAGAGCGGGTCCAACGACAGATGCCCTTGCCTTTGTGGAGAAAGTGCCTGCCAGTGCCCATGCAATTCATGGCGCGCTGACCAAAATTGTCGTGAAATTTTCATAGCGATGTAGGTTAAACTGCCTTCAACTGACGGGGTTTGCCGCACCGTCGCTAAACCGACAGGGCGAAGGAACTTCTTTGGCAAGCCTTCACTCTGCATCACATCTAACCCATGCAATCGAGAGCAAGGATATGAGGTCCGTGCAGGTCATTCGTAAATCTATGGCTCCGCACTCGGCAAACACGTTGCTCGTCAATCGTGTCCCGGTGATCCCCCGCATGAATCCATTTATCATCACAGCGTCAGACGATCTGGAGGATGAGGCAATGAGCGAAGAGTCTAAACAAGAGCTGGAAGATGAGCAGGTACATGTGGCACAGGTCATGGATCTGCTGATGCGCTTTTTGGTCGATGATCCAGATCAGGTGGAGCTCTCCAGAACATCGGGACGACAGACCACCGTGCTGGAGGTCAAAGTGGGCAAGACGGATCATGGTAAGATTGTAGGACGGCGTGGCCGAACGGCAGATGCCATCCGAAATCTGCTCAAGTGCATGGGTGGCAAGAGCAATCATCGCTTCTTATTGGAGATCCTTGAATAAAATCGGGAGCGGATCTTCCTGTTTATCGTACCCATCCCGGTATGAGACCTTAAGCACCGGCGCATCATCCCATCTGCTGTATTCATTTGCTGAGGAGGACATCTCATGCATCGAGAGAAACAACCCATTGAACCTTTGGATACTTGGCAATCACTCACCGTACCTTATTTGGTGGAGCTGATGATCAAATCAATGGCTGATTATCCTGAGAGTGTCTCCGTTCAAGAGGTGAAAGGTCAACAATCGACGGTGCTCGAAATTAAGGTGGATGAACGAGATCACGGAAAGCTCATTGGCCGGCGGGGAAAAACGGTTGGCTCTCTTCGAGAGGTGCTGTTAGCAGTCGGTGGCAAACAAAAGCGCCGCTATCAGGTGATGCTCGTGTGACCGATGGCATCAACTTGCCACAGAGGCTCTCCTCCCTTATGGATTGTCCAATCCAGGCAGAACATACACACTACCACCTGTCACACCTTGCTCCATAAGTGCAAATGGGACCCCCATCAGCAGCTCTACCTTGCCGTCTTCATTCAGATCTAAACCTGTCATCGATACACCTAGCCCAGCCGCCCCCGACGTATCTTCCACCCGCACCGCGACCTGATTGATCACCGCTTGCCGAGTCCACCCGGCCACCCGGCCATATAACACGTAGACACGACTCTTGCCCGGTGCTCCCATCGCCAAGTCATCAACCCCATCGCCGTTCAGATCTGACAAGCGCGTAAGCTGCGCACCAAGCTGCTCTTGATCTTCCGTGCCTTGCAAGATCACGTCAGCGGATGAAAACGGCAGAGCTCCTGCCACCAACGCCGTACCGCCCCACCAGATATACACTTTCCCCCGCCCCGTTCCGCCTCCTGACGCACCCGGCGCCGCAACCACCAAGTCCGCCACACCATCTCCATTGAGATCCGCGCCCGCTTCCACCGCAACGCCCCCTTGAGCCCTGGTGGCATCGCCGCTGTCATCTGTCAACAACAAGCTGCTCTCGGCGAACCATCGCGAGCCAGACCAGCCGACACCTCGCCGCAACACGGCCACCTGTCCTCCACGGCTGAAGAGAGATCCCACCTCACTGGGAGCGCCCACCACCAGCTCCGCCACACCATCCCCATCCAGATCCCCTCCACTGAGCGCGGCTCCAACATGCAGATCAGCATGTTCGCCCAGAATTGAGATGGGTGAGATGTCCGCCAGCACGCCTGACTTTCGTGTCACCTGCGCGCCCCCTGGAAGCAAATAGACCGCGCCCGCCGCACCGTTGGTCCCCACCTTCGCCCCCGGCGCTCCTACCCAAACATCGCGATAACCATCTCCTGTGAGATCACCCGCAGCAAAGAGACTGCTGCCCAGTGCCTCCTGTGGCATTTGCGCTCGATACGCCACAGCGGAGGACTCTAAAGAAAGGCTGAGGGATGATTTCCAAGGTTCACCTGTCAAGAGATAGAGAGTCCCTCCAGCCTCATCCGTGGGCGCACTCAGCAGCAGCTCCGGCCAGCCATCCGCATTCATATCGGTGGCCAGATTGGGCCCTTGCCCCACACCGGCACCCGAGGGGCCTTCAAGTGTCAAGAGGGTATCTAAGCTGTTACTACCACTTGCGCTTAAGGTACTTAGTCTGAGAAGCAACACTTGGTCACTCCCCGGCGCACCCACCAAGAGAGTCGAGGGGGGAGAGGTACTTCCGCCGGGAGAGAGGCTAAAGCCGAACTGAGCTCCGGGCGTCGTACTTGTCAGGATAGATGGTAGCTGCATAAGGTTGTAGACCCCGCTGTAAGGCACCTCATCGATTTGCCCATCGCAGTCGTTATCAGAAAGGTCAATCAACTCCAGCGCACCGACATGAGTGTCTGGCGAACTGTCATCACAATCCTCCTGACCCGCCACAAATCCATCACCATCTGCATCAACGGCATCGGCTCCCGAGCAGTCTTGATCAATGCCATCGTTGACAATCTCTACGCGGGTGGGCGCGCGGCTGGGATCTTGATCGTCACAGTCTGGGCCACCCACCAGCTCCGAAGTGGCACCGTCTCCATCGACGTCCACCAGATCGGCCCCTGAGCAGTCCTGATCAAGACCGTCGTATGGAATCTCCGGCATACGTGGGGAGATGGCGGCGTCCTCATCATCACAATCAAGTCCCCCCTGGACCCCATCCCCATCCAGATCAATTCCGGGCTGAAGCGAGATAAAGTGAAACTGACCCTCCACCGGATCAGGCTGACAGCTTATAAACAAGACTCCCAGCGGAATACCAAGCAGGGAGCGAATTCGACGAAATTCCGTATATATAGGCATAACAACCCCTTTCGTGGGCTGGAAGACAGGCATCTTGTGATCGGCAAGAGCGGGCGGAGACTGGAGTGCAAATCCTGGACGGGAGGGAGAGGCAGGCCAAAAATAATCTGGGTCCGAGCCACGATGTGTAACAGCCAGCCCTTGACATTGGTGGGGAGAGGACATATGTAACGTGAGTCGTTTCCGTCTGTGACGCGACCTCTCAACAAAAGGAGCCTGACGTGGCAGCTCAACCTTCCAAGACGACACTCCCGGCCCTGATTGGCGAGCGAGGTCTTTCACATGGTCAAGATCTGCTCAGTCGGTACATGACGGAAATCCGGCGTTACCCACTGCTCTCCGCAGAAGAAGAACAGCGCCTGACCTTGAGTTATCAGGAGCAGCGTGATCCGAAGGTGGCCTACCAGCTCATCACTTCTAATCTTCGGCTGGTGGTGAAGATTTCGTTTGAGTATCGCCGCTCGTGGACCAACCTGCTGGATTTGATTCAAGAAGGGAATATCGGGCTGGCCCAAGCACTGGAGAAGTTTGATCCGCTGCGTGGGATTCGGTTTACGTCCTACGCGCAGTACTGGATCCGCGCCTACATCTTGCAGTACATCATGAACAATATCAGCTTGGTACGGATTGGCAGTACACGCTCAGGTCGAAAGCTGTTTTACCAGCTCCAGAAGGAACGGAATAAGCTGATTTCTCAGGGGATCAATCCGGGCTCGCGTCTGTTGGCGGAACGTCTGGATGTGCCTGAAGAAGAGCTCGAGTGGGTGAGTGCGCGGTTGAGTGCGCGGGATGTGTCGTTGGATGCCCCGACGGGCTCCGACGAAGAAGGCCGCCCGGTGGGGGATCAGCTCAGCACGGAAGAGCGTTTTAACCCCGAAAATGAAGTGGCTGACAGTGAAGCGGGGGAGCGCCTGCGCATTGCGCTTGAGGCATTTGGAACGACGCTCACAGACGGCCGAGAGAAGGCCATCTGGAATACCCGACTCTTGACAGACAATCCTGTCAGCTTGGCCGAGCTGGGGGAACAGTTTGGCGTAAGTAAAGAACGCATTCGTCAGTTGGAAGAGCGCCTCAAGACCCGCGCACGCACCTACCTGAGTGATGCGCTCGGGGGAGATGTCTCCGTTCACTTCTGAGTCGAGCCTCCCCTTCTCGCCCGCTCATTCCTTTTCTGAAGCCTGGATCTGCTCCTGCCCCCTTGACCTCCTCCCTCACAGTGCTTACGGTTTTCAACATAAGACTTCATCGCTAAGTCGATGGAGACCAGATGGAATGCACACAGAGGGAGAAATCTATGCGCTTTGATAAGCTTACCGTAAAGGCCCGCGAAGCCGTGGCTGAGGGACAGAATGTCGCTCGAGAGAATAGCCATCAGGAGCTTCGACCGGAGCATCTGTTGTATGCATTGTTGCAACAGCAGGATGGTTTGACCCCTCCCCTGCTCAAGAAGCTGGGAGCGGATCCGCAGAGTATGGCGCGTGAAGTTGAAGCGTATATCAGCCGTCAACCCAAAGTGTATGGTGCCAGCAGTACCGACGTGGGTTTGGGGCGTGAGGCGGTGCAGCTCTTCGATGGAGCCTTCAAGCAGGCCGATCAGTTGAAGGATGAGTATGTCTCCACAGAGCACATTCTATTGAGCATGACTCAGACTAAAGGAACGATGCAAGAGCTGCTCAAGAAGCACAGTGTGACCGCAGAGTCGCTGCTGCGGACCCTGGCTGAAGTGCGCGGAAATCAGCGTGTCACTGATCAAGATCCCGACTCCAAGTTTCAAGCACTCAAGAAGTATACCCGTGATCTGACTGAAGATGCACGCAAAGGAAAGCTCGATCCTGTCATTGGACGTGATGAAGAAGTGCGCCGCTCTCTCCAGGTCTTGTCTCGTCGAAGCAAGAACAATCCCGTGCTCATTGGTGAGCCCGGTGTTGGGAAGACGGCCATCGTCGAGGGCATCGCTCAACGCATTGCTTCGGGAGATGTCCCCGAGAGTCTGAAAGACAAGATCCTCATCTCACTGGACTTGGGAAGCCTGATTGCAGGCACCAAGTTTCGGGGAGAATTTGAAGAACGATTGAAGGCCGTGCTCAAGGAGATCAGCGCATCCGAAGGACGCACCATTCTCTTTATTGACGAGCTTCATACCCTGGTGGGAGCAGGCGCGGCGGAAGGTTCCATGGATGCTTCCAATATGCTCAAGCCTGCACTCGCACGCGGAGAGCTGCGCTGTATTGGTGCCACGACCTTGAATGAGTTTCGCAAACACATCGAAAAGGATCCTGCGCTGGAGCGGCGATTCCAGCCGGTCTATGTGGGTGAACCTTCGGTGGCAGATACCATTGCCATCTTGCGCGGTTTGAAAGAACGTTACGAAGTGCATCACGGCATTCGGATCTCTGATAACGCGGTGGTGGCTGCTGCGACCCTCTCAGATCGTTATATCACCGACCGCTTTTTGCCCGATAAAGCCATCGACTTGGTGGACGAAGCCGCCAGCCGTTTAAAGATGGAGATCGAGAGCCTGCCTCAGCCCCTAGATGAAGTGCAGCGTAAGATCACCAGCCTGGAGATTGAAAAGCAGTCGATGGTCAAAGAGACGAGTGCGGAGGCGGTACAGCGGCGTCAATCGTTGGAGCAGGAGATCGCCTCCCTTCGAGAAAAGAGCTCGGCCATGCGTGCGCAGTGGCAGCGAGAAAAAGAGCTGATTGGCACCATTCGCACGGCCAAAGAGAAGCTGGAGCAGCTCCGTTTTGCCGAGGACAAGGCGCAGCGAGAGCAGAACTATAATAAGGCGGCAGAGCTGAGATTTGGCGCGGTGCCAGCCGCAGAACGCGAGCTGAAGCAGGCCCAAGAGCAGCTACAGCTTGCGCAGAAGTCGAGCTCGTTTTTGCGCGAAGAAGTGACCGACCAGGATATTGCCGGAGTGGTTTCCAAATGGACCGGCATTCCTGTGACAAAGATGCTGGAAACGGAAGCTGAGAAGCTGCTGCGGATGGAAGATCGCCTCCACGAGCGGGTGGTGGGTCAAGAAAAGGCCCTCAACGCAGTGGCCGACGCCGTGCGCCGCTCTCGTTCGGGGTTGCAAGACCCCAAGCGGCCCATCGGCTCCTTCATCTTTCTGGGCCCCACCGGTGTTGGAAAGACGGAAGTGGCGCGGGCCCTGGCAGAGTTTCTCTTCGACGACGAGACCAACATCGTCCGACTTGATATGTCCGAGTTCATGGAGAAACATGCGGTGGCTCGGCTCATCGGTGCCCCTCCGGGTTATGTCGGCTACGATGAGGGAGGATATCTCACCGAGCACGTTCGGCGGCGTCCGTATTCGGTGGTGCTCTTTGACGAGATCGAGAAGGCCCATCCAGACGTCTTTAACGTGCTGCTTCAGATCTTGGACGATGGCCGCTTGACCGACGGCAAAGGACGGACGGTGGACTTCAAAAACACTGTGATCATCATGACTTCTAATATCGGAAGCCATCATATCCAGGAGCTGACGGGTAAGGATGAGCACCGGATGGAGCAGAAGGTGATGGAAGAGCTGCGGCGCCATTTCCGGCCCGAGTTCCTCAACCGCGTCGATGACGTGATCCTCTTCCACTCCCTGGAGCGCAAGCATTTGGATCGCATTGTCCACATTCAGCTTGGGCATCTGAAGAATCTGCTTCAAGCACGCCAGCTTAGGCTGGAGCTGAGCGTGGGTGCCGTAGAGCTCCTGGGTGAGCTCGGCTACGATCCTGTTTATGGCGCACGTCCGCTCAAACGCGCCATTCAGACCTATCTGCAAAATCCTCTGGCCAAGCTGTTGGTGGGCGGAAGTTTTCAAGCGGGAGATACCATCGACGTGACCCGCAATGGAGACGGCTTAAACTTCCAGCGTCGCAAGATCATGGCCCAAGCGTGAACGGTTGCCTCCTCAAGTCACCTCTCTGATCCTCACGCCTCTTTGATCATTTTTCCATGACTCCAGTCAAACTTGTCTAATAAGATTGCGCTCATGCAGGATTCCCGATAGGATCCAGCTTGCGATTATGGAACGTACAGATTCCGTCTGCTGTCATTTTGTCATGCAATGGAGGATCCATGCTGCATCTTGCATGTGTTCCGCAGCTTCGAGCACTTCTGCTTCCCGCGCTCTTGGGCATCCCCCTGATCATGTTAGGCTGTTCCGGTGAGGAAGAGCCGCCACCCAGCGCAACACCTTCTCAGCCAACCTCAACCGCACCCGAGCTCCAGCTCTCCAGTGCTTCGATGGATTTTGGCTCGATTGAAGTGGGCAAGATTGCCACACTGGAGCTCACCCTCAAAAATGAGGGCGAGGATACCCTCCAGCTTACCGAGATCTCCTCGAGCAGCTCCGCCTTCGCGCTGGCCGCCAATGACCCCTTCACGCCCGGAACTCAGCTCGCGGGCGGACAAGCGCTCACCGTCACGCTGGAGTTCGCACCCACGCAGGTGCGCGCCTACACGGAGACGCTCAAGATCAGCTCCAACGATCCCGACTCCCCGACCTCGCTGGAGTTGAAGGGGATCGGAACTGCACAGCCCGGTGTGGATGCCGACGGTGACGGCTTCGCCGCCGCCTCTGAGGGGGGAGACGACTGCAACGACGAGAATAGTGAGATCTATCCTGGAGCCACCGAAGAAGTCTGCGATGAAATCGATCAAGACTGCGACGGCACCGATATGGTCGATGGGGACTATGATGGCAGTCCTGCGTGTGGTACAGAGCCACTCGATTGCAACGATGAGGATCCCAACATTCGACCCACCGCAGCCGATATTGCTCATGATGGCATCGACCAAGACTGCGATGGTCTTGACCTCGTAGATTACGACCAAGACGGCTTCGTCGGCGAAGAATCAGGCGGAGATGACTGCGACGATAACAACGTTCTCATCTATCCAGGTGCTCAAGAGTGGGACGACGACATCGACAACGACTGCGATGGTGAGATCGACGAAGGAATGGACACCAACGACGACGATGGAGATGGCTTTAGCGAGAGTGGAGGGGACTGCAACGATCAGAATCCCAATGTCAATCCCTTCGTCTTGGAAGTACCCTATAATGGGATCGATGACGACTGCTTCGGGGGAGATCTTACCGATGCAGACCTCGATGGATTTGATTCGGTTCAGGTCTCAGGTGGTACAGACTGCGACGATGCCAATACGCAGGTAAATCCGGGAGCGGTGGACGTTGCCTGCGACCAAGTGGACTCCGATTGCTCCGGCAGTGACAACACCGATGGAGATAAGGATGGTGTCTCTGGTTGTAATACCTCTCGCCCCGACTGCGACGACAGCGATCCCACCATCTCCCCCAATGCTCCCGAAGTCCCATACGATGGCATTGACCAAGACTGCTCCGGAATTGATCTCATCGATGTGGATGGAGACGGATACATCAGCACCGCCGCCAATGGCCCAGACTGCGATGATAACAACAATCAAACCTATCCCGGAGCCCTTGAGCAAGCCGATGGCAAGGACAATGACTGCGATGGCAGCATCGATGAGGCCCTGCCCACCACCGACGACGACAAGGATGGCTTTAGCGAGGCTCAGGGAGACTGCAACGACGAGAATCCCAACATTAAGCCGGGAGCAGTGGAGATCCCCTACGATGGTGTTGACCAAGACTGCTCCGGTGGCGATCTGAACGACATCGACGGCGACGGGTACATCGGCACTCAGGCCAGCGGAGGCACCGACTGCAACGATAACGACTCCTCGATCAATCCTGGAGCCAATGAAGTCATTTGTGATGGCATCGATCAAGACTGTGCCGGTGGAGATGACACCGACAGCGACAATGACGGCTACGTGGGCACCTGCGCAGGTGGAAACGACTGCAATGACAGCAATGCCAACATCAATCCAGGCGCAACAGAGCTGTGTGATGGCATCGACAACAACTGCACGGGCGGCATCGATTCAGATGCCACCAATAAGCAGACATTCTATACCGACAAGGACGGGGATGGGTTTGGAAATCCTGCAACCGCTGCTGACGCATGTACGATAGCGCCCGGCCAAGTCACCAACGGAAACGACTGCAACGACAACAACATTCAGGTATACCCCAATGCAGCAGAGAGCTGCAATGGCATCGACGATGACTGTGACAGTCAAACCGACGAAGGCGTGCTGAATACCTACTATCGCGATCAGGACGGCGATACCTTTGGCACCGCAAGCACCTCTCAGACGGCCTGCACCAAGCCAACCGGTTATGTGACCGACAACAGCGACTGTGATGATACCAAAGCCGCCGTCAATCCTGGGGCCATCGAGACCTGCAATCAGGTGGACGATGACTGTGATAAGAGCATCGACGAAGGGGTCACCATCACGTACTATCAGGACAAAGACAGTGATGGAGTGGGCGGCGTGAGCTCCACAATGACACAAGCCTGTAGCACACCTTCTGGATATGCTTCAACCAACACCGACTGCAATGACAGCGATGCCACCATCAAGCCGGGTGCCACCGAGACCTGCAACACGAAGGATGACAACTGCAACGGCACAGTCGATGAAGGGGTGACCACGGCGCTTTATGTGGATGCCGATGGAGATGGATTTGGCAGTACGACCAGTATTCAAGCCTGTGCTGGAACCGCTAATACCGCTTCAAATAACACGGACTGCAATGACGCCAGTGCCAGCGTCAAGCCTGGCGCAACGGAGGTGCCCGCCGATGGCATCGACCAGAACTGTGATGGCATCGACGGCTCCTGCTCCGCACATGGTGCGTTTACAGCCGAAACGGTTGAGACTACGAGTAATGTGGGCTTCATGCCGGATCTGGCCTACGATAGCACCGGTGCCGCGCATATCGTGCATTTTGACAGCACCAACGGCGACCTTCGTTATGTACGGCAGAGCAACGGAGCGTGGGTCAGTGCGATCATCGACGTGAGTGGCACGGTGGGATACTATCCCTCCATCGCCGTCACCTCGGCGGGTGTGCCGCATGTGGCCTATTATGACTATAGCAATGGCGATCTGAAGTACGCGACCTTGGTACAAGGATTCTGGGGTACTGTCAGCATCGATACCACCAACACAACCGGACAGTATCCCGACATTGCCCTCGACGCAAACAATCGTCCGCACATTGTGTACTACGATGCCACCAATGCGGACCTTCGTTACGCGCACTTTGATGGCAGTGGCTGGCGTGTTTCGACCATCGACTCTGCGTCAAATGTGGGGCTCTATCCCAGCATTGCGATTGATAAGTCAGGCACACTGCATGTCTCCTACTATGACAGCTCGGGCGCGGACTTGGAGTATGCAACCAAAAGCGCCACCGCGACCACTTGGACACTCAGCACGGTGGAGAGCTCGGGAGCGGTTGGCCGTTTCGCCCGAATGGTGCTCAATAAAGCCGGGCTTCCTGTCATAGCGTATCATGACGATACCGTTGCTCGCATTCGACTGGCACGCAGCACTGGAACCCAATGGAATATCAGCGCCGTGCGCAAATGGAATTCACCCACGAGCTACACCTACGGACGCCCGCTTGGACTCACCATGGGCTCCAACGACGAAGTTTATCTGAGCTACCATGTCAATGGAGTCGCAACGTTGGCCATCTACGATGATCCCAACACGAGCTATGGAAAGGGCTTGTGGTGGGAAGCACCTATGGATAACAGTGCCAACAATGGTTATGATACTGCCATTGCCATCAATCCCAAGAATGGGGTGATCGGCGTGGCGAACTATCTTTACACCAACGCGGATCTCCGCTTCTCAACCTACGATGCAAAGAACTACACCTCCGGCACGTTCCCATACTGGCTCAGCTATGTCGATACGAGCCTTCAGACGTATCACGGCAATGACGTCAAGGTGCTTCCGAACGGGGATCTGGTGGTCGCTTACTCCGATAGTGCGTCTGCCGATCTCAGGTTTGCCTCATACAGCTCAGGCACAGGCTGGACCACCGCATTGGTAGATGCCACCGGGACGACCGGTCGTTACCCTTCGATGGCCATTGACGCCAGTAGATACGTTCACATCGCGTATTACGATGCAACCAACGCCGATCTGAAGTACGCTTCAAATGCAGCCGGTTTCTGGGCCACCAGTACCGTGGATGTCGGTGGCACGGTCGGAGAGAATCCCAGCATTGCCATCGACAGCACGGGCACACCAGCATCAGCTACTATGATCGCACCAATGCCGATCTGAAGTTTGCACGACGCAACTCGATTGGCTGGCTGACCTCCACCGTGGACAGCGCAAGTAACGTGGGGCTCTACTCCTCCCTGATCTTTGATGCAGGAGATGTGGCGCTGATTGCCTATCAGGACAGTACCAACCTGGATCTGAAGGTCGCACGGGCACAACAAGGCACCTGGAGCCTGAGCACGGTAGACAGCACGGGTTCGACCGGCTATTGGCCCTCCATCTCACGTTCCGCTCAAGGCCGAGTGGCCATTGCATACAATGACAACACCTCCTACTATCGCTTGCGTTACGCAGAGCTGAGCAGCGGCACTTGGTCCACTCAAACCGCTCTCTCCGTGAGCAGCACCCATGTGTCGGCCTATCCGCTCATGACATGGCTCGACGAGATCCCCATGCTGTCCAGCTTCCGGTATCAAGATAACAGCATTCAAGCCACCTATTTTGCCAGCTCCACCTGGGTGACGACGCGGATCTCCAACGCGGGTACTGCCTATTCGGACTATCGCACCGTGTCGGCAACGGCCAACATCTGCGGCGAGCCAGTCCTTGCTTACTCGCGTGTTGATCCGTATGTTGGCAACTACTACCTGGCATTGCAGACCTTCTAAGCCTCCGTTTTCCACCTGCTCTTGAGCCTGCCTGCCCATCCTCTCATGCGCACGCCCCTCACCTTTCGCTCGCCCTCCTCCCTGCGTAGCCGCCCGTGTCGCCATCCGCCTGTCACCTCGAATTGACATCCCCTTCGCTTTCGTTTATTTTTCCACAGCCTTAACCCATTCAGACAAGCAGCGACGATACTTCCCCCAGCACATGAGTGATGCCTATGAACACGCTGACTTCCCTTCCTCCCAGCTTGCAGGGGTCCGCAGCCCACCTGCTGAACAACTTTTCTCTTACCCTCGAGCCAGAGCAGAAGGCCCGCTTGCAGCGTGGCATCTTCCAAGCCGGATGTCTGTGGCGAGACGATGACGGCTCTCCCGCCGAGTTTGAAGCGTTTGTACGCGAGAACTTTATTCACAGCCCTGCCCTTCTCGACGCCACCTTTGAGCGCCTGGAGCAGCTCCTGGAGCAAGTTCATGGCCACATGCACGAGATCTCTCGTGCGTTGCGCTGGCATACCGATCTGGAGCTGGGCCCCATGCTGCCGTTGGATCGCCTCACCGCTGGTTATGCCCCCAACGCGCACTTGGCGGAGGATCTCTTCCGCAATCGCCTCGCCTTTATGGTGCTGTTGAACTTCCCGCTCACCACGCTTGAGCAGCGGGTGACAGAGGGGCGGAGCTGGAGCCGTCGGCAGTGGGCGGAAGCGCGGCTGGCCCTGGCTTTTGATCACCGTGTGCCTGCCACGGTGGTGCAGGAGCTGACCCGCGTGCTGAGTGAAGCCGATACCTATATCGCCGAGTATAATATTTGGATGCATCACCTCGTGGATGCGCAAGGCCAGCGCTTCTTTCCTGAAGGCCGCTGCCTGATCAGCCACTGGAATCTTCGCGATGAGCTCAAAGCCCTCTACTCGGAGGCGGCTGCCCTCCACAAGCAGCGTTTGATCGCCCATGTGATGGAGCACATTGTGTTGCAGACCATCCCGGAGCAGGTGATCAACAATCCAGGAGTGGACTGGAATCCATGGGAGAACGTGTTAGCCGCCAGCCCTGTCGCGGATGGTCCCGCCCGGTCACTCCCCGAGCCGATTCAAGCAACACCGGAGCCGGACACCCGCTATCACCACCTGCTCGCCACCTTCCAGGCCACTCGTTTGGAGGATCCCTATTATCCCAGCCTGCCCACCTTGATGGAGCGACGCTTTCATGCCGACCGTGAGCTGGCGGAAGGGCGCGTGCGCACCATGCTGGAGAATGTCCTGTCATCTCCGCTGCTTAAGCAAGTCGGAAACCGAATTGCTATGCGTTTGGGCCGTCCTCTGGAGCCCTTCGATATTTGGTACAGCGGCTTTCGTCCCAACGCTCGTTACGTAGAAGCCGATCTCGACAAGCTCGTTCAGAACCGCTACCCCTCTATCGCGAGCTTTACAGAAGACATGCCGGGCCTGCTGGAGCGAATGGGTTTCCGCGCCGACCGAGCGAAGATGCTGGCCTCTCACATCCAGGTGGATCCTTCTCGGGGTGCTGGCCATGCCCTGGGCGCTGCTCGCCGGGGTGATAAGGCCCACTTACGCACCCGCGTAGGCACACACGGGATGGACTACAAGGGCTACAATGTGGCCATCCACGAGCTCGGACATAATGTGGAGCAGACACTGTCGTTGTATGAGATCGATCATTGGCTGCTCAACGGTGTGCCCAATACGGCCTTCACCGAAGCAGTGGCCTTCTTCTTCCAGAAGCGGGATCTGGAGCTGCTCGGCCTTGACCGACCGGATGCACACACCCACGCCTTGGGCGTGCTGCACGAGTTCTGGGCCACGGCGGAAATCGGAGGGGTCGCCTTGGTGGACATGCAGGTCTGGCGTTGGATGTACGAGCATCACGACGCTACCCCTCGTCAGCTCAAAGAAGCGGTGCTCCAGCTCGCACGCGACACTTGGAATCGTTTTTATGGCCCAGTGATGCAGGTGCAAGACAGCGTCCTGCTGGCCATCTACTCTCATATGATCGACAGTCGCATGTACTTGCCAGACTATCCCATCGGGCACATCATCTCCCATCAGCTTGAAGAACATCTGGAGCGGGTGGCGGATCGAGGCCAGGAGCTGGAGCGCATCTTGACCCTGGGCACCCTGGCCCCGGATGTCTGGATGGAGGCCGCCACTGGTCAGCCGGTCAGTGAGCAGCCGCTTTTGAAGGCCACCGCCTACGCCCTCGAGGTCTTGTCAGCGCGGGATGCTCACGCCTAAGCGGCTGATTCCCTTTCATATCCCTCCTCAACAGACCTTTCATGTGATGCCTCCATCGGACGGGATTTCTTGACTCACGCCCCGATCGCTGCCGAGGGTCGTGTCATTCCTAAGCCATCCCTCGACGAAGGCTGCACGAGAAGAGTGTCCATCTGGCCTGGAGCGGTGTTATCATGCTGGCCATCCCTGAGAGAGAGGAGAGCCTATGCGTCCACTTTCCCTACCTGGACGGATCCTTGTAACCGGCGCAAACGGATTTATGGGCAAAAATGCCGTGGAGCTGCTCGGTCCAAATGCCATCGCCCTCCCACGCACGTCCCTGGACCTCACAATTCCGGCGGAAGTGGAGCGTTGCCTCGATGAGACCCGTCCCTGGGCTGTGCTCAACGCTGCCGCGCTCGCAGATGTAGAGCGAGCCGAAGCCGATCCGGAGCTGGCCTGGCGGATCAATGCCACCGCCCCCGGTCAGCTTGCTCGAGCCTGTGCAGCCCGTGGCATCCACCTGTGTCATCTGAGCACCGACTATGTGTTTGGAGGGCGTCCAGACCGGCGATATGAGGTGAACGATCCCACCTCCCCCGTCAATCATTATGGCGCCTCAAAGGTGGAGGGCGAACGCTTGGTGCTGTTGCATCATCCTCAAGCGTTGGTGGCCCGCACCGCCTGGGTCTTTGGTCGTCATAGCTGGGGATCCGCTGCTCGGGCCCTTGAGCGGCTCCTCCAGAACAAGCCGACCGAAGCCATTCTCGACCGTTTTGGGCATCCCAGCTACGTGGTGGATGTGATCGAGCGCTGTCTGGAGCTGCTGGTGTTGGGGGTGCCTGGGATTTACCATGTGGTGAATCAAGGTCCAACCTCTTGGTATGCATTTATTTTGCGCTTGGCGGAGCGTCTGGCATTGCCGCAGGAGCTGGTGCGGGGGGTCTCTCATCTGGAGCTGCCGCCGCGTGCGCCTCGGCCTGTGGAGGTCGCCCTTCAGGAATCTCCTCAGCGTCCGGGGGTGGACCTGCCGCCCCTTCGTGCTTGGCAGGAAGCACAAGATGCGTGGTTGCGGGAGCTGGTCACGATAGGCATGGGGCAACAGCGATGAGCGGATGAGATCTTGGATCCGATGCGCATGTGGAAGTGGTGCGGGGCGGGTGAATTCCGGTCTAAATGGAGATGAGCGCATGTTTGGGGTTGAAATCAAACGTCTCAAGGTCATTCCCGACGAGCGGGGGCGGCTGATGGAGATTCTGAGGCGAGACGATGCGATCTTTTGTGGATTTGGTCAGGTGTATCTGACCACCGCATGGCCGGGGGTGGTGAAAGCATGGCATCGCCATCAACATCAGACCGATCATTTTTGTGTGGTGCGGGGCATGATCAAGCTGGTGCTATACGACGGACGCCCGGCATCTCCGACCTTTGAGCATTTTGAAGAGCATTATATCGGCGATCATCAACCTGCGCTGATTCAGATTCCGGCGGGGGTCTATCACGGCTTTAAGAACGTCTCGGACGTAGAAGCCCTGGTGATCAACTGTGTTACGGAGCCATACGATGCACAAAACCCAGACGAAGAGCGCCTGCCCGCACATGACGGGCCCATTCCTTACGACTGGACGCGCCGAGATCGCTGAAGCTCAGGGGCGATAAGGAGAGCACAGGCTCAGCACCTTGTCTCTTTGTTGTGCTGCTCGTGCGGTGGCATTATCAAAACGAAGGGAGTCATTCCAGCCGTTGTAGGTATTTTTGCCCATCCGAAGCATGCCTGAATTCCCGCTGAACCAGAGGCCCACTCCATAGGCATCCACCACATCTGCCACGTCTGTCGTGCGTCCCAGGGTACTCCCCACCACATGGATGGAGCTGGACTCAAAGATGGCCACGCCAACATCCGTACCTTCTCCGTCCGTGACATTCGACATCAAGCGTGCTTGAGCGGCTTGATATACCAACATGGCGGTGGAAAAGAGCTGAGGATCTGAGATCTGGTTAAACTCGTTGCCCTCGAGCACGTTCTCGCGCAGGTCTCCGCGTGCGCCATACCCGAGCTGGACGCCATTGGCGGCGACCAACGCGGCATCAAAAGCGCGCCCGATGGTATTGCCTTGAACGGAGGCTACGACATCCCCGTTGATGGCCAAGCCGGTCTTTTGATAACCCAAGACGTGATTGCCAGCCAATGTGACAGAGACGGAAGCGGGGTGTGTGCCATCATAAGGGGGGTTTGAGACATCGATGGCATTTCCTTCTTCGCAGGTGCTGGTGCCACGATGAATGCCTTCGACGACGCTGTTGAGAATGGAGCCGCTGGCTTTGGAGAGGGCGATGCCTTTGAGGCGGGCATCACCGGTGGCACACGCACCCGCCAAGTTTTCGCCGACCACCCGGAGCGAGACGATGTGCGCGGTGCTGCCCGCGTTTTGAACGACGGCACCTTGAAACGTCCCGGTGGTGGGATTATTGGCGCGGATGGTATACCCTTTGCCGTCGAGGGTAACGCCATCCGGCACATAGAGGGTGCTGTCGGTGGTGCAGTCTCCCAAGAGGGTCCATGAGGAGCCATTTACTTGGAAGCGGCAGTCATGAGCGGCGAAGAGCGGCGAAGCCGTCAGCGTCGGAATCAAAACAGCAGCCTGAAGCAACAGGCGACGAGCACAGAGATGAAGGCTTTCCATAGCATTCCCTTTCGTGCCTGTGGGTCCATGTGCGCATTGTCAGGGGTGTGAACGCGCCACCGGTGCCCGCAGCAGACGGTCTCCGAGGAGCACCGTCCGGGCAATGTGATTGTCAAGGCTTACAGGTTCAAATCCCAATAAAACCTGTCGCTACCACATGCGCGCTTCAAAGGATTTCAGCCTCTGCTTGTCAGAATATTCAGCCAAACCAACTCTTATCCTAGCAGCGAAGCCCACATGGATCAAGCGCAAATCGCACCCGACATCTGCACTTGCCCATTGTCGGAAATGACCGGAATTTGGCCTGCCTGCACCCCGCTGTCCTGCCCGCCCATTCCGGTCTTGCTGGCGACTTTTCGCGCCGCAGCGGCTGAGCTGCACCTGCTGTACCGGATGCTCCCCGACGCCTACGCTCCAACCGCTGCACCGCACCGCACTCCACACGACTGTACGGGGCCCTCTGGAAACCTTCAGCGGGATCGTTCGTGCGCAATGACGGAAGTCAAGATGTCATCCAATGAGAATGTTGGACGATATCCGATCAATCGGTTCAGCTTGGAAAGATCGGGGATGCGGCGGCGCATGTCCTCAAATCCTTCTTCATAGGCTTCTTCGTAAGGCACAAAGACGATCTCGGAGCGAGAATCGGTGAGCTCCTTGACCCGCTGAGCCAGTCCTAGAATGGAGACTTCTTGATCGGAGCCGATGTTATAGACCTGCCCCACCGCTTCCGGGCTCAAGATCAGCTTATAGAGCGCGGGCACGACATCCATCACATGGCCAAAGCAGCGGGTTTGCTCACCATTGCCAAAGACGGTGATCGGAGCATGGCTCAGGGCTTGGCGCACGAAGTTGGGAATCACCATGCCGTATTGACCGGTCTGACGCGGCCCCACCGTGTTAAACAATCGCACCACCGTGGTCGGCAGTTTTTTCTCTTTGTGGTAGGCCAGCGCCAAAAACTCATCGATGGCTTTGGAGCAGGCATAAGACCAGCGCCCTCGATGGGTTGCGCCCATGACCAAGTCTCCATCTTCGCGAAACGGCACCTGATCCGACTTGCCATAGACCTCTGACGTGGAGAAGATCACAATCCGCTTTTTCTTCTTATTGGCCAAGTTGAGCAGAATCTCCGTGCCTTTCACATTGGTTTCAATGGTGCGCACAGGGCTCTCCACGATGAGCTTGACCCCCACCGCAGCGGCGAGATGAAAGATGCAGTCCACCTGATCGACCAGCTCTGCCGTGACCGGCACATTCATGATCGTCTCGATGGTGTAATGAAACTTCGGATGCGCACGCAGGTGTGCGATGTTTTGAATGCTGCCGGTCGAGAGATCATCAACGATGAAGACCTCATGGCCCTGCTCCAGCAGGTATTCACTGAGGTGAGACCCCACAAAGCCAGCCCCACCTGTAAGCAAAAAGCGCATGAACTCCCCTCCTCTGTGGCATGGGATGAAGATAAAATGAACGATTTGGCCTGGACTGCAAAAGCACTCTTATCAGATCGTCACTGTCATCTCTGACATAAGCTCAATTATGCATTGAGTGGCATCCTGCCATGTATGACACTCAGCAGCAAGCGCTTTATGTGATAAATCGAGCCAGAAGATGAGGACTCCTTGCTAAATCAACCTTGGCAAACGTCAAGAATGTCAGGGCGAGTGCAGCTTGAGAGAACGATGCCCCTGCAGGGACAAGCCGTCGTGCTTCGCCCTTCCAGAGACCGTGGTCAGACCCCTCACGCCCCGCTCGGGAATTTCATAGGAGAAACCTGCCCGCTGTTGCTTGACAGAGACCCCTATTTCTGGTAGCTTCGGATCAGTCTAAGAGTAGGCTTCCGTGCCCGGCGTCCCGGGGGAGCGCCTCGAGGTCGTCACTTCCCGGTAAGGCACAAATCTCCAACCATGATGTCGCTGCGCTGCCGACTTTCACTCCTTTGGTTTCTGACCGTTCTGCTGACGGCTTGTCCTGTCGGCATCGGACAGAACAGTGAGGTAGTGCCCATCACAGATCGAGCACCCCCCATCTGGTTGCGCGTCATCCCAGAGGAACCCGGCTTTTTCCACGGCGTCGGCTTCACCTCCCAATCCAATGACCCCGCCGCCGACCAAAAACAGGCCGCCCTTCGCGCGCGTGAGGCCATGGTCGGCGAGATCACGTCCAGCTTAAAACGGTCCCTCTCGGGCAACGGCATCGAGCCGGGCATGTGGGAACGTCTCTCCTGGGAAGGGGTGCTCACCGATTTGGAGCAGCTCACTCCAGCCGATGTTTATCTGGAGCAGCACAAACATCGGGTCTGGGCCTACGTCAAGGTTGGACGCGCCGATCTTCAGCAGCTCTTGGAACGTCGGAAGGGTCAGCTTGAAGGGAGAGCCCGGAAACATGTGGCCCAAGCGGAGACCTTTTGGCAGGCGGGTCAGCTCGTGGAGGCGTTGCGCGAGCAGCTTGCAGCCCTCCATCGTCTGGCAGGGCCGGAAGGTCTGATGATCTCGTCCGGTGGTACGTTGCTCCGCGTGGAGGTGGAGCGCGGTCTGAGCCGGATGTTGGATCGGCTCACCTTATCCCGCGTGGCAGGCCCCGATGGTGGCCATCCGTCTCAGCTCCGCGATGTTCCTTTGGTCCTGAAGGCCACTCGTAAGGATGACAACACCCCGCTGGTGAAACTTCCGGTGGCTTTTCGTTTTACTCGAGGCGCTGGCAGTGTCACCCCCACCGGCTTAACCGATGGCAGTGGGCAGGTCTCCGCCCAGCTCTTTTCGGTCGATCCCCGAGTTTCTCCGGCGGAAGTGTTGGCGTCGCCGGATCTCCAGGCGCTCTTGACCGCATCGAAGCTCACCCCCTTGCCTGATACGGTCTTGGATCCCTTAAAACTTCCGGCAGCGGCTTTTACCTTTACTTTAAATCCGCCCCGGCTGCTCTTGACCCACATCGAGCGAGGCGGAACCGGCGGAGCGCGCAGCTCCTTGGTCATCAACGAGCTCGGCGAAGCCTTCCGTCAGCAGGGCATCACCGTCAGCGACGCCAGCGTCTCCCTCTTGGTCAACCCAGAGACCTTCCAGAAGGTTGAGACCGGAAAACCCATCGGCCCCATCTCCGAAGCCGACTTCATCGGGGTGGTCTCCATCTCCCTGGAGCGAATCAAGCCGCAGAAGGGGCGCTATCAGACGGTCTTTACCGGCGAGGGCTTGGCGCTCTTCCGCTTGTACGACGTCACCCGCTCGATGCTGATCATGGACATCCGCATGAACCAGTCGGTCAGTGGTTTCTCAAAGGGGGATGTGGAGCGAAACTTCTTCCTTCAGTCGATGGATGAGCTACGCACCAAAGTGATGGACCAGCTTGCCGAAGATCCACTTCACATGCGCAACCGCTAGCAGGCCCTCCCTATTTCTCACGTCTCCTTCTCCCTCTCACTTCTTATGTCTTGCAGACCCTCTGCCACCGTACCCGCGTGAGGCAAAAATCAAGCTCCTCTCCCGGTGCATCTTTAAAGATCACAGGACGCGGCCCTTCTCCCACACGATCA
The DNA here is from genome assembly GCA_046075485.1 of Myxococcota bacterium. Taxonomy (GTDB): domain Bacteria; phylum Myxococcota_A; class UBA796; order JAJRTE01; family JBJTQF01; genus JBJTQF01. The sequence continues at coordinate 75,253 of JBJTQF010000112.1, read as the reverse complement.
AAACCAGCACGCTCCAGGACACGCACCGAGCGGAGGTTCAACGCATCCGACGTTGCGAGAACTTTTAACACCCCGCGCTGCTCAAACACGTATGCCAGCAGCGCCTGCAACCCTTCCGAGAGATATCCGTAGCCCTGAGCCACCGGTGACAGGGTAAAACCCACCTCCACTGCCTGCTCATCGATGAAGTGGAGGGCCAGATCCCCCAGCAGCCGGTCGGTGAGGCGCTCCGCCAACGCGATCTGATACCACGAACCTGGCGCGCCAAAGGGCTCCGTCTGACAGGCATGCAGGAGGGCCTCCGCCTCTTCGAGCGAATAGTCCGACCAGCTCTGAAAACGAGCCACATCCGGCTGCTGGCGATAGTGGGTAAAGCTCAGGAGATCGGCCTCTACAAATGGCCGCAGACGACAGCGGGAGGTCTCAAGGATGGGAAACACAGACGCACGCCTCTCAAGTGAAGCCGGGAGCAGCAGTGCTTCGGCCTCTCAGCGGCTGCTCACGGCAAGGGAATGGGGGCAAGTGGTAAATTATAATAGTCTACCCAGAAATTAATGCGCTCGATATTAATACGTGGCATTTGCTCGGGGCCCACCACATCGTCCAGCACCATGCGCTCGAACCGGTCAAGGGACTGCTCCACCGGTTTCCAAGTGGGCACCGACGCGAGTGTTCGGTTGCAGCTCGGGTTCCCCGTGTGAGCCAGACAGCTCCAGTATTGCATAAATCCTCGGCTCAGGGTCTCTCGCTCTGCCAATGCATTGGAGGGATAGATGCTGCTCTCGACGTATCCAAACACAAAGGGGAGCTCAAATGCATGGGCTGCACCATACACATAGTCGTAGGGATTGATCAGGCGATCATAACGAAAGTGATACAGATAGGTCGGCTGATGAGGCGCGATCACCCATGCTGCAAGCTCCGAACAGATGGGCTCAAAGGTCAGATCCAAAATGTCGGTGAGCTGATTATAAGCCGTATCTGGATCATAAGCACTGCGCGGATAGAGTGCCTCCACCTCCTCTTGATCATCGCCAAAGAGTGCTTGCATGAAGATGTTGTATTGCGCTTCCTTCATGTTGGAATATGACGCATAAAATGCCTTCTGTTCATCCCGATTGGCCCCGATGATCAGGGGGACTCGGTTATAGCTGCCTGAGGTGAGATCATCCTCTCCGCCATTGGAATACACCACCCCGTCCCGCACGGGTTTGTACTCTGAGATGCTAATACCTCCGGCAGCCGCAAAATATGCCAGCAGCTCTTCTTGAGTCTTTCCAGAAAGATAGGTGGTGATCCAAGCCGTTCCTTGTGCGTTCAGATAGCTGGCCGCTTCTTCTGCCGTGGTCAATCCATCCGCCACCACCATGCCTTCGAGTGTCTCCTGCACACGTCCACGCGCGCGCTCGGGTGTATCCGAAGAGTAACAGCCACTCTCAACAATCCCGGCATGGAAGAGCCCCTCTGCCAGCGGACTCATCAGCATCGACCAGACATTGACCCCTCCGGCAGATTCTCCAAAAATGGTCACCCGCGACGGATCCCCACCAAAAGCCTCCGCATTGTCTTTCACCCACTGAAGGGCCTTGATGATGTCCAGCGTGCCAAAGTTGCCGGAATCGGTCAGCGGATCACCATTACGCAGGGCCTCGTGATACACATACCCCCAAAAACTCAGCCGATACTGGATGGAGACCAACAGCACATCTCCCCGCGACGACAGCCGCGAGCCTTCATACAGGGACACACTGCTGGATCCTTGAACGTTTCCACCGCCGTGAATCCACACCATCACCGGACGTTTTTCGCCCGCACGCGCACGAGGTCGCCACACATTCAGATAGAGACAGTCCTCGTCGCCGAGAGGGCCCAGCTCCGTCTCACCATCACCGTTGGTATCAGACTCCAAGAGCTGAGCGCAAGGCGCTGAGAAGGCATCGGCTTGGCGAGTCTCTGTCCAGGGGGTGGGATCCTGGGGGGCTCTCCAACGCAGCGCACCCACCGGCGGCGCTGCAAACGGAATGCCCAACCACGACAGTGTGTCTTCATCGTCGAGCTGGCCCAACACGGGACCAGCGGAGGTCTCCACCAGCAAGGACTGATCGGGCGCAACGGTCGGCTCTGGTGTTGGCTCTGGTGTCGGCGTGGCGGTCGGCGTCGGCGTGGCGGTCGGCGTGGCAGTCGGCGTAAGGGTCGGTGTCGGCGTCACAGACTCCGGTGTTGGAGAGCCGGACATCGGCGTGGAAGTCGCAATGATCTCCGGCGTAGGAGAGGCTTCTGCTGGGGTGGGTGAAGGTGCTGGCTCGCCTGAACAGGCCATCAGGCTCCACAGAGAGACGAGGGTTAAAAAGATCACGCTTGGAAATAAGCTGCGGGGTAAGCGGCACATGGAGGTCTCCTTATGAGGGCTTCTCGGATCAGCGTTTCAAACAAAGATTTGACCCGCTGCCTGGAAGATTCAGAAAAGACCTGCTGGCGCAACCGACGGGAAAAAAGGACACTCGCCGCTGCGGTGCCTAAAATGCACCCGAGAAGCTGAGCTGCACCGCTCCCGCAGGCCCCACCTGAAGCCCCAGGGGGGGTTTACGCTGTGAGTAGGAGACCCACGCATCCCCCATCCCCACCACCCACGTCACCGTCAAGACCGAGAGACTGGCGATGTTGACCACCTTAGCGCCCTGACGCTGTCGATACTCGGTCTCATCGGCGGGCACGGTGCCTTCGCCCTGCCGCAGATACCAATAACTTCCCACATTGACGGCCAACAAGGTCGTCTGGAGGCTGGCATACAACAGACCGCGCGTCCGGTCTCCGTTCAAAAACTGAGGAATCCCCAGCGGCAGCAGATTGACAAGTTTGCTCTCGGGGGGCTTAAACTCCTGCGTGGGGAGCGTTTCGCCGATGCCCTGCACGACTTGAGGACGTGGCGGCGCGGGACGCTGTTTTTCGATAAAAGCCACCAGCTCAGGCGGCACTTTCAGCGGATCGGGACGCCAAGTCGGCTCCATGCGGAAGATGGCGCGGAACTCCTGCCCTGCTTCGGCCCGCCGACCCAACACGTAGTAGGCCATTCCCAACGTCGCTTTGGCGGTCACGATCTCCCGCTTATCCGTCAGCTTGAGCGGATAGAGCAGGCCGGAGAGCTGCTCCACCGCCGCCAGATATCCACCTTGCTCAAAGGCCCTCAACCCTGTCTCGAGACGTTTGGCAGTGGAATTTTCCGGCTGTACTGGTACTTGAGCGGGGGACACGCCTTGACTCAGCCCTTCTTTCGGCTGCACAAGCCATACCAGCATGATCATCCACCCCCACCAGCCTCGTGACCCCGTCATGCAGGTGATTTCCTCAAGGCTGCTGGGTGGATGGATCGTAGGGAAGGACCAGCCTCATCTCACCACTTTCGTCGGTGAGTGCGGTGGCCAGCAGATCTTGCGGACGGGTCACCGTCTGGCCAGACGCCGGCACCACCCTGACTTCCACCAGCAGACCTGGAACGGGGTCCAGCTCGGCGGTGAAGCGGTAAAACGCCTCCCATCCATCGGACAGCTCCACGTCGGGGAGAGAGGGCTGCTCCCGATCAATCACCAAGGCGCCCACACTGCGCACCCAAGCGGAGCCCAGAGGCGGAATGGCTTCCTGGATATACTCTCCGACGCCCAAGCGCACGCTGTAGAGGCCGTCCGAGTTGGTGGTGGCCGAGCTTCCCAAGTTGGCTTTATCGGTTGAGCTGAAGAGCAGTGAGACCCCCTCGAGGGGCAGTCCATTGGCATCGAGCACACGCCCCTCCAGGAGCTGCATCGCCGGGAGGGTCACATCTCCCACATTGAGGGGGGTGCTCTCGGTGACGGTGAGCCGGGTGAGACGCGCGCCCGACAGCTCCACCCCCACCTGAGTGGAGGTCACACCCGACGGTCGGAAGACCAGATCGTAGTCGCCGACCGGCAGCTCTGCGCCAAAGTTGCCATCGATGCCCGTGGTTAAGGTCAAGCTGTAGAGCCCATTCTGGCCCTCTGCATAACGATTGACGAGCACCGTCACCCCCTCCAGCGGCGTGACCAAGGCATCCACCACACGCCCACTCAAGCGATTGATGGGCATGCGGATCACAAAGGAGAGTGGCTTCTGCTCTGACTCGGAGATGGCAGCGGTGCCCAGCCAAGTGCTGGCCAAGCGCATATTTTTGGGGGTGGGGCCTGCCCAGACCTCTTGAGGGCCGTGGGCGACAAGCAAACGATAATACCCGTCACCTTCTTCACCTTCAGAGAGCAGCACGCTGGAGCGGACTTCGGTTCCACTGACACACAGGTAGAGGTTGATCCCTTCCAATAGAACACCTTGCCCATCGGTCAAGTAGACCTCCAGCTCCTCGCCGGAGTCCAGGGTCGGCAGTGGCAAGGAGCCCTCATCTCGAGCGGTGATGGACACACCGGTAAAAAACTGAGGCGGAAAAGGGACTCCATTTCCGTCCCATGTCACCGAGATATCGTAGCTACCGGCTGGCAGGCGGAGCTTGATCTGTCCCTTTTCGCTGGAGGAGCTGGTGTAGCTGAGCTTGCTTAAGGGATCCACGGCGGTCAACGTCCCGGAGACCGGAACGCCGAGCTCGTTGTCGTCACGCTCCAGGAGGAGGGTGCCAGTGAGATTGACTCCCAGATCGAGGGGGACGATGCCATACTTGCCGGACTCCACACGTAAGGGTGCGGTCGCCTGTGCCGGAACACCTGTCTCACTGGAGGGATACAGGTAGAAGAGCACCTCGCGCTCTTCAATCTGGCCAGGCGTCGGGGTTGGAGTGTCCCAAGCGGGATTTGCAGAACAGCCCATCCCCCCCAAGCTCAGCCCACCCAAGCTCAGCAACGCCGCCAGCAGAACCGTACAATGGCTCAGCCATGCTTGTAGTCTGGCATGTTCGGCCATCCCTATTTTTCCTTGATGTCGCACTCTCATGGCGTTGCCGCCTCCAACGTCCAGATCAGATAGTCTTTTTCCTCCGACGGATCCGATACCGTCGCGAAGAGTCGTGCCCGCGTGGTCCCCACAATATCTTCAAGCTGCACCCGCACCAAGTTGCCCGAGCCCATATATCGCTCTTCGGGCTCAACCCTTGCACGAGACAGCTCTAAAATCCACTCGACTTCCAACAACGGCACATCTTCCGAGTTGGGATCGGAGGGAAACACTTGAAAGAGGGTCTCGGTCTGGCCATTGGCACCCAACACCACGGTCGTCGAGCGGGGATTCCAGCTCGTAAACTCCGGCGGTTCGTTGACCACCAGTGGCGTCGGAATATCATCCAGATAGAGGCACGCGGTGCTCAGCAGCAGCGCCCCTCCACAGACCACTCGTCTCATCGGCATTTCCCTCTGCTTAGGGCATTGCAAGTTGCATGCCGCCCACCGAGTGTTACTGCTATCCTATGAAGATCACATATGATTTCGGCGTCATTTTGCAAGCCCGACCGAAGCCGGGGGCTCAAACTCGGACGCCAACGTCACACGTTTGCCTGCTCGTCCAACGTGGCGCATCTCAGGCACCACCTCATCACGCACGCTCACGCACACGCACACGCACGCGCGCACGAGATTTTACGGGGTGTGTGCCCCATCCACTTCCCGAGGGCCCTTTTCGGCAGCACTGGGCAGCAGCCGCAGGTTGTAGGACTGCTCCACGATCTGCCCGGCTTCCAGTGTCAATGGCGTCTCAAATGGCTCACACTCCTCATTGACCAGCTTGAGGATATATTTTCCGGGCAGCAGCGAGATCGGGGTCGATTGCAGCTTGGTGTTGCCATATCGCTTCCCGTTGATAAAAATCTCCGCCTGATAGTTTGAGCGCACGGCAAGCAATGCCGGAATCACTTCAACCCCGCTGGAACGGTTACTGGACGCCGAGCTGTCAGTTCCCGAGGTGCCAGCCCGCTCCGCCCCCAACGCGCCGGGAAGCCGTGAGACGGGCACTCGTCCAGCTTCCCCTGGCGTCGAACGTCCGGGCCGTTCTCGAGAGGACTCTGAAGCGCCAGCCTTGTCGTCGCCGCCGTTACTTCGCGCGGCTGGCTCTGGCGTGCGAGGTGGAGGAGGTACACCCCGTGGTCCATCCTCGCCATTCTTGTTTGTGACGCGGATATCATCCAGACGACCGGGCGCTGTGGCGCTCACCTGTCCAGCAGAACCGGATGATGCCCCCCCCGTGGCCACGCCCGCCCCCACCAAACCGGCACCTTGCACCTTCAGCGGGGGGAGCTGGGCATCTGGCCTGCGCTCAGGCGGAGCTGCGGGATCAAGCGCCTGGGTCAACACGCCCTCTCGACTGGCCAGCGGTGCAGGCTGCGCTTCACCTTCCACATATTGCCACACCAGCCAGCCCACCGAGGGCAGCAGCAACGTCGCCAGGGTGAGCCACGCCAGCAGACGGAACGGAGCACGTTGTTCGTAGAGCTTCTGAATCTCATCTCGCACCGCTTGGTTGCTCTCATCCAGATAGAGCACGCGGTTGAAGACCTTCATGGCCCCTACTTTATCTCCTTGCCGGAGCAGGGTTTGTCCTACTTTCGGGAGCTGATGGCAAAGCTGCTGCACATGCGCCTGATTCCATCCGACGGGATCTTGCATACAACGAGCAAGCTGGAGCGGATCGTGCTCCACCCCTGCCTGAGCCAGTACCGCACGCAGCTCATCCTCGAGCGCCTGCGCATTGGAGGGGCGTTCATCCGGCTCCACCGCCAGGCAGCGGCTGATCAGGTTCGAGAGCAGATACGAGAGGCCCGGCTCGAGATCCAGGGGATCGACAAACTGGCCTTCCATGATATTGCGGAGGATGACCGGCGCACTTCCACCCGTAAACGGCAGATGTCCCGTGACCGTGCGATACAGGAGTGTGCCCAAGCTGAAGATATCGGTGCGATGATCCAGCTCCTCATCGCAGGCTTGTTCGGGCGACATATAGGCCGGAGAGCCGACCAAACCACCAGTAAGGGTCATGCTGGACTCGTCGAGCACCCGAGCGATGCCAAAATCCATCAGCTTCACCGCGCCATCGGTGCGGATCATCACGTTTTCGGGCTTAATATCCCGGTGGATGATGCCCCGTCCATGTGCAAAACTGAGGGCTCGACAGAGCTCAATGCCCACCATCGCTGCCAGCTCGGAGGCCAGCTTGCCTTCTCGGGTGAGCAGCTCTTTGAGGGTGAGCCCTTCGATAAACTCGGTGACGATAAAACAGGTGTGGGAATCTTTGCCCGAATAGTCAAAAATACGCAAAATATTGTCATGCTGGAGGCTCTCGATGGCGCGGGCCTCTCGCTCGAAGCGCAAGCGGTTGCGTTCGGTGCTGGAGAGATGGGGATGCAGCACTTTGACCGCCACGATGCGACCGAGGGCGGCGTGGCGGCCTCGGTAGACTTCGGCCATGCCACCTTCGCCTACTTTCTCGAGCAGCTCGTATTTATCCAGCGTAGACCCTGCGAGGGGTGCTCGGTCTCCGGTCATGGGTGCCATATCCTCTGTGAAGGCTTCGAGGTTGATACTAGGATAGCCGTTTTAAAGGACGATGACAAATGGACAAAAACAAGGCAGGCTCGGTTCAAACAATCTCTTCAGAAGGTTTGAGTGTTTCCCTTAAAAGGATCCGTGTGGTGGGGGGCATTTTGGAGGAGCACGGGAAAATCCTGCTCACCCGGAGAGCGCCGGGCCGCTCGATGGCCGGTCTCTGGGAGTTTCCGGGCGGAAAGGTGATGCCGCAGGAGTCTGATGCCGATGCACTCGCCCGTGAGCTGCTCGAGGAGCTGGCCCTTGAGGTGCAAGTGGGAGCTCATCTTCAGACCGTGCTTCATCGGTATGCGGACTTTGAGATCGAGCTTGTGTGTTACGCCTGTGTACGTGTGCGCGGGGAGCCCGTGTTGATCGATCACGATACCCTCGTGTGGGTGACGCCTGCGGAGCTTGTGCAATACCATCTGACACCTGCGGATGTGCCGGTGGCGCAGACCCTGGCTCAGCGTGCAAGCAGCGGCTGAGCTTTTCCCAAACGGTTGCTGACTTAAACGACACCGGACCCCTTGAAACGTCTAGCACCCCTTCTATTTATTGACCATTACGGTGAGGATCCCATGCGTTTACCCCTGGAAGGCATTCGAGTTTTGGATTTTTCGCGTCTGTTGCCGGGTCCGTTCTGTTCGCTGCTGCTGGCGGACATGGGCGCGGAGGTGATCAAAGTGGAGGAGCCGGGTCAAGGCGACTATACCCGCTGGATGCCGCCGCTGGTGCAGGGTCAAGGGGCGGCATTTGTGGCCCTCAACCGGGGAAAAAAGAGTCTCACCCTGGATCTGCGTCGGGAGGTGGCTCGAGAGGCCATTCGTCGGCTGATCCCGCAGGTGGATGTGGTGCTCGAGGGTTTTCGTCCGGGGGTGATGGCGCGGCTGGGACTGGATTACGAGCGGCTCTCGGCGCTGAATCCGGCTTTGGTCTACTGTTCGATCTCGGGATATGGCCAGAAAGGGCCGCTGAGTCAGCGTGCGGGACACGATATTAATTACCTGGCGTTGGCGGGGGTATTGGGGGCAACGGGTCCGGCTGGAGGGCCTCCGCAGCTCTCGGCGGTGCAGATCGCCGATCTGGCGGGGGGTGCGTATCCGGCGGCGGTGGCCATCTTGGGGGCGCTCTTGGGACGGCGGGACACGGGCACGGGTCGTTATCTGGACATCTCGATGACCGAAGGAGCGCTGGCGCTGATGCTCTTTCAGCGTGCGGGAGAGGTGGCGGCGGGTCGAAGTGCAGCGGCGGGAACAGCGCCTCTCGCGGGTGGCCTCGTGCGTTATCGGAATTATCGCACCGCAGATGGCAAGAGCATCGCGCTGGGGGCGCTCGAGCCCAAGTTCTGGACTGCTTTTTTGGAGCGGGTGGGCCTCACGCACTTGGAGGGGGCGGACATGCTCCAGCTTGCCGGTGCCATCCCGGATGCGGCTCAGAACGCGGAGCAGCTCCAGGCTCAGCTCCAGCTCGAGCAGCTCTTTGTTTCTCGTACCCGCGATGAGTGGGCCACCCTCTTTGCGGAAGACGATGTCTGTCTTGAGCCGGTCTTGGAGGGGGACGAGGTGACGTATCATCCGCTGCATCGCGGGCGTGGTATGCTGAGAGCGGTGGCGCTCGACGGCGACGAGACGTTTGAAGTGATCTCGACGCCCCTTCCGTTTGGGCGAGAAGAAGTGCTGGAGGGCAGCGCGGACGAACTTTCGGTGTTGCCGGGAGCCCCTCGCTTGGGTCAAGATGGAGAGACCTTGCTCAGAGCGGCGGGGTTTACCGAAGAAGAGCTGGGTGTGCTTCGCACTCAAGGAGGTCTCTTGTGAGACGGGATCGATTTCTACCGCTGGGGGCCTTGAGCCTCACCGCGAGCGTATTACCGGCGCTTGCCTTCGCGCAAGACACCGTCTTTAATCCGACCTGGGTGGAATGGACCGCCTTCGGGGTGATCAACGCCATCATCATCGGCATTCACCTGACGTTATATCTGAAGGGCAACCTGAAGAGTGTGAAGAACCTCTACAAACGAGACGGCACCGAAGAGGAAGGTCAGAGCGGCTGATGCCCTCACGAGTGGAGCAGCAGCGCCCCTCGTATGGCCCCCAAGCTCAGCAGGACCAGAAAGATCAGGGCCTGCCAGCTCAACGCGCGGAGTGCTCGTGCCCGTGCGCTCTCGAGCTGTGACAGTGCTTCCGGCCCTGCATGAAGTGCCCCTCGAAAGGGGTGCATGATCACCACCTCCAGCCAGCCCCAATGCACCCAGGCCCCCAGAAAAAGCAGCGCCTTGAGGGTGCTGAGCTGGTCTCCGGGGGTCTCCCAGGTCCACACAAACCCGCCGTGCAGCAGATAACGCCCGAGGAGACCACTGGCGATCAGCAGGGTCAACCCGACACTCATCCCCATTCCCACCACACTGAGCGCGTGATCCAGCCCTTCGAGCGCCTCGGGCCGTCGTGCTCGCACATAGGCATACAGGCCCAGGAAGTAGAGCATGCCTCCGCCCAGGAGGATCAGGCCCAGACCGTGGCCCAACCACACCATCACCCTCAGCTCCGTCATCCCCTCGCTCGTCAGCTCTGCCAGCAGCTCCGCCATGATCGCCTCCAAATCCTTGCCTGCGCGCATCGTTTCAGAATCGACGGTTTTATGTCAAGGCTACATCCGCGGCTGAAGCCACACCAAAGTCTCCACATGATGGGTCTGCGGAAACATATCATAAGGCTGGACCCGCACCACCTCGTAAGCACTGCGGAGCGCCTTGAGATCCCGCGCCAAGCTCTGCGGCGAACAGGAGACATACAGGATCCGAGGGGGCAACAAGCGCAGGAGCTGCACGCGACTTTCTTGCTCCAGCCCTCCCCGGGGTGGATTCACCAGCGCCAGCCGCAGCGGAACTTCCGGCGTGAGCTGTCGGAGCGCCTCGTGGACCTCGCCTGCTTGAAAGTTCAGCTCCAGACACCCCAGCCGTCGGGCATTCCAGCGAGCCGTTGTCACCGCGCCCGGATGGGTCTCCAGCCCCAGCCCCCAGGCATAAGGCCGCTCTCGATCATGCGCCAGCGCCGAGACATGCAGACCCAGCGCCCCCACGCCACAATACAGATCGAGCAGCCCTCCTTCCGGCGGCTGAGGCCCCCAACGCGGGGGCTCTTCAACACCCGGGGGCGGCTCCAGCGCCCAGCTTGCCACATCTTGATAGAGTCTCCCCGCCACTTCGAGGTTGACCTGCGAGAACGCCCCCAGTGGCACCTCCAGCTTGAGGTTGCCTACCTTGAGCCGCAAAGCACTCTTGCCAGCCAGCACACGGGTGACATCTCCCTGGAGCGCATTGCCGCGTGAGTCGTGCAGATTCAGCCCCACCCCGTGAATGCCACCGGAGACGTAGCGAGTCTTGCCTTCTCGTTGCAGGAGCTGCTCCGCCAGCCGTTCCCAAGGATAACCTTCTTCTTCTGCGACCACCAGCAGGGCCAGCACTGCCTCTTCAGACTCATCGGTCTGGAGAATCAGCGCCCGCAGCACCCCCAACCCGGAGCCCTCATCGTAAGCCGCCAAGCCTGCATCCTCGAGGGCCTCCAGCACCCGATCACGCGCTTGAAGCAGCACGGGAGCGGTCACTGGACAGTCTCCCACGTCGATCAGAGTGTGGGAGCCCGCTTGCCAAGCGCCCAGGGTCAAGCGACCGGCCCGGCCTCCAAAGACAAAACGCGCGCGCCGACGATAACCCAGGGCGCGTGGGCTCTCCACCAGCGGCAATACGGAGGACACCAGCCCGTCCAACGCTCGCGCAACACTCTGTAGTTTGAACTCGTGCTGAGCCGGAAGGTTCAGGTGCATCCGGTCACACGATCCGCAGGCGCTCGCACGCACACACACGGGGGTCACACGCGCGGGATGCGGCTGGAGCACTCGCAGGAGCTGGCCCATCGCCTGATGTGCTCCTCGTCCCAGCTCTGTAAAACGCACCACTTCTCCCGGAATTGTGCCTGGAACGCGGGTTGGGAGGGGTGAGGGAAGCTCTGTCGCTCTTCCGGTGCCAATGTCTACACGAGCAGCTGTGGGGGAGAGGCTGGCGGCGGCATCGTATGTCAAAGAAGCCGGATCGAGCAGTGGCATCCCGTCTGGCAGGAAATGTGAGACCTTTCCTTCGCCGACCCACGGGATGGAGCTGGGCGCATCGGCAACCGCACCAGACAACGGACGACGAATTTTCTGCATGAAGGCTCTCCACATCGGTTTCTTTGAGGCGAGAACACAATACGGTTGACCCCCGCACGACGCAAGGCTAAACTACGACGCTTTAAAAAACCTGCGCTTGTAAGATGATGGCGCGTCAGAGCCTTGGGGCTCTGCACAACGACTACGAGGAATGTCATGGACGTATCTCCGAGCGATTTTCGTAAGGGTCTGAAAGTGCTGTGGGAAGGTCAACCATATTCGGTGGTGGATTATCAGTTTGTGAAGCCTGGCAAGGGTGCTGCATTCACCCGCACGAAGCTGAAGAATCTGCTCTCCGGCAACGTGGTAGAGTACAACATTCGCTCCGGTGATAAGCTCGAAGTGGCCAACACGGAAGAGCTTAAGATGGTCTATCTATACAAGGAAGGTGATGACTACACCTTCATGAACCAGGAAAACTACGAGCAGCTCACCATCACGGAGGAGCAGCTTGGTGGTGCTCACCGCTTCCTGACTGAGAACATTCAGGTGGATGTGCTGCTCTATAATGATCGCCCCATCGCGGTGGAGCTGCCCAACTTTGTGGAGCTCGAGATCGTCTATTGTGAGCCCGGCGTGAAGGGTGACACCGCCACCGGTGCTTCTAAACCTGCCACGCTCTCAACGGGTGCCATCGTCAACGTGCCTCTCTTTATTGAGCAGGGCGAGATCATCCGCATCGACACCCGCGAAGAGAAGTATATGGAGCGTGTGAAGGCTCCCGGTCGTAAGGGCTGAGCGACTCGCTCGCCTGTTTTCCTTCCGCTCCTGCCCCGCCCTACTCAGTTCAAGCCGCTTAAGCTGTTGAAGTCCTGCTGCTGGAGTCTCCCCATGCCGTTACCTCCTTCGATCTGTTCCAACCGTCCCGGTGGAGGGGCCACCTTTTCCACCCTTCAGGCGCGTGCGACGCTCATGCAGGTGCTGCGTCATTTTTTTGCCTCGCAGGATTTTCTTGAGGTAGAAACGCCGATTCTCTCTCGTTACGCAGGGCTCGAGCCCCACCTGGATCCCTTTGAGTCGCGTTATCGCCCCACGCCTCAGCAGGAGGGCATCCCGGTATATTTGCTGACGTCGCCGGAATATGCGCTCAAGCGGCTGCTGGTGGCGGGTGCGGAGCGGGTCTATCAGGTGGCGAAGGTCTTCCGCAATGGGGAGACGGGGCCGTTCCACAATCCAGAGTTTACGATGCTGGAGTGGTATCGAACGCCGGGCAGCTACTTGGACATCATGGTGGATACGGAGGGGCTGGTATGTATGCTGGCGGAGTCGCTCGGGAAGGGGGAGGCGCTGTGTTGGCAGGGGCATCGGGTGTCGCTTGAGCGTCCGTGGCGGCGGTTATCGGTTCGGGAGGCTTTTCTTGAATACGCGGGGCTGGCGCTGGAGGACATGGGGTCGGCGGAGGTCTTTCGTCGGGCGGCGCAGGGGTTGGGCATCCATGTCCCGGTGGATGCGGACTGGGATGAGATCTATTTCCGGGTGCTGGTGGAGCGGGTGGAGCCCAGGCTCGGTTTTGATGCGCCTACTTTTTTGTATGACTATCCTGCCCAGTTTGCGGCACTCTCTCAGGTGCGGGTGGAGCGTCCTTTTCCGGTGGCGGAGCGTTTTGAGCTCTATGTGGCGGGGGTGGAGGTCGCAAATGCCTACTCGGAGCTGACAGATCCGGTGGTGCAGGCGCAGCGTTTTGAGGAGGAGCGGGCGTTTCGGGCTCGGCTCGGTCTGCCGCTGCTCTCTCCTGATCCGGATTACCTGGCGGCGCTGAGGTCGGGACTTCCGCCCACGGGGGGAATCGCGGTCGGGGTGGACCGGCTGATGATGTTGCTGCTGGATGTCCCGGATGTTCGCGCGACGCTCGCGTTTCCGTTTTACCCCCCCGGCTGGGAGGAGTGAGGAAGAGAAGAGAAGAGAAAAGAAAAGAAAAGAAAAGAAAAGAAAAAGATGAGGAGATGAAGGGGCGCTGCCCCTTCAAACTTCCCCGCCAGGGAACAATGTCCCCTGGACCCCCCTGTTGTTTTTTTGGGGTCTCTTCAGCGTCGTAACGAGTGCTGATGACTTTGCCGAGCCAACACCGGCTGCGTATGGTAGTTCCCGCTGTTGTAGAGATCATGGTGGAATGAACCCCACTCCACCTTCCCACCGGCTGCCGAGCTCTTCCCGCGTGTCTTCCAGACGTACAGATAGCCGGAACGTGTCGCCACCGCCACTTCTAAGAGACCGTCGCCATCCACGTCTCCCACCGCAGGGGTCGCGGTTCCCCACTGCCCTGTAAACTTCGGCCAACCTGCTGGGATATTCCCTTCGTGATCAAATGCATCCACCAAAAAGGCTCCGTTGGTGGACATCACTTCCGGCAATCCATCCCCTGACACATCTGCAATCGACTGATGCATAAAGAACTGCATATCCGCCACCACCTGAGGGAATCCCGGCAGCATCAGCCCCGTCGCAGCATCCCAGACAGCCGTGCCAAACGTATAATTCACAATCTTGTTATTCGTCAGAAAGTTCCCCAGATAACCTGCACCCCCAACACCCATCGCATAATCCAGGTTCCCGTCTTGATCCATGTCCCCAAAAGCGCCCGAGGTCAGCAGGGGATACACCGCAGGCTCTTCCATGTTGGAGAGCACTCCAAACGACTTGCCACTATACTCCAGCTTAGAATAGATTCGCCCATCATAACGATAGATAGAGCCCATTCGAGCTGAGGTATAACTCGCAATCGTATGCGTGGCGATCTCCAAATAACCATCCCCATCGATATCCGCCAGTGCAGGTGATGAGGTTGTTCCCGAGCCCACCACAGGTAGCAGATTGGCATACAGGCCCAGCGTCAAGATCGGCCAGCCCTTGTGAAATGCACCACCTCGATGGTTATTGCCGTCTCCGTGGATCAGATAGGTGGGAGAATAGACATAGTTGACAAACTCCGCCGTTCCAATCACCACATCCATCAGCCCATCTTGATTCACATCTCCCAGCGCGGGAGTGGTCATAATACGAGCCCCTTTGGTCACCACCACATCTCGCCCCGGATACTTCGCCAGTACCGGCCAGCCGGAGAGCGACTTCCCATTGCGATCCCAAGCGTAGACGTACTGATCCATCCCACCCACCACGATGTCGAGATAACCATCACCATTCAGATCCCCCAGTGCTGGAGATCCAAAGAAGCCATCTTCGATCATGTTATTCACACCCGCTGTCGATTGATTCGCACGAGAATAGTCGAGGGAGACCGGGAATCCCGTCATCAGCGCCCCCGTTGAGCGCCAGGCAAACACCTGACCGTCAAACGTCGCCGCCACCAGCTCCAGCTTACCATCCTTGTCGAGATCTCCCACCGCCACCGCCGATGGAATCCCTTGTCGTTTGTCCACGTTCACCTTCCCTGAGACAAACGCTGGAGCCCCCGCATGATGACCGGCCACCGCTGGATCTAACGAACGCAGTCGGCCTGTCTTGACGGGAAAGCCTGTCAAGTACGAGCCATCCGCTTTAAAAACATGCACTTCGCCGCTGCTCGTCGGCTGAATGATCTCCGCCTTACCATCTCCATCCAAATCCGCCAGCTTCGGAGAAGCCTCCGCCGAGCCTCCCAGCTCTTTGGGGAACGCTGTTAACAGATCCGGGTCTGTGCGCAGATAGATCGTCTTACGCATCTCCCCCACCGTGCCAGTATTATCCGTCACCCGTACCCGCAGCGTGATCGTCGGCACATTGATCTTATCCATTCGAGACACGTTATCATCATCCAACTCGAACGGTGGAATCGGTGACGTGGCATCAAACGCACTCGCCGGGATCGTGCGCAGATCCCAGTTGACCAGCGTCCCAGACGTGGGCACTGTCTTGTCTGCACTGGTGTAGATCGTGGTAAAATTGACTGGATCCAGCCCGATCCCATACTCCACACTGTAGCGATAGCTGAACGCTCGATTGGCTGCCGCATACCCCGTCACCGTGAAGATGGGATTCCGCACAGGATCGATCACCTGAAACCAATCCGGTGACAACAAGTCCGCCTCGGGAGGAATGATGCCATCATAGATCGATTCAATGGTCCGACCGATATTCACCCGGCCATAACCGGTATACCGATCAAAACCTTCTTCCGTCGGATACCAGTCTTTTTCTACCACATACGCCTCGGAGATGTAGACATCATCCGCGTTACGTGTCAAAAGTTGGTACGCTTCATTTGCCGTGAGCGTGAGCCCGTTATGCAGCGCCGCCGAATACACCAGCCCTGCCAGACCTGCACCGATGGCCGTGGCCTCCGACGAACAGGCATCGATGGTCACCGACAGCGCGGGTCGCCCGCCGAAATCCGCACAGTTGTTAAAAATCTGGAAGCTGCTCGACGTCTCGGGATTGTCACCATCATACGTTATGGGATGTACCGGGATCAGGTGATGCCGAGCGGCTGGCTCATTGGCATGGATCGAAGACTCATCCGCTGCCGACGCAATGATCGTCACCCCTTTTGACCAAGCGTACTCGATGGCATCCCGCGCAAGAGCCGAGGTAGACAGCCCACCAATCTCAAGCTGGATCACCTTTGCCCCTCGATCCACCGCATAGATGATGGCCATGCCATAGGCTGAGCTGTCCGAGATGAAGGAGTCTCCTACCCGCAGCGGGAGGCCCATACAGTTGGGACATGAGCCGATATTTCCACCGTCTCCTCCCTCCGACACCGCACGCCGAAGGGTGAGTGTCCCATGACTGTATCCTTGACTCTCCGCATCATCGAAGGGATTATTGTCGTTCCAGAAGAAGTCCCATCCCGCGATATCATCGATATAACCGTTGCCGTCTTGGTCGATGCCATCCGAAAAGGTCTTGATCAGATCCGACGCATCGAGTCGGTCATCGGCGATATCATCCCCTGCCGTGATCAGCACCCGGGCATCCTGAGCCCAGTCATCAACGGTCACCACCCCATCCCCATCGAGGTCGTAAGTGGTGGAGGTCGTGCCATCCGCCTTGCGAGGTTTGGCCAGCTCTACCGTGTTGAGCTGGATCTTACGTCGAGTATTGCCTTCGTCCCACTGATAGCCGGAGTCTAAGTGCGCGATGCTCACCGTCGTGCTGCCGGTTTCCAGGGCAAAGGCGCGATCCAGGGCAATCCCGGTGCCCATGTCCAGCTCCGCAGGCCGCACATAAATTTCCTGCGTCGATGGAATATACGAGCGATATTCCCACGGATCGCCGAAGTCCGCCGGACAGTTCTGAGCATTTTTGTCTCGTTGTGAACCACAGGCAGGCGCGGGGGGCAGTGGCAACACCGCCAAAGCCGGAAGTGTCAGACTGGCCGTCAGCGCCCCGAGGATCCACAAGCTGCGTCGAACAAAAAACCGGTGCATGCAGAGACCTCCATAAGCAGGGAGTGATGAGGAAATTCCTCCGTTGTACAAATTCAGTATGGCCGGAAAAAATTACAGAGTCGCAATCTCTTTACGTCATGGCGCGGGAAAAACGAATGATGGGTCAGAATTCGGGCATGCCAATACGGTGGGTTTCGCTTACGGCACCCGTAGACCCTGCAAGAGGTGGGATATTGGCGATTCGTTCACACACATGCATCACGCGCAGGGAGGCGCACCCGCATCACGCGCAGGTAGGCGCACCCGCATCACGCGCAGGGAGGCACACAAGAAGAACTCCCAAATCACGGCACATACTGGAGGATCGAGAACATGCTCGCAGGGTTGAGCGCCACCGCCCAAGCGCGTCCATCCGGCAGCGTATCGATGTTCATGATCCAGTAGCGCAGGGTCTCAGGGTGCTCCACCCAGGTATTTCCTCCATCTGTGGTGTGCAGCAGCAGCGATTTAAAACCGGTGGGCGTGATGGTGGCTCCGCCCGCCCAGCCTTCCTGAGCGTTCACCATCTTGAGCGCCATCAGCGAGCCAGCCACCTGCATATGCTGTTCTGTCCAGGTATAACCGCCATCGTGGGTGCCCAAGATGTAGGCCCCCTCATCACCTTCCGCCACCACCCAGCCGTTGAGCTCATCCGTAAACTCGATCTGGTTGAGGTAGAAGCGGTCATAATCATCGAAGAGCAGCTCCCAGCTCTCCCCGCCGTTGACCGTTTTGGCAATGGTGGCCCGATATCCGGTTGCACCGGCGCGCTCCGGCATCGCCTCTCCTGGAATGCGCACATGCTGACTGAAGCGGTAGTCCCCTCCACCGACCCGTGAGAGACTATCATCCGGCCACTCCCCACCCGCGATAAAACCCACTGCGGGAGAGATGAAAGAGCCATATCGCGCCGACGTATCCATGCCCCAATCGAAGTAGTAGAACGTGCGTCCTCCGTCGCTGGAAGCCGCCACCCCTTCGCCGTAGTCTAACATCGTGGACCACATCCCGATCAGGTACATATGCTCATTGCTGGCCGCCTCCACATCTTGATACGCCGACGCCAGCCAGCGGTCTCGCGAGGGACGCCACGTATTGCCATCCTGAGTATACGAAGCCCCTGCAAACCGATAAAACGCCCCCAGCCCTCCTGCCAGTGCATGTTGCCCGTCTGAGGCATCGATGGCCATATACGACATCGTCTGGAGACTGTCGATCTGCTGCACGTAACTCTTGCCTCCGTCCGTGCTCTTGAGAATGATCGGCCCGACCCCATCCGCGCCACCCGCCACATAGAGCGTCGAAGCACCGATGGCATCCACCCCCAACAAAATAGAGGCGACATTTTCACTCTGAATGCTCCAAGTGCCTGCCTGAGCAGGTACACTCAGGACCAGCAGCGGGCTGAGGGCCGCCCCTGCCATCATCAGACGAAGGGCTCGGTTCAGTGTCTTCATGCGTTCAGTCTCCGGGCTCAAAAACGAGCGTTGAGGTTTGAGGGCCTGCGTAAGCCCTGGGGTGATGCGATGGTGTCGCCGATGGGCCTCCAAAGGACCACCGCTGAGCACGGTTTGCAGGGCTTCGCTGCCAAAGATGACCAGTGAAAAGACTATCAAGTGCCACGGATGTCAGCACACTTTCAACCGTCATCAAAGGGTTTCTTACGTTAGCGATTTTTGCGCCTTCCTGCAAGCAAAACCTGTCACGTCGAGGACTTACGCTATTTTTTTTATCGGCGAGCCCATCCCTCCGCGAGACGCCGATACCCGGCCTTTATTTACGCCCCCTTCTGCATTAAAATGGCCCGACCTTGCCCCATGATCCCGGAGAACGATCCATGTCTCGAGCTCGAGCCACCCGCTTGGGGGGCCTGATGGTGCTGTTGTGTGTGGTCAGTGTTGGGGCACTCTACCTGCGGGCGCTCCAGCCTCAGCCCGCATTTGAGCCTGCCCTCGACCTGCGGGACGCGGTTTTTTTGCCACTGCCTCACACCGAAGCCGACCGAACGTTGCCCGTGTGGGTGTTGAGCGGCGAAGAGCCCTCCGCGCACCCCACCCAGACCCCGTATTTGGCAGAAATCTTGCGTATGGCCGGATTTTCGACCACCCTCCAGCCTTGTGAGGCCCTCGAAACTGCCCTCGAAACTGCCCTCGAGCCCCCTGCCGCTCCTGCCCTGCTCGTGGTGGACACCAGCAGCACCTGCGCTGCGGCCTTAGCACCTGCCACGTTGACACGATACGTCCAACAAGGAGGCGCGTTGTGTGTTGTGGGTGTCTCTGCCTCCTTTTGGAATGCCCATCAGACCCTCCTGGGGGGCACGGAGAGCTCCTCGACCGCCCAGATTTCCGCTCAAACCCCAGCAGAAGCCGCGCCGAGCCTGCCCACCACCGCACTTGGCCCCTCCCCTGCTGCTCCTCCATTTCTGCCACGCCTGCCCGCGCTCGAGCGTGAATTCCCACTTTTTGAGCCATTCCCACTTGCTCAGGGTGGCGCCCGCGTGCGTTATCAGGCCCTCGACGAGGCTGGAGCGCCTCAAGCGCGGGTATTTGAGCATGCTGTGGGGGCAGGGAACGTGTTGATTTGGGCCTTTCCCCTCGCGGAGGTGGTGCGAGAGACCCGTCAAGGCCGGGTGGATTTCACTTCCTCCAGCGGCATGGCCGTCCCGGTCTCAGCGGATGCCGTCCAACATGCGGTCTTGCCAGCGTCTTTTGATCAGCCGGTGCTGGACCAGCTCATGCATCAGCTTACCCTCAGTCTCGAGGCCCTGCACACCCCCCTTCCCACCTTTTGGCCATTTTTGACGGAGACTTCTGCCAGCCTGATCATGACCGCCGATCAGGACTTTGCGCCCTGGTCTTTTGTGCAGTTTCAGGTGGATGAAGTGGAAAAAGCGAAGGGTGAGCTGTCCCTTTACCTGACCGGGACCACGCGACGACAGGCCCGTGATCCCCTCGGTGCCGCGCAACCGGATCCCGAGGTGCTCGACCAAATTCCTGCCTGGCAGGACATGCATCATGGCATCTCGGTGCATCCGAATGCCAATGGCCTCCCGCGTATGCGTGAGCCTTTGCGTGAGACCGTGGCCTCGGCGCTTCAGCAGCTTGAGACCTGTTGTGGCGTGCGAGGCCGGACCCTCCGCCATCACTTTCTGTTTTGGTGGCCTGAAGCGGCGGAGGATCTGGCTCAACTGGGGATTCTGCTGGAGCTGAACTTGGTGAGCATTCGGCCCGGTGTGTCGAGCCCTGGTTTTATCACCGGCTCGGGCCTGCCCATGCCCTTTGTCACCCCGGAAGGTCGGGTCTTGCCGATCTTTCAGCAGCCCACGCAGGTAGAAGACGACGTCTTATTGAGCACGATGTCTTACAGTGCCCAGCTCTCGGCGGTGGAAGCCACGCAGCGCAGCCAAGCCTTGCTGGAAAATGCTCCGCGCTGGGGCACTGCCGTGACGGCGAACATCCACCCGCTCTATGCTGCCAAGACCCCCGAGCTGCTGCGAGGGCTGTTGAGCACGGCTCAGCGGCTCCAGCTTCCGATTGTGTCGGCGGAGCGTTGGCTGGACCTGCATCTTCGACGGCAGCAGGCCCACCTTCACACCCTGAAGAAGACCGCACAAGGGCTGGAGGGCATCCTAGAGGTCTCGCGGGGACCACTCTGGCTGCGAATTCCAATTCAGCCGGATATTCTGACAAAAGACCCCGCTCAGCTCAACGGTCAGCCGGTGGCGTGGCATGTTTTGCCACCGGACGGGCCGCTGCCGGGTGTGCTGATTCAAGTGCCGACCGGTCAACATAAATTGCGACTCCCCCTGATTTCTGCTCACCCCTGAGTGTTGACGCTGAGGAGACCCTGAATGAACGAGAAAACCGCCCTCAAAGGCATCACGATCTTGACGATGCTGCTCCTGGCCCTGGTGCTGAGCACCCCGGTGGGAGCTTCTGCCGTGCCAGCCTCCCCGCTGTATCTGCTGCTCGGGCTCCTGCTGCTGATCGCGCTGCTGTGGGCGGAGCCCCTGGCTCGTCGAGCGCCTGGGGGGATGGCGTTGTGTGTGGGCCTCATCGCCGGTACAACTGCCGGTCAGATCTTCTTGAAGCCGGGAATGCCCTGGTCTCACGATGGTGGCACCCATCTCTGGGGACTGTATGCCGTGGCCCGTGCGCTTCAGGATGAGGGGCTGTTTTCCGGCTGGGTTGGAGACCTGGGGGTGGGTATGCCCCTGCTCCAGCACTATGGACCGCTGAGTTACCTGCCCGGGGTGTGGCTCCTGAGCCTGGGCCTGACCGTGATGGACGCCTTTAAGGGCCTGCTTCTGCTCTCGCTGGTGGGCTCGGCGAGCAGCATGTATGATGCCACCAGGCGACTGACGGGCGCTCATCCTGCTGCGTTGGTGGCGGCCGTGGGGTATAGCTTTGCGCCGTACCATCTGTTAGATACACACTATCGGGGGGCATTGGGGGAATCCCTGGCGCTGATGGCCTTTCCGATGTTGCTGGAGGGTTTTCTCAACCACCTGCGAGGAGAAGCGGGCGCTTGGAAGCGGCTGCTTGTCGCCACACTCTGGCTGGCCTTGACGCATCCGGTGAGTCTCTTCATGGGAGGGGTTGGGCTGGGCCTGCTGGGGCTCCTGCGTTGGCTGAGAGGTCTGCCCTGGCTGCTGCCTTTTCTGCGGGCCTCGATTCCGGCGTTGCTGGGCATTTTAATGACGGCGGTCTGGTGGCTGCCTGCACTCTCCGGGCTCAAACACACCTCGGTCTCCCGGATCTTTTACGAAGTGCTGCCTGCTTTTGGAGAACACGGGGTGCTCCTGGCCCAGTTTTTCACCCGACAGGCTTTTTTTGGACGCCTGCCCTCGTATACCGTGGCCGATCAGCCGGTGGAGCTGGCGCACGAGCTGCCTTTCTACCTGGGGTTGGGGCTGGTGGGGCTCAGTGTGGGGCATCTGCTCTTGCGCCGACAGCCCGAAGATCCACCCGATCCGCTGCTGGAGCGGGTATGGGACGGCCTGGCCCTCCTGGTGGGAGGCTTGGCGCTGAGCTGGTTGCCGCTGGCTCAGGCACTCGCCCCCTTTCCAGGTTTTGCAGAGGTGCGTTATCCCTGGCGTTTTTTGGGCTGGGCCAGTGTGGGCGCGGCGCTGCTGGTGGGTCTGCTCGTGGCGAGGCTGGCGCAGCATCCGCCGGGCGCTCCGGGAGTGTCACGGCTGCTGAAGGGGTTGTCGGCCCTGATCATACTCCTGCTGGGCTGGGATGCGTTCCCGATGATGGGCGCGCCGGACTGGGTGCCGCCCTATCAAGGGGTGGTGCATTGGGTGAAGAAATCCGATCAGCCGGGATTATTCAAAGACACACGGCGAGCGGTGCCGATTCAAGTAGGACCGGAGGGGCTGGATGTGGCCTTTCTGGACCTGCCGCCCTCCACGCCGGCCTTGCGGGTGCGGCAAGGACTGGGCACCTTCGCGGAATATCAGCTACCGCAGCTCTCGGCGTGGCTGGAGCGGACTCAGACTCCGGCCCTGCGCACGGAACGCCTGGGCATCTCACAAGTTTTTGTGCCTTCGCAGGCGCAAGGGCTCACACCGGGAGTCCCTCAGCCTTACGCGCTGGGGGGAAACACACCCGGTCAAGAAACGCAGCTCGTGTTGAGCCAACGCCCCAGTGCGGGAGGGGTGGTGCGGATTTCTATTCCTACGGGCATTCGTTCGTTGAAGCTCCGAGAACAAGCCTCACCGGGCTGGGAAATCAGCTCGAGGCAGGGGGAGCGGCTGAGCTGGCAGGCCGATGATGCCGGTCTGATGACGGTCCAGGTGCCGGAGGGGGTCACGGAGCTGGTGATGCGTTATCGGCCTCCGGGACAGGGGCTGGGGTTGGTGTTGACCTGCTTGGGTTTGGGGGGATGTGGGCTCTTTTGGCGCTGGGATCGGCGCACACGCGGGGGTGTCTTTCAAGGCTTGGCAAGTCTCATGCAAGGGATCAAAGAGCGACTGGCAACTAAGTTCGAGGCAGAAGCGTCTCGGGATCGGTGGATGGTGACGGGGCTGGCGCTGCTGCTGCTGGGCTTTCGCATCGATGCGGGCAGCCTGGAGAACGGCACGGACAGCATCTACGGCATCGCCATTCAGAGCTTGGTACACGGAGGGGATTGGCTGGCGCCTGCGGTGCATGGAGCGCCCTACCTGATGAAGCCGCCGCTCTATTTTTGGCTCGGAGGACTGTCGGGCATGCTGCTGGGGCTCAGCGAGCTGGCCTTGAGACTGCCGGGGGTGTTGGGGGGCGTGCTGGCGGTGGTCTCCACCTTTGAGATCGGCAAACGGCTGCATGGTCGTCTGTTGGGCTGGCTGGCGGCGTTGTTCCTGCTGGGCTGTACCCCGTTTTTTGAGTTCTCGCGCCGCGTGTATATGGATGCGCTGCTGGCGGGGCTGGTGACGGCTTCGGTGTGGGCGTTTCTGGAGGCGCAGGTGACGGGTCGGCGTTACCTGCTGATGGGCCTGCTCACCGGCCTTGCGTTGCTGACCAAGTCCTATGCGGGCGCTTTTGGCGTCATGGCTTGTCTGGGCTGGCTGTTGTTTACGCAACATCGAGCGCTGCTTGAGCGTCGGCTGTGGTGGGGGCTGGGACTGGCAGGGCTCATCCCGCTGCCCTGGATTCTATTTGAGCTGCTGTATCATCGTGAGGTCTTTCTCGACCAGAATGTGGCCATTTTCCGGCTCCAAAAGGAGACGCCATTTTCGTGGCATCCGGTGATTGAGCACTTTTATTTGGTGGAGATGTGGGCGCAAGCCCCTGTTTTTACAGCATTTACGCTCCTGGGCATCGGGATTGCGCTCTGGCAGGTGTGGCGTCGAGACCCCCGCTGGTGGGTGCCGTTGTTGTGGCTGGTGGGGCCGGTGAGCCTGTACTGGCAGCTCATTCAGCAGCGCATCTATTATCTCCAGCCGGTCCTGCCTGCGGCGGCGTTGTTGGCGGCGCTGGCGGTGGTCACGCTCACACGCGCGCGTGAAGCTCGAGGGGTGGGACGCAGTGTGGGGCAGAGTGTGGGGCAGAGTGTGGGACGAAGTTTAGGACTGAGCGTGGGGCTGGTGGGGCTGAGTTGTATCTCGCCCTATCTGCTGCCAAGTTTTCATAAGCTGGACGTGTCACCGGGGATTAAGGCGGTGGCACAAGCGGCGGGGCCCCAGCTCCCCCCGGGCGCAACCTTGTTTGTATGGAATGATTTTTTTGCGGCACCGGAGTTTTACAGCGGCCATCCTGCGGTTCAGTGGACACCCTCTGCTTCTCTCGCCGAAGAGATTGGCCGAATTCTGGTGGTGGGCAAGCTCGGGGTGGTAGAGTATGTTCCTGCCCCACATGAAATCTGGCACCGCTACTGGAGCGCACAACAAGAGGGCTCGCCCTTTTTTCTGCTCATACACGAGTCGGAGCTGAAAAAGCTCGCCGCTGGTTTTGTGGATGCTCGAATTGTGGCCGCGTCGGGGGAGCGCATGGTGATCACCAGCAATCCTTCGGCACAAGGTCGTGCGGTGGCGGAGCTGGCGGGTCCGGTGGAGGCTTATCTGGAAGCAGCGCGCTTGCTGGCGGAGCGGGGGCAACGTTCTCAAGCGGCCCAAGTGTGTCGTACTCTGGCGCTGCACCATCCCGAAGTGGCACCGCGTGCGCTGGCATTGGCAACTCAGCTTGAGCAGCCATCACCCCCATTGGCAAGTCCTTCCACGTCGCAGGAGCCTTAAGCCCATGTCGCCTGAAACAGCCACTCACCCCACACCGCAGGCCACCCACGGTCGAGGCTGGCGCATCGCGTTCTGTCTGCTCCTGCTCAGCATGGGATTGGCGCTGAGAATGCGCACGTTTTGGCCGGATGAAGGTTGGTATCTGCTCTCGGGGCGGGAGCTGCTGGCCGGTCGCCTGCCCTATCGAGACTTTTTATATCCACAAATGCCGGGTGTTTTGGCACTCTCGGCGTTCCTTCAAGGACTGGGGGTGGAGACCCTCTTTCAAGCGCGGCTGGCGTGGGGTTTGTGTGGACTGCTCGCCTTATGGATGGCGGCGGATCTGGCCAGACGTCTGTTTGATGCGGACAGTCCAACCCGCTTCTGGTGGCTCTCGGCGGCCTCTCCGTTTGTGGCAGTTGGGTTCATTACGTGTTGTTCGTGGTCTCCCGCTGCGTTGGGCTCGGTCCTGCCCTTCTGGTGGCTCGCCCGCTTTGGTGTCAAAAATGGAGCGCTGGTGGCGGTCGGGGTGGCGTCGATGGTGGCATTTTCGATGAAGCTATCGCTCGCCCCGCTGTGGTTAGGGGTGCTGGTGGCGGTGGTGGCCAGTGGTGGACGCCTAGGATTTTTCCTGCTGGGCACCTTGTTGGGTGCTCTGCCGATCTTGGCACTGGCGCTCTCCAACCTTCCGGGCTTCATCTATGGGGTGTTTGGCATGCACTCCGCACAAGGGGCCACGGACCTCTGGTTTTATCGCGCGCTGAAGACCTTGTTTGGCACGGTGGCGGGGCTGGGGTCGCTGCTCTGGGCGCTGGGGCTGAGCCTTCCTTCATGGGTGCGACTCCCACTGACGGGGGCGCTGGACCAGTTTATGTCCGATGCACCTCCCGAGGAACGGCTGAAGGCTGCACTGCCGCAGTCCATGCTCATCGGGTTGGGGGGCTCCACCTTGCTGCATTTCCTGCCCGTGACGGTGGGTGAGCTCTACCATCTGCATGTAATACCACTGGCGATGGTGCTGGCGGTGGGCGTCGTCCTGCCAAACCAGATCTGGCGAGGGCTGCTGCTCACCGGACTGCTGACGCAGCTCGGACTGGTGATTCAGCTCCATCAGCTTGAGCCACGCAGTACCACCCTCGCCCTGAGCTGGCCCGATCCACGCGCAGAGCAGGATCGCATTCGGACGACGATTCGGCCTCATCTCCCGCCCCAGACGCCGGTCTTTACCCTTGAAGCCTGGCTGCTCTGGGAAGAAAAACTGCCGCTGGTACACGGGGTTGAGCTCGGGCCCTACTCGCTCCAGCGGACGTTGGCCTTTGAAGCCTGCGCACCGTTGCGCACCCTCAGCCCCGCGTGTGTGCTGGCGCGCATCACGCAGGAGAAGCCTGGTGTGGTGGCCCTGACGCAGTTTGATCTGCAATTTTTTGAGCTTCAAGCCTTGCCGGAGCTGCTCAGCCAGCTCGGGTATCAGCCGTTGGCGAACATTCCCGAGGTGGGCATGCCCCCCTCGACCTTGCGGGTGTGGATACGCTGAACTTTGAGTGATGTCCGGTCAGGCTGAGGCGCATTTTTGACCCTTCTGGCGGACGCAGGCTTAAAATCTCCACCGATTGAAACCCACCTACTTCTCAAATCATCCGATTTCCATGAGCATGGTCGGAATCCTTCCCAGACCCCCCCGACGAATTTTCCTTCTAACCCTCTCATTTTAATGTCTAATAACACTGCCAAGTATGGACTTTTTGCGGAAAAGGCTTGTCTGCGGAGAGAAGCCGTCCATTATAATATCGAAGCAACAGCACGGGACTCATAGAGAGTGTTGATAGCCGCACACATTCGTGCAAAACGGTCATTGCCAACTGGGAGGGATAACGCATGACCAGCATATGTTCTCGTTGTGAAACACTGCCGACGCTTCAGCAGGAGCGAGGCACTCTGCACCTTCGCCTGCCTCAAGGTCACACCAGCTCCAAAGTCCTGACGGTTCTGAAGGAGCATCCTTTCGACTACGTTCAAGAAGCGGGGATCTTCAGCATCGAAGTGGAGTCCGACCACTTGCCTTTTGTGCTCGCGCTGCAAAAACAGTTGAGCTGGCTGGAGCAAACCGATATCCATGTCCTCTTTGAGCCCTGCGCCCGTAAGCTCACTCTGGCGGACTATCTGGAAGCCTGCTCGCTGGCCACCTACTCCGCACGGCTTCAGAGCGGCTGGTTGCTCGCGCTGCTCCAGGAGGACCGGCTGACCACCGTCTTTCAACCAATTGTGTACTCAGAGCAACTGAACGAAGTTTTTGCTTACGAGTCGCTGATGCGCGGACGAGACGAGCAAGGTATGGTCTCTCCGCTGCGCATGCTGGAGGTGGCACGGGGAGCGGATCTGCTCTTTCAGTTGGATCTGGCAGCACGTCGCTCCGCCATTCGCAACGCCTCGGAGCACAAGCTGAGCGCCAATATCTTCATCAACTTCGCGCCCACCTCGATCTACGATCCCAGCTTTTGCCTGCGCTCCACGCTGAAGCTGATCGACTCGCTGGGCCTCAAACGGGAGCAGATTGTGTTTGAGGTGGTAGAAAGTGAGCATATCGCCAGTGCCAGCCATCTCCAACGCATCCTGCACTTCTATCGAGAGCAGGGCTTTCGAGTGGCGCTGGATGATTTGGGGGCAGGTTATTCGTCTCTCAACCTGCTGCATGAGCTGAAGCCGGACTTCGTCAAGCTGGATATGGCGCTGATCCGCAACATCCATCAAGAGCCATTCAAAGCGGTGATGGTGGCCAAGCTGATCGAAGCGGCTCAAGAGCTCAACATCCGGGTTATCGCAGAAGGGGTTGAAATCGCGGAGGAATATCACTGGCTCAACGAGCGCCGCGTACACTACCAACAGGGCTATTTTTTTGCCAAGCCGGGCCTGCCTCCACCCATCGCCTCACCGAAGCTGTGAGAATACCCGCCAGAGCTCACCTTCCCCCCTCCCCCAAAAGTCCGCGCAGAGAATCCACGCAGAGAATCCACGCAGCGACATGATGCAGGATGTAGGGGAGCGTGTGTCAGGCCGGAAGGATTCGCGGGAAGCAACGGGGCAGGAAACGCAGCGCGCTCTAAGGTGTGATGCGAAGGCGGAACAAATAAAAAAGTGGCTTCGGGCGGTTTCGATCCGCCGACCTAGCGATTATGAGTCGCTCGCTCTTCCAACTGAGCTACGAAGCCACTGAACAGTATAAATGCACGTCACAGGTGCCGCGCAAAATGTGCCGGAAGAATACCCAGGAGTCTTCCGCGTGTCAACAAGAATCTGCACCACTCAGCCCTGGATCTTCTTCAGCTCCTGCTCCAGCACGCGCATGTTCTGCTCCACTTTGCCCCTCAAGGAGGTGCTCGGATACTTCTCCAGCGCCACTTTCAGCTCGCTGAGCAGCCCTTCCAGCTTCCGCAGCTTCTCCTGATTGTTGGAGAGCTGCTGCGCTGCCACGTATTCCCGCGCCACCCGCTCCCGCAGCTTCTGAATGTGCTGATCAATTGCCCGCTGCCGCTCATCACTCGCCGCCGCCCACAAGGAAGTCCCTTCTAGCTGGTTGAGGGTCTGAATGGCCTGCTCAAAGTTACCGTTGCGCACCTGCGCCCGCGCGTCGTTGAGCAGCTTCTGCTGTGCTTCGGGGGTCAAAATCGGACGTGAAACAGCGGATTCTCCTGCACTGCCAGATGAAGCGGTCGAAGCAACACCACCACTCACCGGACTGGGTGCAGCAGCTCCGGGGGCCGTCCCAGCACTCGAGCTGGTCGTTGAGGCCGCCCCAGCACTCGAGCTGGTCGTGGAAGAAACCGGCGAAGACGGAGCAGAAGCAGCAGGAGCGGTGCCCACTCCGCCCGCAGGACTGACCCCCACGCTTGCAATAAGACCTGCTCCTGGAACCGTAGAAGGAGGGGTTGATGCCGCCACGGACGTACCACTCGAAGCAGGCGAAGCGGAAGCAGCACTGCTCACACCTGCGTTGCCGGTGGAGCTCGCTCCTGCGGAAGTGCTCGGGCTGATCATTTTGACCGAAGGAGCAGGTGCCGTCGGCACAACAGGGGTCTCCGTCAACGGACTGGCTGCCAAAGCCGGAGATGCTTCCACCACCGGCGCAGGCCGTGTCGGCGCGGTCGTGCCCTGCGCATCTTGTGCGTCGCGTGCCTTGATCCGCTCCTGGAGCTGCTCGCGCAACTTCTGAAGACGGCTCATAAAACGTGGCCCAGGATAACGCGCTGCCAGCTTCTCGATGGCTTCTTGAGCCGCTGCACCCCGTTCAACCTCGATCACCGTCATCAGCTCGTCGTATTCGGCACGAAAGGCCCGCTCTTCACCTCCGTCGATCTGACGAAGCAAGTTCTCCACCCGATTGACGGTCTCCACGGTGGTCTCACGCTCGAGGAGCTGACGACAGATGGTGCGCGACTCTTCCCAGCGTCCTTCTTCCATCGCCAGGCGGGCTTCGATGATCTGCTGCTGGAAGGTGGCACTGCCTCGGCTCAAGTCTTCAAACGTCCCCGACAGACGAGGCCGCATCTCATCGAGCCGCTTGGAGGACACCACGGTTTCTTGACTCAAGGACTTGAGGAGCTGCACGGCTTCGTCCCGTTTGCCCAATTTGAGCAGCCACAGTCCCTGACGATACCGCAGCTCCAGCTCGTCTTCTTGCACCAAGGCGCTGCTGGCGAGGGTCTTGCTTGCGTCGAGGGCTTCTTCGTAACGCTTTTGCGCGCTCAACGACAGTGCATAATAAGCGGTAGAGGCTGGCGGCAGGCGGCTCAGAATGTCTTGGCCTGAGCCCTCCACTTCGCGCGTCACCTGCTCAAAACGTCCCGCACGATAGGCAGCGGCCAGACGAGGGGTCGGCGGCGGCGGCAAGGACTCCACCCGCAACTCACCATCTGACTGTGTGGGCGGCTCCATCGTCTGTGGCAGAAGCTCGATGTTTTGCTCAAAATCCACCAGCGCGCGCAGGTACTCCCGCACGAGGCCATACGCTTTGCTGCTCTGAGCACTGCGGTCGGCGCGTGTCTCGATGGGCATCTCGGTCAACATCAGCAGGTTATCGTAGAGCTGAATGGTCAGCTCCACCCGCTTGATGCTGAGCTGCTGGAGACCTTCGTCTCGGCTCTGACGCTCTTTCAGCTCGGAGAGGGTACGGACATAAACCTCCCGCATGCGGCGCAGCTCGTCGCGTTTGAGGGAGCCAGCCCCCATCACCTGCTCGAGACGTTCGGTATCACCCGCCATCTCGATGGCCGAGGTGGGGGCCGGCGGAGGGGCAGAGCGCACAATGCGAGGGGTACAACCCAGCGTGGGCAGGCTCAAGGCCGCCACAGAGAGGAACAGGAGTACACGCTTCATGATGGTCTCTTAACGCAGTTGAAAGATTGCTTCTGGCTCAGTTGGGATCGGATGGGCCAAGCGGAGCAGGCATTTCAACGGGGGCAGCCCCCCCTGGGTTTGGCTTCACACCCGCTGCGGGTGCCGATTCTGCTGGAGCCGCTTCTGGTCCGGGGGCTGTTTGGGGTGGGACTTCAGCCCCTGACGGAGCCGGATTGCCTCCTGGACCTGCTCCGGCGTCTCCGGCGGGAGCACTCAGAGTCTCTCCCCCCGCTCCGACCGGAGCATTTTGCCCACCCGTGCTTGCCTCGCCCGCCGGTTCAACCGGAACACCTTCCACCACCGCCCCTGGTTCCAGCTTGCTGCCGCTGGCGTCTGCACTGGCTTTGGACCAGGGCGTGAGGGGGAGATAGGTGTCTTGCTCGCGGAAACCATCCCCTTCTTGACGGCCCATGACCTCATATGCCACTTGGCCATCAGGAAGAGCGGTCTCGGGAGGCACCACGCTGAGCCCCACACGCAGGCCCGTGCGCGCTTCCACGGGAACGGGCTGCATGGCTTCGGGCCAGCTTAACCCCAGCTCTGCACCGGGTTTTGCCCCTGCCAGCTTGAGGAGCGAGTCCCCATCCAGGTCTCGCTGAATGCCCTGGGCAGTATC
Source organism: Myxococcota bacterium (assembly GCA_046075485.1). Taxonomy (GTDB): domain Bacteria; phylum Myxococcota_A; class UBA796; order JAJRTE01; family JBJTQF01; genus JBJTQF01. The sequence goes on along the minus strand of JBJTQF010000112.1, from coordinate 44,458 downwards.
CAACCACGCCGGAAGTGCCCCGGATGAGCCTTGAATCCGAATACCGCCTCGTTTCATCGGCTTGTTGTCATCATAGCCGACGTAGGCTGCAATCGTCAACGACCGGGCATAGGACAAGCGGCTCTCCCCTTCCACGGGCACGGGCATCATGCCAATAAAGGCAACGTTGAGGTAGTCGTTGGTGGTGCCAGTCTTGCCTAAAAACGGCACAATATATTGCGCTCGCTTCAGCTTACGATCTCGTTGAGGGTCCGGGCTGGCCAAGCGCAGGCTTCGGCGGGCTTTGGCAGCGGTTCCCCTCTCCACCACCCCTCGGAGGATACGTCCTACGCTCGGCCCCACGGTGGGATCCAGGAGCTGATGGGTGCGGGCCTCCAGCTTGTAGATCACCTCACCACTGGCCAAACGAATCTCTTCGATGATGCCCGCTTGGGCTTCGTCACGGGTGAAGCCATAACTCTTGCCTTCCAGGAACGTCTGATAGATCATCGCCGCTTCCAGCAGGCTGATCTCATTGGAACCCAGGGTCAGGCTGAGCACGGGCTTCATCGGGCTCTTAACACCCGCCGCTCGAGCGAGCTGAATGACATACTGCATGCCCACCAGCACCCGAAAATCGGGCTGATGCACCAGTCGCTTCAGGGAAAACGTGGGCCACGTCCTGGCTTCGACGATCCGTTCTTCGATGGCGGCTCGCACGAGCTGCACGGTGGCTGGCGAGAGTACCCCTTCCAACAGCACGATTTCTTCGGGTTTACGCGGCGTGGGAGGAGGTCTTACCGGCTCGGCTTCGGCACCAAAGCTGCCGTCGGTGGGCCCTGGCGGAAGGGCACCCAGCGTTGGCTGAGCCACCATGCGCACCGCTCCCCCACTCTTGAGCTGGCTGCGGACTTCTTCTAAAGTGGCTTTGCGCCAGCCTTCACGCGGTCGAAGCCCATAGACCAAGCGGGAGATGCCTTTTTGCTCCTTGATATAGAAGCGTGAGAGGGCCCGGCTGAGCTCTTCTCCATCCACCACGGTCTGACTGGAGGCCGCCGAAGGTGCTGGACCGTTGCCAAAAGCTGGCAAGATCACACTCTCCATCAGAGCGGAGCCACCGGCCACTCCCCGCAGAATCAGCTCCATATCGGCCAGTGCCACGGGTGTGAGGGTCTCCAACTGCCGAAAGGCGGTGGACAGAAAACGCTCTCGGGTGATCTTTTCGCTGCTCGGCAGGTCGGAGCTGAGGGTCCGATCCAGCTCCACATCAAACCCGTTACCGAAGGGGAGCCAGTTTAAGGCTTCTGCTTCTTCTGGCTTGCCTGCAAAGATCAGATCGGTCTTGAGGGCCGCCTTGAGCTGCAAGTACAGCCCTTCTTCGAGCCCCGCATCGTTGGGAACAATACCGTGGCGGTCGCGGATGCGAATGGTGTAGTCTTCGGTGCTCTCGTTGGGGAGCATGGCCAGCCCCACCCGCTCCGCCAGATCTTGGAGCTGATCTTCGGTCAAGGGATCGGTCAGGTGATACAGAAGTGAGACCGCCGTGAGGTTCTCCGAAGTGGCCCCTGAAAACGCCATGCTCACCTGCGGCTGTACCCCATCGTGATCGGGTCGAGGCCAATACCATTGGCCTTGATAGCTGAAGCCTTGTCGGCGGTTATCCAGTGCTGCCGTCGCGGTCCAGCCCAGCGAGAGGGCCGCTGCAAAGGTCAAGGGCTTAAAAGTCGAGCCAAGCTGTCGTCGTGCGGTCACTGCTCGGTTGAAGTTACGATTGTCCTGACCTCCCACCATTGCACGGATGCGGCCTTCTTCGAGCACCACCAGGGCCCCTTGAAGGCGGGTGCGGGCTTCGAGATCGAGCTGCGGTACACCGTCAGTCTTAATGTCTTTGATGCTGACATACACCCGACGCCCCACTGGAAATTGTTCGGCCAGCGTTCGGATCTCTTGTTTATTGGCTTCGGTGTAGCGGTTTTGTCCTTTAGACTGCTTGAGCAGATTGGCAACTCGCTGAAGCGCTTCTTTATCGACCCGTCCGGTGATGCCGCCCAGGTCTACGTCCAGGCCGGGAGCGTCTTTGCCTTCGAGCACGGGACCGAGCACCACACCCTCCAGAAACCCGTAGGGAATGATGTCTTCGCGTGCCACTGGCATCACCGGCTCCGCTGGCCCAATAAAGGCATCGAGCGTAATGCCATCCAGCAACGAGCCCACGTCTGACAGGTTATGGCGCAGTCCGTATTCTGCGGCCTGCTGAAACTCCCGATCCACCGTGGTGATGATCTCCAGACCAGCGGTGGCGGGATTGTCGATCCCGTTCTGTTGCAATAAGTTGACAAAATGTTCTTCCTGGAGGGTCGCAAAAACGTGGTCGAGGATCACGTTGTGATCAAACTTAAACTCACCTTCTTTGAACTCCAGGCTCTGCTCTTTAAGCTGAGCCACTTCTGCCGACTTCAGGTAGCCGTTCACTTGCATCCGGTCCAGCACGTAATGGGTTCTCACCCGCGCACGCTCTCGCGCACGCGCACGCGCTTCTTCGGTGGTGCCCACAAAGGGATTGTAGCGAAACGGCCCTTTCACCACCCCTGCCAGAAAAGCACACTCCAGCACCGTGAGATCTTTGACGTTTTTATCGAAGAAATAGCGAGCGGCAATGCCCAAACCACGACCGTTTGAATGCACATGAAACTGGTTGCTGTAGAACTCGAGGATTTCTTTTTTGCTGTAGTGCTCCTCGAGACGGAGCGCGTTGAGCAGCTCCTCCAGCTTGGCCTGATATGTCCGCTCATTCCGATAGTACAGGTTCTTGGCGGTCTGCTGGGTGATCGTCGAGCCGCCTGCCACCACTCGACCGGCGCGGAAATTCGCCACCAGCGCCCTTCCGATGCCCTGGATGTCCATGCCAGGATGGTCCCAGAAGCGGGCATCTTCGGAAGCAACGATGGCTTGCACAAACACGGGAGGCAGCTCTTCGTACTTCAGATACAGTCGGTGCTCGGCCCCAAAAAACACCCCCAGCTTGTGACGGGCATCGCTGTAATAAATGGGACTCTCGCGGGCCACCCGCTTGAGGATATCCTCGCGCTGGAGGTGAGCTCCCGGATTACGCACCACATATTCTTGATATCCGTAATACAGTCCGATCAACCCGATTAGCACCAGGGAGGCCATCCCGATCAGCACAATCAACAGCCGTCGGAGCCAAGTTCTTCCACGCGCGCGCATGATGTATCCAAACCGTGCAGGGAGACGATTCCTCTCAGGCCGGTCTCGGTTGGACGCGGCTGGAGCGGTATGAGCTTCTGATGATGGGCACAAATCGGGTGCCTGTCAAATCCGTTGCAGAGGATTTTGCCCGGTATTTCTTGCGGCGAGGCGCTCGAGCAGGGCCAGCATACGAGCTGCGTGGGCTTCAACCCCGTTTTGGAGGGCCACACGACGGGACTCCGCAGCCAAGCGTGGCAGGAGCGCGGGCGAAGTTACTTCGCGGAGCTGCTGGGCCAGAGCTCCAGCATCGCTGGGATCGGCCAACTTGAGCGGCTCAAGTGTGGGCGAATACAGCTCCGTCACCCCATTACAGGCGCTGGTGAGCGCAGGCAGGCCCATGCTCATCGCTTCGAGACAGACATTCCCGAAGGGCTCATACCGGGTGGGCAGGATCAAGAGATCGCAGGCGGCATAACAGGCTTCGATGGGATCTTGTGGTGGAAGGGCTCGCACCTGAGCACGCAACCACGCGGGCGCTTGAGTGCTCCAGGACGCCACCACCTCCGGCGCATCTTTGCCGACCACCAGAAAAAAGGGCAGAGGACCGGGCGTATGCTTTTCCCGCAGGTGTTGAAGGTATTGCGCAAACCCCTCCAGAGCCGTGCCGGTCCCTTTTCGCCGTGCGCCGGAGCCCACCAGCAGCAGGCCCAGGGCATTCAGCTCCAGCCCGAGTGCTTGGCGCAACCGACGTCGATGGTGTGGGTGCAGCTCGGGATCAAATCGGTGGAGCTGAACCCCGTTATGCATCACCTCCACCCGCTCATCGGGCGGCTGATAATATCGCAGCAGCTCTTGTTTGACCTGCTGACTGACGGCGATCACCGCTTGCGTCTCGGGGCCCTCCAGCCACTGCCGCTCGAGCCATAGATAATACGGATGGCGCAGGTTAAACCATTGGCGCGGAGGGGGTTGCAATCCTTGCCAGCCCTCCACAGCCTCGAGGTGAGCGCGATGACAGCCGCCGCCCAGTCGTACCATGCCCGGCGAGGGGATCCGGTCTAGGCTGAGGGCTAAATGAACCCCTGCATGCTGCCGAAGGGAACGGAGAACATGCTGCGTGTGCCAGGCGAAGTGCCATAATTTTGGGAGACCTGATAAAATAATCGGAATCTTATGTAACTTCCAGCCAGGCCGGATATCTATAATAGTAGAGCTGATGAGATGGACCTGGACCCCGAGGGTACTTAAGGCGTGCGCCAGATCCCATCCATATCGTTCTGTTCCGCCCGTTCTTGCAAACGTGCGATGGATGAGCGCTACACGAAGAGAGTCGGGATTCTTATGGAATTCTGTTTCCATCCAAGTCTCTGAAGCGTTGAATTTTTGGGAAGCGGAACGGCGGAGTTGTGTTAACATATCGCAGCGAAATTTACACGTCCAGACTGCCGTATGCATGCGAACACCTCGGCAGTCATCAAAATGCTGGAGGAGTGAATCCATGAACACGATGACCAAAGTGATGGCCGGTTTGATGATGACCTTCTGGGCAGGCAGTGTCTTGGCCGCCGACGTCAAGCAGGATTTTAAGGTGATGGGCTGGACCTGCAATCACTGCTCAGGCAAGACCATCAGCGTGGTGAAGAAGATCGACGGCGTGAAGGATGCCACCGCCGACACCGACGCGGGCCTTCTGTCGGTCACCTTTGACGACGCCAAGGTCAAGCCGGAAGCCATCAAAGACGCCATTAAAGGCGCGGGTTATAGCTGCACCATCAAGAGCAAAGGTGAAGGCAAAAGCTGAGCCTCGGCCCTTCATCTCGGCCCTTCATAAAGAGGGGCGGTACAAGGCAGAGAATTTCAAGTTTCTCCTTGACACCGCTCCTCCCCTCACGTATATTCTCGCCACATCTTCGGCGGCATACCCAAGCGGTAAGGGAGAGGTCTGCAAAACCTTCATGCCCCGGTTCGAATCCGGGTGCCGCCTCCACAACTCGACAAATCAGGTCGCTTCTTAGCGGCCTTTTTTGTTTCTTCCCTGCTGACTCGCTCAGCCCACTCGCTCGGCCTGCTCATCTGCCCTGCCCTCCCCGCTCGGGCGAAAGGTTTGGACGGCGGCCACCCTCATGTTATACTCTCACCTTCCATTTACTTATTCTTGAGGAGAACTCTGCGCATGGCCGCTTCTGACGCCCGCTCCCCACTCTTCACCGGAACCGCTGACTATATTGCCTCCGAAGCCCTCATCTCAGCCGTCAACGCGGCGGTGGTCTTGGGCCGTCCTCTCCTCGTGAAAGGAGAACCCGGCACTGGAAAAACCCTCCTGGCAGAAGCCATTGCGCAGGGCCTGGGCATGAAGCTCTTCACCTGGCACGTCAAGAGCACCACCAAAGCCCAGGACGGCCTCTATCATTACGACGTGGTCCAGCGCCTCAACGACTCCCGCTTCGGAGACCGCGACGTCTCGGACATTCGCCAGTACATCCGCCTGGGGGTGCTGGGCCAAGCCTTTCGTTCCCCGGAGCGGGTGGTGGTGCTGATCGACGAGGTGGACAAAGCCGACCTGGAGTTCCCCAACGACTTGCTCCACGAGCTGGATCGCATGCGCTTCCGCATCCACGAGCTCGACGAGGAAGTGGTGGCGGTACATCGTCCGGTGGTGATCATCACCTCCAACGCCGAAAAAGAGCTGCCTGACGCCTTCCTGCGCCGCTGTGTCTTTCATTATATTACCTTCCCCGACAAGAACCTCATGCGTAAGATCGTGGCGGTCCATCATCCTGAGCTCGAAGAGCAGATCTTGACCGCTGCAATGGATCGTTTCTTCTGGCTGCGAGGCATGAACGACCTCAAAAAGCGTCCCAGCACCAGTGAGCTCATCGACTGGCTGGTGGTCCTTGCCCGTGGAGGGGTCAACCCCAACGAGATCGCCAAGCGTATGCCCTTCACCGGCACCTTGCTGAAGGTGGAAGAGGATCTGGAGCTGGTCAACAAGCGCATCGAGAAGCTCCCCAACTGAGCGTCGTACGAGGTCTGCATGTTCCTCGACTTCTTCTATCTGCTGCGCTCCCACCATCTGCCGGTGGGCACCAGTGAGTGGTTGGCCTTTCAGCAGGCCCTGGCACAAGGGCTCGAAGGGGGCAACCTCGACGGCTTCTATCACCTGGGGCGGGCCCTCTTGGTCAAAGGAGAGGGGCTCTACGATCATTATGATGTGGCCTTCGCCCAGTATTTTCAGGGGCTCGAGGTGCCCGAAGAGGTCAAACAGGCCCTCACCCGCTGGCTGGAGCAGCCCAAAGGAGAGCAGGGGCAGCTTCCACCCTCCCAGTTTATGCCGGAGGAGCTTCAAGAGCGATTTCAGCAGCTCTTGCAGGAACAGAAAGAGCGGCACGATGGGGGAAACCGCTGGATTGGCACTCGAGGCACCTCACCTTTTGGCAATGCCGGGCAAAATCCCTCGGGCATGCGAGAAGGAGGCCAGCAGGGGATGCGCTCCGCCATCTACAGCGCCGAAGCTCGCCAGTTTCGCAACTATCGCACCGACCTTACCCTCGACGTGCGCCAGTTTAAGGTGGCCCTCAAGAGCCTGCGACGCCTCGAGCGGTTGGGTCCAGAAGTGCTCCACCTGGACAAAACCATTCGGAAGACCGCCGACAACGCCGGAGACATCGAGATCGTGATGGGGCCAGACCGGAAAAACTCCGTCAAGCTCCTGCTCTTGATGGATGCCGGTGGCTCGATGGAGCCTTATGCCGAGCTGGTGAGCCGCCTTTTTACCGCTGCTCACGAAGCCCGCCATCTGAAGCGATTTGAGTACTATTACTTTCATAACTGTGTCTACAGCCACGTCTATAAAGACATTGCCCGACGTAAGCGCACCCAAACCGAGGACATGCTGCGGGGACTGGACCATGAGTTTCGTGTGGTGCTGGTGGGAGACGCTTGTATGGCCCCGTGGGAGCTCAGCGCCGGCTCGGAGTTCATCGGCACTGGACAGACGGTTGCCAGCGGCTTGGACTGGCTCAAGCGTATTCGGAAACGGTTCCGGGAGTCCGTGTGGCTCAACCCGGAGCAGAAGCGTTTTTGGCAACATCCCACCATTCAGCAAGTCGGGCGTATTTTCCCGATGTACGAGCTGACCGTGGAGGGGCTCAACGAAGCCATCCGACGTCTGCGGGTGGGCCGGAGGGATGTAAAATAGATGGTGCCCCCCCTTTCCATGCTCGCCCGCCCGTTTCGAGGGGGTGATACCCTTCGCTTGTGGCTCCAACTCTTGCTGCTGAGCCTGCTGGCCTGTGCCCCCTCCCCGCTTGAGCAGGCCGATCAGCGCTTCAAAGAGGGTCGATACGATCAGGCCGCCGCGCTCTATCAAGCAGCAGACGCCCAGAGCAGCAACGATCCCCAACTCCGTCGCCGGTTGGCCTTGAGCTTGGCCTGGAGCGAGCGCCCGTCAGAGGCCGAGCCCTTGTTGTTGGCCCTGTCCCAGCAGGCCAACGATCCGGAGATCGCCGCCGCCCTCACCGACGTCACCGCCGTGCTGAGAGGGGGCCCGGAAGCCGAAGCCCTCGCCCTCAAGAGCCTGGAGCAGTTTCCCGATGCCTCGGTTGTTGTGCGAGCCGGTGCGACCTTGACCGCTCAACGTGGTGAGCTCGACGAAGCCCGGCGGCTGCTGGAGCATGCCCTGAACCTCGATCCAAAAAACGTGGCGGCTTTGGCCAACCTCGGAGACCTTCAGCTCAAGCAGCAGGACTATCCGGGGGCGATTGTGCGCTACCAAGAAGCGGTGGCCCTTCAGCCCTTGAGCCCTCTTTCTGTGCGCCTGCGTGTTCGTATGGCCCAAGTGATTGCCGAGTCCTCCCCCTACCAATCCTTGACCCTGTTGGAAGAAGCGGTCTCGATCATGCCCGAGCATCCGGAAGCCAACGCCGAGCTGGGCAAAGTGCAGGCCCTCTTGGGTGACTGTGATCGAGGCATGGCCGCCCTTAAACGAGCGGCTGAAAAACTTCCCCAACGAGGCGACGTCATCAGCACCCTGGGCTACTGTTATCTACAGCAGGCGGGACGAGACGGGCAGCGCAGCAGCTTGGTGGCCGCTCAGACTTGGTTTGAGCGCCTGATCAAGCAGTCTCCGCGCTGGAAGGGAGCCCATACCAACCTGGGTTTGGTCCTGCTCAGGCTTGACGATCCCGAAGGAGCCGAGGCCGCCTTTCGCCAAGAGCTTACCTTATACCCCAGCAGCGTGGAAGCCATGAGCAACCTGGGGCGTCTGCTGGCCGATCATGGCAAAGCCGACGAAGCCAGCGCCATGTTGGAGCGTGCGTTTAGCCTCGACAAGCGGCAGGTGCTGCTCCCGATGGAGCTGGGAGCCCTCGCGATGTCTGCCTCGGACTATGCGAAGGCCCTGACGTGGTATCAGGCCGCATACTTGCTCTGCCAGAACAGCCCATTCGATCACCCCTGTCGGCAGGAAGTACCCTATCAGCTTGCCCGCCTGCTGGTGCGTCAGCGAGAAGTGGATGCCGCAGTGCGGCTGTTTAAAGAAGCCCTTCAAGCTGGTTTTAGGGACATCGCTCGATTTAAAGCGGAGCCGGAGCTGAAAGTGTTGGCCAGCGACTCCGAAGTGGCGGCCTTTTTGAATGGGACACGTTAAACGTGCGAGCGTTCTTTTTCCGAAACACATCCCTTCCCCAAAGAAAAAAGTTGACACCGCACCTCTCCCCGCATATGATGTGGGCCCCTGTAGGTAATGAGCTTGATGGGGCGTCGTCAAGTGGTAAGACACGGGACTTTGACTCCCGCATTCGGAGGTTCGAATCCTCCCGCCCCAGCCTTGTTTCCACGCGGCATCTCGCCTACCCGGCAAGTTACCCGACCGTCCTCCCACGAGGTTTCCTGCTCCGTTCTGTTTCTATCAGCGCCCGCGTGCGCGGGAAATGGCGAAGCATGGGCGGACGTAGGGTAAAAGCGGCAAGCGAGCTGTAGAATTGCGCTGATGAAGCGCCAAATGATTGTAAGAAGGAGGATTCTCATGGAGTCGGTTGAACTGGCGGTAGAGCCTCGTGTTGCCAATGGTAAGGGCAATGCTCACAAGGTGCGCGCAGCGGGTCTCGTGCCTGCCGTGGTCTATGGAAAGGGGTTTGAATCCCGTTCCATCTCCCTTGCTCCGGTGGCCATTCGTAACACGCTGAAGTCCAAGCTGGGCTTCAACAGCGTGATCAAGCTGAATGTCGCGGGGGAGTCCTCATTTTTGGTGATGCTGAAAGAAGTGCAGCGTCATCCGGTGTCCCGTGAGATCATCCACATCGATTTTCTGCGCATTCACGAAGATGCCCCGGTGACGGTCTCCGTGCCCCTGCGTCTTGAAGGACGTGCCGAAGGTGTGGTCGCCGGTGGAACCTTGAAGGCCTTGGTGCGTACCCTCAACGTGCGCTGCCTTCCAGCCAACATCCCCACCGAGCTGAAGGCCGACGTCACCAGCCTTAAGATTGCGGATTCTCTTCAGGCCAAGAGTGTGCCCTTGGATGCTGGCGTGACCCTCGCGAGCAATCCCAACACCTCGGTTGCCACCGTCGAGCAGTGATGCCACAGAGGGCAGGAGCCTGACCTATGATGTTGCTGGTGGGCTTGGGCAATCCAGGCTTCAAGTATGAAAGTACTCGGCACAACATTGGTTTTCGTGTCGTGACCCGTTTGGCAGAACAAGCGGGCCAGAGCATCTCAAGGGCACGATTTAAAGGACTGACTGCCGACGCCACATGGGGGCAGGAGAAGGTTCTCTTTCTCCTGCCTCAGACCTTTATGAACCTCAGCGGAGAATCGGTCGCAGAAGCCGCTCGATTTTTTGGTGTTGAGGTGCCCTCCATCGTGGTGGTACACGACGAGCTGGACATTCCGTTTGGACACGTTCGGCTGAAGAAGGGGGGCGGACACGCGGGCCACAACGGGCTGCGCAGCCTGATCGACTGTTTGGGCAGCAACGATTTTGTGCGCGTGCGTGTGGGTGTAGGACGTCCTCCCGGTCGTCAACCCGTGATAGATTTTGTGCTCTCGGATTTTTCCTTGTACGAAAAGTCCTATCTGGATGACGTGATTTTGCGGGCACATCAAGCCACAGAATCCATCCTGAACGACGGTCTGACAAAAGCAATGGCCCAATTTCACGCACTGCCCCCGGTGGTAACGTGATGTTGGGCTTCTGTTTTATCCCGCTGGCGTCGCTAGCCCGGTGATGTCGGCAATCCCAGGGGAACCTGCTGCTGTAGCAGGAGCCTCCCAAAGCTGCTTTGGAGGAATTCATGGGCATGCGTGAGTATGAAACAATCGTGATTCTGAAGGCCGAAGTCGGCGACGATATCCTGGAGCGTGTGAACGGCAAAGTGGAGCGTTCCATCGCCGACTTCCAGGGTGTGGTGCTGATCAAGGAAAACTGGGGCAAGAAGAAGCTGGCCTACGACATCGCCAAAAACCCCAAAGGTCACTTCCTGTTTTTCCATTATCTGGGTGCTGGTGGCATGGTCTCCGAGATCGAGCGTCTGCTCAAGATCGACGACAGCGTGATCCGCTACATGACCATCAAGGTGGACGAGGAAGTAGAAGCCGAAGCCCGCATCAAGGCCATCAACGAGCGTCCCCGTCATACGCCCTCCGTGTCACTGGACGACGATGACGATATGCCTCCGGGCCGTGGTGACCGTCGAGATCGGTATGGCGACCGTGAGCGTGGCCGTGGCATGCGTGACCGTGACCTCGACGGACGTGGCGATGGCGACGATGACGATATGGACGACGAGTGAGCCGTCCCTGTTTTCGTCCCGTTCTGCTCAGAAGCGCTGATTGTTTTAGGAGTAATTGAGCTATGAAGAAGGCATCCCAGTCCCGGTCTCGTAAGGCGTTTGGTCGCCGCAAGGTCTGCCGGTTCTGCGCAGACAAGAACCTGCGCATCGACTACAAAGAGCCCAAGACCCTGAAGTATTTCATCACGGAGCGCGGTAAGATCATTCCGCGCCGGATCTCTGGAAACTGCGCTTTCCATCAGCGGAAAGTGGCACTGGCCATCAAGCGCGCTCGGAACATCGCGCTCCTGCCATATGTCGCGCAGGCCGCGTGAGTTCTGAGGGAGCGGCGGAATGAGGCAAATTGGAGCCTCTGAAGTGCGGTCCACTCAGGTGCTGGCCCCTTCATTGTTGACCGCACTGCTGCTGGAGCTTCCCATTGGGGGGCTCTGGATTTACCCCTTGAGCTTAACGGCTTGGCGACTGGGTCTCCGACCCGCGCTGATGGGGGTGGTGCAGGTTTGGCTGATTCGCCTTCTACTGACGCTCCTCGTCTATCCGGAGAAGGCAGCAGAAGCCATCGTGAGTGAAGTGCTTCTGTTGGTATTGGCAACGTGTTTGGGTGGGCTGTTTACAGCCCTGGTGCTGAGAGGCGTCAACGATACCCGGGCAACCGGAATTACCGCCCTGACGGTGGGGGCCTTGACGCTGGGATGGGTGGGTTTTCAACTCTATCCGGATGCAACCGCAAGCCTTGCGGCCCTCCAGAAAGATGTGATCGCCCCCCTCATTAAGAGCTTAGAAGAGCTGGGAAGTGCCACCGATACAGACTTGGATACGCAGGCCCGATTGGACGCGATGGCCGACTGGCTGAGCATGCATGGTGAGTGGGTGCTTTATCTCCTGCCAGCCGTGCTGACCGTGGCCATGACCATGACCTTGTGGCTGAACCTCTGGCTGCTCAAAGTAGCCGACCCGACCTTCGGAGGGGGACAGGCCCTGCGCGACTGGCGCGCTCCCGATCTTTTGATCTGGACTGCGATTGGCTCTGTGATCCTGGTTCTGACGGGCTTTACGCCCCTGGTGGCCTTCGGTGTGAACTTGCTGCTCGTGGTGGGTGTCGGCTTTATGCTGGCGGGCCTTTCCCTGGCCGCATACGTCGCATGGCGCTGGCGACTTCCTGGCTGGACCCTCATCTTGGGTCTCATCTTGCTCTTTCTCTCGGGGGGACTCCCCTTTATGGCACTGGTGGGCTTGTTGGACTACCCGCTTGATTTTCGGAGCCGTTGGCCTCGCTCGGATGACGGATACGATATTTCTAATGGTCTTTGATTTTGTTGTGCCGCCCCTCGCGGCTTAGGAGGTTTCCGTGAAAGTCATTCTTCAAGAGAATATCGACACCTTGGGCAAGGTGGGTGATATCGTGTCGGTGGCCGACGGTTATGGCCGCAACTACTTGCTCCCGCGCGCGAAAGCCATTCTCGCCGACGAGCGCAACGTCAAGATCCTCAACCACCAGAAGCTCCTGGCATCCCACAAGCGCGCCCGCGCCATCAAGGATGCTCAGGCCCTGGCCAAGCGCATCGAGTCCCTGTCTCTCTCCATCGCTCGTCAGGCCGGTGAGAACGACAAGCTCTATGGTTCGGTGACCTCCATGGACATCGAAGAGGCCCTGCGCGCCGAGAAGGTGGAAGTGGAGCGTAAGATCATTCAGCTCGCCGAGCCCATCAAGAACCTCGGCAGCTTCACCATCGAAGTGAAGCTCCACCCCGAAGTGGTGGCCAAGCTGAAGCTGTACGTCATCAAGAAGGCGTAATCCACCCTCTCTTCACGAGTTACCGGTGGAACAGTCCCCCCGTCGCCCTGCCAAAAATGCCTCCCGAGCACAGACCTCACCTGCCGCTGAGCAGGCTGGTCGAGTTTACCCTCACAACCTTGATGCGGAACGGGCTGTGCTGGGGGGCATTCTCCTCGACAACGACGTCTTACCTTCTGTCCAGGAACATCTCGACGCCGAAGACTTCTATCGTGAGACCCATCGCCTGATCTTTCAGCACATGGTGGAGCTCTCCCAGAGCAGTCGTCCTATCGACTTGGTCACCTTGGTGGAGCACCTCCGCAACAGTGGCAACCTCGAAGTCGTCGGGGGCCTCAACTATCTGATGGGCCTCTCCGACGCCGTACCGGTCACCACCAACGTGGCCTCCTACGCCGTCATCATTCGAGAAAAAGCGGTCTTACGCCGGTTGATCGAAGCCACCACTCAGATCAACGAAAAAGTCCTCAACACCGATGGCGAGTTTAAAGAGATCCTCGACTTTGCCGAGACCACCATCTTCAAAGTCACCGAAGTACGCGGTGGGCGCTCCTTTACCCACATCTCGCAGATCCTCGATGCCACCTTTGAGCACATCCAGAAGCTCTTTGATCGGAAGCAGTCCATCACGGGAATTCCCACCGGTCTTGCCGGACTGGACAAGCTCCTCGCGGGACTTCAGAACTCTGACCTCTTGATCTTGGCTGCCCGTCCTGCGATGGGAAAGACTGCATTTGCCCTCAACATGGCCTCCAACGCAGCCTTACGCTCTGGTATTTCCACCGCTGTTTTTTCCTTGGAGATGAGCAAAGAGCAGCTCGCCATGCGTATGCTCACCAGCGAAGCCAAAGTGGATGCCTCCAAGATCAAGACCGGACAGCTCAACGAAGACGACTGGAAGCTCTTGATCAAAGCCGCCGAGCACATGTACGACGCACCCATCTACATCGACGACACCCCGGGCGTGAGCATCAACGAGCTGCGCTCCAAAGTCCGCCGACTCAAACAAGAAAAGGGCTTGGGCCTGCTCGTGGTGGACTATCTCCAGCTCATGACCGGCAGTGCCAAGACCAACTCGCGCGAGCAGGAGATCTCTGAGATCTCCCGGGGACTCAAAGGTGTCGCCAAAGAGCTCAGCATCCCGGTGATTGCCCTCTCCCAGCTCAACCGTGGCCTCGAGAGCCGCACCGACAAGCGCCCCATGATGTCCGACCTCCGCGAATCCGGCGCCATCGAGCAAGATGCCGACATTATTATGTTCATCTATCGAGACTGGGTGTATAAACGAAAAGAATCCCCTGAATTTGAGAACGACGAAGAGCTCAAACGCAAAGCCGAGATCATCATCGGTAAGCACCGCAGCGGTCCCACCGGAACCGTTCATGCCATCTTTCTCGGTGAGTATAGCAGCTTCGTCAATGCCGCTGAGGAATTCAGGGGCGACGATGCCTGACCTCGGGATTGCACTTGACATGCGAGCAGGGATCCACTAGATCTGCCCAAGTCCAGATTGAAGTTGACGTTCATTTGCGCCCAAACCGTTCATGCATGATGAGGTTGAGTCCCCATGCCCAGCAACGAACTGGTGGAACAGTATCGTCAGTTGGTGGAACAGTATGATGTCCTCCGCCAACGCATCGACAAAGCCCTTGAGCAGCGTGGCCGCTTCAAAGAAAGTGTGCTCGCCCGGGTGCTCGAAGATTACGAGCGGCAGCGGGTCACCCTGGAGAATCAGCTCGCCCCCAACGAAGACCAGATGTTTATCTTGGTGGCTCAGCGCGAGCAAGAGCAGCTTCGGCTTGAAGGACAGCGTGCTCACATCGAAGAAGCCCGCGACGAAGTGGAGCTCCGGCACCTGATCGGTGAGCTGGGCGACCTAGACTTCGACGCACGCTTGGCGGAGCTCGAGCAGGAAGTTCAGCAGGTCAGCGCGCAGCTAGACGTTGTCGCCGCGACGCTCACCGAGTATCGTGACCTGCTGGCGCGTGCCGGTGCGGAAGCCCGTCGTGGCAATCGTCCGGCGGGGATTCCGCCGGTGGTTGCTCCGGTCTTGAGTCCGGCTTTTGTGCCGCCGCCGAGTGGGGGTCTTCCTTCGATTCCTGAGCCGCCGAGAGTCGCGGTGGCCCAGACCTCCTATGTTCCGGTGGTGACTGTCCCGCCGGTGTTGCCGGAGCCAGTTTTTGTGGCGCCCCCCGTGGTAACGGCTCCCCCTGTGGTAACGGCGCCTCCGTTTGTGCCACCTCCGGTTGTGCCGCCTCCGGTTGTGCCCACCCCCGTGCTGGTGGCGCCTGTCGTGCCGCCTCCGGTTCCCGCGCCTTCTTTTGGTTTTGAAGCCACCGGTGCCATGCCTGCCCCCGAGCGTGCCCCTGTGGATACAATGCCGTTGGGAGCTCCCAACGAGACCTGGGGATCCACCGCAATCCTGCCACTAGCGACACCGCGCACGGTTTCACCTTCCAGCGCCAATCCCTCCTATCTGGGTTCTGCTGGAGCGATTCCTGATGCACGGGTTTCGTTCCCGGGCACGCCGATGGGTGGAAATCTCGACGCCACCACCTTCCCCCCGATGGACAACATGGGATATCCCCCGGGAGGGCTTGCCGACGACCTGCCTCCGCTGCCTGCCCCCAGTGTGGACGACATGCCGGGGGGGCTCAACGAGCTCGACAAGGGCTGGGGATATCAAGACGATTTCCCGCCTCCCGGCGGTTATCTGGACCCGCAGGGACCGGGCGGCATGGTGGATGGAGATCTTGGCGCGTTAGGCTTCCCTGGCTCGGTGGACGAGCTGCCCCCGATGGGTGGTGCCCCTCAAGCCACTCTCACCGGATATCTGATCAAGAATTATGGCCGCCCCGATCAGGAGTCGTATCGCCTGGACGATCCGGTAGTGCAGATTGGTCGTGGCCGTGATAACCAGATTCAGATCAAAGATGACACCAAAGTCTCGCGTTATCATTGCCGTGTCCTGCGTGATGCCGACGGATTTTACGTCGAAGACAACAACAGCTCCAACGGCACCTTGGTGAATGGCGCGCCTGTCAACCGCCAGAAAGTGCTGGGCAACGAAGATGTGACCATTGGTGAGACCGTCTTCCGGTTTGTGCTCGCCTGAGCCGCCCCTTCGGAGCCCCTCCCATGAACATCCTCTTCGTCTGCACCGGCAACATCTGCCGCTCTCCCTTTGCTGAGTATTACGCCCGTCAAAGAGCCACCGAGCTGGGACTTCACAGCCTCCAGTTTCGTTCCGCTGGCATTATGGGCGTCGATGGCAATCCTTGCTCGGACGTCACCCGTCATGCGGCCCGTGCGCTCTCGGTGAACGTGGAGGAGCACCTTGCTCAGACGGTCTCCGATGATCTGTTGGAGTGGGCGGAGCTTATTCTGGTGATGGAAGAAGAGCAGGCCCGTAGTGTTCGAGACCTGACCCCCTCTCTCTCGCGTGGGAAGATTCAGCTGCTCTCCAGCTATTGTCCTGGCTATAACAAGCCCCTTGCCATTCCCGATCCTCACCGCGCGGCGGAGTGGGCCCATCGTGCTTCATTTGAGCTGATCCGGCAGTGTGTGGATGAATTTTTTGTCCAGCTCACGCGGCAGAGTGCTTAACCTTCCTGCCCTTCTGAAGTAACCGGCTTTTCGGGAGCTTTGCGGGGGCGCCAGTGCATGGCCCCTGCCCCTTCTCCGGGTCTCCGACCTGCTCGTCGCACTTGAACCAGCTCTGCTGCGATGCTGATGGCGATCTCAGCGGGAGTCATGGCCCCGATATCCAGTCCGATGGGCATGGTGACACGCGCCAGCGCCTCTTCCGCCACCCCACGCGCGCGAAGTCGTTCGATGAACCGAGCGATCTTCGCACGAGACCCGATCATCCCCAGATACACATGAGGTTTTGTCACCAGCGCCCGGAGCAGCTCCTCATCCAGCCGGTGCAGGTGCGTTTGGATGACAAAATAGCTCTGAGCATGCGGTGGGAGTTCCTCGAGGGCTGCTAGAGGGTCATCCAACACGAGCTGCGCGGAGGGAAACCGTTCGCGATTGGTGAATTCTGCCCGATCATCCACCACCCAGACCTCAAATCCTGCGGCCTCCGCGATGGGCGCGAGGGCATGGCTGACGTGGCCGGCACCAAACAGAACCAGCCGTGGATTTTGGCTGAGTGGTTCGATAAAAAACGACATCGCCCCTCCGCAGCACATCCCCAGCTCTCGCGTGAGGTGTACCTGATAGACCTTGGGATCCTCTCCTTTGAGCACCTCGAGCGCCTGCTTGATCACCTCAAACTCGACGGTGCCCCCTCCGATGGTGCCTACGATGGAGCCATTGGCGCGCACGAGCATACGTGCCCCGACCTTTCGAGGCGACGAGCCTTCATTTTGGATCACCGTGACCATCGCCACCCGTTCCCCGGCCTCGAGCAGCCGATGCAGCTCCAGAAAGAACGACATGCCTCTACCTTTCCGATGACACTGGTTGCAGCGAGCACTTCCCCTTGCCCGTACCATAGCTGGATTCCCTTCTCCCTGTCCACCTCTTGGTGGGGTTGATCTTTGCCCCCTTCCGATTTATAGTACCTTCCAGGTGAACTGAACGCGGAGACGAGGTGCGCAATGGGGCAGCGAATGCGGTACGGGATGCTGTTGGGAGTCTGTGTTGCCACGGGATGGAGCTGTGTGCCGACCGACGACGACTCAGAGTTTGGCGAGCCGACGGTCACCGAGACCCCGGAGCCGGACGAGGCCGTCGTGGTGATCACCGAGGTCATGGCCAATCCTGATGGGGTTAGCGACTCGATGGGAGAGTGGGTGGAGCTCTATAATGCGGGCGTTGAGACCTTGGATCTCAGCGGCTGGCAGTTTGCCGACGGAGCCGATGGCACCGTGACCCTTGAGGGCTTGGTCATCAAAGGTCGCAGCTACGTGGTGGTGGGCAACAACAATGCCAACCAGAGCAATGGCGGAGTCAGTCTTGATTATGCCTATGACGACGGTTTTACCCTCGGCAACGAGAGTGAGTCACTGACCTTAAAGGACGGTGATGGCAAGCAGGTGGATCGTATCACCTGGAGTAAAGCCCCCCAGGGCGCTTCATTGTCCTTGGACCCGACCCGCTACGACGTCAAAAAGAATGACAGTGCTGACAGCTTCTGTGCCAGCCGTTACTCCCTGCTCGACAGCGGAGACTTTGGCACCCCTGGAAAGCTCAACGACGTGTGTTTTATCACCGCCTCCCCCGGAGACCTGGTGATCACCGAGCTCATGATCAACCCCTTGGCCGTGGAAGACACCCTCGGCGAGTGGCTGGAGCTTTACAACACCACCTCCGACACCATCAAGCTGGACGGATGGATCTTGACCGACGGCGCGGGAGACAGCCACACCATCGCCAGTGCTGGGGAGCTTTCCATTGGTCCTAAAGGGTATCTGGTGATTGGCACCCATGCCGAGAAGAGCGAAAACGGCAACGTGGTCTTGGACTATACCTACGACGGCGACCTGATCTTCACCGACGAAGCCGACGTGGTGAGCGTTTACGCGGGCACAGTGCTGGTGGACGCTGTGGGATATGGCGCAACCGGATTTCCCACCACACCGGTTGGCTCCAGCCTTCAGCTTGACAATACTGCCTACTCTGCTGACTCCAACGACGATGGAAGCCAATGGTGTGCTTCCACCGACACCATTCAGGGAAGCTCTGACAAGGGCACCCCAGGCGAGGCCAACAACGCCTGCCCGTGACCTCCTCCGGTCATGCACGTCAGGAAATCTTCATGTCCACGCGCAAAAACCGCATCTTGATCCTCGACTTTGGTTCTCAGTATACCCAGCTCATTGCCCGCCGAGTTCGTGAATGTGGCGTCTATTCTGAAATCCGGCCTTTTCACACCCCCTTGACCAGCCTTCAAGCCGAGGGGTTTTCGGGCATTATTTTGTCGGGGGGGCCTGCCAGCGTGTACGCGCCGGATGCGCCGACCCTTTCCCGCGACCTCTTTGATTGGGGCGTACCGATCTTGGGGGTCTGTTATGGGCTTCAGCTCATGACCCATCTGTTGGGAGGCCATGTCGTGCCCGGCACCGAGCGGGAATATGGCCGCGCCGAGCTGGACGTGATCGCATCCGATCCGCTCTTTCACGGCATGGGTGAAGGTATTCCGGAGACCGTCTGGATGAGCCACGGAGATCGCGTGGACGTGCTTCCGCCGGGATTTCGGGTGATTGCTCGCTCTCAGAACTCGCCCGTGGGTGCCTTCTCCGATCCGACGCGCCAGCTTTATGGCGTGCAGTTTCATCCCGAGGTCTCCCATACCGAGCATGGTGAAGTGCTCCTGCGGAACTTTCTCTTTCAGATTTGTAAGCTGGAGGCGGACTGGAGCCTGGGTTCCTTCATTGACGAGCAGCTCGAACACCTGCGTGCCCGGATTGGGAAGCAGCACGTCGTGCTGGCCCTCTCGGGGGGAGTAGACTCCACCGTGGTGGCCGCGTTACTTTCCCGTGCGATTGGCAAGCAGCTCCATTGTATCTTTGTGGACAATGGCCTCCTGCGTTTTGGTGAAGCGCACCGGGTGGAGCAGCTCTTGCGCACCCATATGGAGCTGGATCTTCGAGTCGTGGATGCTCAGGAGCGCTTCCTGACCCGTTTGGCGGGCGTGACCGATCCGGAGCAGAAGCGGCGTATCATTGGTCATGAGTTTATTGCCGTCTTTGAAGAAGTGGCCCACCATCTCCCGGAAGTGCAATTTCTGGCACAGGGCACCTTGTACCCGGACGTCATCGAGAGTGTTTCCTTAAAGGGACCGAGTGCCACCATTAAGAGCCATCACAACGTGGGCGGACTGCCTGAGCGGATGAAGCTGGCCCTGGTGGAGCCTTTGCGTGAGCTCTTCAAAGACGAAGTACGGCGGCTGGGAGAAGCCCTCGGCCTGCCTTCCGAGGTGGTATACCGTCAGCCTTTTCCGGGACCGGGCTTAGCCGTGCGGATTCTTGGAGAAGTCACCCCGGAGCGGGTGGCTTTGCTTCAGCGTGCCGACTTGATTGTGCAAGAAGAAGTGGCCGCAGCGGCTCTGGAGCGTCGTCTTTGGCAGAGTTTTGCCGTCCTTCTACCGATTCGTACCGTGGGCGTGATGGGTGACGAGCGCACATACGAGCATGTGGCCGCCTTACGCGCGGTCAACAGCACCGACGGCATGACCGCTGACTGGGCCCGCTTACCATACGACCTCCTTGAGCGGATTTCGCGCCGCATGACCAACGAAGTGAAGGGCATCAGCCGTGTGGTCTTTGACATCTCCTCCAAGCCCCCCAGCACCATTGAGTGGGAATAAGCCTGCGTACCTGCCCCCACGCGCCTGCCCCCACGCGCCTGAGCGCCTGAGCTGGCGTTTTTACCGAGGCTTGATCACCAGTCGCATCCCATCCTGCGCCTGTATCACCTGCTGAACCGGAGCCCCTTCAAAAGCCTGAAGCAGCCTCTCGGATTGTGCAGGCGGATAGAGATGAGACAGCACAAGTTGTTCCACCCCTCCCCCCTGCACAGCCTCACGGATCCCACGGGGCGAGAGATGGCCTTCGAGCTTTTCTGCATCGGGCGTTGAGCAATCGACCACCGCCACCGTAGCCCCTTGGAGCAGCGGAGCGAGCTGCGGCCCCTCATCGGCATCCCCGGTGAACGCCACCACACGCCCATCTGCCGTGCAGAAGCGGTAGCCGAGGGACGACGGCGTATGTTTCATCGGCAGCGTTTGCACCTGAAAGGGACCGAGCCGACGCTGTTGAAACGCGCTCCACTCCACCACCTGGATGTGGTATTGCTCAGAGATCACCCATCGTCCGTACAGTGTCGCCAAGTGATCATAGAACGCTTGAAAGCCGGGTGGCCCAAAGATCAGAAAGTCGCGCGTGCGCGTGAAGCCCATGCTATTCCGCAGCGAGAAGAGCATGGGAAAGAGATCCCCGGTATGATCGAGGTGTAGGTGTGTGTACACCACGGCATCGAGCCCATGAACGGGGAGCCCTGCCTGCATGAGCCGTCCGACGGTGCCGGACCCGGAGTCGATCAGCACTGAAAAATGACCGAGCTGGAGCAGATACCCGGCGGGCTGATGACGCAGCGACGGAGTGCAGGTGCCGGTTCCGAGCAGCGTGAGCGTCAGATCCTCTGGTTGCATCGGAGTCTGGGGTGGATCTGACGCCGCGATATCCGGTGTTAAAGGAGACGAGGCCATAGAGCCCTCCAAAAAGGGGCGATGGATCATCGACATACTCGGGACAAGACCTGAGCCCGGTGCTGGATCAGGCGCATCGTGCAGCATGAGTGTAGGGAGGATAAGCCTGGATCAAAGCCTCCACAAGAAAGAAAGTGACCGTCTCGAAAAAAGAGCTTGACACTTCGCAGCCCAAACGGTATAAACGGTGCGTTCTTCGTTCGGAGACGTCCGAATTGAACCCGGTATCCATCGAAAAGCTGAAGGCGCGTAGCTCAGTGGTAGAGCACTACCTTGACACGGTAGGGGTCAGCGGTTCGATCCCGCTCGTGCCTATGCACTTTATGTTTCGGCGGAACCTGATGTCAATCGGGTTCCGCCGGTTTTTTTGTTTAGGGAGGGATGAGCCATCCTCACGCCGAAGAAAGACACCAAAGAAATCCGAGTGAATGCTCGGATTCGAGCCCCGGAAGTGCGTGTGATTGGACCGGAAGGTAATCAGCTCGGTGTAATGACCGTTCGTGATGCCTTGCGCCAAGCTGAGGAGTTTGGGCTGGATCTGGTGGAAGTGGCGCCAACCGCCAAGCCTCCGGTTTGTAAGATCATCGACTACGGCAAGTATAAGTACGAGCTGAAAAAGAAGATGGCCGAGCAACGGCGGAATCAGACCGAAGTGGTGGTCAAAGAAGTGAAGATGCGGCCAAAAACCGACACTCACGACTTCGACTTTAAGGCCAACCACGCTCGGCGATTCCTTGAAGAGGGTCACAAGGTCAAGGCATCTGTGCTCTTCCGAGGTCGTGAGTTCGCGCACCAGGAAATCGGCATGGAGCACTTGGTCAAGCTGGCGGCCCTTCTGGAAGACATCGGCATCGTGGAGCAGTCCGCGCGTATGGAAGGACGTATGTTGACCATGCTCGTCGCGCCTCGTCCTCGTGGCCGCTCCGGTGAATCGGGTGAGACTGAGCCAAAGCGAGAGCATGCACCACAGCCCGCCCCGGCCACGGTCCCTCCCAAGAGCTGAGCTTTGATGGAGCGTTGTGAATGTGCCACGCTCCTTCTCTTTGAGACTACTGAACTGGTTGGATGGGGTGCTTTTGGTTCCCCCTCTCGTCTAAGGAGTAATCTGGCATGCCCAAGTTGAAGACTAATCGGGGCGCCGCAAAGCGGTTCCGTTTTACGGCAAGTGGCAAGGTTAAGCGTAGCCAGGCCTTCAAGCGTCATATTCTGACCAAGAAGTCCAGCAAGCGGAAGCGTGAGCTGCGTGGCACCACCCTCGTGGCAAAGGTGGACGAGGCAAACATCCGTCGTCTCCTTCCCAACGGCTGAGCCGCCCGTTCTGAGGCTCTTTCCTACGACTTTTTATAAGGCTTTCTGCCTTCACGGAGTTGAGTGTCATGAGAATTAAGCGTGCGGCCATTCGTCGCTCCCGTAAGCGGAAGATTTTTAAGCTCGCCAAAGGCTTCTACGGACGTAAGAAGAACGTCCTGCGAACCGCCATTGAAGCCGTTCAACACGCGCTCACCTACGCCTATCGTGGCCGTAAAGAGCGTAAGCGCGACTTCCGCCAGCTCTGGATCGTGCGTCTCAACGCCGCGGTTCGTGAGCATGGCCTCTCTTACTCCCGGTTCATCCATGCCCTCAAGCAGGCCAACATCGGCCTGGATCGCAAAGTGCTCGCTCACCTTGCGATGGAAGAGCCCCGGGTGTTTAGCCAGATCGTCGCTCGGGTCAAGGGCTCTGCGGCGGCCTAAGCTGCCCCTCCCACATTCCCTGCGACACATTGGACGGTCGAGCTTCTCCACAGAGGCTCGACCGCTTTTGTTTTTGGGAGTTCCTCTTATGGAGTCACCTGTGGACGACACCCTGCACGCCCTCGAGCTGTCTGCCCTTCAAGAGCTTCAGCAGGCCACCTCGGAGCCCCAGCTCATCCAAATCCGGGCCCGCTATCTCGGCAAAAAGGGCGAGCTCACCGCCCAGCTTAAAACCCTCGGCCAGCTCAGCATCGACGAACGCCGGACCTTTGGTGCTCGGCTCAACGAGGTCAAGACTCGCCTCGAGCAGGCCGCTGACGACCGTTTGACCGCCCTCAAGTCGTTGGCCCTGGCTTCTTTGGCCACCAACCGACCCGATCTGACCTTACCTGGACGCCCGAACCGCCAAGGCCGACTCCATCCGGTGTATCAGATCCTGGAAGAAGTGGAAGACGTCTTCATTCGCCTCGGCTTTGATCTCTGTGAAGGCCCGGACATCGAAGACGACTGGCACAACTTCGGAGCCCTCAACATCCCCGAAGGACATCCGGCCCGCGAGATGCAGGACACCTTCTACTTGGAGAAGGGCCTCGTCTTGCGTACCCACACCTCCCCCGTCCAGATTCGGACCATGTTGGCCCAGAAGCCACCCGTGCGCATGATTGCCCCGGGCACCGTCTACCGCTCCGACTTCGACGCCACCCACAGCCCCATGTTCCATCAGATTGAGGGCCTGCTGGTGGACGAGCAGGTCTCACTGGCGGAGCTCAAGGGCATCTTGCTTCAGTTTGTCCGCTGCCTTTTTGGTCCCTCCGTGGACATTCGTTTCCGTGCCAGCTTTTTCCCGTTCACCGAACCAAGCGCCGAGATTGACATGCTCTGCTTCCAGTGTCTGGGCAAGGGCTGTCGCCTGTGCAAAGACACCGGCTGGATTGAGATTGGCGGCTCCGGCATGGTCAACCCGGCTGTTTTCCAAGCCATTGGCAGCCCTGATTACGACCCTGCCCGCATCAAAGGGTTTGCGTTTGGCATGGGCATCGAACGTATTGCCATGCTCAAGCTGGGCATCAACGACATCCGTTATCTTTACGATAACGATCTGCGACTCCTTCATCAGTTCTGAGCCGACCGCCTGAAGGAACCCGAGGAAAAATATGAAAGTCTCCCTGCGTTGGCTGTCCGAGTTCCTCAACCTGAGTGTCTCCCCCGAAGAAGTGGCTGCCCGTCTGACGATGGCAGGCATCGAGGTGGAGTCCATTACCACCACCCCCCCCTTGCCTGACGGCATTGTCTCTGCCCGCATTCTGGAAATGCAGCCGCACCCCAATGCGGATCGTCTGACCCTCTGTCAAGTGGATCAAGGCGACAGCGTTCCGCTCCAGATTGTGTGTGGCGCTAAAAACATGAAGCCGGGAGACATCGTCCCCCTTGCCACCGTTAGCACCCTGATGCCGGGCGGCACTCGCATTGAAAAAGCAAAGCTCCGGGGCGTGCTCTCCAACGGCATGCTTTGTTCTGCCCGCGAGCTGGAATTGAGCGACGAACATGCTGGACTGTTGATCCTCGATCCTCAGACCCGCTTGGGCACCCCCATGCACCAGCTCTATCCGGCGGATACCGTCCTGGAGCTCTCGATTACCGCCAATCGTGCCGACTGTCTCTCCATCCTGGGCATTGCTCGGGAGCTCTCAGCCCTTTTTGTGCAGCCATTGAAGACCCAGCCTCCCCATTTTAGCGCCCCCTTGTTGCGCGGCCTGCCGACCTTGACCTGGCCGACCCGTTCTGAACCGGTGCCCGCTCAGCTTCGTGTGGAGTCCTCCGAGAGCTGTCCTCTGTACCTCGGGCGGGTGCTGGAGGGGGTTCAAGTGGGCCCTTCCCCCCGTTGGTTGGCTGAGCGGTTGACCTCCGTCGGCCTGCGTTCCATTAATAATATTGTGGATGCCACCAACTTTATCATGCTCGAGCGTGGCCAGCCCTTGCACGCCTTCGATTTGGATCGCCTGACTGGAGCTCAGATCGTGGTGCGACATGGCCACGACACCGGTGAGAAGCTCCTGTGCCTGGACGGTGTCGAGCGAAAAGTGCTGAGCAAAGATCTGCTGATCTGCGACGCAGCGGGACCGGTGGCCATTGCGGGCGTCATGGGCGGTGAGCTGTCATCCGTTCAGCCCCAGACCACCCGTCTCTTGCTGGAAGCTGCTCATTTTGCGCCCCTGGTGGTGCGAGGAAGTGCGCGACGTGCGGGACTGCACACCGACGCTTCCCATCGTTTTGAGCGGGGGATTGATCCAGAAGGTGTCGCCCCGGCCCTCGACGCCCTGACCGCCCTGATCATCCAAGTGGCGGGGGGCGTGGTGGTGGGCGAGACCCTTGAAGCCCGTGCCGAAGCCACCGTGCAGGGACCGATTGCCTTTTCCGCCGAGCGCGTCAACCGGCTCTTGGGTATGGACATCTCTCGTGCGCGTATGCATGCCCATCTGCGTGCATTGGCGATGGACATTCGCGACGGACAGCCTGACGACCTGGTGAGTGCTCCTTCCTATCGCCTGGACATCAAACATGAAGCGGATCTGGCGGAAGAAGTGGCCCGCCTGGAGGGTTATCAGCATATCCCCGTGAGTTTGCCGCGAGGAGAGATGAGGCATCCGGCCATCACCGAGCAGCGGCTGTTGGTGCGGAAGCTGGTCTCGACCCTGGTGGGTTTGGGTTTGGATCAGGTGATCAACTTTACTTTCCTTTCCCCTCAGCTCTTGCAGGGCCTGCGGTTGCCCGAGACCGATGCGCGGCTGCTCCCGGTGCGCCTGATCAATCCGCTCTCAGAAGATTTTAGCCAACTTCGGCCCTTACTTTTGCCCTCCTTGCTGAAAAACGCGGCCTATAACAGCCGACATCAGCATGCGGACTTGGCCTTGTGCGAAGTGGGGAAAGTATTTCAGGCCATGGTGGGAGAAAAACCGGCGGAGCGTTATCGACTGGGGATCCTGCTGACCGGCCTCTCGAGCGAGCGGCACTGGACCCAGCCGAACCCGACGGGTTACGACATCTACCATCTGAAGGGCCTGCTGGACGGCCTGACCGCCGCATTGGGTGTGGACGGTGTGCGTTTGGAGCCCAACGATCCTGAGCCCTTCCTGGCCCCCGGACAAGGCTGGACGGTGCGTGTGGGAGAGCTGGCCCTGGGTTACTTGGGTGTGGTTCATCCTGAGACCGCAGCAGCGGCGGGCTTGGAAGCGGTTGCCTACGCCCTGGAGCTTGATGCGTTGCCCTTGTGGCGAGCGCGTCAGACCCATCGGCGATTCCGGGCCATTCCGCGTTTCCCGGGCGTGCAGCGAGACTTGGCCCTGATGGTCCCGGCACATCTCGACGCCGAGACCCTGGTGCAAGCCTGTGAGCGAATGGGCGGTGCCTTGTTGAAGCGCGTGAGCATCTTCGACGTGTACCGGGGCAAAAATATCCCACCTCATCTCAAGAGTGTGGCCGTGGGACTGGAGCTGCGCGCCGAAGATCGGACCTTGATCGAAAAGGAGATCCACGACGTGATCCAGAATATCCTGAGTGGTCTGAAAGCTGAGCTTTCCGTGGAGCTTCGCGCCTGAAGCCTCTGAGAGCTCAAGCGCGACATGAAGCGCGCATGGAAAGTCAATTGGATCTGAATCTTTTGTGTTCTTTGGATCCATTCCAGAGGGTGTGAACGATCATTTTCGTTGACAATCCATGCGCTACCCTGTATCAATGAAGAGTCTTCTTGAAGGACATATGCCTAAGCTCAAGCATTGCACATTGATTCTCCTGACTTCGTTGGTGGCCTGTGAAGACGACACCACCGACACCGGTGAGCTGTTGGTGGATGGCAGTGCCTCTCCACTCGAGCTGCGGGTGTATCTGGCTGCTGAAGGGTCGGATCCTGATACATTGGGGCTCGACATTCCATCCCAAGTGGTGCTTCAGAGTGCCAGCGGTTTGGATGTCGCCACCGCGCGAGTCAGTGACGTGTGGGTGCCGATGGAATGGGGCGAGCCTGATGCCGACCCTAACCGTGAATATGTCCGAGTAGAAGTTGCCATTGAATCAGCCTATATCGACACCGTGCAGCAGGTCGATCTGACGATGGACATTGCGGGCAGTGATGCAGAGTGGTGTTCTCCTATGTGGCCGGATGCGGTTACGCCGGGTGTGTACTATCTTCATCTCCAGCCCTCATGTGACACCAAAGATCCCCTGACCAACACCTGTACCCTTGCAGCGGGCCTCTCCTGTGATGGTTATGACGGCCTCTGTCGTCGTGATCTGCTGAAAATGACGTTGTGGGATGGAACAACCCTGGGTGCGGGCGGCGTGTGCCACTCGCAGCTTGCCGAGTAAGAGCGGGAGTAGCCGGCGAATGGAAATACCTGACAAGATCTTCTTTAAGATCGGTGAGGTGAGTGAGATCGCCGGTGTGAAGCCGTATGTGCTGAGATACTGGGAGAGTGAATTCTCGATCTCACCGCACAAGTCTGGCTCAGGACAGCGACTCTATCGTCGTAAAGACATTGAGCGCATCCTGATGATCAAGCGCCTGCTCTACCAAGAAGGTTTTACCATCGCGGGTGCCCGTAAGCATCTTTCTCGTCTGGGCCGAGGCACCGGAGCACCGGACGAAGAAGAGCTGGCCAACGAAGAAGTTGAAGCCGAACAACAGGCCGCTGCCGAAGCAGAGCTGGCCTCGGTCGGTGCCGAAGCAGAAAGCCATGACCCAGAAGCCAAGACCTCTGCTTCAGATCCTGTGACCGCTCCCGTGGCCGTTGCCCCTGTCGTGATCGCCGAGCCTCCTCCGCCGGTGATCGTGCCGCTCCAGACCGACGTGGCCGAGCTGGCCCTCGAGCATCTTTCCGCCTTGCGTAAGCTGATCCAACAAGCCCGCACCCTTCGCTGACCCCTCCAGCTTTCGACCCTCTGCCTGCCCATGTGACCGCGTGCCCCTGCCCGTGTGACGGCATCCGCCTAGCCCTCGTCCGCCTAGCCTTGCTTCCGTCCGCCTAGCCCTGCGCCTGCCTCACGCGAACGCCTGATATCCCACTCATCCCGACGGCCTGCAAGTTTTATCATCTGCCAAAAACAACAATTAAAAGAACCTCTTTTCCCTGCATCTCGGATACACCATCTCCAACGTGTGCAGGGATGCCCCGCCCGCCCTTTCTCGCACAGCAGATGCATTGAATTTTCAAAGATTTTTGTCAGAAGCAGCGGCTCCACCGTACAACCTCTATACAAAGAAGCCCCTGACCATCACAGCCTGGCGGTCGAAGCTGATTTCCTGTCCAGCGGCGACAAGCGCCTGAGCAGACATCCGGTCACCGGGAGCGCGGGGGAAAGCCTGCCAGCCCTCCCCGAGACCTTTATCCAAACCCAAAGGAGAGCCGAACATGTCCTCTGAGAGCCTGACCCTGACCCAGCTTGACGCCGCCTTACGTGGGAGCCATGCCGCCCTTCGTCTGAAAATTCCCCTCGAGCCTGCGGGCGGCCCCGGAGACAAGGTCTTTCCGCCCACCTACGAAGGTGGAAAATACGCCGTGGAGCGCCGGAAGCTGGGGGCCGTCGAAATGGAGACCGTCCTCCTGGATTCCGTGGCATCTCAGGCAAACCGTATGGAGCAAGCCTTGCGTGATGCATGGGATGCCGGTCGCCTTGAGCTTCCCAACCTCACCCTTCACTTTGGCGAAAAAAACGCTCATATTGGAACCCTGACTGCTCTTGACGCCCCTCATCGGATTGCCGACGCCATCTTACGCGACAGCCTGTATCAAGGTGTGCCCTTCCGTCAGTCAAAGCCGGGGCAATCCTTTACCCTTGCCCGCCCTCACAACGCCACCGCCGTCTTTGAGCTGTGTCCGACCGCCCTCTTGTTTGGCGTATGGGATTCTACTGGACCTGCTGGGGGTTTGGGCGCCAAGTTTGCCAGGGTGTTGGTCTCTGAAGTGGTGGGTTTTGACGCCGTGGCGGGCAAGCGCGTATCCAGTCGGCTGGATCCTCTTCAGATTGCGCTCGGCGCGGGACCGGTTTATGAGCACCCCACCGACGGCTGGACCCTCGACGAGCGCGAAGCCCTGCGCGACGAAAAGAAGAAAAACGACCCACGTAAGAAGGGGGACGGCAAGCCCTCTGAGATCAACCACGGCAACGTGACCCCCAGCATTGCCGACGGTGGATATACCGTGCGAGAAGCCCGTCAGCTCAGCGTGCTCTCCTTGGCTGGATTGCGGCGGCTGCGTTTTCCTCTTGCGGGCAAGACTCAGCCGGAGCGAGACCAGGCGGCCCGTCTGCTCCTGGCCTGTTTGGGATTGTGTGCCTTGCGTCTTCAGCTCGAGCAAGGATTTGACCTGCGCTCCCGTTGCCAGCTTGTGCCCACCCAGCCGCCTCAATTTGAGCTCGTGAGTGCCCTGGGTGAGCCGCCCCAGCCCTTCACCCTGAGCGTGGACCAGGCCCTGAGCCTCTACGCCGACGCCGTCTCTCGCGTGCGCGCCCACGGTTTCCAGTTTCAGGCTGAGCCCTTGCGTCTTGAGCCATCCCCCAAGCTGCTCCAGCTCTTGGATCGCAGTGTTGCCCTGCTGATGAAATCTCGGGAGGTCTGATGTTTGCCTTCATCATCGAGTATTTAACGGGGCGAGCTGCCGCCACCGATCACACTCGGTATGGGGCCCCGGAGTGGCCGCCCCATCCAGCCAGACTGTTTTATGCCTTAGTTGCCACCCATCACGAGACCAGCCCGGAGTCGGCGATGCCGTTGGAGCAGCAGCTTCTTCAGTGGCTGGAGCAACAGTCGCCGCCGGAGTTGTATGCATCACGCGCGTGGCCTCGAGGCAGCTCGGATGTGCGGCAGCGAGAGCAACCGCCTACCCACTACGTGCCCATCAACGACGTGAGTGGAGATCAAGAAGGGGCCCTTCCTGAGAAGCGGAGCCGTAAAGCACGCACCTTTCCCTCAGTGACCCCTGAGCACCCACAGGTCGTTTTGAACTATCCTCATGCCGAGCTGCCGGAAGCCTTACAACTTCCCTTGTTTAACCTGCTCCTTCGCGTCTCCTACCTGGGACACGCCAGCTCCTTGGTGAGCCTACGTTTTGTGACCCAGCCCTCTGAGCTGGAGCCGCTGCATCGCGAGCCTCCGTTGTTTGAGTGCTGGCTGCCGGACCAAGCCAGTGGTCAGCAGCTCATGCGTGTGCCCAGCGTGGGCCTCTTGCTCGCCCTCGAGACGGAGTTTGCCCGCACCTATCCGCCCGAGTTGTCCTCCCTGAATGAGTCCGCCCCTCGTTCGCGGAGTACACGAGCAGCTCAGCCCTCTTATGCCCCACGGGGGGTATTGCCTGCCTGTGAAGTGCGTTATCGGGTGCCCTCACCCGAGCTTGAAGTGTCCCAGCCCGTGCAAAGTGTCTTTCGGGAGCTGGTGATCTTTCAGGGGGTGTCTACCCCTGACGTATACCTGCAGGCATTTCATGCAGTGACTCGGATTTTTCGCGATGCAGCGCTGTATCACGCGAGGCAGCCCAACGCGCTTCTGTCTGGCCATGCGCCGGGAGGCCCTCCCCTGGAGCGGCCCCACGTCGCGTTTCTTGCCTTGCCGGATGTGGGACATACACACGCCCGTGGGAGGATCATGGGCATTGCGGCGGCCCTTCCGCGAGACATGAGTGTGGTGGAGCGCCGGGAAGTCTTGGCGGCCCTGGCGGGCATCGAGCAGCTTACGTTGGGTCGAGCGGGTGTCTGGGAAGTGGAGCGTTGCATCGAAGACCCGGAGCTTCAGGGCCTTCAGCGTGAGACCTGGTCACGCCCCTCGACCGAGTGGGCTACCGTGACGCCGATTGTGTTGGATCGATTTCCCAAAGACAACAGCCCTTTTGGAAACGATGCACGAGACAGTGTGAAGCGTGCCTGTGAACACATCGGACTGCCGCTTCCTGCACAAGTGGAGCTGGCCCATCACTCCAAGATCCTGGGTGTTCCTCCCACCGACCAGTTTGAGCGCCTTTCTACCCGCAATCGGGGTGATTTGCTGCATGTTCACGCCTACCTGCGCTTCGAGCAGCCGCTCCAGGGCCCTCTTCTGCTGGGAGCGGGCCGATACCAGGGCTATGGTCTCTGTCGGCCCATCGGAGGGAAGCACCTATGAACGCTACCTTCTCCACCTTTTTTGAAGCGGTGCATCAGCAGCAGCCCTTTCCCTGGCAATCCCGACTGGCAGCAGAAGTGTTAGAAACGGGCGTATTTCCACCGCTGATCAGCCTGCCAACCGCATCTGGCAAGACCACTTTGCTGGATGTGGCCGTCTACCTGCTTGCCTGCGACGCCAGCCTAGCGCCGGAGCGACGCCGAGCCCCCTTGCGCACCTTTTTTGTCATCGACCGACGGATTGTGGTGGACGATGCTGCAAGACGGGCTCACCACATTGCCTCTATGTTAGAGCAGGCACTGAGGCAGGAGGCACAAGGGACGCTTCCGCCGACACCCCACGCGCACGCCTTGCTCGAAGTGGCAAGCGCCCTTCAGAGCCTGGCACGTCGAGGCAGCCCTCCTGAATCCCGGGCCTACCAGGAGGCGCGTCCATTAGAAGTGTATGTATTACGCGGTGGTATCCCGCGAGAGCTGGGGCTCACCCGCTCCCCGGCTCAGCCCCTGTTGTGCCTTTCCACGGTGGATCAAGTGGGCTCCCGCCTGCTCTTCCGAGGTTATGGAGTGCGAGACAACAGCCTGCCACTGCATGCGGCCCTCCTGGCTCAAGACGCGCTCGTCGTGCTGGACGAAGCTCACCTCTCTCAGCCATTTGAAAAGCTGCTCCAGCGGCTCCAGCGTTATCAGCAGTGGGCGGAGGTAAAGGTCGGTCGTCCGCTCCAAGTAGTGCGCATGAGTGCCACCCCCCAGGACACAGCGCAGCCCCCCTTCAGACTCGACGAAAAAGACCTTCAACATCCAGTGCTTGCGGCACGCCTCCGCGCTCAGAAGTGGGTGGAGCTCTTGGAAGTGCCGGACTCTGAGCAAGACAGCACCTTACGTCAGCGGGTTGTGGAGGTCATCGAGAAGCTGCTCAAGCCTCGTCAGCATAACCTTTTGCAGCGGCCATGTGCCAATATTGGCGTGGTGGTCAACCGAGTGGCCACCGCACGAGCACTTTTTCAGCAGCTTCGCGAGCTGGCCCAGAGTCAACCGGAGCTGAAGGTTGAAGTGACCCTGCTGACGGGACGGACCCGACCGCTGGATCGTAGCCAAGTATTGGACAAGCTGCTTCCGAAGCTGGCTGCACAGCGTCTCAGAACCGTAGAGCATGACCTCACGCAGATCGTGGTAGCCACCCAATGTATCGAGGCCGGTGCCGATCTAGACTTCGACGCACTGATCAGTGAGTGTGCCCCCCTTGATGCCCTCCGCCAGCGGCTGGGACGGCTGGATCGCCTGGGACACCGGGGGCAGTCTACTGTTGTGATCTTTGCCCGCACCAGCCAGATCAACGGCAAGAAGCCCGATCCGATCTATGGTGAAGCCCTCACCGAGACCTGGCGCTGGCTTAAAACACAAAGTACCCCCTTGGACATGGGCATCGAGGGACTCGAGCAGCGACTGACCCAGAGCCCTCCCTCCCTTCAGAGCCTGGCACCCGTGCGTCAAGCCCCGGTTTTGCTGCCCATGACCCTGGATCTGTGGTGCCAGACCAGCCCGCGCCCGCGTGTTGATCCCGATCCTGCACCGTTTTTGCACGGTCCTGAACGTTCCAGCGCCGACGTCCAGCTTATCTGGCGGGATACTTTGCCTGACACCCTGGACGCCTGTTTGGAGCAGCTCTCACTCTTGCCTCCGTGTAACTTGGAAGCACTGGCCCTTCCCTTGCCGACGGCGAGAAGTTGGCTCCAGCAAAAAGATTCCTCTCAAGCGCAGCACATCCAATCAGCTCTTGACCAGCTCACCGACCAGGAGGGTCTGACCCCTTCAGAGTCGGAGGCGCTCCCCCATCCAGCGCAACCTGCCACCTTCTTACGTTGGGAAGGAGAAGACTCCCACTTTATCACCCTGGACCAGCTCCGACCCGGTGACACCCTCATTATTCCGGCAACGCTGGGTGGATTAGACCTCTTTGGCTGGCACCCTCAGTCGGAATCGCCCGTGGAAGATCTGGCGGAAGTGGCCCAGCTTCAGAAAACGGGCCGGGCCTGCCTAAAGTTGGCAACCGCAGAAGCCGGTACTTGGCGCGCATCACTGCTGCCACTCGGCCAGCAGCTCCGCACCGCCGAAAGACGTGAGAAAAGAGCCGCCCTCGATTCAGTGCTGGCGACCTTTCGCGCTTGGCAAGACCATGAGGTGACGGAACACGCTGATTTTCCACCCAAACCGACACATGCACCCGCCTGGTTTTGGGCACAGCTCAAGCTGTTGCTGCAAGCACCCCTCACAATCCTGCCCTGCGGAGACGGCGTGGTCTTGCGCACCACGCGCGAGGTTCAACCAGCCCAAGAGAGCAGCTTCACCGACGAAGACAACCGCTCGAGCGACACAGGGACGGGCGTTTCCCTGCGGACCCATCTACTCGGGGTCGTGCGTTGGACAGAGTGTCATGCACACGCCTGCGGACTTCCCCCTGCGTTGGTCGGCGATCTGCGCCGCGCCGCCCTCTGGCACGACCTGGGCAAGCTCGATCCACGCTTTCAGACCCTTTTGTATGGTGGAGATGAAGCCGCCGCCTGTCGTGGAGAGGAGCCGCTGGCCAAGTCTCTGCGAACAGTGCCCGCACAACATCGACGCTCACCCCATGTTCTGTTTCCACCCCGAGGCTTTCGTCACGAGGCGTTTTCAGTGGGATTGTTGACCGATCACCCGGCGCTGAGTGAGACCCACGACGTAGACTTGGTCTTGCACCTGGTGGGGGCCCATCACGGGTATGCGCGCCCGTTCTTTCCGGCCTCAGTGGATGAAAACCCTCAAGAAGTGGCTTTTGACTTAGAGGGCTCCCATTTTGAAGGCAGCACGGCCCACGAGCTCACCCATGCCGGCTCCGGCGTCGCCGAGCGTTTCTGGAGGCTGATTCAGCGTTACGGCTGGTACGGCTTGGCCTACCTGGAGACCTTGTTACGTTTGGCAGACCATCGCCGCTCGGAGCAGGAGCAAGAAGGAGAC
This sequence comes from Myxococcota bacterium, assembly GCA_046075485.1. Taxonomy (GTDB): domain Bacteria; phylum Myxococcota_A; class UBA796; order JAJRTE01; family JBJTQF01; genus JBJTQF01. Next base: position 10,597 of record JBJTQF010000112.1, on the reverse strand, counting down.
ACCCCGTGAACATACCGATTCCTGATACGTTACCCGTATTTCACCATCACCTGGGGGAAGGCTTGGAAGGACATCGACTTCTGCCATTTATGGCAGCCCTGGGATGTCTGGTGGTGGCGTCGCACCACCTCCCGGAGCAAAACTTACGACTGGGCTGGCAAAACGGGCTCTATTGGCGACCGATCTGGACGCTGAATCAAGCCTGGACCCGCACTCAGCTTGTGGAACAGCTCTTGCTCGGCCTCAAAACCCGCCTAAGCGCCCCGGAGCTGGCGTTTGCGGATGACCTCACCGTCTCACCGGAGCACTTTCGAGCCCTGTTACTGACCCTGGAGCTGGAGGCTCAACCCCATCAGCGCCAGAACGTAGACTTGGCCGCAGCACTGGGCTCGGAGCTCTATCCCGGTGAAAAAGCCATTCAAGACACTGCTTTTCGTACCATGAGTGGGGCTGGACATCAGCATTTTCTAAAGACCATCCGTGAGCTGCTGGCGGTTGTGGAACATTCCCACTTAGAAAAAACCCTCTTTATGCCGTGGCGTTACAGTGACGAACGACTGTCGATGCGCTGGGATGCTGCAGATGATCGACGCCATGCACTCAGAGCCCAGGATCCCAGCAGCACCCCTCCTCGCACTGAGTGGGGTGCCAACGCACTCGCCGCGCTATCACTTTCATGTTTCCCCAGTGTGATCACTGGCACCACCCTCAAGACCGTCGGCTTTAACGGACGACATTTCCGCTGGCCTCTGTGGAAGACGCCCCTCTCATTGCCGGTGATTCGCTCGCTGCTCAACCATCCTGCCCTGTGGAGCTTAGACGACCTCGCGCTCAGCGCCCTCGGCGTGGTGCAGGTGATGGAATGTGATCGCCTGAGCGTGGACAAGTTTCGGTCCTTCTCTCCAGCCAGATCGGTCTGGCGGGCAACCTAAACCCGGTGATGGAGTCACTCATATGTTGCTGGAAATCCTCGAGCCAGGACTGAAGCCGGAGCAGGTGCAACAGAACGCGGCCCTAATCGCCCCTGAGCGCACAGAGCCCCTGCTCTCCACCCCTTCCGAGGGTACAACCGAGGTGCCCCAAGGCATCCCCGAAGGTTTAGAGCTGCTGCCTGCAAGAATGGTCAATGAGTATGCTTATTGTGCTCGTCTGTTCTATCTGATGTATGTACAGCGGGAGTGGGCCCATAGTGTGGATACAATGGATGGACGTTTTGTCCATCGCCGGGTGGATCGGCCTGAAGGAAAAGCACCAGCCCCCGACGGACTGAGTGAGCAGGATCGCCTGCATGCGCGCTCCATTCAGGTCGGATCGCCTAAGCTGGGGGCGCTCGCGGTGGTGGATGTGCTGGAGAGTGAAGGGCGTAAGGTCACACCGGTGGACTACAAACGCAGCAAAGCGCCGGACATTCCAGAACAAGCCTGGGAGCCGGAGCAAGTGCAGGTCTGTCTCCAGGGACTGCTGTTGCGGGAAAACGGCTATGAATGTGACGAAGCGGTCTTATATTACGCGGGCAGTAAGACCCGGATCACCATTCCCCTCTCGGAGCGTCTGATTGCACGCACCCTCACCCTCTTGGAAGAAGCACGACAAGCGGCAGCGCAGCCACGAATTCCGCCTCCACTCAAGGACTCCCCCAAGTGTCCTCGCTGCTCGCTGGTGGGCATCTGTCTGCCAGACGAAGTGAACCTGCTCAAGAGCTGGCCAGCGGGCGAAGGTGACTTTGAGCTGGAGATAGAGGAGGAAGAGCCATTCTCATCCCATGAAGACCTGGAAGACTTGCCCGATCCCATCGACATGGGAGCAGCAGATCGGCTCGACAATATGCGCCTGGAGACCCCAACACAAGCGCCCATGACATGGGCTCCTACACCTGACAGCCCAGGAGGATTGGAAAGAGGGCCTGAACCTCGGCGGATGATCCCTGCTCGCACAGACAAAATGCCCCTCTATATTCAGGGTCAGGGGTATAGTTTGGGTCTTAATGGGGAGCTATTGGAGGTGCGCGAAAAGGGAAAAAAGCTGGATGAAGTGCGGATGCTGGAGCTGAGTCAGGTCTCACTCTTTGGGAACGTGCAGCTCTCGGCACAGGCATTACGTGAGCTGACGGCCCGTGAGATCATCATCACCCATCTGAGCTACGGAGGCTGGATCCATGCCATCACCACACCCATGTTGCACAAAAACATCATGCTGAGACAGCGACAATATGAAGCGGCATCAGATCCGATACGATGCCTGCTCTTGGCCAAAGCATTTGTTCAAGGGAAGGTCAAAAATGCCCGCACGCTGCTGAGAAGGAATGGGCGACAAGTGCCGGAGCTGATCCTCAGATCGCTGGCACTGGTGCGACGAGACATTGCCTTAGCGGATGGACTCGCCACCTTATTGGGAGTGGAAGGAAATGCCGCCAGACTTTACTTCTCGAGCTTTTCTCAGATGTTTAAGGCTGAAAAAGGCGTGGACCAGATGCCCTTTGACTTTCAGGGACGTAATCGTCGCCCTCCGAAGGATCCGGTCAACGCCCTGCTGTCATTTGTATACGCACTCCTGACCAAAGACTTGGTCGCCACATTGGTCGGTGTGGGCTTGGATCCATTTTTGGGATTTTATCATCAGCCACGTTACGGACGCCCCGCCCTCGCGCTGGATATGATGGAGGAGTTCCGACCTCTGGTGGGAGACTCTGTGGTGATCAGTCTCATCAACAATGGCACGATGGGAGCAGATGACTTTCTCGTGCGAGCGGGCGCCTGTACCCTCACGGATGTGGGACGTAAGCGCGTGATCGAAGCCTATGAACGCCGCATGGATATGTTGGTCAGTCATCCGTTGTTTGGGTATACCCTCAGCTATCGTCGGGTCTTGGAAGTGCAAGCACGGCTCCTCTCGCGTTACTTGATGGGAGAATTGCCACGTTACGAGCCCTTCTGCACCCGCTGACGGTCTTCTCATTAAAACGTGAGGCGATACAATCTCTTGACACCCACCCCACAAGGGAGCTTACCTGCATCATCGTGGAGGATTCAACGGATGAGAGCACGTTATCTGGTCAGTTATGATATCTCCGATGCCAAACGTTGGCGTAAGTTGTACCGTACCCTCAGAGGATTTGGCGATGCGATACATTATAGTGTCTTTCAATGTGATCTCAGTGCCACCGAGCATGTATTACTGCGTATGAAGCTGGTGGAGCTGATCCATCACGAGCAGGACCGGGTGATGATCGTGCATTTGGGACCGGTAGATGGACGGGTGAAAGAGCGCATCGAAGTGATGGGAAGGCCCGGACAAAGTGGGCCTCTCGAGAGAATTGCAGTGGTGATCTAAATGAGTGGCGTTCCGCATCGGATCACACGTCAGGTCTCTGCTCTCGTCCTGCCCGCCATGAACCTCACCCACTTCATTCGGTCACGAAACCTTGACACCTCCCAGCGCACACTGTGACCCGAAGCGTAAACTGTTCATGCCAACGATGAGGTGGATATGCTCGTCAAACTGCCCAGCGGACTCTGTATTGATCCCGAGATTGTGAAGATTATCTTTGTAAAGCGTGAACCCGTCAAGCTGGGACAGAAGGAGCTGGTATGGGCCGTCTATGTGCGCACCGACGGCGAGCTTGAGCTGCGCTTGGGAACACCTGAGACAGAAGAAGAAGCCATCAACTTGGCTCGCCTCGCCGCAGACATGATCAACCGGGGCCTCAAAGGTGAAGACGAAGAAGACAGCAGTGACGACGATGATGACGATGACGATGACACTGACGATGACACGGACGAAGACGCTCAGAAGGACGACAGCAAAGACGCCGACAGCGAGGACAAGCCCAACGACAGTACATCCGATCAGGACGACGAGGATGAGGAAGAAGAGGCACCTGAAGAGGAGTTCGATGCACTCTCCGCCCTCGACGATCTCTGAGTCGTTTCTCTCAGCTCCCCGCCGAGCGTCCCCACTCAGCACGCCACACCCTTGACACAGCTCATCATCAGAATCACGCGCATTTCCGAGGGAGCAGCTGCCCTCCAAATTTTACGTCACCGGAGCCCCTGCCAGCTTGCCACCATTTCCTACCGCACCCGCCACCGGGCTTCCCAACGGAGACGCAGCCCCTCCTGCCCCCATAATCCCGGTGATCAGCGTGCTCATTTTCCAACGTTGAAATAACATCACAAACGCTTGTGCAAACGCATCATAGAGTGCATCCGCATGCTGCCCAGCACACATCCCCAACATCTGGCCCTTGAGCAACGGAGCCGTGAGCATCGCCTCACCGGGAGACATGCCTGTCCCCAGTGGCATCGGAGCGTTTGGCGAAGGCGGCATGGTCCCCACACACATGGCCCCCCCAGGAAAGACCAGGGTGGGATGCGTGTACGCCTGTGCCCATCCCAGCAGTCCCGTGCCAAGCGCCGTTAAGATGGCCTGGGCATATCGCTGTCCTTGAGGCAGCTTCTGTGAAGGCTTGACCTGAGCCAGCATCATGCCGGGTTAAAGCTGCGGTCCTCCCACCATCCCACCGGGCGGCAGGATCCCCACCGTCGCATTGATCACTACCCCCGTAAACATCACCGAGCTTGCCCAGCCGCTCCACCCAGAAACCAGCGCCTGGCTCACCGAGTCGATCAGCTCCTCAAAGGCCCCGGACACCGTCTGCACCGTCTCAACATGGATCTTCATGGCACTTGCCGGAATAAACAGTGCTGTTGCCACGACTCCCATATTTCCGGTTTGGAGCGCCGGATCACCCGGCTTCATCACCTTGATCATCCCGGGATCAAACTGAAGTGGAAGGCGGATGGCCTTCGCCTTAAGCAGCAGCTTTACCTGAGTGGCCAGCTCCCCCATGCATTACCCTCCCACCAGCACATCGGGAGAGCCTTGCGAGAGACGCCCTGCCCCTCCACAGTGTTGTGTTGTATCCCCCTGTCTTGCCGCTGGTTTTCCGTTGATGAAAACTGAGCTCGACCCGGAGACCACTTTCCAGGTATTGCCCCCACAACATGCCGCATGCATCCCTTGATCCTGGACACGCACCGCCGACAGTGCATTGATCAGCACATCGGTCGAACCCTGCACAGCCGGCCCCGTCGTCGAATGAGGACAGGCCGGACAGCCATGAGAGTCCGCCTGTGTGCTTGCCGTATCACCCGCACGGGCTTGTGGTTTCATAAGTGCATCTCCTGTAAACGGTTATACTTCTCCCGTTAGACGCCTACGCGCGAGAGCAGATGAGGCCGTGAGACCTCCAGCCGGGTCATGCCCCCAGCCGGCGTTAACACATGGACCACCCCCAGCACCCGAAAGACACCTGGGAGCGGAAATGGCGGCTCCTCAATCGTCAACCGTTCCCCTGGCTTGACCGACGGAAAACCTGCCACCCACACCACCCCCTCCAGCGCCCGTTCCCCCACTCGTTGCAGGTAACCCAGCGCCATCTCTCGTCGGGCCGCAAGAAGAGAGGTCGAGATACTGTGCGCATGGGGACTTCCAGATCCCACGTCATGGGATATCCTTTTCGGAAGTCTCGTGTGGCATAACGAGTGCATGGCTGTGGAACCCAGGGAGCATCTGGATGCCATAGGACCACCCGTGAAGGGACCGCTTCCTCGTCTATTCTGCCGAGGCTGATATCACTTGTCATGGGCTCATGCTGGAGCACACCCATCTCAGAATTGATGAGCTGCTGGAACAATGGATGTGCTGGAAGATCACGCATGGAGGGCCTCCTCAGACGGAACATCTCTGCACACAGCTTGGAGCACTTAGTTGATCATCACCTTGGCCCCCTTGATCACCAAGTTGGCGCTGGCCTCTAACTTTCCAGGACCGCTGGACTTGATCTCAAGCTGAGCAGACTGAGCTTGAAGAGCGGTTGCTGCTTTGAATGCAATTCCCTTTCCTTGAGACTCGACCTTAATATCCTGAGCAGCCTTTACACTGAGATCCGCCTTCAGCTCCACGGTAGCACTCTGTTTTGCCGTCACCTTTAACGTCCCATCTGTTGTCAGCGTTGCGGAGTCTGAAGCTGAAATGTTGAGCACTTTACAGTTGAGGTCGAGCTTCCCCTTCGGTGCGCTCAAGAAGAGATCACCAGACTGAGACTCAATGGTGATCTTGTGATTCTTAACATCGATCTCAATGATATTTTTGCCGCTTGAGTCGATCAACTGAATACGCTCAGCCCCTTTTTTGTCGTCGAAGGTAAGGGTATGCCCGCTGCGTGTCTTAATGATCTTGAGGTCATTCTCTTAATTCTGAGGCTGGGGAGGTTTTGCTTTTCTATGATGAACAGAACCCAATACCAATGGGAAGTTAACATCACCGTGCTCAAAAGCAATCACCACCTCATCACCCTCTTCTGGGAGGAACTCCATCCCCCGTGATACCCCGGCATACAGGCTCACGACTCGGCACCAATCACTCTGCACCTGCTCATCCAGCATATGAAACGTGACGCGAACCCGCCCCATACCTTCGGGATCTTGGTTGTCGCTGACCACCGCCAAAACCATCCCATACATCCGCTGTCGCTCGTAGTGAAAGAGACTCATTCTCCCCTCCCTTAAGGGCGAGCCGGGCTCAGATAGTAGGCTTGGTTTTCGGCGATGATCTGAACCGCAAAAAACCGGGACACATACTGAAGTTGTTCAGGGCTGAGCGTCTGCGCATCACCCGTGCTGCCCAATCGAAGCAGTGCGGGAAAGGTTCGCTGCTCATGACGCCAGAGCTTATGCTGCCGAATGGTATTCTCCACCACATCCGTGCCCAAATGAAAAGACGCAACCACCAGCGGAAGTTGTTCTAAGCCAAATCGAGTCAAGAGATCGGTGAGATATCGAGCACTCCCGCGCGTGGAAGCCTCAAAGTCCATGCGAAAGTCTTCACCCTGCTCCGTGATCAGACCGTATTCAGCAGCCACTTCCTCTGAGAGTTGCCACATCCCCAGTTTGCCCTCACTGCCTTCCGCATCCAGTCGAAAGTCACTCTCCAGCCACGCCAGCGCCGCCAGCATGGGGGGAAGCTGAAACTCTCGCCGAAGGATGTCCTCAATGCGGGGTCTGAAGCGTGCAGAGCGTGCTTGAAATGCTTCCAGCTCAAACTGATGTTTGATCCGCTGCACTTCTTTCTCCAGCTCCGAATGAATCTGTCGCATCATGCCCAGCGAGAGCGTGGGCTGAGCCATACCACCAGTGCGCATCAGTCGTGCCACCTGCTGCGCCAGCGGATCCCCTTGTAGCAACGCCTGCTCGGATGCCTCATCCACTGGCGCGACGCTGGGGCCCTGCCCAGCAGATGTCTCCTGGCGCACAGGAGCGACGACCGCCGCTGAAGCCGTGTCTGCCGCTGTCCCCGCTGTCCCCGCTGTCCCCGCTGCGCTCTCTCCTATGACAATACGCGCCTGAGCACCCTCCAACACGCGCGTTGTTTGATCATGTTGCAGTCCTTGAGGTGCTCGCCCACCCGCACTGAACGTCGGCCAGTATCCAGCGAGCTGGCGCTTGAGTGATGCCGCTTCCGCCTCTGAAGCCTGAAGCCGGAGCTGACGCGACACCCCCACCAGCACCAACAAGACCGCCACCAACCCTCAGAGATAGAACCAGCGACGGTAGAAGCGTAGCGGTGCAAGGTGCCGCAGTGTCTGCTGAAGTGTATTTCGCTCCGACGGCTGAAGTGTCCCATTCCGCCACAGGTGGACCAGCCGCTCCCGCAGCATGGGCTCGGGCAGGAGTGGCTCCTCAAAGCCGACGGAGAGCAGCAATCGCATCAGCCCGGTGGACCGTTCTGATTCGCCTAAAAATCGATAGCGGAGCCGAGGGCCATTCTTGCCAAGCCGAATGAGCATCCCATCACGGAGTGGAACAGTTGCCACCGGCCTAAAACGGCCTCTCTTCCGCACAAATAACAAGCTCTGATGAGGATCTGCCGCCGCAAGCTGAAAGGCACCGCCAGGCAGCTTCAACAGCCGCGCATGATAAGGTGCCACCGCAGGATCGCGCAGAACGAAGTGACAGTTATCCCCTCTTCCTATGCGCATATAGTCTGTCGTGACCCAGAGCTGCGCCCCTTCTGACGGACCATCGAGGCTTGACAGCAGCGGCATCTGCTCCAGCCGCTCGCGGAGGGAACGATACGAATTCAGTGTGCCATCCCCCAGCCCTTCTAAACCCATCATGGGCATAGCACCCGCCTCCGGGATGGCTTGCTCGAGCAGGGGATTAAAACCGTTGGCTTTGTCCTCTGACATATGGACACTTCCTCAATCAGCAACTGGAGTCCACAAGGGCCTGCACAGGGTGATCTGTACACACCTGCATTGAGCGTCACACCTCAGCGGATCCGCTCCACCCCTCTTAGGAGGATGGTCGAGAGCCCTGTATCACCGAGTGAGATGACATCCCCGAAGCGGAGATTGATGGTGCCATTTTCGACACGCTGCTCTCCCACCCTGACGGGAGCACCTTCGAGCTGGAGCATCAACTTCTCGCCGTTCTGGAGCCGGTGCAGGGTCGCATGGGCGCGCCGGATGCCATATTCTTTGAGATGTGTCAGCAGAATATCTGAATCGGGTGCAGAACCCAGCACATAGGCGTCATCCTTGAGATAGATGACAGTACCGGCCCGATCTCCGTTGAGCAGCACCAACCGCCCCCAGACATTTTTGACCCGACAGAACTTACACTCATGCCACTCATCGGGGATCAAGTGTCCACATCCTTCGGGACACGGCACCACCTTCACATCCTCGCGAAAGGGCCACACTTGAAAGCGGTACATCAGATAGACGATTAACCCCAGCAGACCCCCTACCATCAGCGCCCTTAGTACCCATCGGAGCCCTGTCAGATAGTGCCCGGGGGTGACTCGGACCTCGCGGGAGGTAAACTGACCATCTCGCCAAGCAGCCCACACTGGAATCTCTGTGCCACGAACCCCTGAAAATCCAGACAGATACTCCACCACAAAGGAGCGCTGTGCTGAGAGCCACATGTCCACCCGCTCTTTCACCAGTGCTTCCAGTTGTTCCTGACCCGCCACCAGCTCATACGAGCCTGCCAGCTTACGCCGCTCATAGAGCTGCTGGAGTCGCTGAAGTCCCCGCTCCACCTCACTTTTGGTTGCTACTCATAACTTATGGAGAGGAAAGTTACCGCGCACCAGCAGATCCGAGAAGTTGTCCAGCGGCCCTTCCCGGAAAGGCAGCCCGTCGGTCAACAACAGCACCTCCGTGCGTTCGTTTTGGTGCCCCTTAAAAAAGAGGGGAAACGTGCCCCGCTCCAGCCGTGCCGTCTCTGCGCGCTCGGGTGTTGCCCGCTGAAGCCAGTCCAGGTCCGCCAGCGCGCCTTCCATGCAGCCCATATAGCTGCCTTCGGGAGTTCCGGGATAGGTGAGCTGCTTAAAGTCAGCGATGAACTCCTCGACCTGGGCGGCCTCCTGAAAAGGATAGCGCCGCTCTGTCGCCCCCCAACAGAACAGAATCGCGAGCTGATAGAAGTTTTCCTTATATCCTTGCGCCAACCGCTCCAGCGTCTTCACCAGCGCAGGATGAAAGGTATTGCTGGTGCTCCCACCCACCGCCAACCCGCGAGAGACCGGAATCACCACCATCAGGGTGAGCTTCTCTTCGTCCTTTGGATAGGTGTGGATCTTGAGCACGGGGCGCTCCACCCCATCTTCAAAGATGCGGGCCATCGTCTGTTGTGGGTCTGGATACCACGTCTTATTGATGGGAATGGGTTTTTCTGCCTGGAGATAGGCACGTCCGATCAGCGGATCAAAAGGGTATGTGCCCAGGGTATCAAAGCGAACCTGTTCCACCTCAAGCTGATAGGCTGGATCTGTCTCACCGGTTGGCGAGAGGGCCTGCTGCTGGCATCCCACCATACAGAAGAGCAACGAGAAAAGCAGCAAGGGGAGAAGCGAGGACAACAAGAGCAGCCGGAGGATGTGCATCTGCATGGTTCAGCTCCCGAATGTCGTGGGAAAAGAAGGACTTCCAACTGCTGAGGGGGGACCTGGAGGGGGCGGATTGGCCAACTTTTGAGCGTCGGCATCAGACGTTCTAAACAAAAGCTCTACATCACCCAATATGAGATTTGCGCCATCCTCACACCAGTACTCACGCTCCGGGTCCAAGACGTACCATTGCAGCTCCTGGCGAGCCCTCAGCGCGGAATGACGCAGACTGTTCAGATCTCGTACAATGGTTCGGCCTTGTCGAGACACCACCAGCAGGTGCCGCCGTGATATCTGCGGATCAGACAGCACCACATCACAGTCTGGATCTGAGCCAATATACAGAGGGGTATCTTCCGCCAGTCGCAGCGCAAAGGCTGCCCCCTCATGAAATCCGCGCAAGCACAACAACGCCCCCTGCAAGCCCTGCGTCGCTGTTTTGCGCTTCTCCTGAGCCCACTCCGCCCGCGCAAGGGCGATCAGATGACAGTCAAAACAGTCTTCTGGGCGCTGTCCTTTAAACAGAACATGTCGCTCAGGACAGAGTGTAACACCGGCTCGAGTGCGGTTGTGCAGGCGGCTGCTGAGTGAGATCAGCCCTTCCTCCGACGCACCTTCGACCTCGCCAGTGGGATCCTGA
>JBJTQF010000111.1:0-5409 GCA_046075485.1 Myxococcota bacterium | reverse complement strand
CTTCACCTGCGCTGGCGTGGACTGCTGCCGGTGTTGCTGCGCCTGCTCCTGGCCGGTGTGGTGTTGGGTGCCTCATTTTATCCAGCGTATCAATATTTTGCTCATCAAGCCATTCGGAAGGACCGCACCATCTTTACACCGGCGCTGGTGACGAGCGGACCTCATCGAGGGCCGCTCGAGTCTCAGGAGACCCCGGTGGCGCAGCCGCATGACACCCTCCTGGGGAATGGGACACGGGCGACGGAGCCGACTCGTGCCAGCCACGTCACGTATCTGGTCTTGCCCCTGATGTTGGTGGCGCTCTACGCGCTCCGCCGAGGCCAAGAAAATCGAGCGTTAGGCGGCAGCCTGCTCCTGACGGGGGTGGTTCTGGCGGCGGGGCCCCAGCTCGTGATCCACGATCAATATCAGCAGCTCGCAGGAGGCCCCTATTATCTGCCCGCCGTGCTGCTGGAGTGGATACAGTATCCGCTGGCGAGAGGTGGGCAGTTCTACCGAGCGATTCCGCTGGCCACCCTGGGCATCCTGGTGCTGGTGGCCTCGGTGTGTACTCGAGTGCATCTCATCCGGGCGAGGGTGTGGTGGGTGTGGGCGCTGATGACCCTCTCGATCTTGGATGCCATGCGTGCGCAGGATGCTTTCTGGCCTCGTCCAGCGGCACCGGTGAAGGGCTTGGAGGTCGCGCAGGCCCTGGCTCAGCTCCCCGGTCAAGGGGCGATCATCTCTCTGCCGCTCAATGCCGACAACCCCGGCAACAATGAACATCTGCTGAGGGCGGCCTATGCTCAGCGGGCCACCACGGCACTGCCTCGGTTTACCCTCGGGCACTTGGTGCCTCAAGCGCATCCCTGGGTGAGCTACTGGAGCACTCTGGTGCGTGCAGGAGACGCGACACGCGCGCGCACGTACCTTCTCTCACTTGGATTTCGAGCCATCCTGTGGACGGCACCCGGACATCCGGGAGATAACGCCCTGGGTCTCTCGCGAGAGCAGCTCGAGAAGCTGCTGGGGCCTCCCTCGTTTCATTCGCCCGATGGTGAGGTGATGGCCTGGGAGCTCGGGCCCGACAGTGAAGCGGCGTATCGAGCTGAGATCATCAACGCTCGACAAGGACGCTGAGCGCATCCAGCTCAGAGCGGGTTTGAGCGCGTGTGGAGCATATCCTACGAAGGAGTGTGCGGAAGACCTCTCAAGCGCAGCAGGAGGGCGACCCGCCGGGCATCTTGTTGGAGGGCCTCCACCAGCGGAAGCATCAGCATCAGGACTTGGCGTTCTCGCGCAGGCTCTTCTTTCTGGTGGAGCATATCCGCCGCCATGAGCAACACATCAACATCTCCGGGGTCGATGGGCTGGAGCGAGCGCAGGCGCTCCGCTTGTTTGAAGCTGTTCTCCCAGTCTTCCCACTGGGCTTTCCAAGCAAAAACCACCAGCAGGCAGGCATGGCAGGCAGGCAGGAGCTGAGGCCGTTCGTTCTTCTGACACAGCGTGATCAGGTACTCAAAGAGGGGATGGGCATCCGCATACCGTGTGGTGGTCAGGTACAGAGTCCCCAAGTTGTACAGCGGGATGAGCTGCATGATGGGTGCTCCAAACCGTTGGTAGAGGGCAATGGAGTGATGAAGAGTCTGCTCCGCCTCCATACTCCGACCTTGCTGGAGATAGACCGTGGCAATATCGTTGAGCAGATAAGCCCGCTCAATGACACATCCCAGTTGTTCGTAACAGCTCAGGGCGTCCTCCATCCCCTGACGGGCTTGCTCGAGGTGCCCCTGCTGTGCTTGCACCAGTGCGCGCTCGCGGAGGGTGTCTGCGATCCCCCGTCGTTCCTGCTGCTGCTCGAAGAGCCGAAGGGCCTCACCGTGGTGTTGCTCCGCCAGATTGAGCTGATGATAAAGTCGAGCATGACGCGCCATCGCCAGCAGGATCTGGGCTTCTTCTGAGGTGTCCCGGAGCATCTGAGCCAGCCCACGCGCGCGCTCGAGCAGCGGGATAACAGAGTGCTGCCGTTGTTCTTCCATGTAGCAGGTGGCCAAAGAGCGTAGTGTCTTAGCCACCCCTTGAGTGTCGTGGGTGAGCTCAAAACAGACCAGGGCTTCTTCTGCCAGGGTGATGGCTTCGGGGATGTATCCTTGATTTTGAGCGATGGCCGCTCGAAGCCGCAGCACTGGACCCAGCAGGGTCTGCCAGCCATGAGCACGGGCCGCTTTTTCGGTTTTCCGCGCCACCGCGAGCGCTTGTTCCACCTGCCCAACCGCTCTGAGCAGTCCACAGCGGATCAGCCAGCACTGTCCCCAGCGGTCATCATCGGGCGGTACGGCCAGCTTACGCAGGGCCACTTCGAGCTGAGAGACCAGGCGCTCGGCCTGTTGATAGTCTCCTTGTTGCTCCAGCAGTCGGGCGGCGTGAAGCAGGGGGGGCAAGGCTTCTTCTTCGTCTTCGGCGGACAGCCAATGGTATACCCGCCGGACGAGCACGGAGGCGGAGGGCTTCTGTACGCGCTCGAGCATCAGCGCACAGGCGCGGTGATGTAAAAACCAGCGTCCACCTTCGCGAGCGGACTGCTCGAGGCTCTGTCGCAGTGCTTCATGCACAAAAGACCACGTGCGTGCGCCTCGTACACTCGACGGAATCGATCCCTCGGAGCTCTGGAGCAGGCGTCGTTGTGTCCACAGCTCCAGCCAGGCATCGTTGACGGGGATTTTGGCGAGCTGACAGGCGAGCTTCCACTCACGCTGCTGAAATCGAGCGCCCAGGGCGGCTGCCAGCTCGAGGGCGTGGAGAGGGGTCTCGCGAGAGGTTTCTCCGGGCAGTGCTCTGAGGATGCGGGCCATCCACAGCTCATGCAGGGTGGCGGGGAGCTGCGTCGGGCGTGTGAGGCGGAGGCTCAGCCCATCGGTCTGGAACTCCAGCAGGCCCTGCTGCATCCACTCTCCCACCAACTGGATAGAGAAGAACGAGTTGCACTCTGTTCGTTCTGTAATGTCGTAGGCCAGGGCAGGGGAGAGCCCCAGCAGACGTTGCAGCATAAGCTGATGGGTCAGGGGCTCCAGCGGGCGGAGGGGGAGCTCCATCACCCCAGGTTCCTGAGCCAGTCGCTCCACGAGGGACAAAATCTCCGAATGAGCCGGAATCTGTTCTTCCTCAACGGTGAGCAGGATCAAAAAGGGATGAAGCAGCGGACCTTGGGCCAGCAGGTGCTGTAAAAACTGGAGGGCTTCGAGGCCCCATTGTGCGTCGTCGATGTGCAGCAGCACGGGGCGTCGTCGGCCCAAGCGCTCGAGGTGGCGTTTGAGCAGGGCAAAGCGGGCCCCCTGGGTCAGTCGAGGAGGAGGCGAGGGTGTTCCGACGGTCTCGGTGGGTCGAGCAGGGGGCTCCAGGGGGGATTGGAGCTCACTGGAGAGCAGCTCGGTGAGTCCTTCCCATTCGTAGGGGTCTTCGACGCCTTGTTCGCGGAGCAGGAGGGTGAGGCGTTCCTGAACGGCGTCCGGGCTGAGCCCTTGACAGCGGAAGTGGCGGCTGAGCATGGGGCCGAAGCCGTCCATAGGTCCGGGGGTGGCGCTATAATAAGCGCGGAGCACGTTGGCGGCACCCACTTCGAGCGCGCGCGCGGCCAGCCACTCGACGAGGCGGCTTTTGCCGTGACCGGCAGGCCCTCTGAGGATCACCAAGCGGGTGCAAGCGTGTTGGTAGACGTCGAGCAGGGCTTGCCAGAGCTGATCTCGTTCGTGCTCACGTCCGAAGAAGGGGAGGGCGCGGAGGCCAAACAAGCCGGGGCCCATGAGGGGGCTGCTGTCTTCTTCGGGGACGTGTGGTTGGTGCCAGGTGGTGGGAGGTGCAGGTGTTTCCCAGCGGGGTAAGGCGATGCGCTGAGTGGCGTCGAGGTCTTCCATCCGGGTGGATTGCATGGCTTTGAGTCCGAGGATCTGGGTGAGGGGCCCTTCGATCCGGAGGGTGCCGAGCAGGGGCAGGCGTTGGGTGACGCGGGTGGAGCGTTCCTCGGGTGCGGAGGGGCTTGAGGCTGTTGTCTCCTGGGGAGAGGCCGTTGAGACGCTGCTCAAGGGCTGGGTGGCTTGTTCTTCGAGGGCGCTGGCGGACGGTGGAGGGCTGTGTGGGCTCCATCCTGGGGAGAGGCTGACGGTATCGGTATCATCCTCATCCTCATCCGTGTTGCGGTCGGCCTCCTGGGGGCCACGTTCGGGGAGCTGGAGCAGGGCGAAGGTGGCGTCGGCGGCGCATTCAAAGCGGAGGTGGCGTTCTTTCTCGAGCAGGCGTTGCAGCCATTCGTTGAGCCCGGGGACATCGGCGCAGGGGCCTTTGAGTTCTGGGACGGGTTCGTGCCAGTGTGCGCGGGCGAGCTCCATGGAGGTGGTATACGGAAAGGGGGGTTTTCCGCTGGCGAGCTCGAAGGCGAGGCACCCGAGGGCATAGAGGTCGGTGGAGGGCCCCATATCTCGCCATTGTCCCATGAATTGTTCGGGGGCCATGTAGGTGGGGGTGCCGACGATGGTGCTTCGGACGTGGTTATTCCATTGTTGTTCCAGCCATGCCAAGCGGTCATCTGGGCTGACGAGGAGGGGTGGTTCAAACGCGCGTGCGATGCCGAAGTCTGTCAGCTTGATGCATTGCCAGAGGGGGCGTTGAGGGCTGGGGGCAACATCGAGCAGGATGTTATCGGGTTTGAGGTCGAGGTGGACGACACCACGGGCGTGGGCGTGCGCGAGGGCGTCGAGCAGGACGTGTAAGACGCGCCGTAGGCTGGACCACGGGAGGGGCCGGGTGATTTGGCCGAGGGTGCCACCTTGCATGAGGGCCATGACGAGGTATGGGCTTTGGGCTTCCAGGACGCCGCCGGTTTGTGCGGAGGCTTCGAGGGGGACGTCTCCGGTGTCGAAGATGCGCACGATGTGGGGGTGAGAGAGGCTGGCCATGGCGCGTACTTCGTTGCGGAAGGCTTCGTGGAAGGATGCTTGGCGTGCGAGCTCACCTCGGACGAGCTTGAGGGCGACGGGCTTTTGTGAGCGGGGGTGGATGCCGCGCCATACTTCGGCCATCCCCCCGGTTGCGATGGGCTCAAGAATTTCGAAATGACCGAGGGAGATCCCGTTCACACCCGCTACCTCAGCATGCGTCGCTGCCACGTCTACCGTTGAGGGAGTATTATGGCGCATTGAGGTGGAATTGGTAAGGGTGGGCTCAACAAAACACGGGTCAAACGGATGGAATCCCTTGCAGGAGAGTCTGAGAGGACAGCGTCCTCTCAGCAATCCGTCACCCACAAACAAAAAACCAAACACGGGTCAAGGGATGGAATCCCTTGCAGGAGAGTCTGAGAGGACAGCGTCCTCTCAGCAAAAAAATAGCAGCTGAAAACCAAACACGGGTCAAGGGATGGAATCCCTTGCAGGAGAG
>JBJTQF010000110.1:0-23604 GCA_046075485.1 Myxococcota bacterium | reverse complement strand
GCCGCCGTCGAGAGCTCTCGAAAAGCTCCCGCTTCGGCTTGAGAATGGTTCAGCAGGGCCTGAAGCCAGGCTTCATCCTGCCGAGGTCTGAGACGTGACACCGCATAAGAGAGCGCATCCCACAGGCGCTCGGAGAGGGTCAGGTGCATGAGGCGCTCACTTTCCGCTTCCACAGGGGCCACAGGGCCATCGCGCTGCATCTTCCGCTGCTGGCAGCATAACAAGGGGCCCACAAGGGGGCAAGCACTTTACCTCAACACAAGAAGGGCAAGATTCGCTTATTTGCCCGTGCAGGCATACGAAAGCTCGAGCTCGGTCTCCGAAGTCGCGCCCGGACAGTCCGTCACCGCCAGCTTCAGCCGATAGCGTGTCACCACCGTTGCGCCGATGCTGGTCTTCGCTCCCCGCAGCTCCACCCGCGCCTGACCCTGGGTCGCGTTGATGAGCTGAGGCTGACCCTCACTGTTCTCCGCCACCGTCCACAGATAGCTGAGACTGTCTCCCTCCTCATCCGTTGAGCGTGTCCCGTCGAGCTCCACCGTCTGGATCGGGCACTCCGGGCAATATCCCCCGGAGCTGTTACATTGGACCTCTCCCAGCACGGTCTGAGCTTCTCCCGCATCCGGCTCCGGCGGCGTGTTGCTGAGACGCGCTCGAGTGTCGATGCGCACCGTGTCCGGCACACTCACACTGGCCCCATCACTCACCCTCAGCGAGACGATATACGTCCCCAGCTTGTCGGCATAAAACGAGAGCGCCTCGTCATCCGCTCCCACAAGACCGGAAGGCCCCACCGTGGAGTAAACCGGGGTGATCTCCATCCGCCAGTCGTAGGAGAGTGCATCCCCATTGAGATCAAAGCTCGAGCCTCCATCCAGCGTCACCCAAGTACAGGCATCCACCACCTGATCACCACCGGCATGTGCCTCCGGCACACTGTTCAGCGAGAGCACCGTGATGAAGACATAGTCCGGCTCGGAGGTGTTGATGCCATCACTCACCACCAAAGAGAGGGTAAAGACCCCGCCCGTGTCCACCATCAGCGACGGATAAGGCGTGTACGGATTTTGCAAGTCGCTCGCCGTGCGTTTTGAGAGCTCGGGAACCCCCGCCAAGCTCCATTTATAATAGAGCTGCGCATCCAGCGGATGCCTCGAGCTGCTGCCATCAAAATAAACCACCATGCCCTGCGTGACCTGCTGATCCGCTCCCGCCTCCGCCACCGGACGCTCTGGAGTTCCTGCCACATCGAAGGCCACAAACTCCGCACGACTTTCCGCCACCCCATCGTCTACCACCAGACGCACCACGTACAGCCCCGGACGATCCGGCTCAAACGCACTCGCGAGGGCCTCGGTGTTATGGTTCGGCTGAAGATCTTCGTCCAGCAACAAGCTCCCCTCGGGGAGTGCCTCAAAGCTCCAATGGTAGGTTAAGGCCGCATCACGGGGAGAGCTGCTGCCCTCCGCGCTCAGTAGGAGCATTTCGCCGACCTCTCCCGGCTGATCCGGTCCTACCACCGCCTCAGGACGCACCGCTGGAGGATCGGGCGCCAGATAACAGCCCCCCAAGACAACACTCAGCGCCACCGTCAGCACCACCGTCAGCAGACCCGGCACGAGCAGCAGCCGCCAGGATTGAAGGCTCGTGCGTGCGTGCGCGAGAGGCAGACGCACAGGTCGGATTGCCACGAGCGCCCAGGCAGGCTCAAACCGGAACCTTTCGCTCAACACAAGCGCGAGGTGTTGCATATCAGATGCCCTCACATGAATAATAGATCGTAAAGGACACCGGCTCACTCGACGTTACACAGTCCGAGACCGTGAGGCGTACCTCGGCACTGTCGGTCAGCGTTCGCCCCAATGCTGGAGGCTTCAGAGCAGGCCCGAACACCGTGAGCTCGGGGCCGCTGCTGGCGCTTAAGGTGGCATCTCCGCTGGTCACCTCCCAAAAATAGGCGAGTGGATCCCCGTTCGGGTCACTGCTGTCATATCCATCCACCTTGAGCGAGAGGTCACAGGGTGGACAGCCCTCCGCCGTGCAGGAGGTCTGAGCCTTGACCGTGCGGTTGGTTCCCGGATCCGCCACCGGTGGCACCTGAGTGCTGCCATTGTCATGCAACAACGAGACACTTCCACTCACCGGCATCGAGATCCCATCGTTGAGGGTCACGGTAAACACATAGAGCCCATACAGATCCAGCTTCACCCGCGTTTGAGCAGCATCCGGCGTACTCAGCGTCGAGCGGGTCACCAGGCTTCCGTAGGGGGCCTCGAGCACCTCCCAGTCAAACGAGAAGGCATCTCCTTCGGGATCAAAAGATGCACTCGCGTCGAGCAGGACCGGGTTCTCAAAACAAGGTGTCACCACCGTCGAAGGTGTGAGCACCGGCACCGGCGACTGATTGCCACTGGCCACCGTTAAGGTCACAAAATCCGGCTCACTCTGGCGGAGCCCGTCCGAGACCACAAGCTGGAGCGCATACACACCCTCCACATCCGGGGTGATGCGTGGATTGGGTGTGGCCGGAAAAATCAGCGACGAAGCGGTGAGCTGGCTTCCAGGTGGCACCACCACCAAGCTCCATTCATACGAGAGATAATCCGCGTCGGGGTCGATGCTCATGCTTCCGTCGAAGGTGACGCTCTCTCCGGCCACGCTGTTCTGGTCGCCACCCGCGCGGGCGATGGGAGAGCCGTTTTCGCGCACCACCAGCACTTCGACATAGTCTTTGGCGGACAGCTTCAGCCCATCGAAGACCTCGAGGGTGATGCCATAGATGCCCTCCTGATCGGGGGTAAACTGGGTGGTGGCCACGTCGTCGCGGTTGACGCTGAGGGCCTCCAGGTCGATGCGGCTGCCCACCGGCACAAAGTCGAAGGCCCAAAAGTAGCGGGTAAGGTAATCTCCGTCGGGATCACGGCTGGCGCTGGCGTCGAGTGAGACTTCTTCAAACTGATCGACCACCGCACCGGAGTTATCGATCACCCGCCGCACCGGGCTGAGCTGATCTGCACCGGCGTCGGCAACAGGCGCTTGGTTGGTGTCCACCGCTTTGCAGGCGCTTAGGCTTAAGCTGAGCAGCATGAGCTGCTTGAGACGTGAAGTTGCTGCTGACATGAGGCTCTCTCTTGGCTGCTCTCTCTTGGCTGGGTCAAAAGGGGGTGTGTTGAGTATGGGGTCAGTGATCGCTAAAGTCAACCTTGAGCCTTACGGCACAATCGGGCTTGAAGGGAGTCCCCAGCTTGTCCTACAATCCCAAAAGTCAGCCACAAACAGCCGATGTCCGCGTCGAGGGCTTGCGCCACCCGCTCGTGATGTCCCTGAGAAATTCCGCATCCTCGCATCCTGAAGGAAAAAAAATGCAGACACCCCGCAGCGAGCGCCGCTTCAGCACACACTCTCCCGATACACAGTGGGACTATATTGTGATCGGCTCGGGGATGGGAGGGCTGACCACGGCGGCCATGCTCTCGAAGCTCGGCAAGAAGGTGTTGATCGTGGAACAGCACTATGTGCCCGGCGGATTTACGCACACCTTCAAGCGCAAAGGCTGGGTGTGGGATGTGGGCGTGCATGCGGTGGGCGAAGTGGACTCCCGGGCGATGGTGGGCCAGCTCCTTCAGGTGCTCACCGAAGAGCGGCTCTCATGGACCTCGTTGGGGCGTGTGTACGACGAGTTTCACTTTCCAGACCTGCGCATCGACTTTCCCGACAATCGGCGAGACTTTTTTGATGCCCTGGTGTCCACTTTTCCGTCGGAGCAAGATGCCATCAACGCCTACTTCAACAAGGTGCGTGAAGTGGGCTCGGTGATGAAGCGTTATTATCTCTCGCGGATCTTGCCGTCAGGCTGGGGGAGCCTGGCCGAGCCGCTCCTGGCCCGTGATGCCTATCGCCTGCTGACCCAGCTCACCGGTGATGTCTTGGATGGGATGACCTCCAACGAGCGCCTCAAGACCGTGCTCACCGCTCAGTGGGGTTATTATGGCTCGCCGCCGAAACGTTCGTCCTTTGCCATGCATGGGCTGGTGGCCAAACACTTCTGGCATGGGGGATATTATCCGGTCGGAGGCTCCGGCGAGATCGCCCGCAGCTTCATGGAGACCATCGCGGGTGCCGGGGGCTGGACCCGCATCAGCTCAGAGGTCGAGAGCTTACTGCTCGAGAATGGACGGGCCGCCGGGGTGAAGCTCAAGAGTGGGGAGACCTTACGCTCGAAGCGGGTGATCAGTGCGGTGGGTGCTTTGCCAACGGTGCAGCGGCTCTTGCCAGAAGAACAACGGAAAGCGCGCTGGGCCCAGGATATTCTGGCGCTGAATCCCTCGCCCTGTCACATCTGCCTGTACCTGGGCTTTAAAGGAGACATCCAAGCGGCGGGTGCCACCCCCGCCAATCAGTGGTTCTACGAGACCTGGGCCTCGGATGTGGATGCCTGGGATATCTCCCGCGAGCAGGAAGACGCGCCCGTGCTCTACTGCTCTTTTCCGTCGCTGAAAGATCCTCACCACGACGCGGGCCCGGAGCAGCTCCACACCGGTGAGGTGGTCACGTTTGTGCCTTACGACGCCTTCGCCGCTTGGAAAGATGGACGCTGGAAGCGACGAGGCGAAGACTACGAAGCCCTCAAAGCGCGCCTGACCGAGCGGCTCTTGAACCAGTTCTTCCGCCATCGTCCAGACCTGAAGCCCTTGTTGGCCTTCTCTGAGCTCTCCACCCCCCTCTCGACGGAGCATTTTACCCGCGCAGCCAACGGTGCCATCTACGGCATCGAGCCGACACCCGCGCGATTTGCCACCCGCAGCTTACGGCCTCACACCCCCATTCCGGGCTTCCTGATGAGTGGGAGTGATATGGCGACGGTGGGGGTGATCGGTGCCATGATGGGAGGTGTTTTGAGTGCGGTGGCGGCGGAGCCCTTCACGGCCATGCCCTGGCTGCGTCGGACATTGGGTCAGAGCGGAAAACGGAGAGGCTGACTCAGCGAGGGGTCAAGTAACGCTGGCACACATTAACGATGCGCTTATACACCGGCGAGCCCACCGGTGGAGCCCCTTGTGCCAGCTCCTCCAGCTCGAAGACCAGGGTGGCCACCGGCTCGTTTTGCTCCACACTGCGCACCACGACTTTCACCACTGCTCCCCCTCCTGCCTCGGGCGCTTGAGCCTCCACCAGTCCCACCAGAAGCTGCAATACATCCAGGCGTCTGGCGATGTCCGCTGCAAAATTGCTGGAGATGCCTCGCAGCGGTGTTGAACGCTCCAGCCTTTGTGCCGCTTCGAGGGTCTCCTGGTCCTCGGCGCTGAGGGTGAGCCCAGCGGAGGGCACAAAATCGGGCACCAGCAGATACATCTGGAGAAACGACATCTGAGCGGCATCGGGTCGCGCCAGCCGAAGCTGCGTCAGTCCCTGATAAAAGAAGACGTCCGCCAGCTCCGCAGGACGAGAGAGCTCTGAAAACGCGGCACGGTGAAGGCTCCGCGCTTCGTTGAGCTTGGCCAGGACCGACTCGAAGTCTCCTTCTTTGAAGCCACGTTTGGCGTCGGCGAGCAGCCCTCGGGCTTGGCGCAGCCGGGCTTGACCATCGGGCCCTCCGGCCAGCACTGAATACATCTCGCGCTCTTCAAACATCTGGACCTTACTTTCGAGCAAAAAGGACTCCCGGAGGTTGCGGGAGAAGGTGGCGACCACCTCGGGGTCCATGTTGCGGGGGGTGAAGTTGATCAGCGCAACAGACGCTCGAGGCTCCTCGGGAGCACGGGCAGGGGCAGCAGCCTCTTGAACGGGAGCAGGTGTGGTGGCAGGTTTCCGGGTGGATTTGCCTGCTTCTTTGCCTGCTTCTTTGGTATGGGCCTCCGACGGAGTGCTCAGCGCCAGCAGACCCAGCGCCAGCAGGAGCACCTGTCCAATTCGACACAGTTTGAGCCAGACTGACATACGTGTCAGGCGTTGCCTACGCTGAGAGTTTGTGAATTTTTCCTGAAATAATTGGAAGCTGCGCTCCATACCTGTTTCCTCCTGCCGCGCGGTTTGTCTCGACAGCATAGCCACTCTTGCCACCTGTGGCAACTGCAAAGATACGCAGTACGCCAATTAGGGCAGCGACCCACTTGCATCAAACGATAAACGCCCGAGAAGGCTATCGAAAGACACGCTCAAGGTTCAGAAATCGGGGGAAAAGAGCGGGCTTAAGGGCCACACGGCGTCAGAAGCTGCAACGTAGAGCGGGCAAACCCTCACGCGCAGGCGTCAGCAGGCAGGCAGAAAAGAGGGCAGGGCAGGCAGAAAAGAGGGCAGGGCAGGCAGAAAAGAGGGCAGGGCAGGCAGAAAAGAGGGCAGGGCAGCAGTCCTTACACCACAGAGCCATGCACTTGAGGGCGGAGTCCTTCGATCTTCAGCAAGGAGAGTGCGCCGCCGAGCAGTCGTTTCAGCTCCCAGGGGGTTTTCGGCGCCAGGTTTCGCTGGATGAACTTCGGGCGAAGGTAGAACTTCCGGTGGCAGACCTTGAGCAGCTCGAGGATCTCATCGCGGCTGAGATGTTCTTCCCACGCCACCGGCACCTTGTGGCCCGCGAGTGGCTCACGCATCATCTTGTCCCAGCAGTCGGCCTCGAAGAGTCCTTTCTGCACGCCCTCATGGAAGGCGGGAGTGCCAGGATAAGGACTGAACACCGCAATCACGGCATAATCCGGGTCCAGATCGATGGCCAAGTCCACGTTGCGCAGCACATCCGCCCGGGTGCGCTCGTGAGGCCCGGCGATCATCAGGTACGCGACCGAACGCACCGAGAACTCGCGGCACCACTCAAAGACTCGTTTGACGTCGTCGGTGTTGCAGTGTTTTTTGTAGCCGTCGAGCCCTTCATTGTTGGCGGTCTCGACCCCGAAGTGGATCTTGTGACAGCCGGTCTCGGCGGAGCGTTTGATCTGCTGGCGGCTGGTTCCAGCGATGGTGGTCTTGTAACCCCACAAAAACTTGAGCTTGCGGCGCTCGATGGCGTCGGCAAACTCGAGCACCCACTGCGAGTTGGGCGTAAACAGGTCATCCACAAAGTGGACCTCCCCGATGCCCAGCGAGAGACAGTGCTCCACCTCGTCGAGGATGTCATCGATCTCTCGCATGCGGTAGCTGCCTTTTTCTGCCAGACAGAAGGGGCAGGAGTGAGGACAACCACGCGACGTCACCGCCGTCGTCACGTAACGCGCACGCGAGCCCGGCACATAGTAGCCCTTATAATCGACCCGTCGGCGATCCGGCCAGGGATACTCCGAGAGATGGCGTTTGGTGGGGCGCTCCTTGTTGCGCACCAGCGTGTCGCCCTCCCAATACCAAGCACCCGCCACCCCTTCCAGCGACTTGCCCCGGTTGAGGTTCTCCACAATGTCGATGAAGGTCTCCTCGCCGTCTCCGACGATGATGGAGTCTACCCCCTCGATCTCAGCGGCGAGGTCCGGGAACATCGAGCAGTGAGGGCCACCGAGCACCACATGAGCGCGAGGGTTATATTTCTTGACGAGCCGGATCATCATGGCCACATCGGGCAGCGCATGGGTGTAGGTGGAGATGCCCACCACATCCAGATCGTAACCCCGCAGCTTTTGCTCCACCATCGGATAGTCGAGATTGCCCACGGTCGGGTCAAAGATCTCGGCGCGGTGAGCCGTCCGCTTTTCGAGCGAGGCTTGCAGGTACATCAGCCCCAGCGGAGGGAAACAGTAGACCCCCGCCGCCGCTGCTTTGGGAATTCCACACCAGACCCGAAGCTGCTCGGGAGGATTGATCAGGGTCACGCTCATGAAGACTCCCTTTTTGTGGCGAAACACGCCGCTGAAGGCCGGGGACGATGAGGCCCGCCAGAGTGCTCAGGCCCATTCCATCAGGTTCAAAAACGGTGGGTGCTCCTGCTGCGCGTGCGGGTTCCGTGCATGGCTGAGACCCTCCGCTCCGAAGCCCCGACTCTCACCGTGTTACGGGTGTCAGGCGCGAGGACCACGACGCTCCGCCGCAGGCACCCAGAGCCGAGGCAAGAAGAGCGGCACGCGCTGACGATACGCCAGATACTCATCACCGAAGAGCTCGACCAGCACCGGCTCTTGACGCCAGACCTTCTCGATGAGCGAGCCCGCCAGCAGGAGGGGCACCAGCACCAGACAGAAGCTCGGCGAGCTGATGAGCAGACCCACCGCCAGCACCCCCAGCAGCTTGCCATGTATCGAAGGATTCCGGCAGTACGCGTAGATGCCCCACGTCACCAGCTTCTGCGTGCGTTTGATGGCGGGTGAAGGGCTGCCTTCTCCGCCATAAACCAGATCCCGGTATGACCAGAGCCAGATGCCTGTGCCCATGAGAAACGAAAACGCCGCCGCCCACAGGTTCAGCGGGCTCGGCAGAAGCTGAGTCCAGCCCAGCGCCCGGTCGAGCGCCAACGCCAGCAGCACAATCAGAAAGGTCAGGGGAAAGAGGATGGGAAAATAGATGCGGACGACCATCTGATACAGCTCGGGCTCTGTGATCACCCGAAGCCCTGATTTCCAGCCCTGCTCAAGCTGTTCCGCCATGACCCTGCTCCGCTCCCGCTGCTGCGCTGTTGAAGACTTAAGTATGAGGTCAGGCCCATGATTTTGTCAATATTTCGGTGAGAGCAGAACCCGGCCTCTGTGAAGCGGGGCACCTATTTGGCGCATCTCCACCGAATCCTCAGCGCATCCCTGGCGCATCCCCGGCGCATCTCCACCGAATCCTCAGCGCATCCCTGGCGAGCGGACGCGGACACGCCCGGCGCTCCACTTTTTCCCACTTTGGCCTGCATCGAGGTGAGTAGGGCCGGAAATCACCTCTTTTGCGCTGGACGATGGGGCTCAGATCCGCTCAGACACCCGGAAAATAGGGCCGGAGACCGTCGAAGAAGGTGGTTTTTGGGGTGACCGGCACTCAAAAAGAGCCTTCCGCCATCCCTTCGCCCCACTTTTTCGGTGGAGAAAGAAAGTAAGGGGAGAAGTCTCCATAACGACGCATACTTACGCTAACCTATTAAAATATCTCGACTATTTTCCAAGCAAATATCCTTGACACACCCCGGAGCCACAGCTAATATCAGCCCCAGTGGAAAAAAGTGGAGTAAAGTGGATCGCGGGGGAATGTCCACCATACCTTCCACCTCCGCAGAAAGGAACCCCAGAAACCTATGCTGGGCGTCAGAGGTCAGTTCCACATCACCATCGACGAGAAGGGACGTCTCAGCCTGCCCAGCAGGTTGCGGGATACCTTTCGCTCAAAGGAGATCGAGCGCCTGATCCTGACCAACTTCAAAGGGGGCATCTGGGGCTACGTCGAAGACGACTGGAGCCGCTACGAGCAGGCACTCATGGACCACTCGCCGTTTGAGCAAGAGAGCTTGACCTTCACCCGTGCGTTTATCGCCGGTGCCAGCGAGTGTGAAGTGGATAAGCAGGGCCGGATTTTGCTCCCGCCCTACCTGCGCAAGTACGCGGGCCTCGAGAAAGACATCGTGGTGATCTCGGTGGTAGACCGGCTGGAGATCTGGAGCCAAGAGCGTTGGGAAGCAGCCTATACCAGCGCACTCCAAGACATCGACCAGTCGGGAGGGCCCAATCAGCTCAAGCTGGCCAGCCTCCGCGCTAAATAAGGGCACCGACTGGCTCGGAAGACTGGCTCGGAAGACTGGCACCGAAAGTCAGCACCGAAGGCCAGCACCGAAGGCCAGCACAGAAGGGACGTGTGGTGGGACGCAAAAAACGAGGGCGGGATGAGGTCTCAGCCCCAGCCCTTGAAGCTGCTCAGCCGCTCGTCTCAGAAGATCGGGCCCCGGTGGGAACAGCCGACTTTCACCACGTCACCGTGTTGCGAGAACAGACGGTGGCGTTTTTAGCCCCGGAGCGCGGTGGAATTTACGTCGATGTGACCCTCGGCGGAGCGGGACACAGTGCTTGGCTGCTCTCTCAGACCGGTCCCGAGACCCATCTGATTGGGCTGGACCGCGATCCGATGGCGCTGGAAGCCGCTGCTCGGCGGCTCGCCCCCTTTGAGGGACGCTTTACGTTGGCGTCCGCTCGGTTTTCGGAGCTGGCCCAGGCCCTCGAGACGCTGGGCGTCTCCGCCGTGGATGGAGTGATGGCCGACTTGGGGGTGTCTTCGCCTCAGCTTGACCGGGCCGAGCGTGGGTTTTCGTTCATGAAAGATGGTCCCCTGGACATGCGCATGGACCCCACCCAGGGCGTGACCGCTTCTGAGCTGGTGATGGAGGCTTCCCAAGAGGAGCTTCGGCGGATTTTTTGGGAGTACGGAGAAGAACGGCAAGCCGGACGTCTCGCCGGTGCCCTGGTGAGAGCACGCCAGACCCGGACCTTCACCCGTACCCGCGAGCTGGCGGAGCTGGTGGCGCAGGTGGCACCCCTTCCGCCGCACTTGAAGATTCACCCGGCCACCCGGGTGTTTCAGGCGCTTCGTATCGCCGTCAACGAAGAGCTGACGGAAGTGGAGCGGGGCCTCGAGGCGGCCTTTCAGAGCCTCAAACCCGGCGGACGATTGGCCATCATCGCCTTTCACTCGCTGGAAGATCGTATCGTCAAACACCTGTTTCGGGAGAAAGCGGCGAGCTGTGTATGTCCCCCCGGACTCCCGATCTGCATGTGCAAAAAACGTGTGGAGGCACGCATCCTTACGACGCGCCCTCACGAACCGACGGAGCAGGAGATCACGGCCAATCCCCGTGCCCGCTCCGCTCGCCTTCGTGCGCTCGAGCGCCTGTAGGCCACGCGCCAACACTCAACCTTGATCATAAAGTCGAAGGGAGACCCTGAAAATGGCTGCCACCATGCGTCAGGAGCTGGTCTCTGTTGCCCTAGAGACCCCCCAAGAGCCCGCCCTGCTGCGGGCCTTTTTGAGCCTCAAACGTGGCACCCGCCTGGTGCTGTTTTTTGTGGCCCTCTTTGCCGTGGCCCTCTTCTACGTCTGGGGTCACTCCAAGACCGTGACCGCCACCTACGCCCTCTCCAATCTCAAAAAGAAAGAGCGCGAGCTGATCTCCCAAAATGAGCGGCTCAGGCTGGAGATCTCCACCTTGAGCGCACCCACCGCGCTGGGAAAAGTCGCCCGAGAGAACCTCGGCCTGCTTCCGCCCGAGCCCGGTCAAGTCATCATGGTCAAGTAATCCCTTACCCTTCAGAGGAACGACCATGCGAGAGCCACGTCGCCGCAGCCCTCGAGGGATGGAGCAAGCCATCGACCGCGCACGCCGATTCCGCTGGCGGATTCGTATCCTGACCGGCGGCTTTATTTTGTTGTTCTCTGCCCTGGCCCTGCAAGCCATCTCCTTGATGGCCTTCTCGGGAGACGGACGCCTCAAGAAGCTGGCGGAGCGTCAGCATAACCAAGTGGTGGCCCTCTATCCGAAGCGTGGCACCCTCTACGACCGCAATGAGGTGCCCCTGGCCCTCTCGGTAGACTCCGACTCGGTGTATGCCGACCCGAAGTTTGTGCAAGACCCCAGCGCCGCTGCCGACGCACTCGCCCCCTATCTCAAGCTCAAGCGCGAGGAGCTGCTTCAGCGCCTTCAGCAGTCTCAGCGTTTTGTGTGGCTCGAGCGCCGCCTCGGACCCAACGAAGCCCTCGCCATTCGGAAGCTCAAGCTGAAGGGCATCCATACCATTACTGAAAACCGGCGCTTTTATCCCAACCGGGAGCTGGGTGGCGCACTGCTGGGCTTCACCAACATCGACGACGTGGGCATCGAAGGGCTGGAGCGGTCCCTTGAGGGCAGCCTCAACGGGCAAGTCACCAAATACGTGCGCCTGCGAGACGCCAAGGGCCGCGACATCCATCCCGAAGGGGTGCTCGTTCAGCAGAACCAAGACGGTGGCAGCGTGGTCCTCACCATCGACCGTAATATACAGTATATGGCGGAGCAGGCCCTCAACCGGTACTTCACCGCGTTTAATGCCAAAAACGGCTTCGTGATCGTGATGGACCCCAAGAGCGGAGAAGTGCTCGCCGCCGCCAATGCCCCCGGATACAACCCCAACGTCTACAGTCAGTATGCCATTGGAGCGTTCAAGAACCAGTCCGTGGTGAGCACCTTCGAGCCCGGCTCGACCCAGAAGTGTTTTTTGCTGGCCGCTGCCCTCAACGACAAGGTCATTCGCACCACCGACAGCTTTGACTGCGAAGGAGGCGCGTGGAAAGTCGGGCGCAACACCATCAACGACACCCACGAATACGGCGTGTTGAGCCTGCGAGAAGTGTTGAAGTACTCCTCCAACATCGGCAGTGCCAAGATCGGCGACAAGCTGGGCAAAGAGCGGCTCTACGATTATTACCGCGCCTTTGGCTTCGGAGAGTCCACCGGCGTGGGCCTCCCCGGAGAAATCAGCGGTATTTTGCGCAAACCCACCCGCTGGGGCAAAATTGGGCTCTATACCCACTCCTTCGGACAAGGCATGACCGTCACCGGGATGCAGATCGCCTCCGCGCTCTCGGCCCTGGCCAACGACGGCAAGCGCATGAAACCCTACATTGTTAAAGAGCGGCGCGACCAGAACGGCAACACCGTCGAGAAAAACCAGCCAGTAGAGCTGGCCCAAGTGGTGAGTCCCGAAGTCAGCCGCACCTTACGAGAGTATATGACCTCCGTCACCGAAGAAGGAGGCACCGGTACAAAAGCCGCCATCGATGGATACACCGTGGCAGGCAAGACCGGAACCGCTCAGAAAGTCGATCCGGTGCTGCGTCGATACGCACCGGGCATGTACGTCAGCTCGTTTGTGGGATTTGTGCCAGCCGAAGACCCCCGGCTGGTGATTGTGGCCGTGCTGGATGAGCCGCGCGGGGGTCAGTATTACGGAGGAACCGTCTCAGGGCCGATCTTTGCCGAGATCGCCGCGCAAGCCATGCGGTATCTGGGAGTGCCTCCCAGCCCGCCAAAAGTGGCCGCGCTGAGCAAACCCACCCTCGACGCACACGGACATGTGGTGCCCCCCAAGCCGCCCAAAGCCAAGCCGGTGGACCGCATCACCTTTCCCGAAGGCGCCGTCGTGTTGGCACGAAGCCAAGACCAAGACATCCCCACCCTCACCCCCATCACACAAGAAGAGGGTGAAAAAGTGGAAGCGTATGTGATGCCCGATTTTACCGGACAGACCATGCGGAGCGTCTTGGCGGCCCTCGACGATAAAATGCTGGCCCTCAACATCCAGGGCTCCGGGGTGGCCGTCGAACAGACCCCCAAACCCGGAGAGACCATCCGAACCGGTGAGCTGGTGAGCCTGGTATTCAGCCAGGAGGTCGTGCCCCGGAAGAAAGCGGTGAAACCATGATCGATCCCATGCCCAATCTGTCCCTCGGCGAGCTGCTCGCTGGAGCCGGACTCTCGGCCCGGGTGCGCTCCGACGCCACCATTGCCGTGCTGGGCTTAACCACCGACAGCCGAGCTGTGAAGCCGGGCATGCTCTTTGCCGCCTTGTCCGGCACCCAAGACGATGGGCAAAAATACGTCAAAGAAGCCGTGGAGCGTGGAGCCTCCGTGGTGCTCTTGCCTGCTGCCCTCAGCCTGCCCAGAGGGGTGGCTCAGCTTGTCTCGTCCGACGTGCGGGGCATGTTGGCCAAACTCGCCGCCTCCTTTTATGGTCATCCCTCCGAAGGGATGACCGTGATCGGCGTGACCGGCACCAACGGCAAGACCACCACCACCTACCTGCTTGAAGGGCTCTTCAACTCCGTGGGAATGCCCACCGGGGTGATTGGCACCGTCAACTATCGCTTTGGCGACAAAGTTTTGCCCTCCACCCACACCACCCCGGATGTGATCACCTTCAACCGGCTCCTGCGCATGATGCGCGATGCGGGCGCAAAGGTGGTGATCTCCGAGGTCAGCTCTCACGGCCTGGAGCAGCGTCGGGTGGAAGGGGTCCAGTTTGATGCGGCGGTCTTTACCAACCTCACACGGGACCATCTGGACTATCACCAGACGATGGACGCCTACTTTGCCGCCAAAAAGAAGCTCTTCAGCGACGTGCTCGGTGCCTCCAAGAAGAAGCGGCGGGTGTCCGTGGTGCATACCGTCGGAGAATATGGCCTGCTGATGGTGGCCGCTTCAAAGGCCGATCAGGTGATGTCCGTCTCGACCACCTCTCCCGACTCCGATATCTGGGTCACGGCCCATCGGCTGAGCTTGGATGGCATCGACGCTCAAGTGCTCACCCCGGCGGGCAAACTCCGGCTGACCTCCCCCCTGTTGGGGCAGCATAACCTGGAGAACCTCGCGGTGGCGATGGGAGTCGGGCTTGGGCTCGGGCTGAGCGGCGAGCAGGTGGTGAACGGGCTCAGCGCCATTCGTGCCGTGCCGGGACGGCTGGAGGAGATCCCCAACCCCCTGGGCTTTAAGGTGCTGGTGGATTATGCCCACACCGACGATGCCCTCGAGCGCGTGCTGGCCACCCTCCGCCCTCTCTGCTCTGGCCGGATCATGACCCTCTTCGGCTGCGGCGGAGACCGCGACAAAGGCAAACGTCCCCTCATGGCGGCAGCGGCCTGTCGTTACTCCGACTTGGTGGTGATCACCTCCGACAATCCCCGCACCGAAGATCCCGAGGCCATCCTCCGGGACATCAGCCACGGCATTCCTTACGAGTTTGAGCCGCTCCCCTACAACTTCCGCTTGGTGGCGGGGCGTAAGGCATACCGTAACATCGTCTCTCGACGAGAGGCCATTGACGAGCTCATCCGGCGCGCTCAGCCGGGGGATGTGGTCCTGCTGGCAGGCAAAGGCCACGAAGATTATCAGATCATCGGGACGCAGAAGCAGCACTTTGACGACCGGGAAGAAGCCACCGCCGCCATCGCGCGACGCATGCAGGGGTAAGCAGATGTATAAGCTGACCGTGGAGCAGCTCCTTGAGGCCACCGGAGGCCAGCTCCTCACCGGAGAACACACACGCGGCACCGGGCGCACCTTCAGCGTCTCGACCGACACCCGCACCCTCGAGGCAGGCCAGTGTTTTCTGGCCCTCGAGGGCGAGACCTTTGATGGTCATACCTTTATTCCCCAGGCTCTCGAGCTCCCTGGCGTGGCCGTGATGGGACAGCGTGAGAAGCTCGAGCGGCTGGGACTCCAGCAGCACCACGACTCGGTGAGGGTAGGGGTGCGTGATACCCTGCGGGCGCTGGGAGACATCGCCGCTTGGAGGCGCGCCCGGCTCTCGATTCCGGTGGTGGGTTTAACAGGAAGTGCAGGCAAGACCAGCACCAAAGACCTCATCCGAGGCATCCTGGAGACCACCGGCGAAGGGTTGGCCACTCAGGGCAACCTCAACAACCTCATTGGCCTGCCTCAGATGGTGCTGCGGATTGCCGACCATCACACCTGGGCGGTGCTCGAGATGGGGATGAACGCCTTCGGTGAGATCGAGCGCATGGCCAGCATTGCGCGGCCTACGGTGCGCCTGATCACCAACGTGGCGAACGCACACACCCAGGGCGTAGGGGGGATCGACGGGGTTCAAAAGGCCAAAGGGGAGCTCTTCGCCACCGCTCAGCCCGGCGATACCCTGGTGATCAACCTCGACGACGCACGAGTGAAGGCCATTCCACGTCCCGCTGGGGTGAACGTGCTGACCTACGGCACTCATCCCGAAGCAGATGTGCGGCTGGACTCCGTTCAGCAGCGAGAAGATGGCACCCTCAACATCCGGGTGACTGTCTCAAGCGGCCTGTCTTCTGGCTCATTTCCGGGCGTCTTCAGTGCCCATGTGCCCTTGTTGGGGGCGCATAACGCGCTCAACGCGACGGCGGCGTGGGGGGTGGGTGTGGCCCTCGGCGTGTCCCCCGAGCATTGTGTGGAAGGGCTCCTGCGGGTGAAGCTCTCGCCCATGCGCATGGAGCCCTCGGTGCTGCCGGGGGGCATCCTGACCATTAATGATGCGTATAACGCCAATCCTTCGTCGATGGAGGCGGCTCTCCAAGCCCTGGCGGACCTACGCAAACCGGGAGGCCGCACGATAGCCGCCCTGGGCGATATGCTGGAGCTGGGTGCCCTAGAGCTCACCGCGCATCAGCGGCTGGGCGTGAGGGCCGTCGAGAGTGGCGTGGACCTGCTCTTGTGTTGTGGCCTACGCTCGCGCATGACCTTGCTGGGCGCGCGGAGCGCAGGCTTGCCCGAAGAGCGTGGCTTTCACAGCCTTGACCATGCCGAAGTGGGCCAGCGACTGGCAGCCCTCCTTCAGCCGGGGGACGTGCTGCTGCTGAAGGGCTCGCGGGGCGCACGGATGGAGAAGGTACTGATGGCCCTTCAACAAGCGCTGGGTGTGACCGGTGGCAGCTTCGCCCACTGAGCCGGCAGGCTGAGAAACAAGGCAGCGAGAAAACAGGGCAACGAGCAAACAGGGCAACGAGGGAAACATGGAGCTGAGAGCACGACGTGTACTGGTGGTCGGGTTGGCCAAGTCTGGAGAGGCAGCCGCAGAGCTGTTGCTCTCGCGGGGGGCATCCGTCACCGTCAACGACAAGCGCAGCCGCGAAACCCTGGGCGAAGTGGCCACGCGACTGCAACACCTGGGGGCCAAGCTGGCCCTGGGTGAGCACTCCGAAGCTCTGTTTTTGGCCCACGAGCTGATTGTGGTGAGTCCCGGTGTGCCTCGAACCCTTCCGGCGTTGTGTGCCGCTCAAGCCGCTGGCATCGAGATCATCGGTGAGCTCGAGCTGGCCAGTCGGTTCTTGGACGTGCCGATGGTGGCCATCACCGGCACCAATGGGAAATCGACCACCACGACCTTCACGGGACATTTCCTGCACGCCTCCGGCAAGCGGGTTTTTGTGGGAGGAAATCTCGGCACCCCTCTCTGTCGCGCGGTGGACCAAGACCCAGACTTGGTGGTGGTGGAGGTCTCCAGCTTCCAGCTCGAGTGGGCACCGACCTTTAAGCCGAAGGTGGCGTTGATCCTCAACATCACCGAAGACCACCTCGACCGCTACCGTGACTTTGAGGACTATGGTCAGACCAAGGGCCTGATCTTTAAGAACCAGGACGAGCACGACTTTGCGGTGGTGAATCAAGCCGATCCCTTCTGCTTACGACTGGCGCAGGCCGGACGAGCCCCCGTGCATACCTTCGGCTTTGGCGCGGACGTGCAGCAGGGCATGCGCATGCTCGACGAGCAGGTTCAGCTCGGCAGCGGTGAGCACTGGCAGCCCATCCCCGTGGAGGGCTTTAAGCCGCGCGGACGCCACAACCTCGAGAATCTGATGGCCGCTTTTTTGGGCGCACACCTCGCAGGCATGCCGGTGAAGACCCTGGAGCCGCTCATCCCTCGGCTCGAAGGTTTGCCGCATCGACTGGAGCTGGTCCGCGAGCTCGACCGCGTGCGGTACTACAACGACTCAAAAGCCACCAACGTGGCCAGCGTTCAGTGCTCCCTTCGAGATATGACCGAGCCCCTGGTCCTCCTGATGGGAGGCCGAGACAAAGGGGGGAGTTATGCCCCTGTGGAGCCGATTGTGTCCTCGCGGGTGCGCTCCCTGGTGGTATTTGGAGAAGCCAGCCCCCTCATCAAAGCGGCGCTGGGCCATCTGACCCACCTGGTGGAAGTTCAGGACGTGCGCGAAGCGGTGATGGCAGCTCAGCGCCTGGCGCATCCCGGAGATTCCGTGGTGCTCAGCCCAGCATGCTCGAGCTACGACCAGTTCCCCAACTATGAAGTGCGGGGCGAGACCTTTAAAAAGCTGGTACGGGCACTTGCCTCATCCCAGCACAATCCCTGACTCGAGGAGCGCGGGCGAATATGGCAACTCAGGGAAGTGAGCTTCGTGTCAGTCGCAGCTTTCTGCCGGAACAAGGGCCGGTGGATCGCTGGCTGCTGGGCATCACCCTGCTGATTGTGGGGCTGGGGCTGGTGATGGTGTTTTCGGCCTCCGCGATCATGTCGGAGGATAAATTTGGGAGTACCTGGTACTACTTTCGTAAGCAGGCAGCGTTTGCCACCGTGGGATTAGGGCTGATGACCCTCATCTCCTATATTCCGTATCACTTTTATCAGCGACTGGTGTACCCACTGTTGGGCGTGACCGCTTTTTTGCTCCTGCTGGTGTTGATTCCGGGCATTGGCTCCACCAAAGGCGGTGCGACCCGTTGGTTTCAGCTCGGCCCCCTGGCCTTTCAGCCTTCTGAGATGGCCAAGCTGGCCTTGATCTTTTATCTGGCCTACTCCCTGGACAAAAAGCAGGCCAATATTCGCAGCTTTGAGATCGGCATCGTGCCGCATCTGATGATTTCGGGCGTGGTGTTATCCTTGATTCTGCTGGAGCCGGATTTTGGCACCACCGTGACCCTGGGCACCATCCTGTTTTTGATGATGTTTCTGGCGGGTGTCAACCTGAAGCACTTGGGATACCTGCTCGGTGCGGCCTTACCCCTCTTCTTTTTGGTGATGATTGGCGCCGAGTACCGCATGAGACGGCTGAAAACCTTCATGAATCCGTGGGAAGATCCCTCCAACGCCGGATTTCAGCTCATCCAGAGCTGGGTAGCGTTGTACAACGGCGGCATCTTCGGACAAGGACTGGGGGCAGGAAAACAGAAGCTCTTTTATCTGCCCGAAGCCCACACCGACTTCATCTTCAGCGTCTTGGGCGAAGAGCTGGGCATGATGGGGGTCTTGGTGACCCTCGGCCTCTATTTGGCCCTGGTGTTGAGAGGCATTCTGGTTGCGCAAGCGGCGGCGGACCTGTTTGGCTGCCTGTTGGGGTTGGGCATCATCTCCTGGTTGGGGCTCCAGACCGTCTTTAACATCGCCGTAGTGACCGGATTGGTGCCCACCAAAGGGCTGGTGCTGCCCTTCATGAGTTATGGAGGCACCTCCTTGCTGGTGGCCCTCACCGGCATGGGCATTCTGTTAAACATCAGCCGCTCCCGAGGGCGGTTGACCGCGCTGGAGGAGCTAGAAGCCACCGGTGCCGGAAAAGTGCGCACCCTCTTCCGCAGTGTGGCTGGATTTGCAGGGGCACAAGAAGAACCCTCACCCCTCTCTCGCAGCAGCCAAACCCAGCCGGTACGAGGTGACGCATGAGCATGTTTCCCCGCATTCGCCACATTCACTTTGTGGGCATCGGTGGGATTGGGATGAGCGGCATTGCCGAAGTGCTGCTCAACCAGGGATATCGGGTGAGTGGCTCCGATATGGCCGAAGGACTGACCGTGCGTCGGCTGCGGAGCTTGGGCGCTGAGATCCAAGTGGGCCATCAGGCCGAAAATGTGGGCGATGCCCATGTGCTCGTGGTCTCCTCTGCCATTAAAGCGGGCAACCCCGAAGTGGTCTTTGCTCGAGAGCAAGGCATTCCCGTCATCCCACGCGCCGAGATGTTGGCCGAGCTGATGCGCATGAAACACGGGGTGGCCGTCGCAGGCGCGCACGGAAAGACCACCACCACCTCCATGCTGGCCGCCGTGCTCTCGAAGGGAGGCTATGACCCGACCGTGGTGATTGGAGGGAGGCTCAATGCCCTGGGCTCCAACGCGCGTTTGGGGCAGGGGCAGTATATGGTGGCGGAGGCCGATGAATCCGACGGCTCCTTTTTGTTTCTGACCCCGACCGTGGCCCTGGTGACGAACATCGACCCGGAGCATCTCGACCATTACGGAACGCTGGACAATATCCTCAAAGCGTTTGTGATCTTTGTCAATCGTGTGCCCTTTTACGGTGCGGCGGTGCTGTGTCTGGACGACCCGAATGTGCGGCGCATCATCCCGGAGGTCAAGAAGCACATGGTGACCTACGGATTTACGCCTCAAGCCGATTTCTGGGCGGACCAGCTTCGTTTTGAGGGGCCCTCGACCCATTTTGTGGTGTGGCAGCGGGAGACCCGACTCGGAGAAGTGCGCATCGGCATGCCGGGACGTCACAACGTGCTCAACGCGCTGGGTACGCTGGCGGCCTCGCTGGAGCTGGGCATGGACTTTGAATCCGCCGCTCGAGGGCTCGATGGTTTTACCGGGGTGCAGCGTCGCTTCCAGAAGAAGGGAGAATTTCACGGTGTGCTCGTGATTGACGATTATGGGCACCATCCGGCTGAAATTCGTGCTACTCTTGCAGCGGCTCGAGGTGCCTATCCCGAGCGTCGTCTGGTGGTCGTTTTCCAGCCCCATCGTTATTCCCGAACACATGACCTCTTTGAGGAGTTTACCCACGCCTTTCATGATGCGCATGAGCTTGTCCTGACGGAAGTCTATTCCGCCGGGGAAGAGCCTATTGCGGGTGCCACGGGTGATGCGCTCGCGCGAGGCGTGAAAGAAAAAGGTCATCGACGGGTAACATATGTGGCAGAGAAGACACAATTGGCAGACCAGATCAGCAGTTATATCAAGGCAGGAGACCTGCTCTTGACCCTCGGCGCGGGGGATGTGTGGAAGGTGGGAGAGCAGCTTTTGACCCGTGCAGGCGCGTCCATCGAAGGCTCTCAAGCCTGAGCTTCGACCGTTTGGATTTCGCAGCGGCTCCCGATTGGATTTCACAGCGCAGGCCCAGAGGATGAGCGTGATGAGCGCAGAAACCGCTTTAAAAATGACCCCCGAAGTGTTGGCAGAGGCTTTGGGACAGCTCGACGTGGGAGAGCTTCGGGTGCGTGAGCCCATGCGGGAGCACACCACCATGAAGGTCGGCGGTCCTGCCGATGTGTTTGTGGTGCCCTCCAGCCGTGAGGCCCTCAAGCGGGCGGTGCGTTTCGCGCGAGAGCATAAAGTGCCCTGGCTGGCGCTGGGAAATGGCTCCAACCTGCTGGTGCGAGATGGTGGCCTGGATGGGATTGTCTTCAGCCTCAAAGGGCTGGACCAGCTCGACATCTTGGATGCCGAGGTGGGGCGCGTGCGAGCCGATGCGGGAGTGCCGATGGCGCGCCTCATCCGGGTGGGCTTGGAGCACAGCTTCGAGGGCGTCTGGCATCTGGGGGGCATTCCCGGCACCGTCGGCGGAGCCGTGCGCATGAACGCAGGCACCCGCTACGGCGAGCTGGAGTCCGTGCTCGAGAATGTCGAAGTGATGAGCGCCGCAGGCATGGTCAAGACCTATGCCCGCACAGACCTCGAGTTTGCGTATCGTTCGTGCAGCCTTCCCAAAGACAAGCTGATCCTGGGGGCCACCCTCTTGCTCGGCAAAGGAGAAGGCGAGAGCTTACGCACCAAACACCGCGAGGTCATGAGCTATCGCAGCAACACCCAGCCCTTGACCTTTCCGTCGGTGGGCAGTGTGTTCCGCAACCCGCCTCCGAACAAGAACGGGGAGGTCATGGCGGCGGGTAAGCTGCTGGAGCTCTCGAACCTCAAAGGCGTGCGGATTCGGGGGGCTCAGATCTCCGAAAAACACGCCAACTGGATTGTGAACGTGGGCAACGCCCGCTGTGCCGATGTGCTGGCGCTGGTACGCCTGATGAAAGACAAGGTCAAGCAGGAGCATGGGGTGGTGCTCGAGCTGGAAGCCAAAGTGGTCGGGCGCGAAGACCCCTCCGACGAAGCATGACCTCATCCCCAACGGGAGACTGACGATGATTGAAGCTCTGAAGAACAAGCGCATCGGCGTGCTGCTGGGGGGGATGTCCTCCGAGCGTCCCATCTCACTCAAGACGGGCCATGCCATCTTTGCCGCCCTCAAGCGCATGGGATACAACGCCGTCGAGATCGACGTCAGCCCACGGCTGGCCGAAGACCTCAAAGCAGAAGGGGTGGAGCTGGCATTTTTGGCCCTCCACGGAGCGTTTGGCGAAGATGGCGCGGTGCAGGGGCTGCTCGAGGTGCTGGGCATTCCGTATACCGGCTCGGGGGTGATGGCCTCTGCGGTGGCGATGGACAAGCGCGTGACCAAAGAGCTCCTGGCATTTCATGGTGTCTCCACTGCGGGCTGGCTGGAGCTCAACGCCGCCACTTGGAACGGTGAGACCCCCGAGATTTCCTTTGGATATCCGCTGGTGGTCAAGCCCGTGACCGAGGGCTCAACGGTGGGCATTCATATCGTCGAAGAAGCCCGTCAGCTCGACGAAGCCTTACGTGACAGCTTCCAGTTTGGCGACCGCCTCTTGCTGGAGCAATACGTGCCGGGCCGCGAAGTGACCGTGGGTATTCTCGACGGACAGGTCTTGCCGGTGATTGAGATCCGACCTCACTCTGGCTTTTTTGACTTTGAAGCCAAATACACCGTGGGCCAGACCGACTACTTGGT
The DNA here is from genome assembly GCA_046075485.1 of Myxococcota bacterium. Taxonomy (GTDB): domain Bacteria; phylum Myxococcota_A; class UBA796; order JAJRTE01; family JBJTQF01; genus JBJTQF01. Next base: position 1,393 of record JBJTQF010000110.1, on the reverse strand, counting down.
GCCCGCCCCGCTCGATGAGGCCATGACCCAGACTTGCCAAACATTGGCCTTACGCACCTGGCAAGTGGTGGGCTGTGAAGGGGTCGCACGAGTGGACATCCGCATTCGCCCCGACGGCGCTTGTTTTGTGCTGGAGATCAATACCATCCCCGGCATGACCGAGACCAGCTTAATTCCGAAGGCCGCCCGCGTGACCGGGCTGAGCTTCGACGACGTGTGCGAGCGCATCATGGCCAGCGCCCGCCTGAAGATTTTCCGCCGTAAACAGAACGCAGCATGACGAAGGCCGCTTGGCCCGGTCCAAGCCTGATGTTCTGAGCCGTTTTCCGGTTCGGCAAGCAACCTTTGCCGAAGTTCTTTGACGAGCGCGGGCCACCCTCGGGGGTCCAGCAATGTGTTCACCCTCTACGTCGGGAGTCATCGGTGAAAGAGCCGAGTAACCCCAAAGATCGGGATAAGGCCGAGAGCCTGGAGGCGCGTGCAGCTCGCATCGCCCACGCCCCAGCTCGCCCTTCCCGCACCGAAGACGAGCGTGTCTCCCACGAGACCGTCCGCCGTGACGAACGATTGCGCGACGAGCGCGTGCCGCCTCGGGTGGAGCGCAGCAGCCGCGACGACCGCTCGAGCGTGCGTGACCCGCGTGTGCGTGACCCTCGCATGAGCCTGCGCGACGAGCGCCCCCGCGAGCGTCAAAGCGAGCAGCACAGCGGCTCCGTCGACGGTGGAGAAGGGCTGCTGGCCAAAGCCTCCCGCCTGGCCCGTCAACTGGGGGAGACCATCTCTTCTCAGCCGCCCGGACAAGAAAATCCTCGCCGCAGCACCGTGCGGACCTCGGGCGCTCGTGAGCGAGTGACGGCACCCTTGCGGGAGCGTCGGCTGCCTGCCCCCTCTCCAGAAGCGAGAGGCCAGCGTATCGAACCTCGCCGAGAGCTTCGTGAAGAACGCTTGAGCCTCCCCAAGACCGCCCCGCGTGAAGACAAACATCTGCTCGAGAGTGCTCTCGAGAGCAGCCAGCGCACGTTCTCTAAGCTGGCCAGTGCGATGGGGAAGGCGATTTCGTCTCAGCCGGTGGCCTCCAACCGTCGCCCGAGCCGAGACGAGCGCCCGAGCCGTGACGAGCGCCCGAGCCGTGACGAGCGCCCGAGCCAAGACCTGCGTCCGCGCATCCGTGAAGAGCGCATCCGTGAAGAGCGCACCCGAGATGAAGTGCCGAGCTTTCGTGAAGAGCGCACCCGAGACGAAGTACCGAGCTTTCGTGAAGAGCGCATCACCCGTGCTCGTGTTGAAGAAGAACGTCCTGGCCGTGAAGTCCGTCGTCTCCGTGACGAGCGCCCGAGCCGTGACGAGCGCCCGAGCCGTGACGAGCGCCCGAGCCGTGACGAGCGCCCAAGCC
>JBJTQF010000109.1:0-12321 GCA_046075485.1 Myxococcota bacterium | reverse complement strand
GGTGCTGGCGGCCGGCGACCGGACCTACTCTGGTCGACTCCGCATGGACCGGGATGCCGTGCTCCTCCGCAGTTCGGGCGCGCTGGCGGTGGTGATCTGGCGTGATGGGGCCATGAAGGTGCACCACAGCTACAATGGTAGCTTGGACTGGCGGTGGAACCTGGGGCCCGACGATCGGTTCGTGCTCGGTGACTTCCACCGTCTCGGTCCGGATGTCTCCTCGACCTGGGACCACCACATCGATGGCTTGAGCGACGTCTTCATCCACAACGCCTGGGGTACTGGGATGCTCGGGGTCAACCACGGGGCCCCCAATCCGGCTAGCCCGGAGAACATCATCGATCAGATCGGCATCACCTGGATTCAGGCGAAGGAGATCCTGTGGAAGTGAGGACCGCACCCTGAGCCGGGCCACAGTCCCCGGCCTGCTGCAAGGTGCGCGTATCGCCTTGGCAATCGCGCCGGGACGTCCCGCTGGCGATTTGCTGAGTGGCCAAGGGCGGTGAGGCTCAGGCACCCCCCGGTTGGCCGCCATGGGTGTCGGCCTCACCTCCACCGCAGTGGGGGTGGACTTGCAGCGACCCCCCGTTGGCCCATCATGCGCCAGGACGCCGCCAGCGCCTGCTTCCGTTTGGATCCATCCCAACCAGGGGCCCGCTGCGCGGCGCGAGCTGTGCTCCGCCTGATTGCACCACATGGTTGGCACCTAGATCAGCCAGCGGCCACCCCGCGCAGCCAACAGCGGCGTGATGAAACCCGGCGAGGTGAGACCTGGGGGCTACATATGTCGCGTTTTTGGGGGGTGAGGCCCTCTGGTCTCTGTGGTGGCCAACCTGTTGTACTGAAAGGGCTTTCTGGTCGAGGATGCGCTCTGCCTGATTGCATCAGGTGGTTGGCACGCGGATCAGCTACGGCAGTAGTGGGAGCCCGAGCTGCTCGCCCAGGTCGGCTGAAGATCCGCACTGCGCTGAGTGCCTGCCCGTGTGCTGCTGGCCCCCTTCACCTCCACCAGCCCCGAGAGGGTCACCCGCGCCACCCGGACCAACATGCCCGCCGTGGGGGTGTCTCGAAGCTGGGTCAGGTCGTAGAGACATAAGGAGATGGCATCCCGCGACACCACTTCCCCCACCACAAACTGACCATTTGGTGAGACAAACATGCTTCGCAGAGCCCCTTCGTCACAGGCATTGCCCAGTCCCGGCTCCGGCAGCTCGTAGACCGGCTTGTTGAGCGGGGGCTCCAGGAGCCGAAACAGGCCCGGCTGCGAGGCAGGCGCATAAAAGCGGCGGGGTGCCTCTTGCGCCCACAGCGGCAGGCACGAGCCCAACATCAGCATAAAGGCAAGCACTACTCGTTTTGTCATATATATCGCCCCTTGTGGGTTCAGGCCCAAGCCTTAGAAGGTCCAGCTACTGCCCACCTGAAGCACGGGCATGAGCATGGGAGCCGCTCCGGCAATGCCGTTCTCTGGCAGTATCGGGGAGGTCAGCAGTCCTCCCACCTGCACCGCGCCTCCCAGGGTGACATAACCTCGACTTTCCAGCTTGAGAGGAAGAGGCAGTAACAGCTTGATCGAAGGCTGAAGGTAGAGTCCCAGCCCATAGGTGGTGTACGTGACCTTCCGCCCAGCGGCTTCCCTCAGCATCGGGTTGGAGGCATCGCGCGAGCCCGCCTGCGAGGTGTTGTCGTCGTCCGTTTCGATCTCCGACGTCGTTTTGGAAGCGGCCCAACGTTGGACCCCAAATCCCCCCAGGGAGAGCCCCACCAACAAGGGGCGATCTTTCATCAGGGTGAGCGCCCGCTGAATGCCCAGGCTGCCCCCCAGGGCCGGTCCCACCTCCGACGAGATTTTCTTACACAGCCCTTCGGTATCACCCTCTCCGGCGGGGAAATATCCGGTTACACTTGAGGAGAGCAGGATGTTTTGGGCCAGTCGATGGGCATACTCCACCCCGGTGCTGGTTAATGCCTGCTGACACGCCTCGCTGCTTCTGCCCAGGGGCATCAGATAACTGACACCGACGGCGGCGGTGGGGGTGCTGAGGGCCCAACGCACTTCTTTGAGCGGAAAGGCGCGATCATCTTTGACCCAGATCTCTTGACCAGTGGAGAGCCGATAACGACCGGTGGGCAACCACACCTTCAGGGGCCACTGCTGACTGTCTTCACAGCGTTGACGGGCGGAGCTGATCATGCCTTGATGGAGGCCGGTGGCATAAAAGCGGAGGGCGACCGGTAAGGCGTCTCCCCAGGCTTGTTCGTCCGGCAGGGTGCTCTGATCCACCCCGGTGATACGCACGTTGGCCATGAGTGCGGACCCTTCTTCCAGCTCGAAGGTGACGGAGTGCAGGAGTCCTTTGTCGTCTGGTCCCTGCTCGGGACGTCGTTCGATCAGCTCCAGAAAGCGGGTGGCACGGGCGCGGAGGTCGTCGTGGTTGGAGGCGGCACGACGGGCAGCACGGGCACTCTCCACGGCACGGGAGACTTCACCCATGCGCACCAACACGGCGGCTCGATACAGGAGCAGCTCGGCGTCCGTTTCCGCTTCGGGACAGGTGAGCACGGCTTCCAGCACCGGCAGCACCTGAGCAGGAGGCGCATCGGCTTTGAGCAGCCCATAAGCGCGCCGCAGGGCGTCGTTGATGTCACAGGCGCTCGGGGGAGCCGCGTGGAGCTTCTCAGGGGCGGAGCTGGTGAGCAGCAGCACCCACAGCCCCCAGAACAACATGGAATGGAGCCGGGTGGCTCGTTTTGTTGGGGTCATAACAACATCTCCTCAGCAGGCCAGAGCCGACCTGCTTCTAAGCGCCAACACACATCTGAGGCGTAACGCAGCACTTGACGATCATGAGAAATCAACAAGACGGCGGTGGCTTCGGGGCCACGGCTGAGGCTGAGCAGCTCATCGAGCACGGCAGCACAGAGGGAGACATCCACTCCCGCCGTGGGTTCATCTGCGATCAGGACACGGGGTCTGACGAGCACGGCGCGGGCCAGTCCCACCCGCCGAAGCTCACCGCCGCTGAGGGTTCCGGGACGGGCATGGGTCCGTCCGAGGAGCCGCAGGCGCTCCATCACGGCTTCGACCTGCTGCCGCGCCTGTGGGGGAGGGAGCTTGAGCAGGCGTTGGGCGGTCTCCAGCAGCCCTTCTAACACTGTGAGCTGCGGGTGAAGGGCGGCTTCCACCGGCTGATGCACAAGCTGGAGGGCTCGCCAGGTGTGCTCCTGCTGAAGCTGAGGGGTAAAGGGCACCCCATCCAGCTTGATGGTGCCTGCTTGAGGGCGGGTGAGTCCGACCAGACAGGCGGCGAGGGTACTTTTGCCTGCGCCACTGGGTCCAAACATGCCCACCACTTGCCCTGCCGGAAGCGTGAGGTTCAGCCCTTCTAAAACGGAGGTGCGCTCACGCCGCTGCCAGGGCCATGCGGCGCGACTTCCGTAGTGGGCGCGGAGTCCTACGACCTCCAGCCGGGGGGGAGGGTGGGGTGAGGGCGGCAGTTCCGGTGAGGGCGGCGGTTCCGGTGAGGGCGGCAGTTTTGTCCCTTCCCCAACCGCTCGGGTGCGGTGACGTGGGTGCTGGAGGGCCTGATATCCCGCCAGCAGCTTCAGCGCCGCTGGATGTTGGGGCCCTCTTTCTCGAAAAAACGACGAGACCGGAAGCTGCTCCACCACCTGCCCGGCAGACATCACGGCCACCTCATCCGCCAGGGTCTCCGCGAGCTGGAGATCGTGGGTGATCAGCAGCAGGGTCTCGAGGTGTCCTGCCTGCCGCAGCTTCTGAAGCAGTATCAGGAGCTGTTGGCGTGCGTCGGGATCCAGCCCGGCGGTGGGCTCATCGGCCACCAAGAGCTTTGCACCTCGTGCCAGCGCCAGCGCGATGGCCAGCCGTTGAGCCATGCCTCCCGAGAGAGCGGTCGGTCTCTGCGCCAGCACTCGACGCGGTTCGGGCAACCCCAATTGTTCCAGCCACTCTAGGGCTTCAGCCTCCAGCGCGAGACGCGGATATGACGTAGGCGACCCTCGACGGCGGCGATGGATGGCTTCCGTTAACAGGGCACCGTTATTCCGGGTGCTGTCGAGGACACGCGCTGCGTGTTGTGGCACATATCCGAGCACATTTCCCCACAAGGGCTCAAAAGCAGCGGGATACGCTGCGGGGTTCACAGGGTCCAGCAGCTCCACGGCGGGACCGCTGGAGGGATAAAAACGAAGCTGGCCCGTCAATCCTCCCGGTGGAGGCCGAACCAACCCAAGCAGCACCCGACAGAGCTGGCTCTTCCCACTCCCGGAGGGCCCCACCAGACAGGTACTGCCCCCACGCTTGAGGACAAACTGCACCTGCTGGAGCACCCGCACCCGCCCGGCGGGGGTCTCGAGATGCAGCGTCAGCCCCTGCGCCTCGAGCACCGACGACATCCCCTCCAACGCCTGCCTCACCGGTGCAAGCTCCAGCACAAACGGATGACTTTGGACACGCATCGCTGAGACACGAGGAGGCTCAGGGTGCTGCATAGGGTCTCTCCTGATAGATGTCTAGCACACGGTTGGGCACAGCCGTTGGGGTCTGACGTCCATCTCCCACACGCCACAAGGCGCTGAGCACGGCCAAAAACGCCCCAAGCACCGCCAGAAATGGCACCAGCCGCTCCCACGAGGGCCGATAGATGCCAGCCCGCAGGCTCAACAGCAACGAGCCCCAGCTCTGCTCGGTGGGGGAGCTGTTGGCACCCAACGCAAACGAAAGAGCGGCTTCTGCCAACAACAGACCCGCAAACGCATGCAGCGCTTGTTGCCACACCAGCCCTCGACACTCCAGCCACAGGAGCTGATGCAGTACGATCCAGCCCTCTGACAGTCCGTGAGTTCGTGCCGCCCGTATCGCTTGTTTCTGTTGCAGCCGGAAAATCCGCTCCTGAAGCTGCCATGCCAGCCCCGGCATCGCGGTCAACCCCACCGCAGCCCCCAACGCCAGAGGATGATGGCCCGAGAGCACCTGCACCAGCAGCAGCAGGGCCAGTCGAGGCACGGCTTCAACCGCCACCAACAGCCAGCGGGTGGGGATCACCAGGGAAGGACGCTCGCACGAGAGCAGCAGTCCCGCGCCGATGCCTCCCATCAGGGTCAACAGAGCTGCCAGCGTGCCGGGCAAAACGAAGGCATGAACCCCTCCCAACAGGTTGTCTAAGACACAAGCTCCACGCGCGTCATAGCCGGTCACACAGGCCCAAGACGGCCCCTCAAGCTGATGATCGGCATCGATACGCCCCATGCGGTCGTGTTCATCCAGGGTGACAAAAAATGCCACGGCCACCGCCAGCAGGGTGGCCCACGCCATGCCGTCGGCGAGTGACCACCTCAGCATCTGCCACCTCCCAAGCTGGTGCTCCGTGGTGGCGTGGAGCGGCTCCGGGGGCAGCTTGCCTGTCCGCTCAAGGCTGTTTTGTGCGCCTTCTGACCCCATCATGGGGGGTGTCCCCGCCTCTTTCATGCCTAAACCTCCTGCAAGGCCGGATGGAGCCACGCGGTGCCGAGCTGCGCCAGGGTTCTCACGCTGAGGGTGGCCAGCACCATGCCCAGGGTGAGGGTCATCAGGGCGGAGGCATCACCCAGCTCTGCGGCACTCTGGAGCTGTCGTCCCAGGCCATCGAGTCCAAAGATCAGCTCCACCACAATCAGCTCGCCCACCAGCAGGGGCATACGCCCGCTGAGGCGGGTGAGCAGGGGCGAGAGCAAGTTGCGCAGCAGCGGAATTTGCAGCGAGAGCCCATTGGCGCGGGCGCTGAGCAGCAGCTCGTCTTGCACCAGGCGCTGAGTGTCTTCGCAGAGGCCCGCATAGAGCGACCAGAAGGTGGCGGATCCCAGGCTCAGGGCCAGCAACGCGGCGCCACTCTTGAGCCAGGGGGCGGCTTCTGGAAAAAACCAGGAGGGGCTTCGCACGGACTCGAGCCCCGGCAGCTTGAGGAGCATCCAGTTCCAGCCGACCGCCAGCAGGGTGGCCCATACAAACGTCGGCGCCAGCCACCAGCTCCGCACCGCTGGCAGGGCCCGGGGTGTTTGTAGCCGCGTGCGCAGCTCCACGCCCCAGCGGAGAAGAGCCAAAAAGAGCGCCAGCGCCAGGGCTTCCAGCACTCGGAGCAGGCTCATACCGGTCACCCGGAGCAGCTCCAGGTGTGGTTCGCAGCCGTCGCTGAGCCCTTCGGTCTTCAAGAGCTGCTGAACCCAGCTCAGATAGCGGCCCTTCAGGTCTTCCGAGGCAAGCTCCGGCAGACACAACAGCGTGTGGGAGCTCAGCGCATCGGGATGGCTGGTGGCCTGGACCAGCAGGGCCACCCCCAACGGCGCGAGCAGGGCTCCAATGCCCAGGTTGAGGACACTCCACAGCAGCGGACTCCAGCGTGTGTGCATCGCCTGCGGTGCCATCGGCGGCTCCTACTGCTTGCGGGGTTTGAGCTTCCAGAGGTGAGGGTTCACCCAGAAGGAGAAGCCCTGCACCAGATATCCATCCACGCGACGGGAGAAGGCGGCCACTTGTTGCACGGTCCACAGGTAGATCATGGAGCCATCGCGGGCGAGGCGTTCGTGGGCTTGGCGCATGGCCTCCGCCCCTTTGTTGAAGTCTTCTGCTTGTTCGTACTGAACGAAGAGCTTGTCTACCTCGGGGTTCTGGTAGCCAAACATGTTAAAAGAGCCGTTGGAGGCAAAAAAGGGACGTATATCATCGTAATGATTGAAGCTGAGCCGTCCGATGGCCAGATCTGCGTCTTTAGCAAACCGATCCCATTCTGACTGTTTCATCACCTTGATGGTGGCGCTGATGCCCATATCCAGGAGCTGCTGCTTAAAGACGTGGGCGACGTCTTCGCCTCCCGCCAGCTCTTGTTTGACCACAATCTCGAAGGTCAGCTTCTCACCTTTGTAGAACCAGAACTTGAGGCGCGGATTCTTCTCAAATCCCATCGCTTTGAGGAGCGCATCGGCCTTTTCCAGCCGTTTTTCGGTGTTGGCTTCGGAGGCCAGCTCACTGGTGAAGGGTCTCACGCTGGCATTATAGAAGGGACTCTCGGGCACAAAAGGACCGGTGATCAGCTCCAGCTCGGGCTCGCTGAGCTCCCCTTCGGAGCCGTTGGGCATGTCCAATCCTTTGGGGCGGTCGATGGGATTGGCATCTTGAATGCGGTCGGCAAGCTGACGGGCGAGGTCTCGCCGGTTGGTGATGAGTGCCAGGGCTTGACGCAGCCGCAGGTCTTGCATCAGCGGTTTTTGATGGTTAAACGCGATATACCACCAGCTTCGGAGGGGATAGGGCACGGCACGCGCGCCACTCTTTCGCACGTCCACCAGCAGGCGTTTGGGCAAGGAGACGACGAGCTGGGCTTGATCTTGGCCGAGCTGCTCCACCATCTCCGCCGCAGGCACCAGGTTGTTGAGCCGGATATTGGGGATGAGGGGCGCGCCTTTATGATAGCCGGTGTGGGCTTCGAGCTGGATATAGGCTTGTTGGCTGGACAGTCCTTTCCCGGCCACCAGCTTGTAGGGCCCAAACCCAATCGGGTTGCGTGCCATCTTTTGGTCGGTGGGCCAAAATGCGGGATTGGGACTGGAAAAACCTTCGCGTGGCACCAGCTTGAGCATCAAGACGGACTTACAGTCGAGCACAGGCCGCTTCCAGGTGATCTTAAACTGGTCGGCGGCAAGGCCCGGTCGTTTGACCTCACCGATCAAGTTGTCATAATATCGGGTGGAGATGATCCCCGCGCGTGATGCTTCCGCTGCCGCCAGATAGGTATCTCGTAGGGTCTCGACGGTGAGCGGCTGATTCGTGTGGCTCTTCACCGCCTTAAGTCTCCCCAGGGTTGCCAGAGGGTCCTGACAGTTGAGCTCTGGTTGCATGCCGGCATCGGTGGCGATCATGGAGGCTTTGGGGGTGCCTGTATCTCCGATCAAAAACAAAGAATCGTGCAGCAGCTCCTGCACTCGAAAATCGATGATGGAGCGCGGATTCAGCGGGTTGAGGTTGGTGGCAGGTCCATCTTCGATGGCGATCAGACACCGATCTCCTTCTTCGCAGGGATCTCCAACGGAGCTGGAGGTCTGGCCTCGGAGTGCGGTGGAGGAACAATACAGAACCAGCAAACACCACGACAGATACCAGTTCCGCTTGTGCCACCCAGCCGCAGCATTCCGAAACACAGCATTTCGAAACACAGCACGCCGAAGCACCTGCCCTTCAGGGGAAGCGGACCCTTTGTCTCCTGCTCGTCTGAGGCGTGAGCCTCCCTCGCGTTGAGATGATCGCTGGCACTTCATCATGGCCCTCACACGGTTTGGCGACTGGTGACGCTCGGCCAGTCGCAGAAAACTTCTGAATAGACCTACCCAGGATTAAAAACCCAAAACATGAACAAAGACGGCGACTTCACGACATCCGACACACGCTCGACACCAACACACGCTCGACACCAACACACGCTTGATACGCACACATGCTCACACCAACACATGCTTGATACGAACACAGGGGGCGGATCAGATGCCCTCGCTCCCGCCGGAGGGCCCTTGAGCGGACAGCAGCCGAAAGGTCTCGTCCAATCCCACAAAGAGCGGATCTTGTTTTGCCAGTTGTCGCAGCTCCCCCGACGCCCTAAAATACGAGCCCTGCCGGATGTGCAGCCGAATACGCTCCAGTTGGAGAGGAATTGACTGCCAGCGGCTCCCCCCTTGCACGCTGCGCACGTTGTTCCACTGCTCCAGCAGGGGTAGGCTCTGGTCCTCACAGCCGACGGGCACAGACGCCAGCCAACGCCTGCGGATGTCTCCGCCCAGCCATGCTTCGCCCTGTGCGCGTGAGATGCCCACTTCGAGGGCACTTTGTTCATCCAGCAGCACATCGAGCTGTTGGAGACATTGTTCTTCTTCCTGCCGCAGCCGGTTCTCTTCTGCCCGAAACAGCTCCAGCTCGGGACAGCTCAGCGTCTGTGCCACGGCGGGGCCCTGACACTGCGCCTGGAGCTGCATCTTCAGCTCCGCCAGGGTTGAAAAGTCTCCAAACACCAGCCACGGCAACAGCTCTTTTTCCTGCTCCACTTGTTTGGAGCTCAGGATCCGCTCCAGCTCACATGCCTGCACCCGGGCTTGCTCTGGAGCACGCAGCGCATGTAGGTGAAGCGTCCAGACGCGCGCGAGCAGGTGGCTCAGGTCTTCAGAGGTGGCAAAGGTGGACACCTCTTGGGTCAGCCAGCGGGTCCACTGTTCTGCGAGGACTGTCAGCCACAGCGTTTCAAACAGTGCGGAGGTTGAACTAACTCCGCCCTCTATAAGTGATTCCTGCTGCCAGCGAAGGGCTGGCTCGCTGAGCCGGAGGGCTTGATACCATTCACCCGGCGGAGGCATACGGTGCGTTCCGTCGGGCTTGGACTGATGTTGTGTCACCCACCAGCTCAGCCGGGCTTGAGCATCTCCGGTCCAAGGAGCACCCACCGACTGGAGCGCGAGGTGGAGTTTGGGCAACAAGGGCTCAAGCTGCTGGGCGGCGTGATCGGCACGCTGGATGTCCCGGATGCCGAGGCTCGACGGTGGCACAGGCGTCGGCATGGACCTCAACACCGCCACGACGGGCTGGAGGGGATCTCCGGGAGGGAGCTGGTCCAGCCAGGGGGTGAGGGGCACAAATTCTCCTTGTTCCACGGAGACCAGGGCTCGGAGAAGGGGCACCCAAGAGGAGCGGGTTAAGGCGGAGGCTTCTTGTAAGCGGCCATGATCACGCAGCTTTCCTTGTACGGCCAGGAGTCTGTCGAGCAGCTTGGTCAGGGCTTCATGTTGGACTCGACGCAGGGCCATCAGCACATCCGCCAGCTCCACGGCGCTCCGCCACCAGAGGGCGAAGCTGATTGCATCGCCTTTGGGGGGTTGCTGAAGGAGCTGAAGCGCCACGGAAGGCCGTCCCATTCTGAGGGCATCCCACGCCGGGCGTTCATAAGAAACCCGGAGTTTCTCATCGGTCACCAGCTTGGGAATCCAGTCACCACAGGCGGACAGGTCCGCAGTGGGTCTTGATGGGTTCGGCTCACCATCCCCGCGCGACACAGGGCGCTGCGTGATCACCAAGAAGCTCAGCAGGGCAAGAGCTCCCGTCACGAGGACCAGCATTTTGTGCGAGCGGCTGTTCATGTGGATCACCTTACGAGTGTACTGCTGTGTGTGATTTCCAGGGACACAGACTTACCTGGGACACAGACTTACCTGGGATACAGACTTTTCTGGCATACAGACGCTGGATGTTACGAGATTGTGAGGGATGAACCCTCCAGACGAGCTGAGTGATGTAAGATCTTAAAAGTCCTGCACGACGGATGAACACTCACCCTCAATTCAGCACTGACTTATAGGGACATCCGGTCAAACGTCGCTCCACTAAGGGGGAGAGACCAGACCTGTGGGTATATTCCTGTCATTGACCCGTTGTCCTGAAGCATCCACGGAGATACCCTTCACATCGTTGCTGCTGGAGAGCTCCAAACGAAGTCCTTCTTCGCTGGGATAGATAAACTTGAGTGTTGCTTCTCGATGGAACTCTTTATTTGCAGTGACTTGGTATTCAACGCCTCGTCGGAGGCGATATCCTCCCAGCTCATGGCAGAAGAAGCGGCCTTGTTCGTCGGTGGTGTACGTACACTGCTCATTGGGGGAGTCGGGGGGACGTTGTACAGGGCGCACCGGCTTCACGATCACCGTGGCACTGCTGATCACTTCTCCCTTGGTATTGTAGATGCGCCCCATAATCGGAGTGGACGTACAGCCTCCCACCAGCAGGCAGAAGGTCAGCATCAGTCCACAGATCCAGTGTGGAAACGTGGCCATTGTGAGCTCCTCAAGCATAAAAGTGTGTGACAGATGTGTTTTCTCAACCCATTCGGCTAGAACATTCCGACCTTATTCCTCTAAGGCGATGCTGTTTTCCCACTGTCCATACCAAACCTGCGAAGCGCGGAGGCACTCAGCCTCTTCTGAGGTGGAGCGGCCTTTGTACTCTCGCGCCCAGTTCGCCAGGGCATTCTTAAACTGGAGGGCATCTTCCTCCAGGGCACCGGGAACAGGCTCTCCCGGACGTTTTTTGAGGCTCCACTCTTCGGCGGAGCATGCCAACAGATACTCATACGCTTTCAATTGGATGCACAGGGTGAGCCCCAGCGGATTTCGAATCACCCGGCGCATCTCATAGGCGCAGCTCCGATACTGCCGGACTTCGTTATAGGACTTCCCGAGGTTAAAGCGACAGTCTGCCATGCTGTCGGGTCGCTCGCAGAATTTGCGGGTGACTAAGATGGCATCGTTCCACTTCTTCTCTTTCTCAAAACACACTCGGAGGCTGTTCAGCTCTTTTGCACTCAAGGCATCGGTCTCTGCACGTTTGAGAACATCCTCTCGACTGGTTTCAAAGCCGCAGTAGCCTGCGGGTTTCAGGCGTCGAAACAGGTAAAGTGAGGACGCGCCGAGAGCCTCTTTGGGGAGGCTGGCCTCCCAGGTCTGGTATCCCTCAAGCTGAAGTTTGACGGAGAGGGCCTGTCCTGGGCGGAGGGGTATCACCAGGAGATTCCCGTTGGCTTGCCCTCTTGGTACTCCGTTGATCAGCAGCGCCGAGCTCGGCGGCTCCGCCAGCACGCTGAGCTGAACTTCTTTTGCCTCCGCCTGTGCCGAGGACAGCATCCCGGCAAGGGGGCTCCCGGCGTAGGCAACGGTCCCGATCAGCAAAAGGGTGAGGGGCAACACCATACAAACCAGGAGTGGATGAGATGTTCGTGCGATGCTCGTACACCTCAGATATGCACGTTTCAGCAAGGAGTTCTCCACCTGTAAGGGCTTGTATTTACACGGAAGTCTGTTCATGGGGACAAACACTTTCACGATGGGGACGGCTGTCAGAAGGTGTACGTTGATATCTTTTTCCATCTTTAAGGGTCAGTTGGGAGGGCTGTCAAGGACTATTCATCTGGCTGTTTGTAAGGCATGATTCTTGCCATATCCCCCATTTTGGCAATCATTCCGTCGTGGAAACGGACGAAGGGGTCACTCATCGGGTCGGTGTGCTCCCGTCTGGGCGGCAGAATGTCGGATGCAGATACGAACAGATGCCGCGGTTCTGCAGAAGGATGTCATCTAATTTGCGCTTTTTATACAGGTGCTTATAGGATATAGTTACGTGAGTCAACTATTTCTGATGACAGTTATGCTTAATCAATAATGATTATGTCATCTAAAACAAAACACGGGTCAAGGGATGGAATCCCTTGCGGGTGAGTGCAGAGAGGGCAGCGCCCTCTTTGC